>JANQNP010000019.1 GCA_028279505.1 Dehalococcoidia bacterium
ACTGCGGCGGCGGTGGGGGTGGCCTCGGGGGTGCCGCCCTCGGAGTTGCTGGTGCAGGCGACGAGGAGCGCGAACGCGAGCGCGGCGAGCGGGAGGCCGATCCTCGAGAGGGTCGGGGGGAGGTGCAGGGACGGGCGCCGCATGGATCGATCGTACGCCCTCGGCGGGTAGGGGGCGGTGGGCGGAATCTCTGATTTCGGTGGCCAAGTCGTATGAGGTGCAGGCGGCCGTAATGAGGCGCAGGCGCGTTGGGTGGGATTACCCAGCGCGCCATTTGGCGATCTGGGTTGGGAGACGCATTCGCTGACTGGGCGTCGGTTGTCGAATCGGCGCCAGGAGGTGGATCGTGATTGGTTCTCGCGTTTCTGGCGTCTGGGTGGTGTCCGCGGCGGTCGCTCTGGTTCTGGCGGCGACGCTGCCGACCGGGGATCGCGCCGCGGCGCAGGAGGCGCCCGCTGACGTGCTCGCGGCGTTTCTTGACGCCCTCAATGCCGGCGACATCGATGGTGTGATGGAGTTGGTGGGACCGGGGATTCGGAACACCAGCTTCGGTTGCGACTTCGTTTTCGGGCGCGACTGCGCCGGCGCGGACGAGTACCGGATGCTCACGCAAACAGCTGTCGACCTGAACTTCCGCGAGGAGGTGTTGGAGCTGTCGGTTCAAGGAGCGATCGTGACGGGCTACATGGAGACGACGTCGGACCTGGTGGCGCAGGCGCCGGGGATCGATCGGCTGCGTCAGACGAACGTGTTCCAAATCGAGCAGGGGCTGATCGTTCGTGAGTGGGTCGAGCCGGACCTGGACGATGCCCAGACGGCGGCGTTCATGGAGTTCCTCGCGATGCCGGCACCGGCGCCGGCGGCGGCCGGGGATGCGGGGCTGAAGGCCTCGGATGGTGCGAGCGTCCTCTGGGCGTGGCTCGCGACGGGGTCCGTGCTGGCAGGCGCGGCGGTGTTGCGGTTGCTCCGGCGCGGGTCGCGGCGGCGCGGTTGGCGCCGCTAGATCAGGTTGTGGCGGATCGCCAGCGAGGCGAGCGCTGTGCGATTCGCCGCGCCGGTCTTGCCGAGGATGTTCTCGACGTGGCGGCCCGCGGTGCGCGGTCGGATGCCGAGCGCCGCGGCGATCTGCTTGTTGCTGCGGCCGTCGCTGATCAGGGAGAGGACCTCTCGCTCGCGTGGCGTGAGGTCCGTGGGGACTGCGTCGGGAAGGGAGGGGGCGTCGACCTGGTCGGCGATGAACTCGCGGAGGACTTCGACGGTGAGTTGGGCGCTGAACTTGAGGTTCGCCGCCGAGGAGTCGACGTAGCGGACCGAGGCGTGGGGCATGGCGACGGGTAGTTCCTCGGCGATCTCGCGCGGCGGGAGGTCGGTGCCGCGCGCGATCACGATGAGGGTGGGGCACTCGACGGACGCGGCTTCCTCGGTGGCGTCGAATTGGTCGAAGAGGTTGGCCGGGCGATCGAGCACCCCTCGGAGGGCGCTCTTCCGCTCCTCGATCAGTTGGGGTTCGGTGGCGGTGAGGCCGCTGGTGCTCGCGACGAATGCTCGCGCGGCGCCTTCCGGGTCGACCTTGCCCATCGCGCGCAGCCCTCGGTAGCGGGGGTGCTGCTGCAGCGCCGGGACCGAGCGCACACCGTTCCAGAGGACGAGGCCACGCACCCGTGCCGGGTACCGGGCGGCGAGCGAGATGGCCCACGGCGCCGAGAAGTAGTTCGCGAGGACGAAGGTGCTGGCGATCTCGAGGCTGTCGAGGACGGCGATGGTGTCCTCGGGCGCGAGCGGCGCGGGCTCCGTCCTCGGCTGCAACGGGGCAACCTCGCCGCGTAGCCCATGCGTCACCAGGCGATGATGTGACGCCAGCGCATCGATCAGGTCTCGACCGGCGGTTGTACTCGTGGCGACGCTGGGGCCGACGAACATCGGTGCGAGGAAGAGCAGCGGAGAGCCGGTGCCGAGTTCGGCGAACTCAACCGCTCCGCCGTCGGTGCGGAGGCGTTGCAACGTCAGCGATTTGACCGCAGACATGACAGGCGCATTCTACGGATCGGCGATCGGACGGGGGCGGCGGTGCTGGACCGGCTGACTGTGCTGCGAAGCGGCCGCGGGCGGCTGCTGTTGGCGGGCGATCTGGTGGCGCTGCTGGCGTTCGCGGTGATCGGGCGGCGGAGTCACGCCGAGGAGACGGGGCTGGAGGCGGCCGGGGCGGTGCTGGGGACGGCGGCACCGTTCCTCGTCGGGTGGGTCGTGGCGCTGGTGGTGCTGCGGGTCCCCGGTCCTCGGACGGTCGATGGGCCTCGGGCGGTGGAGGGGCCTCGGGAGCTGGTGGGCGCGGCGGCGCGGGTGTGGGTGGTGGCGTTCCCGATCGCGGTGCTGGTGCGAGCGATCGGCCTCGGGCGGTTCAGTCCGTGGACGTTCTATGTGGTGGCGTTCCTGGCGGCGTTCGCGCTGCTGGCGATCTGGCGTGTGGCGTTCGCCTACCTCGGGCGGCGGGGGGCCTCGGCGGTTCGTTAGGCGGGTGGGTGGCGGATCTCGGGTCCTGTCGCCCGGGCCTCGGTCGGTCGCTATGGTTCGCGGACAGCGAGTGATCAGCACAGAACGGGGGCGTCGATGCGGGCGCAGGACTTGATGCGGGTGCAGTACGAGCAGGTGCACAACGTGATGGAGGGTATGGTCGCGGACTGCGACGCGGAGACGCTGACGAAGGTGGTCGGCGGGAACATCGGGACGATCGGCGCGATCTATGCGCACGCGGTGTTCGATGAGGACGGGTGGATCGCGGGGGTGACCGGTAACCCGACGCTGTGGGAGTCGGGTGGCTGGAGTGCGCAGACGGGCCTCGAGGAGATTTCGGGGCGGCAGAGCCAGGAGTGGGCACAGTCGGTGACGTACGATGTGGCGAAGTTCCGCGAGTACGCGCAGGCGGTGTACGCACAGACGGATGAGTTCCTCGCCGGGTTGTCGGACGAGGATGTGGATCGGGAGATCGAGGCGTTCGGCGGCAAGACGACGATCGGTCGCCACGTCGGTTCGCTGGGGTTGTGGCATGTGATGACGCACCAGGGGGAGATGGCGGCTGTGAAGGGGGCACAGGGGTTGAAGGGGTTGCCCTTCTAAAGCGAGGAGGTGTCCTCGCTGCTCCTCTGTCGGAGCGGATTCGGATCTTGTACTTGGCTGGCCGAGGGGGCGGCTTGGCTGTCGCGCCTCGATTGACCTCGGGAGGTCGATCGTTCGTCGGGGGCACTCGCCTCCGACACCCCCGCCGGGGGACCGCCCTGCTTCTCGATCGGCATACGGCCGAGGGTCCCCGGACCATGTCTGAAGTTGAGGGCTCCTCGATGTTGGGTTTGACCTCGGTGTGCGCTCGGAGCAGGTTGCTTAGCTTCGAGGGGGCGGCTTGGCTGTCGCGCTTCGATTGACCTCGGGAGGTCGATCGTTCGTCGGGGGCGCTTGCCCCCGACACCCCCGGCGGGGGACGGAACGCGTCCCCCGGACCCCCTCCGAAGCCGAGCGCTCCTCGATGTTGGTTTGGCCTCGGGTGGCGGCGGTCGCCGTCGGCCGTGAGGTTGCCGACGGTGCATGGTGGGGCGATCGGATTACCGGAGCTCGGAGCTCCGGGCGCGTAACTGGTGATGGAGAGCGCAGCGTTTGGCTGGGGACGCGGGGCGGTGCCCGCGCTGTTCTCTTCGGATCTGGGGTGTGCGCCGAGTGAATGGTGGTGGGCGGGCCCGGCGGTGGGCGCTGCCGCACAGACCCTCGGAGGGGGCGCGCTTACACTTGAGGTTGGTCGCGAGATCCGTTGGGAGGCAAGACGGTGGCGGAGACTCTGAACAGTCTGGGGGCGCGCGGGACGCTGTCGGTGGGGGGTCGGGATTACACGATCTACCGGCTGCAGGCGGCGGCGGATCAGCTTGGGGTTGAGCTGGAGAAGTTGCCGTTCACGACTCGGATCCTGCTGGAGAATCTGCTGCGGTTCGAGGACGGGGTGAGCGTCACTCGGGAGCAGATCGAGGCGGTGGCGCGGTGGGATCCGGCGGCGGATCCGGATACGGAGATTGCGTTCCGGCCGGCGCGGGTGTTGTTGCAGGACTTTACGGGGGTGCCGGCGGTCGTTGACCTGGCGGCGCTGCGCGATGCGATGGCGGAGATGGGCGGGGACCCGGACAAGATCAATCCGCTGCAGCCGGTGGACCTGGTGATCGATCACTCGGTGCAGGTGGATGCGTTCGGCACGCCGGACGCGATGGCGATCAACGTGGAGCGTGAGTACGAGCGGAACCTGGAACGCTACCAGCTGCTGAAGTGGGGGCAGGGGGCGTTCGACAACTTCCGGGTGGTACCGCCGGGGACGGGGATCGTGCACCAGGTGAACCTGGAGTACCTGGGCCAGGTGGTGATGACGAACGAGGCCGGGGAGGCGTACCCGGACACGGTCGTGGGGACTGATTCGCACACGACGATGATCGATGGGCTCGGGGTCGTGGGCTGGGGCGTCGGTGGGATCGAGGCCGAGGCGTCGATGCTGGGGCAGCCGGTGTCGATGCTGATTCCTCAGGTGTTCGGAGTGCGGCTGACGGGCGAGCTACCGGAAGGGACGACCGGGACCGATCTGGTGCTGCGGGTGACGGAGGAGCTGCGGCAGCGGAACGTGGTTGGCAAGTTCGTGGAGTTCTACGGGCCGGGGCTGACGAACCTGGCGCTGGCGGCGCGGGCGACGATCGCGAACATGTGCCCCGAGTACGGCGCGACGGTGGGGTTCTTCCCGGTCGACGAGGAGACGCTGAACTACCTGCGGTTCACGAGCCGACCGGACGAGGTGGTCGCGCGGGTGGAGGCGTACGCGAAGGAGCAGGGGCTGTTCCGGACGGACGCGACGCCGGACCCGGTGTTCAGCGAGACGCTGGATCTGGATCTGTCGACGATCGAGCCCAGCCTGGCGGGGCCGAAGCGGCCGCAGGATCGGATCGCACTGAGCGCGGCGAAGGCCGCCGCGACGCGCGACATCGCGGCCGAGGTGGAGGCGGGCGCCGGGGCGGACGCGGTGCACGTGGACCGCAACGGGAGCTCGTTCGACCTGGGGAACGGCGACGTGGTGATCGCGGCGATCACGAGCTGCACCAACACGTCGAACCCGGAGGTGATGGTCGGCGCCGGGCTGTTGGCGAAGCACGCTGTCGAGGCCGGGTTGAAGACGCCGCAGTGGGTGAAGACGTCACTGGCGCCGGGGTCGAAGGTGGTGACGGACTACCTGGACGAGGCGGGGCTGTCGCCGTACCTCGATCAGTTGGGGTTCGAGCTGGTGGGGTACGGGTGCACTACGTGCATCGGGAACTCGGGGCCGCTGCCGGAGGACATCGAGGAGGCGATCGACGGGGGACACCTCGCGGTGGCCTCGGTGTTGTCCGGGAACCGGAACTTCGAAGCACGGGTGCACAACAAGGTGCGGTCGAGCTACCTGATGTCGCCGCCGCTGGTGGTGGCGTACGCGCTGGCGGGGACGACCGAGGTCGACCTGCTCAACGAGCCGCTGGGTGAGGGCAGCGACGGACCGGTGTACCTGCGCGACATCTGGCCCTCGCAGGACCTGGTGCAGCAGACGGTCGGCAGCGCGGTCCAGCAGCGGATGTTCGAGACGCAGTACTCGGATGTGTTCAGCGGCGATGAGCGGTGGGCGAGCCTCGAAGGGGCGACCGGGAGCCGGTTCGGGTGGGACCCGGATTCGACGTACGTGCGGCGGCCTCCGTACTTCGAGGACATGCCTCGGGAGCCGCAACCGATGACGGAGATCCGCGAGGCGCGGGCGCTGCTGAAGGTCGGCGACTCGGTGACGACCGATCACATCTCGCCGGCGGGGGCGATCGCGCGGCAGAGTCCCGGCGCCGAGTATCTGAACGAGCGCGAGGTCCCGCAGACCTCGTACAACACGTACGGCTCGCGGCGTGGGAACCACGAGGTGATGATGCGCGGCACGTTCGCGAACGTGCGGGTGCGCAACCAGCTGGTGGATCGCGAGGGCGGCTGGACGCGACACCTGCCGGACGGCGAGGAGATGACGGTCTTCGACGCGGCCGAGCGGTACCGCGCCGAGGGCACGCCGTTGATCGTGATCTCGGGCAAGGAGTACGGGACGGGATCGTCGCGCGACTGGGCCGGGAAGGGGCCGGCGCTGCTCGGCGTGCGCGCGGTGATCGCGGAGTCGTACGAGCGGATCCACCGCAGCAATCTGTTGCAGATGGGGATCCTGCCGCTGCAGTTCCGCGCGGGGGAGAACCTGGAGACGTTCGGGCTGACGGGGCGCGAGCGGTTCGACATCCTCGGGATTGACGATTCGCTGCAGCCGAAGCAGGGGCTGTCCGTGCTGGCGATCGCGGATGACGGCACGGAGACGCGGTTCGAGGTGCAGTGCCGGATCGATACGCCGGTGGAGGTGGATTACTACCGGCACGGCGGGATTCTGCCGTACGTGTTGCGGCAGCTGCTGGACGAGTAGGACTCGGGGGCTCGCTGTCGCGAGGGGGTGGCCTAGCGGCGGGCGGTCGGCTACCGGAGCTGACGCTCCGGGCTCGGGAATGCCTCGGATGGTCGGGGTCTCGACGTTAGGTCGTGGTTGTTCGAGGTCGGCGAGGGGCGTCGTGCGGCGAGCGGGCGCTTTGCTGCGTTTCGTCCGTCGGGGGCACTCGCCCCCGACACCCCCGCTTGGGGACAGGGTGTCCCCAAGACCCCTCCAAGCCGGGTGGGTTCCTCGGTGGTTGCGCTGTTCGGTAGCGGCGGGAGGGGGTTCGCGTGTCTGCCGATGGTGCATGGCTGGCTGGCTTCTGACCGTCCGCCTGCGCGGCCGGGCGCAGGGCGTCTTACGCCGGGTTGGGGTGTTTGGCTGGGGACGCGCGCGGTGCGCGCGACGTTCGTTTCGGAAGGCCCGCCCGCCCACCCAACTCAGAAGAGGTCGAGGTTCGTTCGGGTGTCTTCGCTGGTTTCCTCGGGGTTGGTCGCCAGCCCTGCTGGTTCGTTTCGGTCGAGGCTGTGTCGTCTCGGTTCGGTTCGCGTATCTGTAGTGAGCGTTCTCGGGCCGGGGCTAGCTGCTGGTCCAGGTGGTGTTGGTGAATTCGTAGACGGTGCCGTCGGCGGCGGGGGGCATGACGCCGTTGAAGGTGATGTCGTAGCCGGATTCGTCGAGCTGGTTGATGGTGATGTCGCCGGTTCCCCACATGATGACGGGGGCGGGGCCGGCGCCGTCCGGGTCGAAGATGAGGCAGAGGCCCCAGGGCTGGTTGCAGTCGAGCGGGAAGGTGCCGGTGTCTCCGGTCCAGGAGGGGCCGTAGGCGGTGTAGAGCTCGAGCGAGATGAAGGTGTCTTCCTGCTGGGTGTGGATGTGCCAGAAGGGGTCGCCGCCGTTCTGCTTGAAGGCGAAGAAGAGCGGGTCGAGGCAGTCGTTGTTGACTGTGACGGCGGTGGTTCCGCCGCTCGGGTCGGCGGCGGTGGTTGGGTCGCAGTCCTCGGAGGCGGCGGCGGTGGGCGATGCCGCGTCGGTCGCAGAGCTGTCCTCGGGCGTGGCTTCGGCGGTGGGGGTGGCGGTGACCTCGGCGGCGGCGCTGCCGT
>JANQNP010000021.1 GCA_028279505.1 Dehalococcoidia bacterium
GCGGCAGCCCGAGCCCGCGCGTGGCGATCACGTTGCGCTGGATCTCCGAAGTGCCCCCCGCGATCGTCGCCGACACCGTGGACATGTACATCGTCGCCCAGCGGCCGCGCTGCGGCGTGGCCGCGTAGTCGCGGTCGCGCAGGTCCCCGTACTTCCCGAGGAGCTTCGTCGCCGTGCGGGCGATCCGCTGGCGGAACTCGGTTGAGAACAGCTTGGTCATCGAGGCTTCGTAGTTCGGGATCAGCCCGCGCGCCTGCATCGAGATCACGCGCTGGGAGAGCGTCTTGGCGACATTGGCCTCGATGTAGCGCTCGGCGAACTCGTGGCGCGGCGCGTCCGGCGAGCTCAGACGGGCGCGACCGCTATCGGCGTCGCGCTCCTCGACGAGGAACTCCTTCAGTGAGTCGAGCATCTGGAGCTGGCCGACGGCCTGCCCGATCGATGACCGCTCGAAATCGAGGTGGGTCGCGCCGACGTACCATCCGCGGTTGATCTCGCCGACCGCGTTCGATGCCGGGACGCGCACGTCCTCGAAAAAGGTCTCGTTGAACTCGGCCGCGTCGTGCATCTGGACGAGCGGGCGGACGGTGATGCCCGGGACGTCCATCGGCGACAGGAGATAGGTGATGCCGCGGTGCTTCGGCGCCTCCGGATCGGTGCGCACGAGCATGAAGATCATGTTTGCGAGGTGCGCGCCGCTGGTCCAGATCTTCTGCCCGTTCACGACGAAGTCGTCGCCGTCGCGGACGGCGCGGGTCTGGAGCGAGGCGAGGTCGGAACCGGATCCGGGCTCTGAGTAACCCTGACACCAATTGGTGTCGCCGGAGATCATCGGCGGGAGGAACTCCTTCTTCTGCTCCTCACTGCCGTGCACCATGATCGTCGAGCCGACGTCCGGCACCCGCGGTCGCGGCGCCATCTCCTCCGCGAACGTCTCGTTCATCACGTACTGCTGCACCGCATCCAGCTCGCCGCCGCCGTACTCCTTCGGCCACGCCGGGGCGACCCAGCCCTTCTCGTTCAGGGTGGTACGCCACTCCTTCATCGCGACGGCGCGCTCGCCGGTGTTGCCCTCGCGCCGGAACTCGCCGGCTTCGTCGCGGCGCATCCGCAGCTTCTCCGGCATCCGTTCGCGGATCACCGAGCGCACCTCCTCGCGGAAGGCGGCTTGCTCGGCGCTGTCGGCGAAATCAACCATCGGTGAGTCCTTCTCTCTGCACGGCGACGTCGGCTCTCGGTCGCCCGCGTACCTTGCAGCTTACGTGAAGGTCACCCGGCACATCACCTCGGTCCGGCCGGCCCTGAGCGGTTAGCGCGCGCTGTGCTACCGTGCCCCGCGCCGGCGGCCCGGCGTGTCCGCCCGCATCACACCGCACTGAATCAAGGGAGAACAACATGGCCGGAAGGCTCGAAGGCAAAGTAGCGATCGTGACCGGCGCGGGCCGCGGGATCGGCCGCGGCGAGGCGCTCGCGCTGGCGAAGGAGGGCGCCGCTGTCGTCGTCAACGACCTCGGTGGATCGACGGCAGGCGAGGGCTCGGACGACACGCCCGCCCAGGAGGTCGTCAACGAAATCGAGGCCGGCGGCGGCAAGGCGATCGCGAACTACCAGGACGTCACGGACTACGAGGCCGCCAGCGAGATCGTCAAGCAGGCGCTCGACACCTACGGGCAGCTCGACATCGTCGTGAACAACGCGGGGATCCTGCGCGACCGCATGGTCTTCAACATGTCCGAGGAGGAGTGGGACGCGGTCATCTCGGTCCACCTCAAGGGCACGTTCAACATCAGCAAGCACGCGTCGGTGCTGTTCCGACAACAGCGGTCGGGTCGCTTCATCAACACCGGATCGGAATCCGGTCTCGGCAGCCCCGGTCAGCCGAACTACGCGGCCGCGAAGGAGGGCATCACGGCCTTCACTCGCTCGCTCGCCTCGGCGATGTCGCGCTACGACTGCACCGCGAACTCGATCCGGCCGCGCGCCGCGACGCGCATGACGCTCTCGCCGGAGATGGAGGCGGCACGCCAGGCGCGCATCGCCCGCGGCGAGGCACGTGACGGCGACGAGGAGGGCGGCGGACTGGCCGCGCTCGACCCGAACGTCGTCGGGATGCTGGTGTCGTACCTCGCCTCGGATGAGGCGCAGCACATCAACGGCGGCGACTTCCTGGTCGGCGGGAACGAGATCGGGATGTTGACCCGACCGACGGTCGCGGCCCGCGTGTTCGCCAAGGGCGACATCTGGGAGCACGACGAGGTGTGGGAGCGCTTCCCAGAGACGATCGGGAAGTTGATGAGCTAGCGCTCGCGCCCATCCGCCGGGGGGATGCGCCCCCGGCGGTTCAACGAAGGCCAGCCGGGCAGCGATGGAGGTGGAATCGTGACCTATCGAGGCATCACCGCCGGGGAGGTGACCTTCCGCGGCGACCACGATGACGAGGTGCAGGCGTACCTCGCCCAGCCGGTCGGGGATGACCCCGTCGGCGGCGTCATCGTCCTCCATCACATGCCCGGCTGGGACGAAGGCTCGGTCGAGATCGCACGCAAGTTCGCGCACCACGGCTACAACGCGATCTGCCCGAACCTGTTCGACCGCTTCGGCAAGGGCGAACCCGACGAGGTCGCCGCCGTCGCCCGCGCCCAGGGCGGCAAGCCCGATGACGAGACGGTCGGCGACGCGGCCGGTGCCGCCGCGTACCTCCGAGGCCTGCCGAACAGCAACGGCAAGGTCGGCATCATCGGCTTCTGCTCCGGCGGCCGCCAGGTGGTGCTCGTCGCCTCGCGGTTGGACAACCTCGATGCGGCGGTCGACTGCTGGGGCGGGCGCGTGATCGCCGACGCCGACCAGCTCACCGAGGCGCACCCCGTGTCGCCGATCGACCTGACGAGCGACCTCGCGGCCCCGCTGCTCGGCATCTTCGGGAACGACGATCAGAGCCCAACGCCCGAGCAGGTCGACCAGCACGAGGCGGCGCTCAAGGAGCACGGCAAGACCTACGAGTTCCACCGCTACGACGGCGCCGGCCACGGCTTCTTCGCGGTGAACCGGCCCGGATACCGGCCCGAGCAGGCGACCGCCGCCTGGGGCGAGGTCTTCAAGTGGTACGGCAAGTACCTGGCCTCCTGAACGAAGACCACGAGGAGCGAGCCGATGTGTACCTGGATCGTTGAGCGCACCCCGATGAGCGGAAGCGGCAAGGGCCCGAACGGCTGGTTCGAGGTGAACCAGGCCAACGTCTACTTTGATCACCCGTACCACGCGCCGATGGACCACTCGCTGATCATCGACTTCGTCGAGACACCGGACGAAGTCGGCAACCGCGTCGCCGTCGAGCTGAGCGAAGATTCCGCGCGCCGGCTGGTCGCGAGCATCCTCGCCGCGCTCGAATCTGGCGAGGCGGGCCACGCCGTGCAAGTGGAGGCGGCCGCCTCCGCCTGACGGTTCGTCAGGGTCTCCCCTCGCAGATCGGCCGCCGCGCCGCCCGATAGTCGGTGCATGAACGCCGACTCGCTGCGCGCCCTCGATCAGCTGCTCGACGGCGGCCAGCTGGTGCTGCACTACCAGCCGATCGTCGACGCCGAGACCGGGGCGACCCGCGGCCTCGAGACGCTCGCGCGCTGGCGGCCGAGCGACGGCAAGCTCCGCGGCGCCGGCTGGCTCTTCGGCCGGCTCGCCGGCCGCCCCGACCTGATCCGCGACATCGATCGCATGGCGCTCGAGCGCATGCTCGAGGAACGCGCCACCTTCGCTCCGCTCCGCTCGACGAAGATCTCGATCAACCAGGACCGCGGCAGCATGTCGCTCGACGCGGTCCGCGCCTTCGTCGACTCCTGCGCCGGCCGGGACGGCGGACCGATTGCGGTCGAGCTGTTCGAGCACCTCGACGCAGACCAACTCGCCTCGCTACCGACGCTCGCCGAGGAGTTCGCCGACGCCGGCATCGAGATCTGGCACGACGACTTCGGCACCGGTGAGCGCGCGCTCGCGCACCTGATCGCCCTCCCGTCGACAGTGGTCAAGCTCTGCCCGGAGCTCGCCGCCGACGGCGTCGAGTCGGCGCGGGTGCGCCGCCACGTCCGCTCGCTGATCGCGATGTTCCACAACCTCGGCAAGATCGTGATCGCCGAAGGCGTCAGCGACGCCGCCAGCACGGAGTGGCTCGGCGACGCCGGCGCGGACTGGTTCCAGGGCTGGCACTTCGCGAAGCCGATGCCGGCCCTCGAGGCAGCCGACTGGCTGCAGAACTGGGAGCCGCGCGCGGCCTAGCGCACCTTGTCCGACAGGAAGTCCCAAATCGCGCTCGAGGCATCGAGGTCGGGACTCGGATCGGCGCGGAGCGGGCCGGTCGGCGCGCCGCCCGGCCACGCGTGCGAGGCGCCCGCAACCACCTGCGTCTGGACGACGACCCTGTCAGCGCAGTCGGTCCAGATCGAGGTGGTCACCGCCCCCGTCACGCTGACCGGCAACTGAGTCGTGCAGCCGTTGAGCGCGACCCACGTCGCCGCGGTCTCCGCCAGCGAGGTGTAGTCGGTGTTCGTCACGGCGCGCGGGCCGTTGCCGCCCCCGATCAGGATGTTCTGGTCGGCGTCGCCGTGGATGTTGAGCACCGAGATCGGCTCGGACGGGGCGCACGAGGTCTGCAGCGGCCCCGCGTAGACCGCGATCGCCGCGAACAGGTCGGCCCGGTCGCAGGCGAGCCGCTGCGCCATCATCGCGCCGTTCGAGTGCCCCGTGGCGTACACCCGCTCGCGGTCGATCGGCAGCTCCGAGGCCAATCGCTCCACTAACGCGCCGATGAACGCGACGTCGTCGACGCCCTCGTTCATGGCGGTGCCACAGCAGCCGCCGGCGTTCCAGGTACGGGCGTCGATCAGACGGCGTGAGATGCCGTCCGGGTAGACGGCGATAAAGCCGCCTCGCTCCGCCTGTGAGTCGAAGAAGCCGTCGGCGGCGAACTGCGCGCCTGAGCCAAGCCCGCCGTGCAGCCCGATCACCAACGGCACCTCGCCGATCTGCGCGAGCGACCTCGGGACGTAGAGGCGCCACTCCCGCGTGCGACCGTCGATCTCGAGGGAGGCGCGGCTCTCGCCGGGTGGCGGCCGGTTCGCCGGCTGCACCGATGGCGCGGCAGGCGTCGCGACGGCAGTGGCCGGATCGGCGTCCGCGCTCGCCGGCGCCCCGAGGGTGGGCGTGGCCTCGGTGGTGGCGGGCGACTCGGCGCGGTCGCGCCGCGCCGACCCGATCACGAGCAGCACGACCACGACGAGGGCGCCCCACGCCAGCCAGCCGCGCACGCTTCGAGGTCGTCCGATGCTCATATCGATCGCTATCGGCGCGCACGCCTGCACGGCGTATCGGGGTCTGCATCGAGTCTACGAATCGCCTCGGCTTGCCTCGCGGCGCGAACCAGGCCACTCTCTCCGCATGTGCGGACCCGATCCTGCTGACGCTCGACCTTCGGCGCGCGCCCTCGTCGCGAACTGGCGCGAGTACGAGGGGCCGTTCCACGAGAAGTTGCGCCTCGCCATCCGCAACAACTGGACCAAGATCCGAACGCGGTCCGACTGTTGCGGGAACTACGGCGAACCCGGCTGCTGAAAGGGCGCGCACGCGCCGTCCGGTTCGGACGGCACTCCCGACCCGGCGACCGACCCAACCTCGACAGACTAGCGCACCTCGGCAGTCGCGAGCCCAGCCTCGATGCGCCGCTCTGGCCGCCCGAGCGTGATCACGAGGATCGAGGCCACCGGCAGCGTTGCCATCGCGATCACGCCGAGGTCGTAGTTCCCCGTCAGGTCGCGGAACAACGACAGCGGGAGCGGCCCGATCGCCGCGCCGGTGATCCCGACCATCATCGCCGAGCCCTGCACGCGCCCAAGCCCCGACCGCCCGTAGTAGTGCGCCCAGATCACGCCCTGCACGATGCGCTGCGTGCCGCCGGTCACGCCCATCCCGACGACGTAGATCACAGCCATCCAGGTCGAGTTGATCACGAGCGCGAGCATGCAGACGCCGAACAGCCCCAGCATCGCCACGGAGAACAGGCGCGCCGGACCGATCCGCTCCACGGCGAAGCCCGCGGCAAGCGACGTCGACGCCGACGCGATCGCGAAGACCACGAACACGGCGGCCGCCGTCGTCGCGCCGAGGCCGTTCTCCTCGAAGATCGAAGTCTGGTGGAAGACGAGCGCCGTCACCACGAGGCCGGGTGTCGCTAGCGGCAGCGCCAGCATCCAGAAGGCGGACGACGTGAGCACCGGCCGGCTCGCCGCCGCCTCCGCGTCGTACCCGACGGCTTGCTCGATCAGCGGCGGCTCGTCGGCGCCGTCCGGGTAGAGCCCCACATCCTCCGGCCGGTTCCGCACGAGGAGAATCGCAGCCGGCACCACCAGCAGTACGACGATGATCCCGAGGACCGCGTACGCCTCGCGCCAGCCGATCGTGTCGATCAGGTAGCGGCTCAGCGGCGGCAGCACCGCGTTCGAGAGCGGGAAGCCGAGGCCCATCAGCGCGATAGCGCGTCCGCGCTTCGTGACGAACCACTGGTTGACCAGCAACGTAGCGTTGATCGTGAGCGAGCCCTGCCCGAGCGCGCGGAGCCCGGCGAACGACAGGTAGAACGCGGCGAACCCGGCGGAGAACGCCATCCCGAAGCAGGCGGCGCCGAAGGCGAGCCCGACGAGGATGAGGTTCGAGCGAGCGCCCCAGCGGTCTGCCATGCGGCTGATCACCGCCACCATGAACGCGCTCACTCCGGTGCTCACCGTGTAGAGCGCCGAGATCGTCGATCGAGAGAACCCGGTGTCCTCGATCATCGAGTCGATGAGGACCGAGAAGACGAACGACTGACCCGGTCCGCTGCTGAAGGCGACGAACCCACCGACGACGACGATCACCCAGCCGTAGAAGAACCGATCGTCGCCGAAGGCCCGCAGCCGCCTGTCGCCCACGCGATCCCTTCGTCCCACCCGTCGGAGCGAGGCCGCCGACGCAATCGGCTGCCCTCATCACGAAGCGATTAGCCTAGGCGCTGTTCGCTTGACGAGATACGGACGCCCCCCGAGGAGCAAGCAACGATGAAAGCCGCGTACATCGAGCAGCACGGCGGCCCCGAGGTCCTCGCCTACGGTGACCTCCCCGACCCGACACCCGCCCCCGGCGAGATCCTCGTCGCCGTCCACGCCGCCAGCGTCAACGGCGCCGACTGGAAGGTCCGTGCCAGCCCCGGCCGGCTCACCGACTTCCCCTACGTCCTCGGCCGCGACTTCTCGGGCGTCGTTTCGGACCTCGGCGAGGGCGTCGATGACTTCGAGGTCGGCGACCCGGTCTTCGGCGTCTGCGACACCGGTCAGGAGGGTGCGTATGCGGAGTTCCTCGCGATCAAGGCATCGATCGTCGCGCGCAAACCGGACTCGATGCCGCATGCCGAGGCGGCGGCGCTGGGCCTCGCCAGCCTCACCGCGCTCGTGTCGATCGAGGACACGCTCAAGCTCCAGGCGGGCGAGACGATCCTGGTCCAGGGCGGCGCGGGTGGCGTCGCCGGCGTCGCGATCGAGGTCGCGAAGCACATCGGCGCGCGGGTGATCGCGACGGCGAGAACGGCGAACCACGACTACGTCCGCTCGCTCGGCGCCGACGAGGTGATCGACTACGAGGCGCGAGACTTCACCGAGATCGGCCGGGTCTGCGACGCGGTCTTCGAGACAGTGGGCGGCGACGTGGCAACGCGGTCGTTCGAGGTGCTGAAGCCAGGCGGGCGAATCGCGTTCATCGCCTCGGGGCAGGGCCTGCCCTCGCCGAGTCCCGATTTCACCTCGCTGCGGCCGAAGGTCGACCGCGACCGGCCGCACCTCGAACGGCTCGTCGAGCTGTACGAGAAGGGCGCGGTCCACAGCCCGGAGCTGACGACGTACTCGCTCGAGGACGCCGAGGCGGCGCACCGCGTCTCCGAGGGTCGCCACTTCCGAGGCAAGCTGGTGTTCGAGGTGCGCTAACCACCGCTAGAGGGTTGAGCGCTCGGGCTGAGGGTGCGGTTCGCGCGGCGGGTGCCGACCTCCAGGATGGCGGCACCGGCCAGCGCCCCCACTACGATGATCGCGATCGTCGGCGCCCGACTCCCGGTACTCTCCGCGACGATGCCCGCGACCAGCGGCCCGATCGCCCCGCCGATGCCGCCGACCATGCGCTGCGTCCCGAGGAGCGTTGCGACCCGCTCAGGCGGGAAGATCTCCTGCGCGTAGACCGCCGCGATCGGTGACCACACGCCGACGGCGACGCCAGCGATGATGACATAGACGAGCGCCACCGGGACCGTGCCGCTCACGGCCAGCAGCAGCGCCGACAGCCCCATCATGACGTACGAGGCCGTCAGCACCGCCCGCGCCCCGAACCGCGGCACGATCGGGAACACGCCGGCACGCCCGGCGAACTGGGCGAACCCTCGGACCCCGGCCACCGAGGCGGCGGTGCTCAACGGCAGGCCGGCGGCGACCATCAGTGGCACCTGGTAGACCATCAGCGTGCTGAGCCCGATCCCGCCGATCAGCTGCGAGCTGAGCAGCGCCCGCGCTCGGGGCTCGCGGACCGCTTCGCCGATCGGCGTCGGTGGCCGGTCCTCGGTGAGCACCGCCTCGCCGCGCGGGACCACCAGCGCCGCCAGCACGAAACCGGCCGCCGAGGCGCCGGCGAGGAGACCGAGGGTCGTCCGCCAGGCCGTCGCCTCGATCAGGAAGCCGGTCACCGGGAGGTAGATCGGACCGGCGAAGGCGCCATACAGGGTGAGTAGTAGGATCGCCCGCGCCGGATCGGCGGTCGCGGCACGTGCGGCCGCCGCCTGGGTCACGTGGTAGAAGCCCGTCGCCGACACCAGGCCGCCACCGATGGCGTACGCGACCGCGAACGTGAGGACGTTGGGCGCGACGCTCGCGAGGCCGAGCGCGGCGCAGCCGGCAAGCCCGCCGACCACCATCACCGCGCGCGCCCCGATCGCGTCGACGAACCGGCCGGCCACCGCGGCGCCGAACGCGCCGATCAGCGTGGACGCGGAGAACGAGCCGGCGACGACCGCCTCTGACCAGTCGGTATCGTCGAGGATCGGGCCGAGCAGCACGCCGAACGCATAAAAGGCCGCACCGTAGGCGGCGATCGTGACGAGGCCAAGCGCGGCGATCGTCACGTGCGGCATTCGTCGCTCACCCGACGGAGCTTCGGTCGCCTCGGCCATCCGCGCACCCATCGGTTGGCGGCTCGGCACGCGAGTCTACGTCCGAACGAGGGTGACCGCTGTCGCATCCGTGCGAGGCCGTACGATGGAGGTCACGTCACAGCATTCAACGGAGGCTCCCCATCGCTCTCTACATGACCCGCGCCGAGCGCGAAGCGTTTCTCGCCGACGTCCACATCGGCGTCCTCGCCATCAACGAGCCGGGCATGGGCCCGTCGACCGCGCCGATCTGGTACCTGTACGAGCCCGGCGGCGAGCTCGAGTTCTCGATGAGCGGAACGTCCCGCAAAGCGCAGCTCCTCGAGGTGGGATCGCGCGTCTCACTCGTCGCGCAGCGCGAGGTGATGCCGCCGGGCTATGTGTCTGTCGAGGGGGTCGTCACCAGCATCGGCGACCCGGTCACCGACGAGTTCATCGAGCGTCTCTACCGCCGTTACCTCGACGACGCCGAGGTCGAGCGCCGGCTCGCCGCCCGCGGCGACAGCGAGAACGGCTCCGTGATCCTGCGCGTCCGTCCGGAGCACTGGCGGACCACCGATTACTCGAAGCGCTAGGATCTCGCGGATGCCACTGACGCGCTGCCAGTTCTGCACAGCCCAGCCCCTCCGCGAGGTCGCCGTCTCGCGCTGGCGCGACGATCCCGAGGACCGCGAGCGGATCACGATCGAGCTGTGCGGCAAGCACCTCCGCCGGCTCAACAAGGCCGGCGACAAGGGGCACAAGCACCTCGGCCAGTTCTACAAGGCTGGGTTCTGGTAGGCGAAACGCCGCCGCCGGCCCTCCCGGAGCCGCGCGACTGACTCGCTAGCCGCCGGCGGCCGCGCGCTCCTCGGGCGTCGCGATGCGGAACACCGTCCAGTGACGCAGCCGCGCGAGGTCGGTGCCGTCCTCGCCCCGCAGCAGCACGTCGTAGTTGGCGAAGTGGTGCGCCCGCCGTTCGTACGCCTCGAGGAAGTGCGCACCCCCGGTCACCACCTGCCCCGCTGGGATCGGTGCGAGGTGCTGGATGCGGCTCCTCGTGTGCATCGAACTCGGGATGTAGACGTTGTGCCGCATCAGGCCCTCGGCCCAACCGGCCGTCCACGCCGGATGCATCACCGGCGCATCACCGACGAATCGCGGGTCCTCGGAGTGCTGCTTGTCGACCGCGAACTCCCGTGCGAACTCGGGCGTCGCGTCCACGGACATCGCGCGCCAGTCCTGCCCGACGGGCGCGCTGTCGAGGAGCAGCGCCGGCTTCGGATCCGGTGAGGGCTTCGCCGTCATCGCCTCGGGCGTCGTGAACTCATCGAGCCACTCGGCATCGCCGAGGCCAACTCGCCCCCGCACGCACAGCACGCCATCCTGGTTCGTCATCGTCACCCGCCAGCCGTCGGAGTCGCTCTCGGGCTCCGCGACGATCGTCATCTGGTCGCCCGGGTAGGTCGGCTGCCGGAAGTCGAACTCAGACCAGCCCCTGCTGAGCCAGCCGTCGCCGATCGCCTCCAGGATGGTGGGCGTGGTCCAGCCCCAGACCGTCACACCACCGATCAACGCCCCGCTGAACCCGTACTTCGCCGCGACCTCGGTCGAGTGGATCGGGTTGCTGATGTCGGCGCTGTCCTCGTTGGAGAGATACGCCTCGACCTGGTGCTCGATCCGCCGCGCTGTCGTCATGGTCGTGCCCTCCCGAGCGGCCTCGTCAGCCGGCCAGATGATAAGCAGAGCACCCCGCCGCAAGCATGGGCGGGTCGTACGATGCGGACGGCGGCGCGACAAGCGGATGGAGCAGCCGATGCCTCACGCAACGATCAACGGCGCTCGGCTCTGGTACGAGGAGCGCGGCAGCGGCGAGCCGATCCTGCTGCACCACGGCTACACCGCGTCACGCCTGAACTGGATGCCTGTCGCCGAGCGGCTCCAGGACCGCTACCGCGTGATCCTGATGGAGTGCCGCGGCACCGGCGAGAGCGAACACACCGAGGACGGCTACACCCTCGAGCAGTACGCGGCCGACGTCGTCGGCCTGCTCGATCACGTCGGGCTCGAGCGAGTCACCTACGCCGGGCACAGCATGGGTGGCGGCATCGGCTACGTGCTCGCCCTCGAGCATCCCGAACGCCTCGAGCGGCTCGTCCTGATGGCAGCGATCCCCGCGGACGGCATCGCCGAAGGCGATCCGGTGGCGCGGGCGGAACGGCGCGCGGAGCGGAAGCGCGGCGACCGCGACGTGCTGATGCACCGCTACCGGGCGGGGCGGTTCCGCGAGGACGTCCAGACCGACGCGTGGTTCGAGGACCGCATCGATCACGTCCTCGACGTCTCGGACGGGCACTACGACGGCGGCGGCGACGCGATGCGCGCCCTCGCGGTCGGCGACCGCCTCGGGGAGATCGAGATACCAACGCTGGTGATCGCCGGGTCGGTGGACGGCCTCCTGCCCTCGAACCTGCGCGACTTCCGTCGTCTGCCCAACGCCGCACTCGAGGTCTTCTCGCGCGCCGGCCACGAGGTCGCCATCCACGAGCCGGACGGTGTCGCCGCCGCGATCGCGGCGTTCATGGAGCACGGGGTGACCACCCCGCAACAGCTCGCGGAACGCGTCGCCGCTGCCGAGGGTGCCACCGCCGGCTAGCCAGGCGGCCGCGTCAGTTCGAAGGTCGCACCAGCGGCTGCGGCGGTGGCGGGTTCGTGCCCGTGACGATGTGTTCCGTCCTCGAGCGGATGCGGTCGAGGGGGACGTCCGGGGTGAGGATCCAGAACTGTTCGTCGCGGATCGCGCCCAGCACCTGCTCGGCCACCTGCCGAGGCGGGAGCCCGTGCGCGAAGAACTGATCGCCCTCGGCGATCCGCGCCGCAGTCTCCTCGGCGGACGGCTGCTCCCCCTCGGCCCACTGATCGTCTGGGCGATTGCGGCCAGAGGAGAAGATGCGCGTGTTGATGATGCCGGGGCACAGTACCGACGCGTGCACCTGTGAATCGCGTTCCTGCAGCTGGAAGTAGAGCGCCTCGGAGATCCGCACGACCGCGTGCTTCGTCGCGCCGTAGATGCCAGCCGCCGACCCGCCGAGGAGCCCCGCCATCGAGGCCGTGTTGACCACGTGCCCCGGCTCGTTCTGCTCGATCATGATCGGGACGAAGGTGCGGATCCCGTGCAGCACCCCGTGCAGGTTGACGCCAAACGTCCAGTCCCAGAGCCGCGGTGACTGCTCCCAGAGCGGGGTCCCGCGCTCTTGTACGAAGTCGAGGTCACCGGCGACGCCGGCGTTGTTGCAGAGCACGTGCACGCCGCCATAGGTGTCGAGCGTGGACTGGGCGAGCGCCTCGATCTGGGCCGGATCGGCGACGTTCGCGGTGACGCCGGTCACCTCGAGCTCCCGCTGACGGAGCTCCGCGACCGTCGCCTCGAGCGCCGGCTCCTCGACGTCGGAGAGAACGACGTTCATCCCCTCCTCGGCGAACCGCTCCGCGAACGCCCGGCCCATGCCGGATGCGGCGCCGGTGACGACCGCGACTTTGCCCTCGAACTCCTGCATCGCGGCCTCCCGATTTGCGTGACGAGGGCGCGATGATAGCGGAGCAACGACGAGCGTCAGGCGGCGTCAGGTACCTCGCTGCAATCTCGCAACGTGGCAACCGCGCAGACTCCTGATCCGATCGCTAGACTCTGGGACAGAGGACGGCTCCCGCTTGGACATCGACTTGCTCGACTTCATCGACATCGACATCGGCCAGGAGACCGACACGGTCATCTTCATGGTGATCGCGATCATCGCCGCCGCGCTGTTGATCGTGACGTTCCTGCTGGGCGAGGCGTTCGAGTTCTTCGGAGACGCGGTCGACATCGACGATGGCGGCGGCATCTTCAACATGCAGAGCATCGCCGCGTTCCTCGCTGGCTTCGGGGCGATCGCCTGGCTGCTCAGCGGCTACTTCGACGTCGGCTCGCTCGCTGCCGCCGGTGCGGGTGTGCTGGGCGGCATTCCGATGGCCGGCTCGGTGGTGCTGCTGACGCGGACCTTCATGCGGCAGGCGGCATCGTCGGGCTTCGTCCTCGCCGACCTGATCGGCGAGCAGGCGTTGGTCACCCTCGTCATCCCCGAACGAGGCGTCGGCCGGATCCAGTACGAGCGCGCCGGCGGCACGCATACCGCGAGTGCGCGGTCGGCGAGCAACACACGGATCGAACAGGGCAGCGTCGTCGCCATCGAGAGCGTCGTCGCCGGTGAAGTGATCGTGCGGAGCGCGAGCTAACGAACTCGGCCGCCGTGCCGAGTGGTGGGGGGCACCATGGCTGCAGGGATCGGGCTGATCGTCCTGATCATCGTCCTCGTCTTCGGGGCGATCATCGGCACGTGGGCGCGGCGCTACCGGCGCGCCGGGCCGGACGAGGTTCTCGTCATCTCCGGTCGCCGCAATAAGCGACGCAACGCCCAGGGCCAGGAGGAAGAGGTCGGCTTCCGGGTCGTGCGCAACGGCGGCACGTTCGTGTTCCCGATCATCGAGGAATTCGAGCGCATGTCGCTCCACGTGATCAGCACCCAGGTCGCGACCCACAACGCGATCTCGAAGGAGGGCGTCCCGCTGATCGTCGTCGGCACGGCGCTGTTCAAGGTCGCCGGCGACGACACCGGCATCATCAACGCCGCCGAGCGCTACCTCGGTCGCCCGCAGGAAGACATCGAGCGCGACGTCCAGGCCGTCCTCGAAGGCCACCTGCGTGGCGTCTGCGGTCAGCTCACGCCCGAGGAGATCTACCAGGACCGCCAGGCGTTCCAGGAGCAGATCGCCGACCAGGCGCAGGCCGAACTCACCCAGATGGGGATCACCCTCGACACCCTCACCTTGCGCGATATCAGCGACGAGGTCGGGTACCTCGACGCGCTGGGTCGCCGTCGCACCGCCGAGGTGAGTCGAGACGCCCGCATCGGCGAGGCGAACGCCGACCGCGAAGCCGCGGTCGCCGAGGCGAACGCACGCCAGGAGAGCGAGCGCGCTCGCGCCGAGGCGGACGCGCAGATCGCCGAGGCCGAGAAGGACCGCGACGTCCGCAAGGCGGCGTACGACGCGCAGACCTCGGCGGAGGAAGCGCGCGCCGAGCAGGCCGCCGAGCAAGCCGAAGCCGAAGCGAAGCAGCGCGTCGCAGAGGCGGAGACGGTGCTCGCCGAGCGCCGCGCCCAGCAGCGGCGCGAGGAGCTCGAAGCCGAGGTCGTCGCGATCGCCGAGGCGGACAAGCAGCGCCAGATCCTCGAAGCGGAGGCCGCGAAGCAGCGCGCCATCCTCGAGGCCGAGGCGGACGCCCAGGCGACCGTCGCCCGCGCCGAGGCCGACAAGCAGTCGGCGGTCTTCGAGGGCGAAGGCGACGCCCGACAGATCAGCGACCGCGGCGACGCCGAGGCGTCGGCGATCGCCGCTAAGCTGGGCGCCGAGGCGAAGGGCCTCGGCGAGCGAGCCGAGGCGCTGAAGCAGTACACGGACGAGGCGATCCGCGTCCAGCTCGCCACCGACGTGATCGCGGCGCTCCCGGACGTCGTCTCGGCCGCGGCCTCCCCGCTCAGCCACGTCGACGAGATCCGGCTGACCGACTTCGGCGGCAACGGCAACTCGAACGGCGCCGGCTCGGGGCCGGTCAACCAGCTGCTCGGCCTCACGCCGGCCACGTTGACCACAACCGACGAGGCACTGAAGCAGACGATCGGTGTCAGCCTGGTCGACCTGATCGGCCTCGTGCGCAGCGGCAGCCTGACCTTGCCGGTCGACCCGCCCGCCGCGCCTCCGCCCCCGCCACCACCGGCGCCGCCAACACCACCCGCCACTCCAGGCGGGTCGACCGGCGGCGCGCCCTCGGTCTAGGCGGGGCGCACCCTCGGGGCTACCGCCCGCGGCCCCAGCGCCGGTCGATGTCATCGACCGGCGGGGGCTCCGTGTCACGCCACGGATCGGGACGCCCGGACGGCGTGACCTCATCCTGAGCCGGCGCGCCTTCCGAGGACTGCGCCCGCCGCTCGTGCCCAGGTAACAACCCGGAGTCAGTCGCGGGCGCTTCCTCCGAGGCGAGCGGCGCCGGCTCGGCCGGTGCGGGCGGGGGTGCCTGCGGCGGCGAGGGTGGCGGTTGATCGGGCAGCACGTCCCCCGGACGTCCAACGTCGCGCGGGTCACCAGGGTCCCGACCACGACCGGGGTCGCGGTCGGGCTGCCCCTCCCGCGTCGGAGCCACGCGCCACTCCTGCGAGCGCGGTCCTCGCTCGCTTGCGGCCGGGTTCTGTAGCTCGGGAACGGCGGCGAGCAACGCGTCGAGCTCCGCCTGCTTTAGGCCGAGCGCCTCGAGGCGCTCAAGCAGCATCGCTTCGCTCCCCGGCAGGCGCTGGATCACCTCGACGATGCGCTCCCTCGTGTGGTCGTCCGCGAGCACCGCGTCGATCGCCGCCTCCCGCAGGCGCGGGTTGCGGCGCGCCACGCGGAGCACCTGCTTCGGGCTGAACTCGCCGGTGCGGATCGCCTGCAGCCCCAGCTCGCGCAGCTCCGGCACGTCCTGCAACACCTCGAGGACATCGAGCACGCGTGGCTCCTGCTCGAGCAGCCGCGTTCCGAGGTCGACGCGGAGTCCGGGCACCTGCTCGACCAGCTGCCGCAGTGACCGCCGCGTCAGGTAGCGATCGCTCAGGCTGGCGACCACCTGGTCCTGCAGTCCGGGCTCGGCTTCGAGCAGCTCGTTCAGCTCCGAGTTGTTCAGCCGCCGTCCCTCGCGGAAGCGATCGAGCACGGTCTGGATCACCATTCGCGCGACCTCCTCGATGCCCCTCGACGCCCGGATCGGCGCCGCATCGAGGCGAGGATAGCGAACGTCATCAACCACGATCAGAGCCGGTTAAGAACCGGCGCGCCCGTTGTGCACCGGCCCGAACTGTCAGTTACGCTGGTTATGGCTGGTCACGAGATCAGCGCCCTCAGTCCGCTTCTGGTCGTGTCATCCGAACACCACGTCGAGCAACTGAGCATCCCAAGGTGCCGCGCGATCGCGGCGAATGTGCCGGCCAAGTCCGGCGTGGAGTTCAAGTCTTATATGTCCCAGAGAATCTACGTGGGGAACCTCCCCTACTCTTCCTCGGAGGAGGAAGTCGAGCAGTTGTTCGGGCAGTACGGCGAGGTCATCTCGTGCGCGCTGCCGACCGACCGCGAGACCGGCCGCCCGCGCGGCTTCGGCTTCGTCGAGATGTCGAACGAAGACGCCTCCAAGGCGATTGAAGCACTGGACGGCACCGACTTCGGTGGCCGCTCGCTCGCCGTCAGCGAAGCTCGCCCTCGCCAGGACCGCGGTCCCCGCGGCGGCGGCGGTGGTGGCTACGGCGGCGGTGGCGGTGGCGGCTACGGCGGCGGTCGCGACCGGCGCTACTAGCACCCGCAAGTCCACTGCCCACCGGCGCCCGGGGCGCGGCCTCACGGCCGCCCATCGGATGGCACCGGCCCCGCAGGTCGGCAGTACGACATGACTGACACGAGGGGAGTTCGGCTGAGCCGAACTCCCCTCGCTGGTGTCTTCGGCTCACGAGGCACGCCACCGACGCGCCGCGAACCGAGCCGGCGATTGCTGCGTTCTCTATCTCCCCTATATGCGGGCTTAACCGCTCGTCATCGGATACTGGTTGATTGGCGAGCGCGCCTCGCGGCGGAGCCCGCGGCAGGCGCGTGACAATCAGCCGAGGTGCCGTCGATGACGATCACCAGCTCGCTCCTGAGACGACGAGGCGAACCGTTGACCGCGACCGCCCCGATCGACGTGCGCGTGCTCGGTCCCGTCGAGGTCGCGCACGCACTCTCCATGCGCCGGTACGCGGCCGAGTTGACCGACGCACTCGAGTCGCTCGACGGCGTCGACCCGCAGCGGGCACTCGCCCCAAGCGATGCCGACACACCTCCCATCGGGCCGGACGACGCGCGTCGCTCGCTCCCTGTGCGCGCGTTGCGCAGGCTCAGCTCGAGAAGCCACCGACGGCGCGCGGCCGCCCGAGCCCACCGCCTGCACGGCGATGTGTTCCACCTCGTCGACCAACGCGACGCGCCGCTCATCAGCGCGCTACCAGCCGTTCGCACGGTCCAGACCGTCCACGACCTGCTCGGCATCGCCGAGCAGCCGGAGTCGGCAGAGGCCGATCAGATGCGCTCCGGCCTCGAACAGGCCGGGCACCTCGTCGCGATCAGCGACGCCACCCGCGCCGAGATCTTCCAGCACCTCGACGTCGACCCGGCGCGCGTGACCGTGATCCCGAACGGCATCGACGACCACTTCCGCCCGATCCCCGCCGCGCGCCTCGAGGTCGTCTACGACCTGCTCCCGCCCGCCCAGTACCGGGTGCTGCACGTCGCATCCAACGCCCAGCCTCGGAAGAACCTGGCCACCACCATCCGCGTCCTGCACGCGCTCCGGCAGCAGGGCCTCGACGCGATCCTGGTTCGGGCCGGCGCCCCGCTCCCCGCCGCGGAACAGACGCTCGCCGAGGACCTTGGCGTCTCAGCCCAGGTCGCCCACTGCGGCTACGTCAGCGAGGACCGCCTCGTCGAGCTGTACAACGCCGCCGACGCCCTCCTCTTCCCCAGCACCTTCGAGGGCTTCGGCTGGCCGCCGCTCGAGGCGATGGCCTGCGGCCTGCCGGTCGTCTCGTCGGCCCTCCCGGCCGTCGAGACCGCACCCGAGGCCGCGACCAGCGACCACCACGGCGACGTCGCCCTCATCGCGCCACCCCACGACGTCGACGCGCTGACCACCCACCTCGCCTCGGTGCTCACCAACCACGAGGTCGCCGCGAACCTCCGCGCTGCCGGCCTCGCCCACGCCGCCGGGTTCAGCTGGGACAGCACGGCCCGCGCCTACCTCGAGGTCTATCGCTCGCTGCTCGCTGGCTGACCCCGGCCGGCCGCGCGCGTTACGACCAACCTCTGCCTCGCGCGCTCCGATCGGCCACCCGGTACTGATCGCCGAACCGCGGCACCGCACCGGTCGCGCCCGCTAAGCGCGCGGCCGCGTCCGCTCGAGTAACCGATCGCCGACCCAGATCCCGCCGCTCGCCACCGCCGCGACGATCGCCAGCTGCAAAAACAACCCATCGCAGAACAGCACCCGGTTCGCGATCCCCAGCGGCCCAAGAAACGCAGCG
>JANQNP010000037.1 GCA_028279505.1 Dehalococcoidia bacterium
GCAGTGGACCACCGCCGGTGTGCTCTTCAAGACTCGTTCGCGGACGCCTTGTGACATTCGGAACAATCTCCCTGTGTCAGCCACTGTCTGCCTCCGCGCGCTCACGATCAAGTCGGCGATTCCCCGATCAGCGTCACGCCTTCGTCACGTCTCGCGGCATCTCAGAGCGCCTCGATCGCATCGTCGAACGCGGCGGCGGCCCGCCTGACGAGCGCCGGCATCGCCGCTCGCGTCCCCGCATCCCACGACGCCTCGAGGCGGAAGAAGATCACCGCCCATCCCCACTGCAGCGTCAGCGCCGTTCGGTAGAGGCGCGCGATCGCTCGGCGATCCACGTGCACCCCGTTCCCTTCGAGGTCCGCGAGATACCCGGCGAGCAGCTCGTCCTCGTGCCGGCGCCGGTCCTCGATGGTGAGCCCGAGCGTGAGGAACCGAGCGACGTCGCGCAGCGGCGCGTCGACGCTGCAGCCCTGCCAGTCGATGAGGAAGGGCCGGCCGTCCTCGTGCGCCGGGAACAGCACGTTCCCCGGGTGGGCGTCGCCGTGGACGGTCGCCTGCGGCCCGGCCGAGAGCGCGGCGAAGAGGCCCGCCACCTCCGAGGCGTATCGCGCCGTCCGCTCGCCGGCGCGTGCGTCGACGTGCTCGCTGAGGAACGGCAGTGCCGCGGGCGCCAGCTCCTCGACGAACGGCCGGAGCCGGGCGAACGCCTCGGGCGGTTGCGCCGGCGCGTCGGTCGACCAGTTCGAGGCGTGGAGTCGCGCGAGCTCGCGGAGCACGCTCGCGGCACGGTCCACCGAGACGCCCTCGGCGAGGTTGCCTGGCACGGCAGGCGTCAGGTCCTCGAGGAGCAGCACGTGCTCGCCAGTCGCGGGATCGTGCGCGGCCGCGAAGCACCGAGGGGCAGCGACGTTCACCGCCGGCGCGACCTCGCGGTAGAAGCGGACCTCCTGTGCGTAGCCGCGCTGGAACGCCTCGCGGCTAGCGCCGGCGGGCAGCGACCGCTTCCAGAGCAGCGGCGGCGCGACGCCGGTCGTCTCGTCCTGGACCCGCGGGATCACGCGCGTGATCCGGGAGGTGAGGGCGGGTTCCTCGAAGGGTTCGAAGGTGATCGCCTCGATCGCCGCGCTGAAGCCGTGCCGCGTGAACACCGTGGCGAGCCACGTCGGCGTCAGCTCGTCCGGCGATGCCGGGATCACCCCCCGAGGTGGATCGAGCGACGGCACGCTAGCCCACCTCGATCGCGAGTTCGTCGCGCAGGAACCGGCGGATCGTCTCCTGTGTCACCGCCGGCCAGTCGAGGTCGTGCGCAGCGGCGGCGGCCGCGAACGCCTCGAAGGTGGCGGTCTCGAGGCGGGCGTAGGCGCGCCGCACCGCCTCGGGAGCTGGCGGGGACTCCGAGAAGGCGCGCGCCAGCTCGACGACCAGCGCATCGACCGCGGCGCGTTGATCGGGGTCGAGGAAGCGCTCGTTGTGGAGCTGCGGCCGGAAGGTGTGCTCGGGGTGCCGTACCGCGAGCAGCGCCGGCACGAGGAATTGGTAGACGACCAGCAACGCGTTGAGGTGCAGCGACCCCCACTCCTCGCGCGCGGCGAGGCGCGCCGGGAAGGTGTAGCCGAACGCGAAGGTGTTGAGGATCTCGCGCAACCTCGGGAGCGGGCTGAGCGCGGTCGCCGGATCGACCGTTACGCCCTCGAGGAGCGCGTCGTGGTCGAAGAGGATGCGCGGCTCCACCGGGCGCACGGGTTCGGCGACGACCGATGCCGGCTCGACGAGCAGATCGAGGCGGGTGCCATCCTCGAGCGAGGCGGCGAACAGGCGCCGCCGGCCGAACGTGAGGCTGGTCAGGCCGACTGGCCGGCGGACCCCATCGATCCAGGTGCGCGCCGCGTCGCAGAAGGCGTCGAACGCGTCGTCGCGGACTGCGAGATGCAGGTCGAGGTCGGAGCCGGCGTCCGCCGTGCCGAGGGCGAACGAGCCCTCAAGCCAGGCCGCGCGCACCCGCTCGTCGCGGCGGGCGTGCCGTTCGAGGTCGACCTGCAAGCTTTCGAGGAGGCTCGTGTCGGTCGTCTTCGGTTGCATGTCGGCCGCGCCTTACCTGTGAATCGATTCACAAGCAGGGCGCAGCCTACCACGGTCCTCGGCAGGCCGTCCGGCGCGGCGGTTCGCTACTCCTCGTTGCGGACGATCACGAAGATCTGCGCCTGGGCCGTGCCGAAGATCGCGTCGCGCACCGTCACCCGAATCGAGTAGACGCCATCCTCGACACCCGTGGTGTCCCATGTCGCGAGGCGGCTGTTCGCGACGCTGGTGGTCCGGCGTTCGACCACGGTCCAGTCAGTTGGGGTGAAGCCGGTGCCGACCTCGACGACGAAGTCCTGCAGGTCGAAGGACCCGGCGGTGCCGATCACCTGGAGCGAGCCGCTGACGGCCGCCTCGGCGATCGGGCTCTGGATCACCGCCACCGGTGCGAAGTCGTCGTCGACCGCGTCGTCGCCGTTGTTCACCCGCACCGGGATGCTGTACTGCCGGATGCCGAGCTTCGCGTCTTCGAGGAGCACGCGGATCGTGTACTCGCCGTTCTGGACCAGCTGCGTGTCCCACACCGCCAGCGGACCGGCGGTGAGCTGCCGCGTCGAGCTCGTGAGCTGCACCCAGCTCGTCGGCGACGGGCCACGGCCCCACTCCACGACGTAGCGGATGAAGTCGTCGGAGCGCGCCACGCCGCGGATCGGGTAGCTGCCCGAGATCTCGGTATTCGGTTGCGGGTTCGTGATCTGGACGGGCAGCGGTCCGTCGCTCTGCTCCTCGGTGGGTGCGAGCCGGCTGATGATGCCGTTCGAGGCGGCCCAGCTCTGGAGGCCGTCGCCCCAGTCCTCGATCTCCTCCTCGGGGAAGACGAGGCGCACCTCGTCCGCGACGAACGCGGCGGGGGTGTTGTCGCGCGCGAGCAGGCCGGTGCGCGTGTCGATCGAGACTGTCTGCCACCAGCTGTCCTCGAGGTCCGCGAGGTCCTCGTCGCTGCGCGGCAGCACTGACTCGCCGAACAGCGAGTCGTAGCGGTTGATCTGCGGACAGATGTCCGAGGGCAGGCGACCGGACGGCCAGCAGACTTCGCGCTCGACGACGCCGGGCGCCTGCGTGAACGGCGTGGCGGGCAGCTCCAGGTAGTCCGACGCGAACATCATGTAGTTCTTCCAGAGCCTGGTGGAGGCACCGGCGGAGCTGATGTTGACGAGCGGGGAGTTGTCCGCGTTGCCGATCCAGCTCCCACCGACGAGGTACGGCGTGTACCCAAGCGTCCACGTCTCGCCGATTTCTCGTGAGTTCTCGAACGGCTCGCTCGTCCCCGTCTTGGCGGCGGAGGGACGGCCGTCCGGGAGGGCGAGGGCGTAGCAGGCGCCGTAGGTGATGCACTGGTTCTCGCCGTCGGAGAGGATCGAGGTGACGAGGGAGGGGAACTCGGCGGCGACGACGCGACGCTCTTCGGGGGCCTCGTAGCTGTAGAGGGTTTCGCCCTCAGCATTGGTGACCTGAAGGAGGGCGATCGGCTCGAGGGTGCGCTCGCCGGGATCGACGTCCGAGACCACGATCTCCTGGCCGCGCATGACGCCCTCGGCGGCGAGGACGCCGTAGGAGATGACCTGGTCGAGGAGGGTGATCTCGCCGCCACCGAGGGTCAGGGCCGGCCCGTAGCCGGTGTCGTTGTCCAGTGCGGTGTGCCCCATCTGCTTGAGGACGCTGACCGTGTTGTTGACGCCGGCGAACTCGATGGCCTTGACCGCGGTGACGTTGAGGGAGTTGCCCAGTGCGCTGGCGGCGGTCATCGGACCCTGGAACACGCTGATCGGGTTCCGCGGCGAGAACTCGGCGCCGCTCCCCGGGTCGATGATCGAGTAGGGCGCGTCGATGATGCCGGTGCCGGTGCCCCAGCCCTGCATGAACGCCGTCATGAAGGTGAACGGTTTCAGCGTCGACCCCGGCGAGTTCGCCGCCACCGCGTTGTCGTTGCGGCCCTCGATGTCTTCGCGGAAGTAGTCACGGCTGCCCACGTAGGTGAGGATCTGGCCGGTCTCCACGTCCATCGCGACGAAGGCGCCGTTCTCGGCGTTCGAGGCCTGCGTGACTGCCTGGATCTCCTCTTCGAGCATCCGCTCCGCCTCGCGCTGGAGGTTCATGTCGATGGTCGTGATCACCTCGAGGCCGTCGGCGACGAGGGCCTTGTCGCCGAAGCGTGCGCGGATCTCCTCGGCGACGCGGCCGAGCACGAAGTGGGGCGCCTGGATGTCGAAGCGGTTCGGCTTGAACTCGAGGGCGGTCGAGCGAGCCTCTTCGGCCTCCGCAGGGGTGATCACCTCGTTGGCGACCATGAGGTCGAGTACCTGGCTCTGGCGGATGCGCGGCGGGCTGCCGATGGCCAGCTGACCGGTGATCGGGTCGATGTGGTCGAAGGGGTAGTAGAGGGCCGGTGACTGGGGGATGCCAGCAAGGAGTGCTGCCTCCGGAAGCGTGAGCTCGGCGGCGGTCTTGTCGAAGTAGCCCTGAGCGGCCGCCTCGACCCCGGTGTAGATGCCGCCATACGAGATCGAGTTGAGGTACCAGCTGAGGATCTGGTCCTTCTCGTATTGGTCGGTTAGCTCGAGGGCGATCACCGTCTCGCGGATTTTGCGGTCGATCGACCGCTCCGCGCGTTCCTCCAGCGGGATGTAGACGTTCTTCGCGAGCTGCTGGGTGATCGAGGAGCCACCGGACCCCTCGAGGAAGTCGCCACCGTAGGGCGTGAGGTTCTCGATCGCCGCGCGGATCAGTCCGCGCGTGTTCAGGCCGTTGTTCTCGTAGAAGGACGGGTCCTCGACGGACACCGTCGCGAGGATCAGCGAGTCCGAGATCTCCTCGATCGGTACGGGGCGGCGCAGCCCGGTGAACTCGTCGACGAACTCGTAGAGCAGCTCGCCGTTGCGGTCGTAGATGCGCGCGCCGCCGCTCGGCAGCGCCGCGATCAACTCCTCGGGCGGGACGACGGTGTCGGCGACCTCGTTGTAGCGATTCAGGCCGTAGACGGCGAACCCGCCGGCGGTCGCGCCGCCGACGAGGGCAAAGAACAGGAACACCGCCCCGAACACGACGAGGACCTTCGAGCGGCCGCTCTTCTTCTTCGCGCCGGACTGCAACTCCGCCCGCGCGCGGACCCGGCGGCGCATCGCGCTGTGCCGCTTTTTGCTCACGACGCACCTCCCGAGGGGTGCGTGCGCCTCGCGGCATCCGGCCGCCGGCGCAGCACCACGAGGTGGGAGAGCCCGAAGCGGCCGAGCGCGTTGCCCTCCGCCCAGTACGACACCGCGCGCACGACGCGCGCGATGCGCGGCCAGCGCGCGGCGACGTTGTCATACCCGGCGAACACGTAGCCCTGGTCGACGATCTCGAGGTCGCTGCCCTCGATCAGCCTCGCCCAGTCGCCGTGCCCGTACACGCGGGCGTGTGGCACCAGTCGGTCGCGCAGGAACCGCGGCAGCCAGTTGACCAGCGGGATGTTGCCGAAGATGTAGCGGCCGCGGAGATAGATGCCATGCGTCTCGAACGGGTAGAGGCGGTTCGGCGCGAAGAGCACGCAGCGCCCGCCGTCGCTGAGCACGCGCGAGACCTCGCGCAGCGTCGCGCGATCGTCGTCGACGTGCTCGATCACCTCGTTGAGGACGATCACGTCGAGGGAGCCGTCGGGGAACGGCAGCGCCTCACCGGCGCCCGCGAGGGACTCCGTGCCGTGCCAGCCGCCGTCGGCGGATCGCTCCCGCGCCTCGACCAGCCTCGGAAGCTCAACGTCGAGCCCGACGCTCTCGGCGCCCTGGCGCGCAAAGGCGCGCACGTACTCGCCGACACCGCAGCCGAGGTCGAGGGCGCGTCGCCCCTCGAGGTTCACGTAGCGCTCGATCATCGCGAGGCGGCGCTCCTGGCCGAAGCGCCAGACGAAGCTCGGGTTGCCGAGGCGCGCGGCGTCCGGCTGCACCTCGGGGGTGGCAGGCTCGATCGGTGGGGCGGCGGTCGCGGGCGCGTTGGGCGCGTTCGTCACGAACTCGCTCTCCTCCGGCCGCCCACGTGCGGTGGTGGCCTGGTGCCTCGTCCCGTCGCCGGCAGCGACGAGAGGGGTGTGCCCACTGCCCGCCAGCGCGGGGCACGCCTGCGATCGTACGGTCCGCCGCGCCGCCGAGTCGAATCGCCCAACCACGTCGCGAATGGCGACAGTGAGAGGTGAATGCGTACGAAGTCGGTCGCGGTGGTGTGGTGGGAGAGCGGCTCCTATAGTAAGCCCAGATCCGCTACGGACAGGTGAACGGGCGTGACGACGGGCTGACTTCACGCCGGGTTCCCTCCCGGATCGGGCATTCACCCCTCAAGAACGAACGGCTGCACGGCGCGGTTCCCGACGCGCGGCGGCGTCCCGTGATTCCCTCTCTCACCGGCGCGCCGTACGGTGCTGGGGTAACCGCGAAGCTGGTGGCTGGAGGCTCCGATGGCGCTCTCGACCGATGAGGTGCGGCATATCGCGCGACTCGCGCGGATCGCGCTCTCCGACGAGGAGGTCGAGCGCATGCGCGACCAGCTCTCGTCGATCCTCGATCACTTCGAGGTGCTCAGCGACATCGACACGGACGACGTGCCACCGACCGCGCAGAGCTTCGAGCTGACGAACGTCGAGCGCGCCGATGAGGCCGGCGAGCCGATCGAGCGCGACCTCGCCCTCGATGGTGCGCCCCGCCGCGAAGATGGCTACTTCCGCGTCCGCGCGGTCCTGGATTAGGTGCTGGACGAGCTGTGACCACTGACGCCTCGATCGACCTCGACCGCACCGCCCACGAACATGCGACTGCGCTCCGCGCCGGCGACTACAGCGCCCGCCAGCTGGCCGAAGCCACGCTCGCGCGGGTGCGCGCGCAGGAGCACCTGAACGCCTACATCACCCTCACCGAGGAGCTCGCCCTTGCGCAGGCCGACGCCGCCGATGCGCGGATCCAGGCCGGTGATGCCGGTCCGCTGACCGGCATCCCGGTCGGCGTGAAGGACCTGCTCTCGACGAAGGGCATCCCCACCTCCGCCGGCTCGCGCATGCTCGAGGGCTATCGACCCGTCTTTGACTGCACGGTCGTCGAGCGGCTTCAGCAGGCCGGCGCCGTCGTGATCGGCAAGACCAACCTCGATGAGTTCGCGATGGGCTCTTCGAACGAGCACTCCGCCTTCGGCCCGGTGCGGAACCCATGGGACACCTCGAAGGTGCCGGGCGGATCCTCGGGCGGTTCCGCGGCCACCGTGGCGGCGCGCGGCGTGCCGCTGTCGCTCGGCACCGACACCGGCGGCTCGATCCGGCAGCCTGCCGCGCTCTGCGGCGTCGTTGGGGTGAAGCCCACCTACGGGCGGGTGAGCCGTTACGGCGTGGTCGCCTTCGCCTCCTCCCTGGAGCAGGTCGGCCCGTTCGCGCGCGACGCGGAGGACGGGGCGGACCTGCTGACCGCGATCGCGGGCGTGGATCCGCTGGACTCGACGACCGCGCCGGAGCCGGTGCCCGACTACACCGAGGGCTTCGAGCGCGGCTTCGAGGGCCTGCGCGTCGGCGTGCCCGAGCAGTTCTTCGCGGAGGGCCTCGACGACGGCGTGCGCGAAGCCGTCGAGGCCGCGATCGGCGTCTTCGAGGCTGGCGGCGCGACGATCGACCGCTCGGTCGAACTCCCGGCGACGCCCGCCGCGCTGCCGGTCTACTACCTGATCGCACCCTCCGAGGCGTCGGCGAACCTCGCCCGCTACGACGGCGTGAAGTACGGCTTCAGCTTCACCGACGGCGAGTCCGTCGACGAGGAGATGTCGGAGACCCGCGGCCGCGGCTTCGGCGATGAGGTGAAGCGCCGGATCATGATCGGCACCTACGCGCTGTCCGCCGGTTACTACGACGCCTACTACCTGAAGGCGCAGAAGGTGCGCACGCTGATCCGCCGCGAGTTCGAGGCCGCGCTGACCGACCACGACCTCCTCTTGACGCCGACGGCGCCCAGCGTCGCCTTCGGCCTCGGCGAGAAGATGGACGACCCCTACGCGATGTACCTGAACGACCTCTACACCCTGCCGGTGAACATCGCCGGCAATCCTGCGATCAGCACGCCGTGCGGCTTCGACCAGGGGCTCCCGGTCGGGCTCCACCTCGTCGCCCGGCCCTTCGACGAGGCGACGCTGCTGCGCGCGACGCACGCCTACCAGGCGGAGACGGACTGGCACCGGCAGGCGCCGGCGCCCTCGAATTGAGCGCGGTCTGCCGGCGCGATCGGTCTGCTAGGCTGCGCCGATGACGAGCAACGGTGGCGGCGGGAACGGTGCATCAGCCTCGGGTGAGGGCGATCCTTCTGATCTGACCCTCTCTATCCGCGGCGTCCGCACCGAGCCGGGCGAGGTGCCCGGCGAGATGACTGTCGTCCTCAACACCACCCGAGGCGAGATCACCACCCACCTCAGACCCTGCGAGGGCCGCACCGGCTGCGTGATCTTCCTCGGCGGCGCTGGCGGCGGCGTGAAGGGTCCCGCCAACGAGGTCTACCAGCGCATCGGCGAGGCGCTGGTCGCGGCCGGCGTGACCTCGCTTCGCGTCGAGTACCGGGAGCCCGGCGAGTTCGAGGAGAGCGTCGTGGACGCCCTCGCGGGCGCCTCCTTCCTCAAGGGGATCGGGGCGACCGAGGCGGTCGTCGTCGGCCACTCCTTCGGCGGGGCGGTGGCGATCAAGGCGGCAGAGCTGAACGAGCTGATCACCGGCGTCGTCGCGATGTCGTCGCAGCGCTTCGGCACGCAGAGCGTCGATCAGCTCAACAAGCCGCTGCTGCTCATCCACGGTTCGAACGACGAGATCCTCGATCAGGCGGCCTCGCAGGACATCTTCGAGCGCGCCGTCGAGCCGAAGCGGCTCGAGATCCTCGAAGGCGCGGGCCACGGGTTGCTGGAAGTCGCTGACGAGGTCTACGACCTGCTTCACGACTTCATCACGATGTCAGTTGGCGCTTCGTCAGCAGAGCCGTAACGTACTCGCTGGTTCGACCGGATCCTCACGGATCTGAAACTGTCACATCTCGTGTCAGCGGCCGGTTAACTCTCCGAGTTCGCGACGTAAGTCACCGAGGCGTGCGACGAGGTCGACTATAATCCGTAGTGCGAGACGAGGGCGCGAGCCGATCACCGCGACCCGTCTGCCGACTTGCAATGAACACCGCGAGCTCCGCACCGCCGCCGGTCGCGAGAGCGCAGAGTGGGGGAGTCGATGACCCTGGAAACGCCAAGCTTCAGCCCCGGCCTCGAAGGAGTGCCGATCGCTGAGTCAGCCGTATCGCTCGTGGAGGGCGAAGTCGGGCGGCTGACCTATCGAGGCTATTCGATTGAAGACCTCACTGGTCCCGCCGGGACCTTTGAGGAGATCGTAGCGCTCCTCTACGACGGGGAGCTTCCCAGTCAGACCCGCATCGACGAGATGCGGGTTTTGTTTGAGCGTGAGCGCGCGCTCACCGACGAGCAGATCGAGATCGCCCGCCTCGCCGGCGTCGGCACCCACCCCATGTTCGCGCTCCAGGCCGCGGCAGCGACGCTCGGGCCGACCGACAACGACTTCGAACGCAAGGCCGACACCGTCGTCGAGCGCGGCCTCAGCCTGATCGCCAAGGTCGGGCATCTCGTCGGTGTGATCGCGCAAGCCGCCGACGGCCGCCCCTACGACGGACCGAGGGCCGGCGAGTCGCACGCCGCCATGCTCGTCCGGATGATCACCGGCGAGGAGCCGTCCGACCTGCAGGTCCGGATCATGAACGCGCTGCTGATCCTTCAGGCCGACCACTCCGCGGGAAACGCGTCGACGTTCACTTCCCGCGTCGTCGCCTCGACGAAGGCCGAGCCCGAGGCGGTGGTGTCCGCCTCGATCGGCGCGCTCTCGGGACCCGCGCACGGCGGCGCCAACGAGGGCTCGTTGCGACTCTTCCAGCAGATCGGTGACCCGGCAAAGGCCGAGGAGGAGATCTCCCGGCTGCTCGACGACAAGTTCAAGATCCCGGGCTTCGGCCACCGCGTGTACCACGTGAAGGACCCACGCTCGAAGGTGATCCAGCGCCTCGCCGACGAGGTGATCGAGGACGGCACCGCCGCCGCAGACCACTACTCGATCGCGCTCACCGTCGAGAAGGTCGCCACCGACCGCCTCGGCGACCGCGGGCTGTTCCCCAACGTCGACCTGTTCTCCGGCTGCGTCTTCGAGGCGATCGGCATCCCGATCGACTTCTTCACCCCGCTGTTCGCCGCCTCCCGCACCGCGGGTTGGATGGTGAACATGCAGGAGCAGTGGGAGTCCGGGAACCGGATCTTCCGCCCGAAGCAGATCTACGTCGGTCCCGAGCACCGCGACTTCGTGGAGATCGGCGCGCGCTAGCGCCCGCACCACATCGCGAGACCGGAAGGCCGCCCGAAGGGCGGCCTTCCTCGTTCCGAGGGCTAGCGTCGGAGATGGCCCAGCTACGCCGGCTCGAGCTCCCAGTGAGCGCTCTGAGCCGCGACGACCTCGGCGAGCGCGCGCTCGACGTCCAGACCCACCTCGTAGGACGGCCGTAGCCGATCGGCGCGGGCCTGGCCTCCGAGGTTGTCCGCGACGCCGCTGTCGATGCCGAGCAGCTCCTCGATGATGGCGAGGCCGCAGACCGGGGCGTAGCTCTGGCTGTAGCCGCCCTCGTGGATGATCGCGAGGCGGCCGTTGCAGAGCTCCTCGGCGAGGTTCATCGTGGCGCGGGTCATGCGTCGGTAGCCGCCGGCGGTGATCACCATCCGCCCAAGCGGGTCTGAGCGGCTGGCGTCGAGCCCGTTCGAGACCACGATCAGGTCCGGGTTGAACTGGCGGGCGATCGGGAAGACAACCCGCTCGAGCGTGGCCATGTAGCCGGCGTCGCCGGTGCCCGCGGGGAGCGGCACGTTCACCGTGCGGCCCGCGCCGCCCTCGCCGCCGGTCTCCTCCACCAGCCCCGAGTTCTCCGGGTAGAGGCCCTCCTGGTGGAGGGAGACCATCAGCACGCGGTCGTCGTCGTAGAAGGCCTCCTGCGTCCCGTTGCCGTGATGGACGTCCCAGTCGAGGACCATCACCCGCTCGGCGGTGCCTCGGGAGAGGGCGCGTTTCACGGCGATCGCGACGTTGCCGAAGAGGCAGAAGCCCATGCCCTGGCGGGCGACGGCGTGGTGGCCGGGCGGGCGGATCAGCGCGTAGCTGTTGTCGACCTGGCCCTCGAGGACGGCGTCGACGGCGGCGCAGGCGCCGCCGACGGCGAGCAGGGCGACCTCGAACGAACCTCGGGAGAGGCGGGCGCCCTCGCCGGCGTCGCTATAGCCGTCGCCGCTGGCGCTCAGCGCGAGCACGTTCTGGATGTGCTCGGGGGTGTGGAAGAGTGCGACGTCCTCGAGGGTTGCGGGTCCGAAGGGGAGCGCTTCGAGGCGCTCGGTGACGCCGGTGTGGTCGAGGAGCTCCTTGATCCGGCCGACCCGCCTCGGATGTTCGACGTGCGCCTCGGGCTCGAGGTACGGGTACGGCTCGGGTGGGCTGCCGACCACGCTCATCCCCGCGTCGTGGAGGAGGAAGTGCTCGTGGAAGACCAGTCCGGTGCCGCTCATTGTGTGCCCTTCGCCCGGGCGCATGATACGGCGCGGACGTTTCCGTCAGGCGTCGCGCTTCCGGGCGAGCGCGAGCGTCAGCACGAGCGGTCGAATGACATATCCCTCGAACTCGGCGTCGATGAACGCCGCGAGGTCGGCGATGAACCGCTCGCGCTCGTCGCGCGGGAGCTGCTCGGTGCCGGAGTAAGACCGGACGAGGTCGGTGTACTCCTCGGTCGAGTAGCGCTGGTCGAAGCGGTAGCGGAACAGCTCCACCGACTCGAACGCCTGCGTGTCGATGATCTCGCCGATCTCGACGGGTGTGACCTCCTCGTCGGGTAGCTCTGGCGTCGAGTCCTGGCTGAAGTAGCGGCCGTAGATCGGCTGCGACGCGGCGAAGTAGCCGCGATCGGCCTCGGAGGCGATCTGGTGCGGGTGGACGATGGCGAGGACGCCGCCCGGCCGCAGCGTGGACAGCACCCTCTCGTAGCGGGTCGCCGGGTCGAGCCAGTGGAACGAGGTGGCGGCGAAGACGAGGTCGGCGATGCCCTCGGGGAGGGGCGCGTCCTCGAAGCGTTCGTTGATCACGACGAGGCGCGGCTCGTCCGGGAACTTGCCGCGCAGGAACGTCGCGAGGTGCGGGCCCGGCTCCACCGCTGCGACCGTCGCGCCGCGCTTCAACAGCGCGCCCGTCGCCTGCCCCGTCCCGGGTCCGATCTCCACCGTCGCGAGGGCGCTCGGGTCGTCTCGATCGACGCCGATGTAGTTGAACAGGTCCCAGTACAGCCGCTCCGGGTAGAGCGGCCGCGCGCGGTCGTAGATCTCCGCGACGTCGTCGAACCAGCTGACCGGGCGCACGGGCTTCCTTCGAGGATCGCGTCGGTTGGCTTCGATCGTAGCGCGCCTCGCGGCGCGCCCGAACTCCTACCCGAGGTAGTCGAGCTTCAGCGCCTCGCGTACCCGCTCCATCGTCGCCTGGGCCGCCGCCCGATAGCGCTCGGTGCCGGCCGCGAGCGCTTCGCGCACCTGCTCCGGGTGCGCCTCGAAGTGGGCGCGGCGCTCCCGCCAGGGCTCCATCATCTCGTTGAGCGCGGCGGCGAGCTTGGTCTTCACCTCGACGTCGCCGACCGTGCCGGCGCGGTAGCGCTCCTTCAGGTCGTTGACCTCGTCTTCGTTGGGGTTGAAGGCGTCGTGGTACATGAAGACCGGATTGCCCTCGACATGGCCGGGGTCCGTCGCACGGAGGCGCGTCGGGTCCGTGTACATCGAGCGGACCTTCTTGGTCACCGTCTCCTCGTCGTCCTTCAGCCAGATGGCGTTGTCCTTGGACTTGCTCATCTTGGTGTCCGGACCGTCGATGCCGACGAGGCGGGGGACGCGGCCGACGAGGCCCTTCGGGACGGGGAAGATCTCCTCGCCGTTGCCGAAGAGGCGGTTGAAGCGGCGGGCCACCTCGCGGGTCATCTCGATGTGCGGGAGTTGGTCCTCACCAACAGGCACGAGGTGGGATCGCGGCATCAGGATGTTGGCCGTCTGCATCACCGGGTAGGTGAAGAAGGCGACCGGCACTGACTCGCCGATGTCGTCCATCTCCGCCTTGAGGGTGGGGTTGCGCTGGAGGCGGCCGAGCGGGACCCACCAGCTCAGCCAGGTGGTGAGCTCGGCGTGCTCGGGGACGAGGCTCTCGACGCCGAAGTTCGAGATCTCCGGGTCGAGGCCGACGGCGAGCCAGTCCATCGCGACCTCGAGGACCCAGCCACGGACGTCGTCGACCTGGTCGGCGTAGTCCGAGACCTGGTAGTCGGCGATGAGGAAGAACGCCTGATATTCGTGCTGAAGCTTGCGCCAGTTCTCGAGGGCGCCGCCGTAGTGACCGAGGTGCAGCGACCCGGTCGGACGTATGCCGGTCATGATGCGCGGACGGTGGGTGCTTCGTGTCTCCGAAGTCATCTGGTGGAGAAGGGTAGGTCATCGGTTCGACACGTTCGACCCGGAGGGCTTGCGCTTCTAGTTGCAAGACAGGGTCGATCGGAGACGATCGACCCTGTCTGGATGCCGGGCGACTTGCCGGTGGCGGTGGTAGACTCGCGTTGCTTGGCGGCCGCCCATGCATGCGGTCGTGACGGGGACCGCGGCATGGTCCCCGTTTTCGTTCCTAGGCAACCTCCTCTCGAGCTCGGATTCGGCCGTAGCCCTCCGACTTGAGGTCGGACAGCGCCTCGTGGATCGCGTAGGCAGTCTCTTTGGAGCCGCCGATACTGAAGCGGCCGCTTGGCGTGAACTTCCCCGCGATGCCGGCCCAGTGCTCGCCCCGTGCCCAGTTGACGCCAATGAGCCGCGCCGCGCGGTCCGCGATGAACTCCGCGCGAGCCGACCCTTCCAAGGCTGCAGCGCCGTGACCGAGAGCACCGATTGCAGCAAAAACTGCGGGCGCAGCCGCGACCGTGTTCTCTCGGTCTTCGATCTCGTCGCCGATGGATCCTGTGACCGCGGTGAACCAGTCGACTGCGAGGCTTTCGAGTGCCTCGAACTCGTCGTCATCGACGGCCACGGGCTGGTTTCCGAGGCCTACGCCGGCGATGCCCTTGTAGAGGGTGACGCACGCACCACGGAGGGTCACGATCGTCACCACGTCCTCATCGCGCTTTCGCAACTGGCGTCGGCTCCGGTTTACGCGATCACGGAGGAGCGGGACCCGTCGCTCAACGGTGTCCGCCAGTCTGGTCATGGGGTCTACGGTGTCCATCGACGCTGCGATCGCCGCGTTCGGCTTGTGACCGAGCGCGTTCAAGTCATGGAATGCTTGTCGCGCCCACTTCTGCGACCGACCGTGGTGGATGACCACGGGTACCCTCTCGCTCGCGAGGGCCGGTTCATCGAGAAGTGCTTCTAGGCGGGCAGCGAGCTGCGTCTCGCCGTCGATGGCAATCAGGGTCACGCCGAACGGGAGCTTCAGCAGTGAGGTCCCGTGCTCCAGCCCCACGACATCGAGTGACCGCTCCGTCCACAGGGTGATGTCCGGTACGATGCCCGGCCGCTCTTTGCGGTACACGTCGACGATGTAGTCGGCGTAGGGCTGAACGTTCTTGCGCTTCACGCCCTCGAAGACGCGCTGAACGACCTGCCGGATCTCGAACGCTTCTGAAAGTTGCTGATCGCGGGCTCGGTCCCGAGCGCTCTCGGTAAGGCGCGGGTCGACGAGCAGTTGCCGCAGCTTGGCCGTCGGCAGCGCGCCCACAAAGGTGTGATCGTCGATCTGGGTTCCGGGGACGTGATCGAATTCCCCGACGTTGATAACCATCGCTACTCGTTCCTCGAGATGCGCTACCACCGCTGCACCGGGAACGAGATTGAGAATATCTATCTCGAGTTCGACTGTCAATCGATTCGAGATTCGATCTGTGAGGCTCGTCTTACATCTGGTCAGGCGTCGAGATGCCCATCAGCGTCAGCGTGCGCGCGAGGGCGACCCGCGCGGCCTCGAGCAGCAGCAGGCGCGCGCTGGTCAGCGCGTCGTCGTCCGTGATCACGCGGCACTGCGTGTAGAAGGTGTGGAACGCCTGCGCCAGCTCCTGCGCGTAGTGCGCGAGGTGGTGCGGCGCGAGGTCCTCGACGACCGTCTCCAGCACCTCGGGGAGCAGGAGCAGCTTGCGCACCAGCGCCTGCTCCGCCTCGTGCGTCAGCAACGAGGCGTCGGCCCCCTCGGAGGAGCGACTCTCCTCGCGGGCCTTGTCGATGATCCCGGCGATGCGGGCGTGCGCGTACTGCACGTAGTAGACCGGGTTCTCGTCGGACTGCTTCTTCGCGAGGTCGAGGTCGAAGTCCATCGCCTGGTTGGCGGACGGGCTGAGGAAGAAGAACCGCGTCGCGTCGGCGCCGACCTCGTCGATCACGTCGCGCAGCGTCACGATCTCGCCGGCGCGCTTGGAGAGCATGACGACCTCGCCGCCGCGCTTCAGCGTCACGAGCTGATACAGCAGGATGTCGAGCGCCTCGGGATCGCCGCCCACCGCACCGACGCCCGCCTTCACGCGCGAGACGTGGCCCTGGTGGTCGGCCCCCCAGATATCGATCACGCGGTCGAACCCGCGCGTCACGAACTTGTCGTAGTGGTAGGCGATGTCGGTGGCGTAGTAGGTCGGCTGACCGTCCGAGCGGATCAGCACGTTGTCCTTGGACTCGCCGACCTCGGTGGAGGTGAACCAGACGGCGCCGTCGCGTTCGGCGACGTAGCCCTGCTCGCGCAGCATCTCCAGCACGCCGTCGTAGGGCCCGCCCTCGGACATCAGCGAGCGCTCGGAGAACCAGACGTCGTAGTCGACGCCCATCCCGGAGAGGTCGTTGCGAATGCTGTCGACCTGCAGGTCGATGCCGATCTGGCCAAGCTCCGGGTCGCCGTCCTCGCCCTCGGGCCGGAGGTAGGCGTCGCCGTGCTGGTCCTTAACCGCGTTCGCGAGGGCGACCATGTATTCGCCCGGGTACCCGTTCTCGGGAATCTCGACGTCGCGGCCGAAGAGCTGCTGGTAGCGGGCGTAGAGGGTGCGGCCAAAGATCGCCACCTGGGTCCCGGCGTCGTTGACGTAGTACTCCTGCTCGACCTCGTAGCCGACGCTCCGCATCACGTTCGCCAGCGTCGAGCCGATCGCGGCGCCTCGGCCGTTGCCCACGTGGATCGGCCCGGTCGGGTTCGCCGACACGTACTCGATCTGCGCGCGCTGGCCAGCGAACTGGTCGGTGGAGGCGTAGTCGGCTCCGGCGGCGATGATCGGCGCGATCTGGCGCGTGACCCAGCCCGCGTCGAGGTAGAAGTTCAGGAAGCCGGGCGGCGCGACCGTCACCTCGGAGACCGCCCCGTGCGCGGGCACGTGCCGGCGGAGCGCCTCGGCGACCTCGATCGCCTTCATCTTCGCGAGGCCCTGGATGCGCAGCGGGAGGTTGGCGGAGAAGTCGCCGTGCTCAGCGCGTTGCGGGTGTTCGACGGTGACCTCGGGGGCGGCGAACTGCGGGATGTCGCCGGCGCCCTGCGCGGCGGCCAGCGCCTGCTCCACGAGCGTTCGAATCTCGTCGCGAATCACGTGCGGACCTCGGTGCTACCTCGGAACGTCGCGCAAGCCGCGGGCCGCAGGCCGCGCCGTTCTAACTCAAGGTGTTGGTTCGCGGGCGAGTGTATCGCGGCGCCTGAGGGCGGGCGAGGCGGCGATTCCCCACTCGTGGTGCCGCTACTCCCCGCTCGTGACCCCGATGCCCCCCATGATCGCCCGCAGCTCGACCCGCAGCGTCGGCGCGTACGGGTCGTCGACCGCGTGCGGGCGATTCAGCCCGACGCCGCCGATGATCGCCTTCGAGGACAGCTCGACGTTCCAGCTGTCCGGCACCTGGATGTCGCCGCCACCGGTCACTGCGGTGACCCGCAGCGTCGCGCCGCTCGGATCGAGCGTCGCCTGGCGCAGGTCCAGCTCGCCGCCGCCGAACATCGTGATCCAGGAGCCTCCGCGGAACGAAGAGGCGCGGCTCGCCAACTCGATCCCATCGAAGATCGTGACCAGGTCGAGTTCGTCGCTCTCCTCGTCGCCAACCGAGGGGTGGGTGAACTTCACGTAGAGCGCGACCGCCACCGACACCAGGGCGAACAGCAGGTTGACGAGGATGAACGCGCGCACCAGCCGCACCACGAGCGGCAGCCGTCGCGGTTGCTCTTCCTCGAGATCGTCGTCGTGTGCCTCGGACATCGGCGTCGCCTCCGTCAGCGAGCGTAACGCGTCAAGCCCGCGCCCGGGTCCCCCGGTCCGCCCGATCTGGCAGTATCCGGCGATGGCGAGCAGCAACGATCCGATCGATCAGACGGCCGAGGCGCTGCGCGTCCGCCGACTCGATCCGGGCCTCCGCACCGTCGTGATCGGAGCGATCGGGATGGCGGTCCCGGTCTGGGAGACCGCGTTCAACCTCGGGGCATACGGCACCGTCTTCTACGAGCGCCTGTTCTGGCTCTGGGTGCTCTCGACGACGACCGTGCTCGTCCTCGCGCTGGTCCAGCGAGGCGACTCGCCGATCCCCCGCCTCGGCCTCGCCGTGATGGCGCTTCCGACGATCGTCATCCTGCTCGATCTCGGGCGTCAGGCGCTCCCCGAGTCCGAGGTGGCCGAGTGGGGACTCGTGATCCTCGGCGCGCTCTCCATCGTGATCGCGTTGCCGTACACGGCCTACGTCATCTCGGAGATCATCGACGAGGAGCTGCTCGACGTCAGCAGCGCCCGGACGCTCGGCGCGCTCGCCGGGATCGTGCTGTTCATCGGCGCGGCTGGCCTCACCGCCGGCCTCCGGAACGACCTGCTCCTGACCTGCGAGGACTTCGAGATCGCCGGCAGCGCCGTGCCGGACAACTGCAACGACGCGCCCTCCGACCTGATCATCCGCTAGCGGCCCTCACGAGGGCGATCACGGCGCCGGCGGCGGTGGCCGCCGCTGCTCCCGCGCCTCCTCGCGCGCCACCCAGTAGTCCAGCAGGCGCTGCTTGGCGTCGCTCCACGAGGGCGCCAGCATCCCCGCCGCCCGGCGCTGCCGCGCCACCTCCGCGAGGATCACCGCCGCCGCCACGGAGACGTTGAACGACTGCGCGAACCCCAGCATCGGGATCCGCACCCGTTCGTCCGAGGCGGCCAGCAGCTCCTCGGAACAGCCGCGCTGCTCGTTGCCGAGCACGAGCGCCGCCGGTTGCGTCCAGTCGACCTCGAGGTAGTCGCGCGCCGTGTCGTCGACGTGGGTGACGAAGATCCGCTGCCCGCGGTCGCGCAGCGTCTGCACCAGCTCGGCGGTCGAGTCGTGACGTTCGAGGGTCGTCCACTTGTCGGTGTATGCCGAGACGCCGCGCGACAGCTCCGGCGCCTCCTCGATCGTGTAGAGCAGGTGCACCGTCCCGGCGGCGAAGCCGTCGGCGCTGCGCACGATCGCCGAAGCGTTGTGCGGATCCCAGACGTTCTCGACGACCACCGACAGGTCGTTCTGGCGGCGTTCCAGGACCTCGCGCAGCCGCGCGATTCGGCGTTCGGACGGCATGTCTTCTCCGACGGCGCTCCGCGCCCGCTGGTTTCCGATGGCGCTCCGCGCCCGCTGTTTCCGATGGCGCTCCGCGCCGGGGGGCGCTAGTGCTGCTCGGCGACGAGGTTCTCGGCGCGCTCGGCGATCGCGTAGCGGAGGGCCTGGTGCTCGGGCGACTTCAGGTCCGGGTCCGTCGCGACCAACTCCTCGGCCTCTCGGCGTGTTGCGTCGATCATCTGCGCGTCGAGCAACGAGGCGACGCGCAGCGTCGGCACCCCGCTCTGCGCCGTGCCGTAGAGGTCGCCCGGGCCTCGGAGCTCCAGGTCCGCCTGGGCGAGCGCGAATCCGTCCGTCGTGTTCTCCATGACCGAGAGCCGCTCCTGTGCGTCCTCGGAGGGGTCGTCGGAGAGGAGATAGCAGGTGGAGGCGTGCTCGCCGCGACCGACTCGCCCGCGGAACTGGTGCATCTGGGCGAGGCCGAAGCGATCGGCGCCCTCGATCACCATCATCGTCGCGTTCGGGATGTCGATTCCCACCTCGACGACGGCAGTCGAGACGAGGATGTCGGTCTCGTGGGCGGCGAAGCCGCGCATCACCGAGTCCTTGTCCTTCGACGACATGCGCCCGTGCAGCAGTGCGATCCGGTCGTGCAGGTCCGGGTACTCCTGCGTGCGAAGCCGCTCGTACTCCTCGGTAGCGGCGCGCGACTCGACGGCGGCTGAGTCCTCCACCAGCGGGCAGATCACGAACGCCTGCCGGCCCGCCTCGATCTCGCGTCGCACGTGGGCGAACGCCGTCGCGCGCTCGATCGGCGTCAGCCACTTCGTCTCGATCGGTGTGCGGCCCGGCGGCATCTCGTCGATGACCGACAGGTCGAGGTCGCCGAACACCGTCAGCGCCAGCGAGCGCGGGATCGGCGTCGCTGACATCACGAGGAGATGCGGGGTGTGCGACTCGCCCTCGGCGGTCGCGCCACGCTTGCGCAGCTCGCCTCGTTGCATGACGCCGAACCGGTGCTGCTCGTCGACGACGGCGAGGCCCAGGCGGTGGTACTTCACGCTCTCCTGGATCAGCGCGTGCGTGCCCACGATGATCTGCGCGCCCCCGTGCTCGATCGCGTCGAGGGCGTCCTTCCGCTGCTTCGACTTCGTGGACCCCGTCAGCAACACGATCCGGAACGACTGGCCGCCGACCTGGACCATCCCGTTGAGCGGCGGCTCCGGCTCGCCGGAGAGCAGCTTGCACAGCGTCCGGAAGTGCTGCTCGGCGAGCACCTCCGTCGGCGCCATCATCACCGACTGGTAGCCGTCCGCCACGAGGTCGAGCATCGCCGCCAGCGCCACGACCGTCTTCCCCGAGCCGACGTCACCCTCGAGGAGTCGCGACATCGGGACCGTGCGCGCCATATCGTCGCGCACCTCGCGCAACACGCGCTCCTGCGCGCCCGTGAGCGCGAAGGGCAACGTCCCGAGGAACCCGTCCGCCAGGCTGTGGTCGTCGACGAGCGGCGCATCGCCGCTCGTCTGCCATTCGCGCTTCCGCGTCTGTACGCCCACCTGGATCGCGAGCAGCTCGTCGAAGGCCAACCGGCGCCGCGCCTCGGCCAGCTGCTCCTGGCTCTCCGGGTAGTGGATCTGCCGCACCGCGTCGGCGTAGTCGAGCAGGTTGTGTTTCTCGCGGATAGCGGTGGGGAGCGCGTCCTCGAGGCGGTCGCCGTAGCGGTCCAGCAGGCCGGCGATCACCCCTCGGAGGGTGCGCTGTGGGAGGCCGGAGGTGAGCGGATACACGGGGACGAGCCGGCCGGTGTGTGTGCCGTCGGCGTTCAGCTCGAGCCGCTCGAACTCCGGGTTCTGGAAGGTTGGGCGGCCTCGGAAGACGGTGACCTTGCCCGCGACGGCGATGGCCGTTCCGGTCGGCAGCGACTTCGCGATGAACGGCTGGTTGAACCAGGTCACCCGGATCGAGGCGCCCGACTCATCGCTGATCGTCGCCTCGGTGGAGCGCATCCGGCCGCCGCGCCCCATCCGGATCTCGCGGGCCCGGTCGACGACGCCGCGGATCGTCTGCTCGCGATCGACCTCCAGGTGCGTGATCGGCACCGTCTGCGTGAAGTCCTGGTGGCGGTGCGGGAAGTGCCGCAGCGCGTCGGCGACGGTGTTGAGCCCGAGCTTCTCCAACCTCGTGAGGTTCGCCTTGCCGAGCCGCGTGCCGGCGCTCGCGATCGGCAGCTCCAGGCCGAGCTGGCGGCTGCCCGCGGGCGTCTGCGTCACCGGCGTGTCCGCGGCCCGCTTCTTGCCCGACTTCTTCGCGGCCGGCCGCTTCTTTGGCGCCGGGTTCTTGGCCCGGCTGGCGGCGGTTGGAGCCTCGGAGGTGCCGTTTGCTGCGGAGCCGTTGCGAGCGCGCGTCGACCTCGGTGGCCGCGACTCGGCGGCGAGCGCGTCCTCCCGTCGGATCGTGGCGAGGGCGCGGCGGAGCCACACGCGCCGGTCTTCGGTCTCGAGCGAGCGGTAGCCGGCCGGGGGGAGCGCGGCGACCATCCTCAGCAGCGGCGAGTTCGGCTGCTCGTCGCGCGCCTGCACGCGCAGCAGCTCGTCGAGCCCGCCCTCCACGAGGGCGTCCGCGGCCCCGGCCTCGAACTCGCGCGTCAGCACCGCGCCGAGCTGTTTGAGGTCAGCGCTCATCGCGGCCGGTTGAAGCAGCGTCGGTCATGCAGTCCTCGTGATGGGGAGACGCCCATCTTACCGGGCTTCCGCCCGCGCTGATCAGGAGACCTCCATCGCGCGCGTCCGCCACAACAGCTCGGCCTCCGGCTGCAGGCGGCGCCCCGAGTCGAGCGCTTGCGCGTTGAGCTCGACGCGGTCCGGGTACACGTCGAGGACGTGGTAGCCGGACGGATCACCGCGAACTGCGAGCCCCGTCGCCGTCGTCGTGATCTGCTGCAGCGATCCGTGCGAGTCGACGTTGTTGCCGTGGATGTGACCGGCGAGGAGCGTGGGCAGCCCGCCGTCCGCCGCGATCGAGAGCAGATGCTCGCGAGGGCCCTCCGGCAACGCGAGCGACGCCGCCGAGTGGTTCGGATCGAGGAACCACGGGTGATGGGAGCACACGAGCGGTACCTCGCCAGCTCGCTTGGCCTCAGCCAGCTCCGCCTCCATGAAGCCCAGGTTCGCCTCGGCCTCGGTGGGAGCCAGCTCGGGGGAGTGGATGCAGCTGCTGTTGATCACGATCAAGCGAACCCCACCGATCGAAGCGACATAACGATCAGGGCCGAACTGCTCCCGGTAGCGCGCGAGCGCCTCCGGCGTCGGGCGGAAGGTGTCCGGCGCGACATCGTGGTTGCCGGGCACCCAGTGGATCGGGATCGACGGCGCGAGCTCGCCGGTGATCGCGCGCAGCGTCGCCAGCTCGTCGTCGCTGTCCCAGTGCTGGATCATGTCGCCGCAGACCACGACCGCGTCAGGGCGGATCGCGTTCGCCGCGGCGATCGCCTCGGTCAGCAGAAGCTCTTCTCGCTCGTACCGCTCGATCCGAGGCAGATCGATCCGCTCCCGGCCGGCGGCCGCGAGGCGATCGTTGACCGCCTCGGCCTGCTCGAGCACCGCACGGTAGAGGCCGATCTGTGGATCGGACAGCACGAGCAGTCGGGCGAGGGGCGAGTCGTTGGTCATCCCCGGATCCTAGCGGTCGCGGCGCGATGATCCCGCATGGACTCGCACCAACTGCGTTGCTAGGCTGTTGCGACGCCCTCGACGGGTGCGAACACACCAACCCTGGAGCAGATGATGTCTGGACTCCCGCGCCTCGGGAAGAAGAAGACCGCGTTCGGCCGCCGCATTCGCCACAAGCACTCCGGTGCCTGGGCGCGCAAGGCGCCGAAGACGAGCCGGCAGTTCAAGCCGAACGTCCAGACGAAGCGCATGTTCGTCGACGGCAAGTGGCAGCGCGTCAAGGTCGACACCCGCTACCTCCGCACCGAGATGAAGCGCATGCAGGAGAAGGGCGTGCCCTACTAGCACCCCGTCCGTGGACCCAGACCGAAACGCCCGGCACCGCCGGGCGTTTGTCATTTCTCGAAGCCGTCCACCGAGGAGGATCGCGTGGCAGCACCCGACAAGGTCGTCAACCTGGCCGCGAAGCTCGCCCTGATCGAGGACCACTGGTCGCCGCGGATCGCCGGCCAGCTGAACGACCTGCACGTGAAGATCGCGAAGGGCCAGGGCGACTTCCCCTGGCATACCCACGCCGACACCGACGAGTTCTTCCTCGTCATCCGCGGCGCGCTCACCGTCCGCATGCGCGACCGCGCTGACGCCGTGATCGGCCCCGGCGAGTTCTTCGTCGTGCCGCGGGGCGTGGAGCACGCCCCGCTCGCCGCCGAGGAGTGCGAGTTCCTGATGCTCGAGCCGGTCGGCACGGTGAACACCGGCGACGGGGAGCGCGGCGCGCTCACCGCCGAGGACGAGTGGATCTAACGACTACCCGAGGGCCGCGCGCAGCTCGGCGACCGCCTCCGCCGGCGTCTGCTGGTCGTTGAACACCGCCGACCCGGCCACCAGCAGGTCCGCCCCGGCGTGCACGCACTGCGCGATGTTGTGCGCCTTCACGCCACCGTCGATCTCGACGGTGAAGCCCGCGAGGCTCGCGGCCTCTGCTGCGCTCCGCACGGCGGTCACCTTCGGCAGTAGATCCTCGCGCAGCGTCTGACCACCCCAGCCGGGGCGGATCGTCATCACCGTCACCTGCACCAGCTCCGGGATCAGCGCCGCGAACTCGTCGACCTCGGTCTCCGGGTTCACCGCCAGCGCCGGCGCGCAGTCGAGCGCGCGAAGCTGCTCAATCAGCGCCCGCGACCGTTCGAGGTCGCCCGCCGCCTCGTAGTGGAAGATCTGCGTCTCGGCACCTGCCTGCGCGAAGCCCTCGAAATGCTCGCCCGGCCGCTCCACCATCAGGTGCACCTCGATCGGCAGCGACGTCGCCGCGCGTACCGCGGCGACGACCTCCGTGCCGAAGCTGAACGGCGGCACGAAGTGCCCGTCCATCACATCGAGGTGCATCAGGTCCACGCCCGCCGCCTCCGCGGCGCGCACCTGGTCCGCGAGGTGTCCGAAGTCCGCCGTGAGGATCGACGGTGCGATCCGGATCGTCCGGCTCACGCCTCGGAACCTTCGGAGCCCTCGGCGGTGAGGCGGGCCAGAGCGGCCTCGCGGGCGGCTGCCACGGTGGCGGGCGCCGTGCCGCCCGGGACGTCGCGCGCCGCGAGCGCCGACTCGAGGTTGATGTCGAGCGCGTCGGCCTCGAATGCGGAGTGCGCCGCCTGCAGCTCCTCGAGGCTCAGCTCCTCGAGGGTGCGTCCCTCCGCCTCGCAGCGCGCGACGAGGGCGCCGATCGCCTCGTGCGCCTCGCGGAAGGGGACGTTCCGCTTCGCCAGGTAGTCGGCGTAGTCGGTGGCCAGGGCGAAGTCGGCGACGGCGGCCTCGGCGGTGTCGCGGGCGTTGAAGGTCATCGTCGGCAGCATCGCGCTCATCACGCGGAGGGAGATCAGCAGCGTGTCGACGGTGTCGAACAGCGGCTCTTTGTCTTCCTGGTTGTCCTTGTTGTAGGCGAGCGGCTGGCTCTTCAGCAGCGCGAGTGACTGCATCAGGTTGCCGATCACGCGCGCGCTCTTGCCGCGGGTGAGCTCCGCGACGTCGGCGTTCTTCTTCTGGGGCATGATGCTCGACCCTGTGGCGAAGGCGTCGTCGAGGTTCGCGAAGCGGAACTCGGCGGAGACCCAGAGGATGATCTCCTCGGACAACCTCGAGAGGTGGACCATCGCGAGCGCGGCCGCCGAGTGGATGTCGACGGCGAAGTCGCGGTCGGAGACGGCGTCGAGGCTGTTCGTCGCGATGCCCTCGAAGCCGAGTTCCTCGGCGGTCATCTCCCGGTCGATGGGGTAGGTCACCCCCGCGAGGGCGCCGGCGCCAAGCGGCGAGACGTTGACCCGGGCGCGCGCCTGTGCGAACCGCTCCGTGTCGCGGGCGAACATCGCCTCGTAGGCGAGCAGGTGGTGCGCGAGCAAGATCGGCTGCGCGCGCTGCAGGTGCGTGTAGCCGGGCATAACGGTCTCGGCCTCGCGCTCGGCGAGTTCGAGGAGTGCTGAGCGCATCTGGCGTAGCTCGATCAGGATCTGGTCGCAGGCCGCGCGGGCGAAGAGGCGCGTGTCGGTGGCGACCTGGTCGTTCCTCGATCGCCCGGTGTGCAGGCGGCGGCCGGCGTCGCCGATGCGCTCGATCAGCGCGGCCTCGATGTTGAGGTGGATGTCCTCGCGGTCGATGCGGAACTCGAACTCGTCGGCGTCGATCTCGTCGCGGATCGCTTCGAGGCCCGCCACGATCGCGTCGCGGTCCTCGGTACTGATGATCTCGCGGCTGGCGAGCATCCGCGCGTGCGCGATCGAGCCCGCGATGTCCTCGCGGTAGAGGCGGCGGTCGAAGTCGATCGAGGCGTTGAAGGCATCCACGAGGGCGTTCGTGTCGCCGCTGAAACGCCCGCCCCACAGCTTGATCGGCGGCGCCTCGTTGGACCCGGTCGAATCGGTGCTCATCGCGTCCTCCGCCGACGGAGGCTAGCGCGCGCCATCCTCGACCGCTATCGGCGTCTCCTCGACGATCGCGAGGTCGGGAGCGGGCGGCTTCTCGGCGTAGCCCGTGATGACGAAGCGCAGATCGTTGGTCAGCCGGAAGCCGCCGATCTCCTTGCGGCGCAGGTACCCGTATAGCGCCCCGATCGGGTTCCGCTCCAGCGCGTACCCGCGCAGGTCACGGAGCTGGAGTCCAGCCGCCGAGGCGAAGTCGCGCAGCTCGCCCGGCTTGAGGAAGTGCGCGTAGTCGTGTGTCCCGCGCGGCGCCCAGCCGAGGTTCTCGGCGACCGAGATCAGCGCGATCCGCGCGATCCACGTGCGGTTTGGCGTGTCGAAGCAGAACACCCCGCCGGGACGCAGGACCCGCGCCGCTTCCTCGATCAGGGTCCCCGGCGCCGCCACGTGCTCGAGCACCTCGGAACAGACGACCGCGTCGAAGCTGGCGTCCGCCAGCGGCAGCATCATCGCGTTGCCCGCCACGTACGAGGGCGCGCACCCGCTGGCGGCGGGGATCGTGTGGCGCCGCGCCACCTCGAGCGATGGCAAGGACGCGTCGAGCCCGACCACGTCGCACCCAGCAGCCGCGAGGCTGGCGCTGAACAGCCCGCCTCCAGCGCCGACGTCGAGCACCCGAGGGCGCGCTACCTCGCGCATCGCACCGCGGATCACACCGATCGCGTAGCTCGTCCGCGTCTCGTTGAAGTCGTGCAACGCCGCGACCGGCCCGCGCGGATCCCACCACGCATCACCGAGGTCGTCGTACCACTCGTTGTCGATCGGCATGCGTTGATGATCGGTGATCAGGCGGTCGGGCGAGAGTTGCCGAGCTCACCAGCCTCGTCGGTCTCGTCGACGAACTCCGGTCTCCACGAGGCGAGTCGGGCCCGCATCACCTCGAACGCCTCGGCGTGCTCGTCGACCAGCAGGAAGCCGCGGTCGTTCCGTACCGCCGCTTCGCCGGTCGTGCCGGAGCCGGCGAAGAAGTCGGCCACCACCTCTCCGGGGTTCGAGTGCACGCGGACGATCCGTTCGAGGATCGCGAGCGGCTTCTGCGTCGGGTAGCCGGTCCGCTCGGAGCCTGACGTCGGCACGATCGTCTGCCACCACACGTCGGTCGGGACCTTGCCGCGCGCGGCTTTCTCCTCGGTGACGAGGTTCGGCGCCATGTACGGGACGCGGTCGATCGCCTCGTAGTTGTACGTGTAGTGCGCCGGGTCCTTCGCATACCAGAGGATCGTGTCGTGCTTGGCCGGCCAGCGCCGCTTCGACCGCCCGCCGTAGTCGTAGGCCCAGACGATCTCGTTGAGGAAGCTCTCCCGCCCGAAGAGGCCGTCGAGCAGCACCTTCGCGTAGTGCGATTCACGCGGATCGAGGTGCAGGAACAGCGACCCGTCCGCCGCCAGTACGCGATGGCACTCCACGAGGCGCGGCTCGAGGAATCCGAGGAAGTCGTCGAACGCATCCGCGAAGGCGCGCGTCCCCAGCTCCGTCGTCCGGTAGCGGTGCCCGCCGAACCCCGTGCGGTCGCCGTCCTCGGAGCCACCGCCGGCGCTGTCGACGCGCTCGGAGCGCACGGTCGTGCGCCGCTGCGTCCGCCCCGTGTTGAAGGGGGGATCGAGGTAGACCAGGTTGATCGCGCCGTCCGGCAGCGCGCGCAGGACCTCGAGGTTGTCGGCGAGGACGATGCGTCGCATCGTGCCCGCGGCGGCGCTAGTCATCCTCGCGCGGCGGTGCGGCGAGGTGCAGCGGGTCGCGCTTGTCCTGCAGCAGCTGGCGGTGCGCCTGGACCTGCACGGCGAGCCCGTGGAGCTTGATGAAGCCTTGCGCCGCCTTCTGGTCGAACAGGTCGTCGTCGCCGTACGTCGCCAGCTCCTTGCTGTAGAGGCTGTGATCCGCTTGCTTGCCCAGCGTGCGCAGGTTCCCGCGGTGCAGCTGGATCCGCACCGTGCCGTTCACGTCCTGCTGCGACGACTGCACATAGGCCGCGAGGTCGCGGTGATGCGCGCTGAACCAGTGGCCGCCGTACACCAGGTCGGCGTACTCGTCGGCGACGCGCGCCTTCATCCGGTGCTGCGCCTTCGACAGCGTGAGCTGCTCGAGCTGCTTGTGCGCGGCGATCAGGATCACCGCCGCCGGTGCCTCGTACACCTCGCGCGACTTAATCCCGACGACGCGGTCCTCGACCATGTCGATCCGCCCGACGCCGTGCTCCCCGCCGAGGTCGGAGAGGCGTTGCACCAGCGTCACCGGGTCGAGCCGCTCGTCGTCGATCGCGACGGGGACGCCCTGCTCGAAGGTCACCTCGAGCGTGACCGCGTCGGCTGGGGTGTCCTCGATGTTGCGCGTCCACTCCCAGACGTCGGCGGGCGGCTCCGCCCACGGGTCCTCGAGCTCGCCGCACTCCACCGAGCGGCCCCACAGGTTCTCGTCGGTCGAGTAGGGCGCCTCGGCGGTCTGGCGCACGGTGATGCCGTGCTCGGCCGCGTAGGCGAGCGCCGCGTCACGGCTCATCTCGTTCTCGCGCGCCGTCCCGATGATCTTCAGATCCGGCGCCAGGGTGCTGATCGCGATATCGAGGCGGACCTGGTCGTTCCCCTTGCCCGTGCACCCGTGCGCCACCGCGGTCGCCCCCACGGCGCGCGCCTTGTCGACCAGCAGTTTGGCGATCAGCGGCCGGCCGAGGGCCGTCGCGAGCGGGTACTCGCCCTGGTAGAGCGCGTTGGCCTGCAGCGCCGGGAACACGAAGTAGTTGAGGAAGTCCTCCTTCGCGTCGGCGAGCTCCACCTCGACCGCGCCCGCCTCGTCGCCACGCAGACGCGCGCCCTCGATGTCCGGCAGGTTGCCCAGGTCGACGGTCAAGCAGTGCACCTCGTAGCCGTGCGTCTCCTGCAACCACTTGCAGGCGACGGACGTGTCGAGGCCGCCGGAGTAGGCGAGCACGATCTTCTCGGTCATGAAGCTCTCAATTCTGAGTCGGTGATGCGAAGGGGCGGCGCGCCGGTCAGCCCGATGCGACCTCGGTGAGCGCCGCTTCCACGATATCAACGGCCTGGTCGATCTCGGCCGCCGTCACGTTCAGCGGTGGCATGAACCGCACGCGGTTCGGGCGCACCGGGTTCAGCAGCAGCCCGTGCTCGCGCGCCTTCGTCACGATGTCGCCCGACACGTCCTCGGCCAGCTCGAGCCGGCGCAGCAGGCCGCCGCCGTCCTCGCCGATGGCGAGCGGGTGTCGGTCCACGAGGCCGGCGAGCCGCTGGCTGAGCTGTTCCCCGCGCGCCTTCGCGTTCTCCAGCACCCCACCCTCGGTGAGCTGCTTCGTCACGTACGCGCCGGCGGCCGTCGCCAGCGGGTTCCCGCCGAACGTCGACCCGTGGTCGCCCGGCTCGAAGATCGAGGCGTGCTCCTTCGCGAGGACGGCACCCAGCGGCACCCCGCCGGCGATCCCCTTGGCGGAGGTCATGATGTCCGGCTCGACGCCGGCCTGCTCGTACGCCCAGATCGTCCCCGTGCGGCCGATGCCCGTCTGGATCTCATCGAGCATCAACAGGATCCCCTGCTCGTCGCACCAGGCGCGGACCGCCTGCAGGTAGTCGGGGTCGGGCACGTTCACGCCGCCCTCGCCCTGGATCGGCTCGAGCATGATCGCGGCCGTCTGCCCCGTCGTCGCGGCGCGGATCGCGTCCATGTCGTTGTACGGCACGAACACGAACCCCGGCGTCGAGGGACCGAACGGCTCGCGGTAGGCGGGTGTGCCCGTCGCCGCCACCGTCGTCAGGGTGCGGCCGTGGAAGCCGTCGTCGGCGGCGATGATCTCGTACGCGCCGTCCCGGTTCTGGATGCCCCACTTGCGGGCGAGCTTGATCGCCGCCTCGTTCGCCTCGGCGCCCGAGTTGGCGAAGAACACGCGGTCGAGGCAGGAGTGCTCTACGAGCCACTCGCCGAGCTCGATCTGCGGCTCGCTGTAGAAGATGTTCGAGACGTGGATCAGCGTCCGCGCCTGCTCCGCGATCACGTCGGCGAGGCCCGGGTCGGCGTGGCCGAGGGTGTCCGATGCGATCCCGGCGATGAAGTCGAGGTACTCGTTGCCCTCGTCGTCCCAGACACGGGTGCCCTCGCCACGGACCAGCGTGATCGGCAGACGGCGGCCCGTCTGCATGTGAATCGCCGCTTCTCGGGAGGGGATGTTGCCCACGGTCTGGCTCCTTGTGCTGGGCCCCGGTTGTTGCGCCCTCGGTGGGGCGCTGCGCCCGCCGCCGTGTGGGGCACGGCGTCAGGCGAACCGCCAGCCTACCGCGCCGGGCGGGCGTGGTCGCGCCTCGGTGGCCGGGCAATCCACCGAGGCGTAGCGCCCTGTCGAGGCAGGCGGCGCGGCTCCGAATTCGGCGACGGGTTGACGCGCCAGCATCATGGCGTCATATTGACATCAAGACAGTGTCATTTGCGGCTGAGATGGATCGTCACGGCCAGGACACGATCCGGATTCGATCGAGGAAGGGTGCTCGGATGCAGCTACGGACGGACCCGCTCCTCCAGGCGTTCGACGACGCGCTCGCGCTGATCGAGGACGACGACCAGCGCGAGCGGTTCTCGCGTGTCCTCGCGGCGAGCCGCCCGGCCGTCGACCGCGCCGCCGTCGACCTCGTCGGTGACGTCGTCGACACCATCAACGAGGCGCTTGGCGACGAGGCCCGCGTGCAGCTCACCGTCGCCTCGGACGGCGTCTCCGTCGCGGTCACCCGCCCCGACGCCGACGTCGACGACACCGCGCCCTCGCTCGCCGCGACCACCGAGGAGATGGAGCGCCTGACGCTCCGGCTCCCCGCCGAGGTGAAAGCGCAGGCCACCACCATCGCGGCCGAGGCCGCGATGTCGCTCAACACCTGGATCGTCCGCTCGATCGCGCGCGCACTCGCCCGCGAGCTGGAACGCGACCGGCGGCGCCGGTCCGGCCGCCGCCGGCGGCGCGGCAGCCTGCGCGGCCGCGTCGGCGACTAGCGGCGGGCCAACGACACCAGGCCAACGACACCGGTTCAACGACCTCGGAGGACGCGATGGAGTACACACGCACGATCGAGCGCACGTTCGCGGCCAGCGACGACCTCAAGCTGGTCGTCGCGAACCGGCAGGGCAAGGTCGAAGTCCGCGGCGAGGACCGCGCCGACGTCGCCTTCACGGCAACGCTGCGCGCCCGCGCGGAGTCCGAGGAGCACGCCGAAGAGCTGTTCGATGCACTCGACCTGCCGATGTCTCAGGACCGCGGGAAGATCGAGATCGGTCCGCCGGAATTCTTCGACGACGAGTTCGATGACATGGGCTTGATCGAGTCCTGGCTCCGCGGCCGGCGCGATCGCGTCCGCATCGACATGGTCGCGCTGGTGCCGGTTGCCTGCGTCGTCGACGCGAGCAACCGCTCCGGCTCGGTCGAGGTCACGAGCACGAACGGTCGCGTCGAGGCGACGACCCGCGCCGGCGGAGTCAGCGTGACCGAGGTCGACGGCGATGTGCGCGCCGAGACCCGCTCCGGCACGCTGAACCTGCGCTCCGTGCGCGGCTCCGTCGAAGGGGAGACGCGGGACGGCAGCATCACCGCCGAGCGCATCACTGGCCCGCTGGAGCTGTCGTCGCGCTCGGGCGCGGTGCGCCTCGACACCATCGAAGGCCCGGTGCAGGTCCACGGCCGTTCGGGCAGCGTCCGCTATCGAGGCCCGATCGCCCACGCCGTCGAGGTCACGCTGCGGACGGGCGCGATCCAGCTCAGCGTCACGCCCGACTCGTCGTTCTTCCTCGACGCCGAGTCGGGGCGCGGCTCCGTCTGGTCGGAGTTCGACGTCGACGCCGCCCGCGACGCCAGCGCTGACGTGCCCACGGTCCGCCTGCGCACGAGCCGCGGCTCGATCAACGTCGCGCCAACCCGCGAGGCGGCGACCGCCTTCGTCTAGGCCGGTCGACCCGGGTCTCCTCGGAGGAGGAGCTACCTCGGAGGGTCGGGTCCGCGGCTAGTTGCCGTCCTCGTCCTGCGCCTGCTCGATTGCGTCGAGCAGGTCGCGGAGTCGGTCGAGCTCGTTCTGCGCGGCGTCGGCGGCCTCGCGCGCGTCGTCGAGCAGTTCGTCGACGCCGCCCGGCGTCTGGCTACCGGGGTCCGGTGTCGCCGTCGGATCGGGCGTCGTGTCACCCGGATCGATCACGCCACCGCCGCCGGGGAGACTCGATTGCGCGCGTCCGAACACCACGTCGAGCGCCCGCTCGAACGTCGGTTCCATCGCGATCGCGTTACCGTTCGCCACGACCACGCGCACGAGCTCGGGCAGTCGTGAGTTCTCTGCCTGCAGGTAGATCGGCTCCACGAAGAGGAACGACTGGCCGATCGGGATCATCAGCAGGTTGCCGCGAATCACCTCGGAACCCGCCTGGTCCCAGAGCGTGATCTGCTGCGAGATGCCGGGGTTCTGGTCGATCCGCGCCTCGATCTGGGCCGGACCGAAGACGAGGTCGTCCGTCGGGAAGCGGTACGCCCGCAGCGTCCCGTAGTTCTCGCCGTCCGACCGGCCGGCCAACCACGCCACGGTGTTTTGCCGGTTCCGAGGCGTGAACGGCAGGATCAGCGCGAACTCGAGGTTCTCCTGCGCGGTCGCCTGCTCCGTCGGCAGCGTCATCAACACGTAGTACGGCTCGACCGGCTGCTCCTGCTGGCGGAAGCGCTCAGTCGGGATGTTCCAGACGTCCTCACCGATGAAGAACACGTCCGGGTTGGTGATGTGGTACCGCAGGTACAGCTCGGACTGCAGCGAGAACATGTCGAGCGGGTAGCGCAGGTGCTCGCGGACCTCGGGCGGCATCTCCTCGATCGGCGTGAACAGGTCCGGGAAGATCTTCTCCCACGTAGCGGCGACCGGGTCGTCGGGGTCGAGCAGGTAGAACGTCATGTCGCCGGTGATCGCGTCGACGACGATCTTCACGCTGTCGCGGATGTAGTTGATCGAGCCGCGCGACTGCTGCGAGTACGGGAACCGGTCCGAGACGGTGTAGGCCGACTGGATCCACTGGATCTGCCCGTCGATGATCACCATGTACGGGTCGCTGTCGAGCACCAGGAACGGCGCGACCTTGTCGATCCGCTGCTGGATGTTGCGGTTGATCAGCAGCCGGGAGTCGTTGTTGATCTGCCCCGAGATCAAGAGGTTCGTGTCGCCAAGCTCCCACGCGAGCGCGAACCGGCGGAGGAACGACGACAGCTCGATGCCGCGGTCCGGCTCGTAGAAGGTCTCCGCGTTGCCCTCGCCGAGCGGGTAGTCGAACTCCGGCTCGTTCGAATTGACGATCACGTACTGGTTGGTCAGCTCACCGAAGTAGATCCGCGACCCCTCGATCGACAGCTCGAGCTGCTCGCTGACCGGCGGAATGTCGCGGGTGATGAAGTCGGGCAGGCCCTCCTCGAGGACCTCGTTCACCGGGGCGACGACGGCGCCGAAGCCGTGCGTGAGCTGCAGCCGCTCACGCGTCCAGTTCCGCTCCTGCGCCCGGCTGATGTCCAGCTCACGAGGTGAGAGCATCACCTGCCGCAGCTCGCCGTCCAGCACGTAGCGGTCCACGTCGACGTCGTTGAACAGGTAGAACTGGCGGATCGCCTGCACCTGGTTGAACGTGTCGCGCAGCGGGCGCGGGTCGAGCAGCCGGATGTTGTCGAGCGTCTGCGGGTTCGCCTCCAGCTCGGCGGTCGTCACCGACTGCTCGGCGGCGAAGTCGCTTTCCACGATCTCGCCGAGGCCGTACGCGAACCGCGTCGCCTCGATGTTCCGCGCGATGAACTGCTCCTCGCGCTCGCGCTCGTTCGGCTCCACCTGGAACGACTGGACGAAGTTCGGGTAGACGATCCCACCCACGAGGCCGGTGATCGCCCACAGCCCGAAGGCGAACAGCGGCAGCCGGTAGCTGTCCCGCGAGAGGAACGCGTTGGCCATCGTCGCCAGCCCCGCGAACAGCGCGAGGGCGATCAGGATGTAGCGGACGGGTAGGCGTGCGTTGATGTCGGTATACGTCGCACCGAAGACGATGCCGCCCGGCGACAACGCCAACTCGAAGATGCTGAGGTAGGTGCTGAGCGCGATCAGCAGCAGGATGATCCCGACCAGCATCGAGATGTGGATCCGCATCCCGCGCGTGACGTTCAGCTCGAACCCCTGCAGCGACAGGGAGAGCGCGTAGACCGCGCCGGCGGCGAGCGTCGAGACGATCATCAAGCCCAGGAACCAGCCCTGGATCAGCTGGAACGCCGGCAGATCGAACATGTAGAACGCGATGTCGCGGTTGAACGCGGGGTCCTCGCGACCGAACTGCACGCCGTTCAGCCAGGAGAGGATCGTCTCCCACGAGCCACCGGCGACGGAGCCAAAGATGACGCCGAGGAACAGCGTGCCGGCGACCAGCACGACCGTGACGATCCGCCGCAGCGCAACGACGTCGATCTCCTCGATGAAGGATTCCTCGGGCCCCTTCGGCGCGAGCCGCCGGGCGAGGAAGATGTTCGCCCCGATCACCCCGATCGTGATCGCGGCGCCGATGAAGAAGAGCGACACGCGCGCCACGAGCACGCGGCGGAATACGCCCTCGAACCCGACCGAGTCGAACCACAGCACGTCGACGTAGATCGACTTCAGGACGCTGAGGACGATGAAGCCGACGAGGACCGCGGCCGCCGCGCCGATCCAGCGCAGCGGGACCGGCGACCGGAACTCGGGCGTGTTGCCACCGATGCGGAACGGCTCGGGCGGAGGCCCGAGGTCGCCGCGTTCACCGCGATCGCGGTCGTCGAAAAAGCCCATAGCGCTAGCTCACACCGACGCGCGTGCCGCGCGGGTGCTCGCTGAAGAGTTGCCGAACCGTGCCGGGCAGCGTGCCGTTTGCGATGAAGGCCTCCGTGCCGGTCTCCGCGGCGCGGAGGCATGCTTCGACCTTCGGAATCATACCACCGGTCAGGACGCCTTCCTCTCGCAATTCTGCGGCGCGGCTATCGCCGAGCGCCGTCACCAGCTCGCCTGCCCCGTCCAGCAGTCCGTCGACGTCCGTCATGAACAGCAGCCGGTCGGCGCGCACGGCGCGTGCCAGCTCGCCCGCCACCGTGTCCGCGTTGATGTTCAGCGGCTGCGCGGGGGCCTCGAGGCCGATCGGGGCCACGACCGGGATCACGCCCGCGTCGATCAGCGAGGTGAAGAACGTCGGATCGACCTCGGTCACGCGCCCGACGAAGCCGAGCCGCTCGTCGTAGCGCTCGGCGCGCACCGCGCCGCCGTCGATGCCGCTCACGCCGACGGCACGCCCGCCGCGATCGACGATCTGCGCCACGAGCCGCGCGTTGACCACCCCGCGCAACACGCCGACGACGATGTCGAGTGCGTCCTCGTTGGTGGCGCGCAGGCCGTCGACGAATACGGCCTCGATGCCCATCCGGTCGAGCCAGCCGCTGATCATCGCGCCGCCGCCGTGCACCACCAGCGGCTTGTGCCCCTCCTCGGCCAGCGCGACGACATCCTCGAGCGAGGTGTCCTCCGCGCCGAGGGTGGAGCCACCGATCTTGACCACGGTGATGCCGCTGCTCACGTCGCCCGCCCCGTCGCGAGGTCCTTGAACCGCCGCATCACGTCGTGTAGTCGGCGTTGATATGCACGTACTCGGTCGTCAGGTCGCACCCCCAGGCCGTCGCGGTCGCCTCGCCGAGCGCGAGGTCGACGCGGAGCTGCACCTCGTCGGCGTCCATCGTCTGCGACACCGCCGCGAGGTCGGCGGCCGTTGGCGTGCCCGATTCGAGCACACAGTGCGGCCCGATCCAGACGCTGACCTGCTCCTGCTCAACCCGCGCGCCGGACCGGCCGATCGCCATCATCACGCGCCCCCAGTTCGGGTCGCGCCCAGTCACCATCGTCTTGATCAGCGGGGACGACACGACCGTCCGCGCGGCCAGCCGCGCATCCTCGTCGCTCGCTGCGCCCTCGACGACCGTCTCGATCAGCGTGTTCGCGCCCTCGCCGTCGCGCGCGAGCTCCCGCGTCAGGTGCCGGGCGACGCTCTCGAGGGCGCTTGCTAGCGGGCCGGCCGCCGCGTGCCCGCGTCCGATCGGTTCCCCGCCGGCGGTGCCGTTCGCGAGGATCAGCACCGTGTCGCTGGTCGACGTGTCCATGTCGATGTCGAGCATGTTGAACGTGCGGTCGGCGATCAGCCCGAGCGCCGCCTGCAGCCACACCCGGTCGACCGGCGCGTCGGTCGTAATGAAGCCGAACATGGTCGCCATGTCCGGGTGGATCATGCCCGAGCCCTTGGCGCACCCGCCGACGTGGTAGGTGACCCCGTCGACCTCGAAGCGAACCGCCGCCTCCTTCGTCACCGTGTCGGTCGTGAGGATCGCCCGCGCGAACGCCGCGCCGCCGTCCTCGGACAGCTCGACCTTCGCGATGCCGTCCTCGATCGGCGGCATCGGTAGCAAGCGCCCGATCACGCCGGTCGAGCCGATGAACACGCCGTCCGGATCGATCCCGAAGCGGTCCGCGGTGAGTTGCGCGATCCGCTCCGTGTCGCGGATGCCCTGCTGTCCCGTCACGGTGTTCGAGCAGCCGGAGTTGGCCGTGATCGCCCGCGCCGGTGCGCCGCTTTCGAGGAGCCGTCGCGCCCGCGACACCGCCGGGCCCGTGACGGCGCTCCTCGTGAGTACCCCGGCCACCTCGCAAGGCCGGTCGGAGAGCAGGATGCCGAGGTCGAGGCGCGGCTCCTCGCCGTAGGTCTTCACGCCGGTGAAGATGCCGCCGGCGGAGAATCCCTCGGGGGTCGTTACGCCGCCGTCATCCAGCCACTGCATGCTCGGCGCATCGGGAGCGTCGGTCATCGGGTCCTCGGTCGGTGAGTCAGTCGCGTCCGCGAACGCCACGGGAAGCGGTGAGTATAGTCACGGCGATGCCAGCGCAGAACAGCCCGCTCCACCTCGAGATCATCGCCTGATGCCGCCCGGCGATCCCATAATCCGATCCGCCGAGGCCCGCGATCTCCCGGCCATCAACGCCATCTACAACGACGAGATCCGCACCGGCGTCGCCACCTGGGACTACGACCCCTGGACCATCGAGGCGCGCACCCGCTGGTTCGAGGATCGCGACCCCGCGGAGCCGGTTCTCGTCGTCGAGGTCGATGGTGTTGTCGCCGGGTTCGGCTACCTCTCCTGGTATCGATCGAAGGCCGGCTACCGCTACACCCGCGAGAACACCCTCTACATCGCCCCGCCGTACCACCGCCGCGGCCTCGGCGCCCGACTCCTCGAGGCGCTGATCGACCAGGCAAGGGCGCTCGGCATCCGTGCGCTGATCGCCCAGATCGAAACGAGCAACGAGGCCAGCATCGCCCTCCACGAGCGGTACGGTTTCGTCCGCCTCGGCATCGAGCGCCAGGTCGGCTACAAGTTCGACCGCTGGCTCGACGCTCAGCCGATGGAGCTCCTGCTGCCCGAGGGTGGTCCCGCGGGCTAGCGCTCCGTCACAGCGGAGGTAAGCCGACGCGGGGGCATCGCTCGAGGAGGGGGCACTCTTCGCACTTCGGGCCGCGCGCGTGGCAGGTGCGGCGTCCGTGCTGGATCAGGTCCACGTGGAACGCGTACACCTCGTCCGGCTCGAGCTGCGCCTCGAGGGCGTCGTGCGCCTTGGCCGCCGCCATCTTCGCCGGCACCAACCCCAGCCGCTTCGCCACCCGCTCGACGTGCGTGTCCACCGGCAGCGCGGGACGTTCGAGGGCGAACAGCAGCACGCACGCCGCCGTCTTCGGCCCCACCCCTGGCAGTGACGTCAGCCACTGCTTCGCGTCCTCTAGCGGCATCTTGGCGAGGAACTCCAGCTCCCAGTCCGGAACCCGCTCTTTGACCTCGGCGAGTAGCGCTTGCAGCCGCTTCGACTTCGTCGGTGCCAGTCCGCCCGGCCGGATCGCGTCCTCCACGCCTGAGGTCGGCGCCGCCAGGATCTCGTCCCAGGTCGGGTACGCCTCGATCAGCCGGTGCATCGCCTGCCCGGAGTTGTGGTCCGACGTGTGCTGCGAGAGCAGCGTCAGCACCAGCTCGAACACTGGCGCGTGCGACGCCTGTTGCGGGGGGCGCCCGTACCGCTCGCCGAGGATCGCGACCAGCTCCGAGGGCGTCCAGTACTCCGCCTTGCGCACGCGCTTGCGGCGTGACGTCGCGGGTTTGGCATCGGTCTTGGCCATCGCCGGATGGTAGCGAGCAAAACGTGATGCCGCTCATTGCCGCGCCTTCCGCACGATGCGACGATGGGCGCCTCGCCGTGACGACCGGAAGGAGGCTGCGATGACCCGCGAAGACATTATTCGTCTGACCGACCTCGCCTCCTGCGCTGGTTGAGCAGGCAAGATGGGTCTCGGGACCCTGGCGCAGGTGCTGCAGCCGCTCCACGACACATTCGACTCCGCTGACCACCCGGACCTGCTCGTCGGCCTCGATTCGGCTGACGACGCGGCGGTCTACCGGGTGTCGGATGACCTCGCCCTGATTCAGACGCTCGACTTCTTTCCGCCGGTCGTCGACGACCCGTACACGTACGGCGCGATCGGCGCGGCGAACGCGATGTCCGACGTCTACGCGATGGGCGGCGAGGTTCGCTTCGCCCTCAACATCGCCGGCTTCCCGGAGGACCTCGACCCGGAGATCCTCGGCGAGATTTTCCGAGGCGGCGCGGAGAAGGTCCGCGAGGCGGGCGGCGTGATCGCCGGCGGCCACACCGTCTTCGACGCGGAGCCGAAGTACGGGCTCTCCGTTACCGGGATGATCCACCCCGCCGCCGTGATCACGAAGGGCGGCGCCGAGCCCGGCGACGCCCTGCTGCTGACCAAGGCGATCGGCACCGGCGTGCTCCTGACAGCGGGCCAGCAGGACTACGAGGACAGCGACGCCGGCATGGACGCCGCGGTCGCCTCGATGCTGACGCTCAACCGCCACGCCTCGCACCTCGCCCGCGCCGCCGGGGTGCGCGCGATGACCGACGTCACGGGCTTCTCACTCGTCGGCCACGCCTCCGAGATCGCCATGCACAGCGGCGCGCGCCTGATCAT
>JANQNP010000043.1 GCA_028279505.1 Dehalococcoidia bacterium
GGAGGTCTCGCCCTCGCTGTACAGCGTCGAGCCGTAGCTGATGCCCTCGTCGGCCGCGCCTTCAGCGCCGGTGAGCTCGACGGCCGCCGGGCCGCAACAGGCGTCGCCGGCGGCGTCGCCGGGGGCGCAACAGCCGGCGTCGGCGCTTTCGAGGAACTCGAGCTTCAGGGCGCCATCCTGGTCCTGGGCGGCCAGCACGCGATCGGCGATCGCGCCGTAGCGCTCGTTCACCGTCTGCTGGATGTCGTGGTCTCGCTGGGTTTGCTGATCGGACGTCGTCATCGTGCAACCTCTTCCGGCTCGTAGAACGTGATCGGTTGTCGGGACCTCGGGGCTTCGTCGATCACCTTCTGCAGGTGCGGCATCACCCGACCCCACGAGGCGGCGGCGGTCGCGAGCACCTCGCGGCCGCTCTCCGTCAGCGTGCAGACGTTGCGCTGGCGCTTCCCGGTCGAAGTGGCCTCGCAAGTGATGTAGCCGCCCTCGGACAGTTCGCGGAGCGTCGGGTAGATCGCCGCGTCGCTTGGGGCGCAGCACTCACCCGACCGCACCGCGATCTCCTGTGCCAGCTCGTAGCCGTGCATCGGCCGCTCCGCGAGCGCCGACAGCAGAAACAGCTTCGACACCCCACGTCGTACGGCGAGATCCCAGTGATCGGCGCTTTCGAGGCTCATCGACTCATATCCCTAATGTCCCGATGTATCGATCCACACAATATCTAAGATTCCGATGCATCCTGTCAAGAGTGCATTAGATACCAAGGTATCGATCCGAGCCAGAGAGAGGGACGTGCGCGACTAGGCCCGCTGGCCCTCGACGCCGCCCGCCTGCACGACGAGCAGCTCGCCGACGACGGTCGACAGTCGCAGCCGCAGGCGCCGTTCGGAGGTGACGCCCACCGAGCGGACGTGGATGTCGCGGATGAATCCCTCCTCGCGGATACCGAGGACATCGACCGACCCGATCAGCGCCTGCGCCGTGACGTCCAACTCGACGTCCGCCGGCACGCGCACCTGCACCGTCCCGACCCAGCAGAGGAGCTGCAGCTCAGCATCGCCTGGTGGGATTGAGGCGTCCGACAGGTCGAGGTGGATGTCGCCCAACACCGTTCGGATCACGCCGTCCTCGACGCTCCAGGCCTCGGAGGCCTGGACGTGGCCGAACGCTCGATGCAGGCGGCGCGAGAAGCGTCGCACGCGGATCCACGCGAGGATCGCCAGCACTCCGAGCGCGATCAGGGCGAGGCCGACCGCCGCCTCGATCAGCCCGGCGACGCCGATCTCCACGACGCCGAAGCTGTCGAGACCGAAGACGGCACCGACCGAGATCAGGTAGAGGCCGACCGTGACCGGGAGGACGTCGCGAAGTCTGGATGTCATGGGACAGCCGAGCTAGCGCCGCCGGCGCCAGCTGCGCCGCACCCGCTCGCTCACGATCGCGAGGCCGACGGCGATCAGGAGCAACGGCCACAGCTCTCCGAACCCGACTCCCTCGATGATGTCGAGCGAGTCGAGCAGCAGGATCAGGCCGACCAGTACGAGCAGCAGGCCGAACGCCATGTCACCTCGCCCTCGAGGGGCACGCGCGGAGCGGCGATCCCGCGACCCCGAATCCCCCTTCCGGGGTACGACCGTGGCGCGCTCCTCAGCGACTCTACGACGAAGCGTGGCGCCCGCTCCACGAGGGCGGGCGTCGCCGATCGTCAGCGATCAGATCGTTGTGCGTCGTGGGGGCGAGACCTACCCTCGCTGACGCGAAACGAATCGCACGAGCCACACCGCCGGCGAGGCGACGGCCCCGGCGGGCGAAGGACGCCCAGATGAGCGAACCGATCATCGAGGTCACGGGCCTCGTTAAGACCTATGACACCGGCGCCGTGCTCGTGCACGCACTTCGAGGCGTCGACCTGTCCGTCCAGAAGGGCGAGATGGTGGCGATCATGGGGCCGTCCGGCTGCGGAAAGACGACCCTCCTCAACTGTATCTCCGGCATTGACGACCCCACGGAGGGCCGGATCCTCATCGAGGGCACCGACCTCGCGTCGCTCGATGACAACTCGAAGACCAGCTACCGCGCCCACCGCATGGGCTTCATCTTCCAGTTCTACAACCTGCTCCCCGTGCTCAGCGCCGTGGAGAACGTGGAGCTCCCCCTCCTGGTTTCCGGGACTCCACCCGCCGAGGGTCGCGAGCGCGCGATCGCCGCGCTGCGGCGCGTCGGCCTGGAGGACTGGGCGACTCACAAACCCGCCGAGCTCTCCGGTGGTCAGCGCCAGCGGGTCACCATCGCGCGTGCGCTGGTGAACGACCCGGCGATCGTCTGGGCCGACGAGCCGACCGGTGACCTCGACACGAAGACCGCCGATGACATTATGTCGCTGATGCAAGAGCTCAACCGCGAGCAGCAGCAGACCTTCGTCATCGTCACCCACGATCCCGACATCGCCGCCCGCTGCCACCGCACCATCCACATGGTCGACGGCGTCATCGAGCGCGAGGAAGTGATGGCCGCCGGTGGATAGCCTATTCGGCGTCTCGCTGACGTCCATCATGGTCGGCCTGCTGCTCCTGATGGGGCTGTCCTTCGCCGTGCTCGGCTGGATCGCCTGGCGTCAGCCGCTGCTGGTGCGGATGGGGCTCCGCAACATCCGCCGGCGCGTCTCGCAGACCGTCCTGATCGTCGTCGGCCTGATGCTCTCGACGCTGATCGTCAGCGCGGCCTTCGCCACCGGCGACACCGTTGGCTTCTCCGTCACCAACTCCCTCTACGAACAGCTCGAAGAGGTCGACTTCCTGATCGTCTTCGACGAGAACGACGCCGTCGGCCGCACCGACGACTTCACCGAGGTTGGCTTCTTCGAGGAGCTCCAGCAGGAGTTCGCCGACGATCCCCAGATCGACGGCATCACCGGCCTGATCACGCGCCAGCTGCCCGTGCTCAACCTCGACGCCAGGCTCTCGGAGCCGTCCGCCGTGGTCGTCGGCGTCGACGCCGAGACCGTCGACACCTTCAAGGGCCTGCGCCGCATCGACGGCGAGCTGCTGTCCGCCTCGGAGCTTTCGGGCAACGACACCTTCATTACCGAGCGCCTTGCCGACGAGATCGACGCCGGTCCCGGCGACACGGTCACCGTCTTCTTCGAGAACACGCCGGCCGAGTTCAACGTCCTCGAGGTGATCCGCGACAGTTCGGTCACCAACCAGGGCGAGACGACGATCGGCGGCATGGCGATCAGCCTCGATACCGCCCGTGAACTCTTCGACGAGCCGACCAGCCTCGACCTGATCGGCATCTCCTCGATCGGCGGCGTCCGCGACACGCTCGACATCAGCGACGAGGTCGAGGACAAGCTCGAGGTCTACCTCGAGAGCCGCCCCGAGGCCGGGGCCGAGGTTGCGCTCACGAAGAAAGAGCTGATCGAGCTCGGCGAGCTGATCGGTTCCATCTTCGTCACGATCTTCCTGATCTTCGGGCTCTTCTCGATCTCCGCCGGCATCATGCTCATCTTCCTGATTTTCATCATGCTCGCGGCCGAACGCCGCTCCGAGATGGGGATGGCGCGCGCCGTCGGCATGAGCCGGTTCCACCTGACCCAGAGCTACATCGCCGAGGGCATGGCCTACAACGTCGGCTCTGCCCTCGTCGGCGCGCTGCTCGGGCTCGGGGTCGCGTGGCTGCTGATCTTCATCCTCGGCAACGCGATCAGCGAGGAAGACGCCGGCTTCAGCCTCGCCTTCAACGTGAATCCGCAGGGCTTCGTGATCGCCTACGCCGCCGGTGTCACCGTCACCTTCGCGACGGTTGCCTTCTCAGCCTGGCGCGCGGCGAACCTCAACATCGTCCGCGCGATCCGCGACCTGCCCGAGCCGCAGCTGCTCGACAGCCGCACCGCCTCCTGGTCGAACCTGTGGCGCGGCAGCGTCGGCGCGCTCTGGTCGCTGGGCTGGATCGGCTTGTTCGTCCTGCTCGGGATCGCCGCCTTCCAGCTCTTCATCTTCTCGCTGACGCTCTATGGCATCCCATTCCTGTTGATCGTCCCGATCGGGGCGCTCTTCGCCTACGCGATGCGGCTCGCCGCCCGACCGTTCGGCTCGTTGGACGGCGCGAAGGAGTGGATCCTCTTCGGCCTCTGGGGCCTGCTGCTCTTCCCGGTGTCACTGATGACCATCGGGCTGATCAAGACGAGGAGTTGGGCGGACCGCTACCGCAACGGCGGCGGCTGGGCCGTCGTCATGATCCTCGTCGGCGTGGTGCTGATGTACCTGGGTGGCTGGCAGTGGGGGCAGGCGTTCGCCTACACCTCCGGCATCACGCTCAGCGTGCTCGCCATCGCCATGCTGGCCGTCTACTGGGGCGCGCCCTCTCGAGGTGCCTTCACCATCGCCAGCCTCGGTCTGATCTGGTTCTGGCTGCTGCCGCTCCCCTTCTCCCTGATCTGGGACGGCGGCGACGGCTGGACCGACCCGGTCGACGGCGTGCTCTCGCTGATCGGCCTCGGGCCGAAGGAGATCTCGGGGAACATCGAGATGTTCTTCGTCTCCGGGATCGCGATCACCGCATCCGCGACGCTCGCGATCGTCTTCAACTCCAGCTTCTTCCTCGGCCTGGTCACCCGTCTCGGCGGGGTGCTCGGCGGCGCGATGCCGGCGATCCGCACCGCGGTCGCCTACCCGCTCGCGGCGCAGTTCCGCACCGGGATCACGCTGGCGATGTTCGGCCTCGTCGTGTTCAGCCTCGTCGTGATGGCGTTCCTGAACTTCAACTTCAGCCAGCTCTTCCTCGGCGAGGAGGCCAGCGCCGGCTACGACGTCGTCGTCTCGGGCAACCCCTCCAACCGCATCGACAGCCTCGAGGCGGAGCTGACCGCCGGCGGCTACGACGTGGACGCCAACATCACCAACATCGGCAAGCTCGTCTCCGATCTGCCGCAGTTCCGCGAAGACGGCGTCAGCACCTTCGAGGACAGCTTCCCGATCCGAGGTGGTGACGCGGCGTTCTTCGAGTCCGCGGCGCTGCCGCTGCAGAGCCGCGCGACCGGCTACGCGACCGACCAGGACGTCATCGACGCGATCTTGAGCGATCCGACGCTCGTGATTGCGAGCGCCGACATCCTGACGCTCTCGGACGCCGTCTTCGGGGACCCCGGCGACGACTCCTTCCGGATCTCCCAGACCGGCAACGACCTCGAGGAGTTCCCGTGGGAGCCGATCTCGATCACGGCGCGCGACGCCGAGACCGGCGCCACGCAGAACCTCCAGCTGATCGGCGTCCTCGAGCCGCAGGTCAGCGGCATCCTCTTCGACCTGATCGGCGTGATCGGTCAGATCGAGATGGTCGAGGAGCTCACCGACGGCGGCGGCATCGACACGTTCTTCGTGAACACCGTCGACCGCTCGAAGTCCTTCGAGGAGGACACCGCCAAGGGCATCGAGTCGACGCTCCTCGAGCGTGGCGTCCAGGCCACCTCGATCGAGGATGAGATCGACTCGGCAGCCGCACAGTCCCAGGGCTTCCAGCTGCTCTTCGAGGGTTTCATGGGTCTCGGCTTGATCGTCGGTATCGCCGCCCTCGGCGTGATCGCCTTCCGCACGGTCGTTGAGCGACGCCAGCAGATCGGCATGCTCCGAGCGATCGGCTACTCAAGGCGGCTCGTCGCCGCGTCGTTCTTCTTCGAGTCGTCGTTCATCGCGCTCACCGGCATCGGCATGGGCGTGCTGCTGGGTTCAGGCCTCGCCTACAACCTGCTGACGAGCCCGGAGTTCACCGACGGCACCGAGATCGACTTCCAGGTGCCGTGGCTCCGGCTCGCGATCATCGTCGGCGTCGCGTACATCGCCAGCGCGCTGATGACGCTCTGGCCGGCGCGCAGCGCGTCGAAGGTCGCGGTGGCGGAGGCCCTCCGCTACGAGTAGCGCTCGCGACTTCCGAGGACAGAACACGAACGGCCGCGCCGATGGCGCGGCCGTTCTGATCTC
>JANQNP010000059.1 GCA_028279505.1 Dehalococcoidia bacterium
GGGCGCTGTCGGTACATGAGCGGTCGGGAGGTTTGCCCGCGGTCAGGGGATCGGGGCTGGCGCTCGACCCAGTGACGGGGCGGGTGCTCCTCGAGCGTCTCGTGGTCCGGCGGCGCGGTTCTGAGGTCGTGTTGCGGCTCGGAGGTTCGGCCGGTTCTTGGGTGTGAGGTTCGGGTCGTTTCGGGAGCGGCGATGGCTGGGCTGGTGATCCGGCGTCGGCGGGTGGGGCGCTGACGGTGCGGGGGCGCCTCGGCAGGTGGGGACGCGGGGACGGGGCGTGGCGGCGCGGCGGGGCTCGGTGGGCGATGGGCCTCGGTGGTTCGGGTTAGGCGTGGAGTTGGGTGGGAGGGGTTTCGGGGCGGGCGAGGGCGGCGATGAGCTGGACGAGGTGGAAGAGGAGGCCGAGCGTCATGCTGACGATGAGGAAGATCAGGACGGCTCGGGTGAGGGTGTCCCAGTTGAAGCTGTAGCGGTCGAAGTCGAAGGGGAAGACCTGGTAGAGGCGCACGGTGGCGGCGAGGGTGATGCCGATGCTCGCGGCGGTGAGGGCTGATCTGGACCACTTGCTGGCGTAGGCGATCGAGAAGAGCAGGTAGATGAGATTGGCGAGCATGGAGGCGATGAGCGCGATGCTCATGATTCCGACGACGACGTCGAACTCGTCGGTGAGCCAGGGGAGCCAGTCCCAGTCTCGGATGTTGTTGATGACGATGAGGAAGGCGGCCTGGGCGGCGATCGCGGAGCCGTAGCCGATGCGGCGCCAGGTCTGTCTCGAGATGGCGGGCTGGTTGCTCTGTGTCATGGGCGACCTCGCAGGGTGTTGTGACCGTGCGCCCGCGCTCGCGGGGCGATCAGGGGCGGTTGTCGCGATTCGTCGGAACTTCTGCTCATCGGGTTCGGATGGCGGGTTCGGACGTGTGGGTTCTGGCCTGTGCGTGCCGATATCTGGGCGACAGGGCGTCGGCTCGGCGGGCGTTCGATGTCCGGTTGTCGGAGACCGCGACCGGATCCGGGCGCGCGCTGGCGTGGCGGACGCTTTGCCGCGCGCTGCCGGTCCTGTCGCTCGTCCGATCGGGAGCCGCTCATGAGATCTGGGGATGGCGGTCGGCCCAGGGGCGGGCGGTCTCGATCTGGGAGGCGAGGCGGAGGAGCGTGGCTTCGTCGGCGCGGCCGACGAGGTGGATGCCGGCGGGGAGGCCATCGTCCGCGGTGGCGAGCGGGAGGGAGATGGCGGGCTGGCCGGTGAGGTTGAAGGCGGCGGTGAAGGCGGACATGGCGGAGTAGCGCATGACGCCTTCGGGCTCGTCGCTCATTGTCTTGAACTCGCCGATGCGGGGCGTGGCGATGGGGAGGGTGGGGGTGACGAGCACGTCGACGTGCTCGAAGAAGGACATGGCCTTACGGCAGGCGAGGGCGAGGTTGCGCTCGGCGCGGGCGATGTCGGGGGCGCTCGCGTTGGCGACGCGTTCGATGAGGAGTCGCGTCCACGGGTCGAGGGTGTCGAGCGGCGGGAGTTCGGGCCAGGCGGCGAGTTCGGCGGCGAAGATGGTGACGACGCCGGTGGTGAGGGAGGCGTCCCAGTCGGGGCGGGCCTCTTCGAGGTCGTGGCCGAGGTCCGCGAGGAGGGCGACGGCGCCGTCGAGGGCGTGGCGCTGTGCGGGCTCGGTGGCGATGCCCTCGATGAAGGGGGTGTCGGTCCAGGCGATGCGGAGGCGGCCGGGCGGTGCGCCGACTTCGTCGAGGAAGGCTCGCGGCGGCGGGGGCGCGGAGAAGGCGTCGCCGATGTTGGGGCCGGCCATGACGTCGAGGAAGGCGGCGACGTCGGCGACGGTGCGGCCGATCGGACCTTCGGTGGCGAAGAGGTGCTGCGGCTCGGGGGCGTTGGTGATGCGGCCCCGCGACGGCTTGAGGCCGACGACGCCACAGATCGAGGCGGGGACGCGGATGGATCCGCCGCCGTCGCTGCCGTGGGCGATGGGGCAGAGGCCGGCGGCGACGGCGCCGGCGGCGCCACCCGACGATCCGCCGGTGGTGCGGTCGGGGTCCCAGGGGTTGCGGGCCGGCGGGTAGGCGGGCGGCTCCGTGACGGGCGCCATGCCGAACTCCGGGGTGTTGGTCTTGCCGAGGATGACGAAGCCGGCGGCGCGGATGCGCTGGACGACTTCGGCGTCGTGGGTGGGGACGCGATCGGCGAAGGCGGCGGTGCCGTGGGTGGTGCGGATACCGGCGGTGTCGACGAGGTCCTTGATCGAGGTGGGGACGCCGCAGAAGGGCGGTGCGTCCTCGGGATTGGTGGCGAGGAGCTGGTCGGCGGTGCGCGCGGCCTCGAGGGCCTGGTCGCCGACGACGGTGAGGAAGTGGCCGAGGCGGGGGTTGTGCTCCTCGATGCGGCGCAGATAGAGCTGCGTGAGTTCGACGGAGGTGACCCGACGGTCGCGCAGGAGCGCGGCCTGTTCGAGCGCGGGGGTGTAGGCGAGATCGATGTCGGCGGTTGTGGTCATGGGGGTGGTTCCTCGGGGTTCTGGTCGTGGACCCGACCCTGGCGGTCTGGGACCGGCGATGGGAGAGGCGGAGGTCACCGGCGTGGGTGAGGCAGGCCTCGATTGCGGGTTCGGGATCCGGGACTCAGGGCCCGGGACAGAGGACCCATGACTGATGGCCTGGGACTCCGGCTGGGGGGCTCGGGCTGGGACTGGGACTGGGACTGGGACTGGGACTGGGGCTCCAAACGGCGCGGTAGCGAGGCACTCAAGGGGTGCGCGGCGCTTGGCCTCGTCGGGGTCTGTGCGATCCCAGATCGGTTGGTGCGACGGCGGCCTGTCTCGGCGAGGTAGTCGCCGACGCCACTGGTGGGTTCGTCGGGGAGTGAGGGCGAGAGTGCTGACGCCGTCGCGGGTTGGCTGTCGTGGCAGACGGCGCAGTGCTGGGCGTAGTAGGTCGCGTGATCGGCGAAAAGGTCGAGCGGCGTTGGGGCACCGACCGTGGGGGCCGAGGCTGCTTAGGCGTTTGCGGTCTGGGGTCTGGGTTTCGATCGAGGCGATCGTCGTGGCGGTTCCACTGACGTTGTCGTCGGCTCATGCGACGAACACCGCGCCGAGGATGGCGGTCGCGGCGACGGGGAGGTCGCGGGAGGCAGGGTGCCGGGCTATTCCTCGGTCAGTGGGAAGTAGATGTCGGTCTGGTGTTTGGCGGGGTTGGGTTCCTCGTGGGGGTCGGTGACGTAGCACTCCCAGGGGGCGCCGGCGATCTCGCGGCCGTGGTCGGCGCACCAGGTCTGGATCTGCTCGTAGGCGGCGGGCAGCTGGTCGTAGGCGCCGATGAGCGAGGCGGCGGCCGCGGGGCCGGCGGGGAGGGTGGAGGCGACGACGTCGCCGTCGCCGGTGAAGGGGTTGGCGATGGGCCAGCCGATCTCAAGGTCGAGGGGGTCGGCGCTCATGGAGTGGGAGCGGACGAAGGGCGTGCCGGTGGGTTCCTGGCCGGCGGCCTGGACGGCCTCGTAGGCCTGTCCGATCAGCGCGGGGATGCGACTGGCCTCGGCGAGGGGGAGCTGGCAGCGGATGACGGCGGTGTGCTGTTCTTCGAGGTCGCGGACCTCGATGTCGCTCAGGGGCATGGCTTGTCTCCTCGGTGGGGAGGGTCGCGGATTGGGTTGTGGGTTGGCAGGGGCGAAGTGCTTGCGCAGGCGGGACTGGGGTCGCCGAAGAGGAAGGTGGGCTGGTTCGCCGAGGGTCGGCGGGGGCGGTGGGCGGCCTCCGTCGGTGGGATTCGGCGGGGTGCGTGCCCGAGGGGCGCGAATGTCCCCCGCGGGATGGGTCGCCTGTCTTCGACCGCGGGCTTGGCGGGGTGGGGTGGCCACGCGGCCTTGCCTTCGGCCCAGTCTGAGGAATTGAGGAGTACCCGCCCGCCCCCCGACATACCTGCGGGGCTCTGCCCTGCTGATCGCCCTACGGACGAGGGCCCTGCTTCCCTCGATCGGGTGGCGCCCGGCGATCCCGATAGGGTTGGCCGGGTCTCCAGAGCATCTAGGTCTTCGGCCAGTGTGATCGGTCCGGATGCGCGAACCGCCGGAGGTCGCGGGCGGACGTGTGGCCAAGGCCCACTCGACGATCGGGAGGCTCGGCTCGTGACTGTTCGGTGTATGGGGGCGCCCTGGTGAGACGGGCTGCGGGGCGCGCGGCGTTCGGCCGCTCCAGCCTGTGCGGCGGTCGGAGCTAGTTGATCACCCAGCTCCAGAAGAACTGGGTGGGGTCGCAGAAGCCGCAGGGTGCGCCGGGGATTTCGACGGCGGGGGAGTCGACCTCGTCGTCTTCGCAGTCGGGGTTGTCGCCGAGGTCGGTGACGTTCAGTTCGAACTGGCCTTCGGGTTCGATGGTGGTGATGAGGAAGGTGGCGGTGCCCTCGATGGAGGCGGGGAGGTCGTTGCTCCAGGTGGCGACGTCGCCGGAGCCGCCGGGGGAGCCGGGGCGCCAGGAAGCCCAGAGGTCGAGGTTGTTGGTGTCGGGGTACTCCATGCAGGCGTAGCGACCGGCGGGGACGGTGATGCGGACGCGCTCGACGCCGAAGGGTTTGGGGAGGGTGACGATGGAAATGGGGTCGGAGACGGGGAACTGGGAGGCGGCGGGGCCGTAGGGGTGGAAGCCGCCCTGATCGAAGATGCGGCCGTCGGTGAGCGACTGGGCGAAGCCGTGGAGGTCGCGGTCGATGTTGGGGACGGAGTGGAGGCCAGTGAGGGCCATGTTGGCGGCGATGTCGACGGTGCCCTGGAGCTGGTAGCCGAAGGCGAGGTATTCGAAGAGCGCCATGTTGGTGTTGGCGCGGTCGAGGATGGTGGAGCCGAGCTCTTCGGCGGCGAGGGCGGCGGGGATGCCGAGCACTTCCTGCTCGAACGAGGCTGTGGGGTAGACGACGTCGCTGAGGTACCAGGCGAGGCCGTTCTCCCACCACTTGACGGTTTCGTATTCGCCCTGGCCGAGGTTCTCGAAGATGTAGCAGCGCGCGATGGCGGAGGCGACGGCCTGCTGGAGCAGCGGGGCGCCTCGGTCGCGGAGCTTCTGCGAGCTGGCACCGAGCAGGAGCTGGCAGTGGCCGGGGTCGTGGTCCGCTGAGTTGGTGGGGTTGGGGGTGAGCCAGACGTCGGTGTTGGGCATGTTGCCGGTGAGGCCTTCGAGGACGATGGCGGCGGCGACGATGGCGTCCTGGATGGTGGAGTCGCCGCGGACCCAGCCTTCCCACGAGTCGCCCTGTTCGATGTCGGGGAACCAGAGGGTGTACTTGTCGCCGAAGAGGTCTCGGTCGACGGGGGCGCTCAGGAAGCAGACGGGTTCGGCGTCGGGGAAGGCGATGTAGCAGTCGTCGGTTTGTTGCGTGTTGGCGATGGGGAGCGGGGCCACGGCACCCGCTTCGCGGATCGCGGCGGTCGCGGTGGTGGCCGGCGGGGGCGCGGGCGCGGCGGTGAGGAGCTGGAGTAGGCGGTCGATCTCGGTCGCGTCGGCGTCGTCCTCGTTGGGGGGATTGGCCTCGAGGTATTCGCGGGCGAGGCGGATGGTGCCGAGGGCGGATTCGTCGGCGATGGTGCGAGCGGGGGCGACCTGGCTGGCGGTGGCTTCGCCCGCGAAGAGGCGGAGGGTGGCGATCAGGCCCTCGGCGCGGGTCCAGTCGCCGGCGGCTTCGCGGGCGATGAGGTTCTCCTCGTAGCTCTCGCCGGCGCGGTCGACGGGGTCGTGTTCGACGCGGACCTCGGGGAGGTCGGGCGTGGCG
>JANQNP010000068.1 GCA_028279505.1 Dehalococcoidia bacterium
TCGATGTGGACGATCTTCTTGTCGCCGTTGGGGTTCCAGCGCTCGGGCGGGTACTCGATCAGGTCGTAGCCGAGGGTGACGACGACGTCGGCCTGGGCGATCGCGTAGGAGACGTAGTCCTGCGCCTGGAGACCGACGGCGAGGAGCGCCCTCGGATCGGTGTAGGGCACCACGCCCTTCGCCATGAAGGTGTTGGCGACGGGGATGTTCGTCGCCTCGACGAAGCGTCGCAGGGCCTCGGAAGCGTCGCCGCGGATGACGCCGTTGCCGGCGATGATCACGGGCATCTTCGCGCCGTTGATCAGGTCGGCGGCACGCTTGAGTTGCTCCTCGCGGGGTTCGGCGTCGTAGGGCTGCTGGGCGATCAGCGGAGCGCCCTCGACGGGTAGCTTCGCGACGTCCTCGGGAAAGTCGATGTGCGTGGCGCCGAACTTCTCGGTCTGGGCGAGCTTGAAGGCCTTGCGGACCACCTCGGGGATGATCTCGGGGGTGACGATCTGCTGGGAGTACTTCGTCAGCGGGGTGAAGAGGGAGACGAGGTCGAGGACCTGGTGAGACTCCTTGTGGAGGCGGTTGATGCCGGCCTGGCCGGTCACGGCGACCAGCGGCGCGCGGTCGAGGTGGGCGTCGGAAACGCCGGTGACGAGGTTGGTTGCGCCCGGGCCGAGGGTCGCGAGGCAGACAGAGGCGTTGCCGGTCAGCCGTCCCTGGACGTCTGCCATGAAGGCAGCACCCTGCTCGTGGCGGGTCTGGATGAAGCCGAGCTTCGAATCCAGCAGCGCGTCCATGACATCGAGGTTCTCTTCGCCGGGGACGCCGAAGACGAACGGTGAGCCCTCGTTCTCGAGGCATTGCACAAACAGCTCGGCAGCCCGCATGGGGCGCTCCTCACGCAGAGGCGCGCGCCGTCCCTGGCGCGCAACCACATACACGATGGTGGCACGCGCAGGTCACAGCCGTGTTTCGGGTTCTCCCTAGCAGCGATCGGCCACCAGTGACCGGCGCACCGAGACCTCCGAGGAGGCATGCGACACTGCCGGGACGTGGCCGAGAGACGAGGCGACCCGCGTGTTCCCGATTCGCGACCTCAACCCGACCTCGACTCGGGCGTACGTCACCTATGCATTGATCGCGGCCAACGTGGCGATCTTCTTGCTCTGGCAGCCGCAGGGGCGGGCGATCTGGCAGGCCGCAGACCCGGTCGCGGAGGCGGAGTTCCTGCTCGCACACGCGGTCGTGCCGTGTGAGGTGACGTCAGGGCAACCGCTCACGTTCCGCGAGGTGTTCCAGGGCGTCTGCGACGGCGTCGGACAGCAGATCTACCCGGACAAGCTGGTACGGGTGACGCCCGTGACGTCGATGTTCCTCCACGGTGGGCTGTTTCACCTGATCACGAACATGTGGGTGCTGTGGATCTTCGGGAACAACGTGGAGGAGGCGTTCGGGCGAGCCCGGTACCTCGCGATGTATCTCACAGCCGGGCTGATCGCGACGGGGGCATTCATCGCGCTCCGGCCCGAGGGGACGACGCCTCTAGTTGGGGCGTCAGGCGCGATCGCGGGTGTGCTTGGCGCCTACCTGCTGCTACATCCACGCGCTCAGGTGCTGTCGCTGATCGGGTTCGTGCTGCTCTTCCCGCTGCCGGCGTGGGTGTTCCTCGGAGGGTGGTTCTTGCTGCAGTTCTGGAATGCGGATCCGAGCGTGGCGTGGGAGGCACATGTCTTCGGCTTCGTGGTCGGGCTGGTGATCACGCTGCTGGCACGCCCCAGCCCGGGTGGGCGGCGGCGCGACGATGAGCGCTGGCGGCACTGACCGACTTGCCACAGCACATGAACGGTTAACAGGTTGTTCGGCGGGCCGATGCTAGCCTGCCGCACATGGCGATCCGCCCCCTGTTCGTCGTCGCGTTGCTCCTCGTTGGCGTCGTCTCGGCAGACATCGTCACGCGGGCCAAGGTGTCGGCCGTGGGGACGATCAGCGGCAACATTCCGGAGAACGGTGGCGTCGCGCTGGTCTCGTGGAGCGGCGGGGCGACCGAGGAGATCGTGGAGGCCTCGGCGCAGCGGGGCTGCAATCTCAACTCCGTCTGGTCGTTCGTCGGTGGATTCCCGTTCGGGTATCTGGTCGGCGCTCCTGCCTTCGTCAACGAGAGTTACTTGACGGTGTACCCGGGTGGCGATGTGCCTGCGGGGCCGCTACTCCTCGTCTGCGAGCCGACGCTGGTGTTCCAACCGGGCGACGACGTGGCTTCAGTCGTCGCATCGCAGCCGGCCGGCACGACCTTCATCTTCGGCCCAGGCGTCTACCGTCGAGTTTCGATCACCGTGCGGGACGGGGACGTCTTCGAAGGGCAGCCGGGCGCGATCCTCAGTGGGGCGCGCGTGCTGAACGGCTTCGAACCAGATGGCGATGGGTGGTCGATCGGCGGCCAGAGGTCCCAGCTGGAGGGCACGGGCGGCTGCTCTGAGTTCCTCGGGCAGAGCTACAGAGGCTGCCGGCACCCGGAGCAGCTCTTCCTCGACGGCGAGGTGTTGTGGCAGGTGACCAACCGGAACCAGCTGGAATCGGGCCGCTGGCACTTCGACTACGACGCGAACCGGATCTACATCGCCGACGATCCGCAAGGCCGGCTTGTCGAGCTGAGTGACACACCGGTCGCATTCAGTGGGAACGGCGACGACGTGACGATCAGCGGCCTGGTGATCGAGAAGTACGCCAACCGCGCGCAACGTGGAGCCATCCAGGGTGACCGCGGGAACTCGGGCTGGCTGATCGAGGACAACGAGGTCCGCTACAACCACGGGACGGGCATCCGCACGAACACGGACATGGTGCTGCGGAACAACTGGGTGCACCACAACGGGCAGATCGGGGTTGCCGGCCTCGGTGACCGGATCCTGGTCGAGGGCAACGAGATCTCGTTCAACGGGATCGCGGGGTTCAACCCGTTCTGGGAGGCGGGCGGCACGAAGTGGGTGCTGACGAACGACCTCGTCGTCCGGAACAACCATGTTCACAACAACCGCGGTCGCGGAATCTGGACCGATATCGACAACCGGAACTCGCTGATCGAGGGGAACCTCGCCGAGGACAACGATCAGTCAGGCATCGCGCATGAGATCAGCTATTCGGCAACCATTCGCAACAACACGGTGCGCAATAACGGGCAGGCATTCGACGTCTGGCTCTGGGGCGCACAGATTCTTGTCCAGAACAGCTCGGATACCACGGTGACCGGGAACACCGTGGTCGTCGCTGCATCGGGCGGTGATGGAATCGGGGTCATCAACCAGAACCGCGGTTCCGGCAATTTCGGGGTCTACCGCAGCGAGAACGTGGTCGTGCGGGACAACGACGTCACCTACCTCGGCAACCGCGGGCAGTCAGGGGTCGCGGACGACACGGACGGCAGGCCCTCGTGCGGTGCAGGGGGCAACAACACGTTCGACGGCAACACCTACTCCGCCGGCAGCCTGGAGACGAGGCACTGGTTCTGGTGCACCGACCTCGACTGGGCGGGGATGCAGAACCGCGGTTTCGAGACGCAGGGCCTCGCCATCGAGTCGTAGCTGATACCGTCGGCCGGCACAGGCTGGAGGCCCGATGGCAGCGATGAGCGATGAGGCACGCGACGAGTTCCTCGCCGAGGCGAAGGTCGCGGTGCTGGCGACGTCGGCAGAGAACGGTCCGCCGCTCGCCGTCCCGGTCTGGTTCGAGTGGGTCGGCGGACGCGCGCGGTTCTTCACCGGGACCGACTCGCCGAAGATGAAGCGCATCGCCCGCGACCCGAACGTGTCGCTGCTGGTCGCGAACCCGGCCGGCGAGCCAGAGGCGTGGGTGCTGATCCAGGGCGCGACCGAGGTTTCCGAGGACGGCGCGTTCGACCTCGCGGAGCGTCTCGCGCACCGCTACTGGGACATGAGCGACGCCGGCCACATCGAGACTGTCGAGGGCTGGCGGGCGGGCGCCTCGACGCTGCGTTTGCTGGAGATCGTGCCGAGCCGGATCCGCAGCTCCGGGTAGCTCGCTCGCTTGTCCAGTTGAGGCGGTACGATCCGTGGCGTTGCCGGGTGGTGTAACGGTAGCACTGGGGACTTTGAATCCCTAAGTCCGGGTTCGAATCCCGGCCTGGCATCCATCGATCGGACGCGGGTGTGGCGAATTCGGAGACCACCCCTTGTCGCAGACGGCCTCCCCTTGTCAGACTGATCGAATGGCAGATCCCCGATAGCTCAATCGGTAGAGCGAGCGGCTGTTAACCGCTAGGTTCGTGGTTCGAGTCCACGTCGGGGAGCCAAACTTCGCTGCCAACTCCGCCGCTGGCATCGTGAAGCGCCGGGTCGCCTCGACCGTTCTCTCTGACGCTGAAGCACCGCTTCCTACGCCTGTCCTCGGATAGGATGCTGCTGCCCGCCGCTCGACGGCGGGCTGTCGTATCCAACGGCGCGCCCGTCCGACGACGGCCGCGGGCCGCGCGGCGATCGAGGTGCGGGTGACAGCAGACGAGGCCGCGACCGCGCCGGCGATCTTGCGCGTCGACCAGCTCGAGAAGCGTTTTGGCGGCAACCGCGCCGTGGACGGAGCCACGTTCGACGTGGCTCGAGGATCGATCACGGGGCTGATCGGTCCGAATGGCGCCGGGAAGACGACCTGCTTCAACTGCATCGCCGGGGCGCTCCGACCGGATGGCGGTCGCGTCGTCTTCGATGGTCGCGACGTCACCGGGCTCCCGCCCTACCGGGTGACCGCGCTCGGGATGACGAGGACGTTCCAGATTCCGCAGGAGTTGGGCGCGATGAGCGTCCTGGAGAACCTGATGCTCGCAGGGCTCGATCAGGCCGGTGAGCGGCTGTGGGAGTCGTGGTTCCGGCCGTGGCGGGTCGCGAAGCAGGAGCGCGACCTGGCGGCGCGCGCGCACGAGTTGCTGGCGCTGGTGGACCTGGAGCACCTCGCGTACGAACTCGCGGCGAACCTATCTGGCGGGCAGCGGAAGCTCCTCGAGCTGGCGCGCGCGTTGATGCCGCGGCCGACGATGGTGCTGCTCGACGAGCCGAGCGCGGGGGTGAACCCGACGCTCGCCGTGAAGCTGGCGGACCACATTCGCGACGTACGCGACGAGCTGGGCGTCACCTTCCTGCTGATCGCGCACGACATGGACGTCGTCGAGCGGCTCTGCGAGACGGTCGTCGTGATGGCGAGCGGCCGCGTGCTGACCGAAGGCACCCCCGCCGAGGTCTTCGCGAACACCGAGGTGCAGGACGCGTACCTCGGGAGCCAGTACCGGTGAACCCGCTACTCGAGGCGACCGAGGTCAGCACCGGTTATGGCGAGCTGGAGATCGTGCACGGGGTATCGGTCGACGTGGACCAGGGCGAGCTCGTGACGATCATCGGCCCGAACGGCGCGGGCAAGTCGACGTTGCTCAAGGCGATCGCGGGCGTGCTGCCGAAGTTCTCGGGGACGGTGACCTTCGATGGTCGCGATGTGACTCCGCTGTCCGCGCCGAAGATGGTCGCGGCGGGCGCCTCGTTCGTCCCGCAGACCGACAACGTATTCCCGTCGCTGTCGATTCGCGAAAACCTCGAGATGGGGGGCTACCAGCGGGTGTCCGGCGTCAGCGATCGGGTCGCCGAGGTGCTCGCGATGTTCCCCGAGCTGGAACGACGACCGGGTGAGCAGGCCTCGAATCTATCGGGCGGGCAGCGGCAGGCGCTGGCGATTGGGCGAGCGCTGATGCTGGACCCGAGGCTGCTGATGCTCGATGAACCGACGGCCGCGCTCTCCCCCGTGATGCGAGAGGAGATCTTCGACCGCATCGAGGAGATCCGGTCACGCGGCGTCGCAGTGTTGATGGTCGAGCAGAACGCGAAGGAGGCGCTCGCTCGCTCGGACCGCGGCTACGTGCTCGTCGCGGGCGAGGCCGTGCTCGAGCAGGCCGGTCGGGAGATGCTCGACAACCCGGACGTCGGTCGTCTGTTCCTGGGTCTCGAAGCCGCCGAGAGCGCTTCGTGATCGACATCATCCAGCTCGTGATCATCGGCATCATCGTCGGTTCGATCGTCGGGCTCGGGGCGATGGGACTGACGCTGTCGTATGGGGTGATGAAGTTCGCGAACTTCGCGCACGGCGACTCGATGGCGCTCGGGATGTTCCTCGCGTTCATCGTCGTCGGCGACCTCGGCTGGGCGGGCGGCAACATCGGGCGGCTCTCGTTCGGCTGGGGGATGATCCCGGCGATCGCGCTCGCGATGGCCGGCGTCGCAATGCTCAACGTCGGCGCGGACCTGACGATCTATCGCCGGCTGCGGTCGCGTGGCGCGGGGATCATCGCGATGGCAATCGCCTCGCTCGGGCTCGGGATCATGGTGCGCGCCGTCGTGCAGATGATCTGGGGCTCGGCCCCACAGCGGTACGCGACAGGGATCAATCCCGCGTTGACGCTCCCGGGCGATCTGAAGGTGAAACCGGATCAGTTCTTCATTGTCGGCCTGACGCTCGTGGTCGCGTTCGGGCTCTATCTGCTGCTCTACCGGACACAGCTGGGCAAGGCGATGCGCGCGACCTCGGATAACCCCGAACTCGCGGAGATCGCCGGGATCGACACTCAGCGGATCCGGCTCAGCACCTGGGCGATCTCTGGCGCGCTGACGGCGCTCGCCGGGGTGATGCTGGCGATTCAGGCGCAGCTGCGGTTCAACGCCGGGTTCGAGTTTCTGCTGCCGTTGTTCGCGGCGACGATCCTCGGCGGGATCGGGAACCCGTGGGGCGCGCTGCTCGGTGGGTTGATCGTCGGGGTCACGCAGGAGGTGTCGACCGAGTGGATCGACCCGGGGCTGAAGCCCGGCGTTCCGTTCGTGCTGTTGATCCTGATCCTGCTGGTGCGGCCACGCGGCATCTTCGGGTCATCGGTGTGAGGCACGCATGAACCCGATCCTCGAGGCGCCCACGCTGATCACCTGGGTCGGAAGTGTGAACTGGACCGTCGGGTTCCTGACGACGGTCGGCATCTTCGCGATCGTGGCGCTCGCCCTGAACCTGCAGTGGGGCTACACCGGCGTCTTCAACTTCGGCGTCGTCGCGTTCTTCATGGTGGGCGCGTACACCAGTTCGCTGCTCACGTTGGAGCCGGCGAGCGAGTTCGAGGACTACGCGTTCGGCCTCGAGTGGCCAATCCCCGTCGGCTGGGCGGCCGGCGCCCTGGCAGCCGGGGTGCTCGCCCTCCTCGTCGGCCTGCCGACGCTGCGGCTGCGCCGTGACTTCCTCGCGATCGCGACGATCGGCGTCGCCACCATCCTCCGCAGCGTGGTCAACAGCACCGAGGGCCTGGCCAACCGCGGCGCCGGGCTCAACGGGATCCCGCGGTTCCTCGATGGGCTCGCTGACGGCGCCGACTACCGCTGGGTGATGCTCGGCATCGTGCTGGTGATGCTCGCGTTCTCCTACCTCGTGCTCCAGGCCGCGACCGCGTCCCCGTGGGGGCGCGTCCTCCGAGGGATTCGCGATAACGAAGACACGGCGATGGCCGCGGGGAAGCACACGACGGTGTTCCGCATGCAGTCGTTCGTGCTCGGCGGGATGATGATGGGGCTGGCGGGCGCGATCTTCGCGCACCGGCAGGGGGCGATCTCACCGACGGGGTTTAGCGACCTGTTCGGGACGTTCCTCGTCTGGACGATGCTGATCGTCGGTGGCAGCGGGAACAACCGGGGCGCGGTCCTCGGGGCGCTCGCGGTCGGCTTCTTCTGGTTCGGGACGCCGTTGATCCAGGAGGACCTGCCGGACTTCCTCGGGACGCGCGTGTTCCAGCTCCGCGAGCTGGCGATCGGCGCGCTGATCATCATCTTCCTGTTGCTGCGGCCGGGCGGGCTGCTGGAGGAGCAGCCGCGGGTTTCGAGGTTCGTCCCGAAACCGGGGCGGCGGCCAGCCGTCGCCACCGCCGGACACGAAGAAGGCGGCCCCTGAGGGCCGCCTTCTCGCGGTCATGACCGAACGAGGGGAGCGCTAGCTCGCCTCGAGGTCGAACTCGATCGACTCCAGTTCGACGATGCCGCCGTCCTCGTAGGTCCAGATGCCGACGAAGCCGGTGGTCACGTCGCCCGCGTCGTTCCAGTCGAGCGTCGTCGCGGCGCCGTCGTAGTTGACGTCACCGCCATCGGCGACGGTCGCGAGACCGGCGGCGACGGACTCGTCGCTCGGGATCACGAGATCGCCGGCGGGGCTGGCGACCTCGACGAGGGCGTCGCGGAGCGCGGCGCCGTCCTCGGTGCCGGCCGATGCCGCGGCGAGCGCGATCGCGATCGTCGCGTCGTACGCCTCACGCACGAACGGGCGCGTCGGCAGTTCGCCGTACGCGGCGGTGTACGCCTCGTCCCAGGCGGCCAGCGCGTCAGAGCCCGGACCGGCCGAGGGCGCGGTGCCCTTGAAGCCGTTCAGGAACTCGCCGCCGATGCCGTCGACGAGGTCCTGCGACTTCGTGCCATCGACGAAGAGGAACTGCGTGAAGATGTCGTTCTCCAGCGCCTCGCGGATGAAGACGAGCGCCTCGGTCGGGTAGCCGATGGCGACCAGGTAGTCCGGGTCGCCGTCGGTCACGCCCTGGAGCTCGGACAGGTACGAGGCCTGGCCGTTCTCGAACGCGGAGCTGGACACGGTGCCCTCGAAGTTCGTCTCGAAGACGTCCGCGAGGCCCTGGCCGTACGCGCTGTTCTCGAAGAGCACGCCGACGTTCTCGATGCCCTCGTCAGCGGCGAGCTGCGCGAGGATGACGCCCTGGGCAGCGTCCGAGATCGTCGAGCGGAACAGGAAGCCGTTGTCGTTGACGTCGGTGATCGCCGGCGAGGTGGCCGACGGCGAGATGGTCGGGACCTCGGCGTCGCGAGTGACTGCCTCGGCGACCGCGGCGGTGATGCCGCTGGCGAGCGGGCCGACGATCGCGTCGACACCCTCGACCTCAACCAGCCGGCGCGCTTCTTCGACGGCCTTCGTCTCGTCGAGGCCGGTGTCGCCGACGACGAGGACGACGTCCTGGCCGTTCACGCCACCGGCGGCGTTGATCTGGCTGATCGCCAGCTCGACGCCCGTCTGAATCTCGGGCCCGAACTCAGCGAGCGAACCAGAGAAGTCCGCCAGGAAGCCGATCGTGAGCTGGCCGCCGTCGGACGGCTCATCGGTCGGTTCGGCCGTCGGTTCGTCGGTCGGTTCGGCGGTCGGCTCATCGGTCGCCGCGGCCGTTGGTTCATCGGTAGCGGCCGGTGTGGCCGTCGGGTCATCGTCGTCGCCACAGGCGAAGGCCACGATCGCGACCAGCGAGACAAACAATCCGAGCAGCAGGCGTTTCCGCCCGGCCGCCCATCGCAGTCCGGTATCCATGTGTTGATCCCCCTGGATCTCGGACCGGAATCTCCGGCCCGATCAAGAAGGGTAGGAACGAACGGATCCCCGAACAAGACCTACGAACGGGATTTCTGGTGTTCGTTCGATTACGTTTACGGCAGTAATGTGACAGGATTTGCGCAGTCTATCTCGTGCGTCATCAGCGGACGGCGAGCACCTGCCCGACTGTGATCAGGTCAGGGCTGGCGAGCCGGTTGATCGAGGTCAGCACGTCGGCCGTCGTCCCGTGGCGCACGGCGATGTTGGCGAGGGTGTCGCCCGGCAGGACGCGGTACGTCACGCGCGTTACGGCCGCCTGACGAACCACCGGTGGCTGCGACGAGGCGCCCTCGAGGGCGTCGAGCACGCGGACCAGGCCGGCGCGATGGTCATCGAGGGCGATGTCGCCGAGCGCCTCCATCTCGATGTCCATAGCACCGATGCCGATGCGGTCCATGGCGTCGATGAACTGACCGGTGACGGGATACGCCGTCCACTCCGCGATGTGCTGCATCGACGCGCCTGCTGCGAATGCGGTCGCGAGGGCGCCGGCATCGGCGCTGTCATTGGCCTCGACAACCGCGCCACAGCAATGGAGGACGAGGACCACGTCCGGCCGCGTCTGGAGGACGTAGTTCCAGAGCGCGCGAGTCTCGGGCTCCGAGAGCGGTCCGGAGCCGCCGCTGACGGCCCCGCCCTCGGGGTGATACGCGTCGGCGCTCCAGTTGAGCGCCGGCCAGTTGCGATTCAGGTCGACGCCGCGCGCGTTGGTGCGGTTGCCGCTGACGAGGCCGTCGGGGTTCAGCACCGGGAGGATGCAGAGCCGGGTGGCCGCCGGGACCTCCAGATCACTGCTCCACGCGAGCCGTGCCACCTCGAGCACCAGGTCGACCGAGTGGGCCTCTGGCCCCGTGTGGAGTCCGCCGACGAGCAGGACGGAGCGATCGCCGGATCCGATACAGGCGACCTCGATGGGCCGGCCCTGCACGGAGGTTCCGATCTGCTGGGAGGTGGCGAGGACGGCCGTCGCCGCGGAGCTCGGGGCCGGGTTGATCCACCAGACAGCGCCGAGGATCGCCAGGGCGGTGGCGACGCTACGCGCTCTTGAGGTCATCGGCGCGTCGACCGGCGGGACGCAGGCGCATCACCTTGCCGGCCTCGATGGTGCAGGGCCGGCAGTAGTGCTTGCCGTTCTCCAGGTAGACGAAGGGGCCCGCGCCGGTTCGGCACGAGGCGCACCAGCGGACCGGCGTGCGGCGTTCCACACGCTCCGCCGGCGACTGCTCATCGCGTCGAGGCTTACGTCGAAACCACATACCGAAGTGTCGGCGGAACCGGCGCGGGCCTTCAGGCAGCCCTGGGAGCACTGGGTGTGTACTTCGTCAGACTTGCCGATCGGCTAGGATTTGCCTCGCTCCCCGAAACTTTCGGGATCTCCGGCGAAAGGTGCCTCCATGACGGGCGATCGAGCCGATCTCGTCTTCACGGGCGGTGTCGTGCACACCGTGGACGCGAACAATCACATCGCTGAGGCGGTCGCCGTCTCGGACGGGCGCATCCTCGCGGTCGGCTCGAACGCCGAGGTGACCGCGACCGCCGGCCCCGACACCCGTCACGTCGAGCTGAACGGCCGATCGCTGACACCCGGGTTTATCGACGCCCACCAGCACTTCACCGGGGTGGGTGGGATGGCGCACTCGATCGACTGCAAGGCGCCGGGGATGGATTCGATCTCGGCGATCGTCGAGGAGGTGCGGAAGCGCGCCGAGTCGCAGCCGCCCGGTACGTGGATCCGCGGGCGTGGGTACGACCACTCGAAGCTCGTTGAGCAGCGGCATCCGAATCGGCATGACTTCGACGCGGTGGCGCCTGAGCATCCAGTCATCTTCGTGCGGACCTGCGGTCATATCTCCGCCTTCAACACCAAGGCGGCGGAGCTCGCTGGTCTACCGCTCGACTCCGAGGACCCGGTCGGCGGTCGCTTCGACCGCGATCCGGACGGGAGCGTCAACGGCGTCGCGTTTGAGCGCGCCGCGGCCCCGTTCCGCAACGCCTCGGCACCCTCGCGCGACGAGCTGCGCGAGCACCTGATCGCCGCGAACGCCTCGGACCTGGCGAGCGGGCTGACGAGTGTGCACGACGCCGGCGGGCTGCTTGGCCCGCCGATGGATGTGGCGACCGAGCTGGTGAACGCGGGCGCGATCCAGGTACGGCTCTACGCCTTCGCGACGGTGAACACCTTCGAGCACCCGCTGGTGGGGCTGCTGAACCAGACCGGACTGCACACCGGGTTCGGAAGCGACCGGCTCCGCATCGGCTCGTTCAAGGTGATGACCGACGGCTCGAGTTCCGGCCCGACCGCGTCGACGCGCGAGCCGTACCACGTCGATCCGGATGACTCCGGGATCCTCTACTGGGAGCAGGAGGAGCTGGACGACCTGATCGGGCGGGCGCACCGCGCCGGCTGGCAGTGCACGGTGCACGCCGTTGGCGACCGAGCGATCGAGCAGACGCTGAACTCGATGGCCCGGGCGGAGTCCGAGGCACCTCGGGAGGGCCTGCGTCACCGGATCGAACACTGCGGGATCACGCCGCCGGACCTGCAACGGCGAGTGCTCGATCAGCGGATCGTGCCGGCGATGCAGCCGGCGTTCTTCTGGGAGTTCGGCGACGGGTACATCAACAACTACGGCCGTGAACGCGCCGACGTGATGTTCCCGGCGAAGTCGATCCTCGAGGGTGGCGGGATCGTCGCGGGGTCCTCCGACTCGCCGGTCACCGACTACCGCCCGCTCTTCGGGATCGAACAGGCGCTGACGCGGGCGACGATGGGCGGCGACGTCTGCGGGCCCGATGAGCGCGTCGACCTCGAGACCGCGATTCGCATGCACACGATCAACGGCGCGCACGCCGAGTTCGCCGAGGACCGCAAAGGCAGCATCGAGGTCGGCAAGTACGCCGATCTGACGCTGCTCTCCGAGGACATTCGACGCGTCGAGGTCACGGAGCTGCGCGACCTCCCAATCGCGATGACCGTCGTCGAGGGCGCGGTGGTCTACGAAGCGAGCTAGCGCTCGCGGGGTGGTCCACGAAGCGAGCTAACGCTCGTGGGGTCGCCGACGAGACGAGCTAGCCCCGCATACCCGAAACGAGGAGCACCGATGGCCGTCCCGACCGATGAACCGTCCGTCTACGGCGCGCTGCTGCGCAGCGCGCTCGAGGCGATCGCGCAGACCGTCGACGAGATGTCCGAGGCCGACCTCGACACGCACCTGATCGAGACCGCGAGCAGCGCGACGCAGCTCGCAAACCACGTCGTGGGTGCCGTCCGCGGCTACGCGCTCGGGGTGGGCTGTGCGCTCGACGTGGAGCGCGACCGCGCGGCCGAGTTCGGGGCGCGGGGTGTGCCCGCCTCGGAGCTGTCGAGCGCGCTGCGGCTGCTGGCCGACGACATCGACGCCGCGATGGCCGCGGTGGACCCGGCGGTGTTCAACGAGGTGACGGTGCCGGAGCAGTCGCTCTTCGGCGCGGCACCGACGCGGGAGCTCAGCCGGCGCGAGGCGCTGGTCTCGTCGATCCGGCACGCTGGCGAGCACCTGGGCCACCTGCAGCTGACGCGGGACATCCTCGACGCGCGCTAGGCGCTGCCCCGGCGGTGGACGGCCATCAGCGCGAGCAGTTCGTACGCCATGTTGGCGGCGGCGATCGCCGTGATCTCGGCGTGGTCGTAGGCGGGCGCGACCTCGACGATGTCCGCGCCGACCAGGTCGAGGCCGGCAAGCCCTCGGAGGATGCCCGCCAACTCACGTGAGTTGAAGCCGCCGATCTCCGGCGTGCCGGTGCCCGGCGCGAACGCCGGATCGAGCACGTCGATGTCGATCGACACGTAGAGCGGCCGGTCGCCGATCCGCTCGCGGATCTGGGTGACGACGCCAGCGATGCCAAGGACCTCGATCTCCCAGGTGCCGATGACGGCGAAGCCGAGCGAGGCGTCCTCGGACAGGTCGTCGGCGCCGTAGAGCGAGCCGCGGATGCCGACGTGCATCGAGTGGCCCTCAAGGAACAGCCCCTCCTCGGCGGCGCGCCGGAACGGGGTGCCGTGGGTGTACGGCGCGGACATGTAGGTGTCCCAGGTATCGAGGTGCGCGTCGAAGTGCAGCAGCGCGACCGGCCCGTGCTTGCGGTTGTTCGCGCGGAGGAGCGGCAGCGCGATCGTGTGGTCCCCACCGAGCGCGATCAGGCGAGGTGCGGCCTCGAGGAGCTCGTTCGCGCCACGCTCGATCTGACCGATCGCGTCTTCGATCGAGTACGGGCTCGCAGCGATGTCACCGGCGTCGACGACCTGCTGGTCGGCGAACGGCTCAACGTGGAGCGCCGGGTGGTGCGGCCTCAACAGCTTCGATCCGGCTCGGATCCCCGCCGGACCGAAACGCGCGCCGGGGCGATAGGAGGTGCCGACGTCGAACGGGACACCGACGACGCTGACGTCCCACTCCTCGACCTCGGACGGTCCGGGCAACCTCGCGAAGGTCGCCGGGCCCATGAAGCGTGGGTAGTCGCGGCCGTCGGGCGGGCCGCGGTTGCCGTCGTTGTCGGTGTACTCGACGTTCATCGCCGTGCCTCCTTAGCCCTCGAGCGGCGCGCCGGACCACGTCTCGAGGTGGGTGAACTCCTCGAGGCCGCGACGGCGGAGCTTCGTGAGCTGGCGCGCCGGCTTGCCGAGCGGGATCACCGCGGCAACGGCGACGTGCTCGGGGATCCCGAGCAGCGCCTGCAGCTTCGGCTCCTCCGCCACCGGCATCGTCGTGATCGTCCCGCCGAAGCCCTCGTTCCGAGCGGCGAGCAGGATGTTCCAGACGAAGGGGTAGATCGAGGCGCCGCTGATAATGCCGACTCGCTCGAGGTGCTGGTCCGTCGCCGCGACGACGCCGAGATCGACGCAGACGACCAGCAGCGCGGGTGCGTGCTCGTATACGGAGCTGAGCCGCCCGACGCCCTCGGTCGCGTCGATGGCCTCGGGGGCGACGCGGGGCGGGTGGAGTGGGTTCCACGGGCTCTCACCGTTGTTGCGCTGGGCGACGTAGCGCTTCGCCGGCTCGATCGCGAGTTCGGCGATCGCAGCCTTGGTGGCCGGCTCGCGAACGACGATCACGTGAGCGCCCTGTCGATTGCCGCCGGACGGGGCGAAGCGCGCGTGCTCGATGATGCGATGGAGCAGCTCGTCGGGGACGGGGTCGTCGGTGAACTCGCGAGCGGAGAACGTGCTCCGCATCACCTCGTACAGCTCCATCGCGGCCTCCTCGGATGCTGGCATCGCCGACCCCAGTGTCGCTGACGCGCGCCGCCAGTACATTGCGTTCGGCTCAGACGGTCCGTCGAGGAGGATGCAGATGGTCTCCGAGATCTTCGATCCCGCCCGCTGGCGCGAGGTGGACGGCTTCGACTTCACCGACATCACCTACCACCAGGCGGTCGACCAGGGGACGGTCCGGATCGCGTTCGACCGCCCCGAGGTGCGCAATGCCTTCCGTCCGCACACGGTCGACGAGCTGCACAACGCGCTCGATCACGCCCGGCAGTCGACGCAGATCGGCACGATCCTCCTCACCGGCAACGGACCATCACCGAAGGACGGCGGCTGGGCCTTCTGCTCCGGCGGCGACCAGCGCATCCGTGGCAAGGACGGCTACAAGTACGCCGAGGGCGAGACCGCCGAGGCGATCGATCCGGCCAAGGTTGGCCGGCTCCACATCCTCGAGGTGCAACGGCTGATCCGCTTCATGCCGAAGGTGGTGATCGCGGTGGTGCCGGGCTGGGCCGCCGGCGGCGGGCACAGCCTGCACGTGGTCTGCGACATGACGCTGGCGTCGAAAGAGCACGCGGTCTTCAAGCAGACCGATGCGGACGTGGCAAGCTTCGATGCCGGCTTTGGTAGCGCGTACCTCGCGAGGCAGGTCGGGCAGAAGAAGGCGCGCGAGATCTTCTTCCTCGGAGCGGACTACTCCGCCGACGAGGCTGAGTCGTGGGGCGCGATCAACAAATCGGTGCCGCATGCCGAACTGGAGTCGACCGCCCTCGACTGGGCGCTCGCAGTGAACTCGAAGAGCCCCACGGCGCAGCGGATGTTGAAGTTCGCCTTCAACATGATCGACGACGGGCTGATCGGCCAGCAGATCTTCGCCGGCGAGGCGACGCGACTCGGCTACGGCACCGACGAGGCGCAGGAAGGCCGCGATGCCTTCCTCGAAAAGCGGCCGTTCGACTACTCCCGCTTCCCCTACCACTTCTAGGGGGTCTTCGACCCCTCTTTGGACCCTTCGGGGCAGCTTGAGTCGGGTCCGTGGCGGGCTGAGGATCCGGCTAGGTTGCGGCCGGATCGTTCGAGGGTGGCTCCACCTCGATCTGGGGATCGGCGTCGGCGTGGGGGCGGGCTTCGGTGCGGTACTGGTGGTCGTAGCTGCCGCCGTAGCGGGTGTGTTCGGTGTGGTTGGGTTTGCGCTCCCAGTATTCGTCGAGTTCGCGGCGGAAGGTCGCCTGGTTCTCGTCCGAGGCTAGTTCGACGCCGATTTCCTGGCGGGGGACGAAGAAGACCTGGCCAACGGGTGCGAAACCGTTGGCGGAGACGGCCTCGCCGGGCTGGAGCACGTGGCGGAACTCGGTGGGGTGGCGGAACCAGTCGGTCTGCACCTGAACGGTTAGCACGGGGACCTGGGGGCGGCCGAGGTCGTTCAGCACGCCGGTGAAGACCGTGTCCCAACCGGGCGGCGTGATGAAGTCGTAGGCGCCGCGCAGGCCGACGCCGCCGACCGGCGCGCCCATGTTCGTCAGCATCGTGTCCATCACCGACATGACCGCGCGGCGATCGAGGCCCGCTGATTCGTCGAAGGAGACGAGCTCAGTGGTGACGCCGCCACCGCCGCCGGCGGAGAACTTGCGTTGGAGCGTGAGCACCGGGTTGCGGTCCTTGGAGAAGGTGAACCGGTAGCTGCCGTCGGGCTCGTACCGGACCTGGTAGGTCTCGTCTTCCTCCAGCGGTGGGTAGACGAGGAAGCCCATCTGGCTGCCGTCCTCGAGGACCGGGCAGAAGCGTGACTGCTGGGGCAGCCAGGTGCGACGGCCCTCGGAGGCCGGCATGAGGCCTACGCCGGGGCGGATCTGGTGAGGAACGATCTTCACGTCGAGCATCACGAGGATGATAGCGATCCGCCGAGGTAACGACGGCCGACGGCCCGAGCGAACCGACCACGAAACTGCTACCGTCGAGGGCAACGACACGCCGAGGACCGCGAACCGATCCGGTTCGCGACGCGGGAGAGGAGGCCATCGTGGAAGCCACTGTTCAGCGAGGAGCTGCTGTGCTGCTCCGACACCCCCGTTCCAATCCCACGCGCCCTCCCGTGCGAGTCCGCTAGCCGGCACTCCTCGAAACGCACAGGCACGGAGGCGCCTCACTCACTGAGGTGTATTCATCGTGTCTGTTTTCTCATCGGGCCCGGAGACGGGCTCGGAGGGTGGTTGGTCGCTCGCTGACCTCGGATGGTCGAGCGCGCGTGCGGAGGAGGCCGCGTCCGTCGACCCGGCCGGGGTCCCGGGGCGGGTGATCCGCGCCGATCGAGGGCACTCACTGATCGCGATCGACGGTTATGTCCTCTCAGTCGAAACGAGTTCCGCCCCGGCGCAGCCAGCGGTGGGCGACTGGGTCACGCTCGACCCCGGGGTCGGCAGTGGGCGGATCTCCTCGATCCTGCGCCGAGCGACGCGGTTCAGCCGAGCGACCGCGCTGTCGTCGGATAGCACCGGCTCCGTCGAGGAGCAGGTGCTGGCCGCGAACGTCGACCTGGCCCTGGTCGTCGAGCCGGCGATCGACCTGAATCCTCGGCGGCTCGAGCGCGAGTTGCTGATCGCGGACGGCGCGACTCGTGCCGTCGTCGTCGTCACGAAGCTCGACCTCGTGAGCGACATCGCGGCGATCTGGAACAGCCTCGAACCGGTCAGCGCGCATCGCCCGCTGATCCCGGTCTCGGCCCTGACGGGCGAAGGCCTCGATCGGTTGCGCGCGCACTTCGAGGCGGGGACCACGCTGGCCTGCTTCGGTGCGTCTGGTGTCGGGAAGTCGACGCTGATCAACGCGCTGCTCGGCGAGGAGCGGATGGCGACCGGTGCGATCCGCGCAGACGACGGGCGCGGGCGGCACACGACCGTGACGCGGGAGCTGTTCCCGCTCGGCAACGGCGTGACGGTGATCGACATGCCGGGCATCCGCGCGCTCTCGACGGTCGCCTCCGCCGAGGCGGTGGACGACGTCTTCGAGGACGTGGCGCGCCTCGCCGCCGGCTGCCGCTTCGCCGACTGCGCGCACCAAGCGGAGCCGGACTGCGCCGTGCTCGCCGCCGTCGAGGCAGGCGAACTGACCGAGGGCCGGCTCGGTGCGTACCGGAAGCTCCTCCGCGAGGCGGCGCGGCAGCGTCGCCGCACGGACCCGCTCGAGCGAGATGCGGAGCTCCGTAAGCAGAAGGCGTTCGGACGGCGACGGCGGCGGAACCCCGATCCGAAGCGCCAACGGCGATAGCAGCCTGCGGCTTGCGCGCGTTCCGGTGCTCGGTGGGGCCGAATCGCGATCGGTGAGGTTGCGCACAGCGTTGCGCACCTATGATCGCTCCCGCTCCCGGACGGCGGATCGGAGAACCAATGGCCACGAATCCAGAAGTCGATTCCTACCTCGAGGAACTCGACCACCCGCTCAAGGACGTCATCCAAGCGGTCCGCACGACCATCCTGGAGGCGGACGATCGGATGTCCGAGACCATCAAGTGGAAGAGCCCGACGTTCATGTACGAGGGCAACCTGGCGAGCATCAACCCGCGCGCGAAGGCGCACGTAAGCCTGATGTTCCACACGGGTGCGGACGTCCCGGGCGATTTCCCGCACCTCGAGGGCGGCGAGAAGGTAGCGCGCTACATGCGGTTCCCGGACCTCGAGACGGTCGAGTCGCTGCGCGAGGAGCTGGAGTCGGTGGTCGCCGCGTGGTGCGTACTGAAAGGCTAACGGCACCGCAGCGAACCGAACGAGAATCGCGAAGCGGCGCCTCGGCTGAGGCGCCGCTCCAAATGGCCCAAGAGGCCGAGCTGCTACATCGCCTGGAAGGTCTCGGCGACCTCGATGCTGCCGCCGGAGGCGAGCACCGGGCAGCCCTTGGCCAGGTCGGTGGCCGCGGCGAGACTGTCAGCCTTGATGATGCTGTAGCCGGTGGCGGGGTTGGCGCCGCCACCCTCGCTGGTTGAGCCATCGCTGGCGACCGTCATCGCGCCACCCACGGGGTTGCCCCCGTCGACCACCGCCTCGCCCATCGACCCGAACCATGCGCCCCAGGCGTCCATGATCTTCTGCCGCTCGGCCGGGTCCTCCGCCATGCCTTCGCCGCCGTGGTACACGAGCAGGTAGTTCGCCATCGTTCTGTCCTTTGACACTCATCGTCCCTGTTGTCGGTTGCGGCGACCCAGCGCTCCGCTGTCCCGCCGTCATCATCAAGACGAACCAGCTGTCCGAGGATCGACAGCCCTCGAGGGCGACACCTCGCTATGCTGTGCGCATGACTGATCTACGCGTGCACGACGAGCCGGAGCTACGGCGCCCACTCGTCATCGCCGGGTTCGCCGGGTGGAACGACGCCGGCGAGGCCGCGACGAGCGCCGTCCGGTTCATCCGCCGTCGCTGGCGCGCCGAGCCGTTCGCCGATATCGACCCCGAGGAGTTCTACGACTTCACTCAGGCGCGGCCGCACGTGCGCCTCGATAAGGGCGAGCGCGTGCTCGAGTGGCCCGCCAACGAGTTCGCGGCGCACCGCCTCGAGGACGCCGACCGCGACATCATCCTGCTGAGCGGGATCGAGCCGCACGTCCACTGGGGTCGGTTCGTCGACAACATCGTCGGCGTTTGCCGGCAGTACGACGTCTCCGGGTTCGTGACCCTCGGAGGGTTGTTGGCCGAGGTGAGCCACGCCAACCCGGTCCGCGTCGGCGGGTCGGCCACCGATCCGGAACTGGCGCGGGAGCTCGGGTTCGATGAGCCCTCGACGTCCAGCTACCAGGGGCCGACCGGGATCGTCGGCGTGCTGAGCCGGGAGCTGCGCGACGCCGGGATCGAGACCGCCTCCTTGTGGGCGAACATCCCGTTCTACATCCAGCGGTCGCCCAACCCGAAGGGTGCGCTGGCAATCCTGCAGCGGCTCAACTCCGCGTTTGGCCTCGAGCTGTCGCTCCACGACCTCGAGGTGTTCGCCGCCCGCTTCGACGCGCAGGTGGCCGCGGACCTCGAACAGAACCCCGAGGCGGCGGAGTACGCGCGCCGCGTGCAAGACGAGCTTGGCGACGAGCCGGAGGATGCACCCTCTGAGCCGGAAGAGCTCCCCGACGCCGAGTCGATGGTCGACGAGCTGGAGAAGTTCCTCCGCCAGCAGCGCGACGAGCAGGACTGACGGAGCGACACCACCGGTCCACGGGTGCGCAACCGATTGCTTTGATTGAGGCGATCCGCGCTGGTACGCTCTTCCGAGCTTGAGTCCCGAGCGCCTTTAACCCGGTCCCGAGAGGCCGAGAAGGACGCCGAATGAGTACCAACTGGCACGATTCGACTGCGCGCGAGCGGCGCCACTCCCTTGATCCCTCCCCTCTCTGGCGGAGGGTTTTCTATGTCTAGCCCTGATCAGGCCGGCGGGACCGCCACCGCGACACCGGGACCACTGTTGGACGCCGCGGCGATTCGCCGCACGGTCACCCGCCTCGCCCACGAGATCGTCGAGGCGAACGCCGGTGTCGAGGACCTCGTGCTGGTCGGGGTTCAGCGACGCGGGGTCACGCTCGTGCAGCGCATCGCCGACGCGATCGAGAGCTTCGAGAACCCGCCGGCGACGGGCTCGCTCGACGTGACGATGCACCGCGACGACTTCGAGCGTCGCGGTCTGCGCGGCACCCCTCAGCCGACGCAACTCCCTGAGATCGAGGGACAGACCGTCGTCCTCGTCGACGACGTGCTGTTCACCGGTCGCACGATTCGCGCAGCACTCGACGCACTCAACGACTACGGGCGACCGCGCATGATCCGGCTCGCGGTGCTGGTTGACCGCGGCCACCGAGAACTCCCCATTCGCGCCGACATCGTCGGCAAGAACATCCCCACCGCGCGCGAGGACGACGTTCGCGTGCTGCTGGATGAGGACGATGGCCGCGATGCGGTGATCGTGGTCCCGGGAGGCAAGCGCTCATGACCACCGAACTCAGCTCCGACGTCACCACCGAGGAGAGCGCGCCGGTTGAAGGCGCCGCCGCCGAGCCCCAGCTCACCGACCAAGGCTGGACGCACCGGGACATGCTCGACCTCGATACCTGCTCGCGCAGCGACATCGAGGCGGTGCTGACCCTCGCGGACCGGATGCGGGAGATCCTCGACAGGAGGATTCCGCGCGTCCCGGCGTTGCGCGGCTACACGGTGGTGAACCTCTTCTACGAGCCGTCGACGCGGACGCGCGTCTCGTTCGAGCTGGCGGGCAAGGTCCTGGGCGCCGATGTGATCAGCGTTAGCGCGAGCACCTCGTCGGTCGTCAAGGGCGAATCGCTGATCGACACCGTGCGGACGCTGCGGGCGATGCGCGCCGACGCGGTCGTGATGCGGCACTCGATGGCCGGCGCACCGTACCTGGCCGCCCAGCACACCGACGCCTCGATCATCAACGCCGGCGACGGGGCGCACGCGCACCCGACGCAGGCGCTACTCGACCTCTACACGATGCGCCGCGCCGTGGGCGACCTCACCGGCAAGAAGGTGGTCATGGTCGGCGACATCGCGCACTCGCGGGTCGCCCGCTCCGACCTCTGGGGCCTCGCTGCGATGGGCGCGAAGGTCGTGGTTTGCGGCCCCCCGACCCTGCTGCCGCTTGGGATGCGCGCCGGCGACCGGCCGGGGCACGCCGAGTCAGCGCTGCCGCCGGTCAGCATCGAGACCGAGATCGACGCCGCGATCGAGGGCGCGGACGTGGTGATGGCGCTGCGCCTGCAGAGCGAACGGCAAGAGGGCGGTCTGCTGCCCTCGATGCACGAGTACGCGACCCACTACCAGGTGACGGCGGAGCGCCTCGCGCGGGCGAACCCGGACCACCTGCTGATGCACCCGGGGCCCAAGAACGAGGGCATCGAGATCGCGGGCGACGTCGCCGGCGGCTCCCACTCGATCATCGAGGACCAGGTGACCAACGGCGTGGCGGTGCGGATGGCGCTGCTCTACCTGCTCTCTGGCCGCGTGGACCCCGCGGACACCGACGGGGAGGTCCGCTCGTGAGCACGCTCGCGATCCACAACGGACGTGTGATCGATCCCGCCCTTGGCCAGGACGGCATCGCCGATGTCGTGATCGTCGACGGGCGGATCGCGCGGGTCGGCCCCAACGAGGGCGACATGGTGATCGAGGCCGATCGGATCGATGCGACCGGACTCGTGGTCGCGCCGGGCTTCGTCGACCTGCACACCCACCTCCGGGAGCCGGGCGCCGAGCATCAGGAGACGATCGCCAGCGGAACCGCGGCGGCGGCGCGCGGCGGGTTCACCACCGTCTGTGCGATGCCCGGAACCGAGCCACCCCTCGACAGCCGCGCGGCCGTGGAGTCGGTGCTGCGGGAGGCCGAGGCGTCAGCCGCGGTGCGGGTGCTGCCGGTCGGTTGCATCACCTCGAACCGGGCTGGCGAGCTACTCGCGCCGGCCGGCGAGCTGGCCGGCGCAGGCGTCGTGGCACTGACCGATGACGGCCAGGCCGTCGCCGATCCGAACTTGATGCGGCATGCGCTGCAGTACTCGACCCGATTCGGACTGCCGGTGGCCCAGCACCCAGAAGATCCAGCGCTCGTCCGAGGCGGGCAGATGCACGAGGGTTGGGTCGCAACCCGGCTCGGGCTCCGTGGGCGGCCTGCGAGCGGCGAAGCGACAATGGTGGCACGCGACATCGCGCTGGCTGAGCTGACGGGCGCGCACCTCCACGTCTGCGCGGTGTCCACCGCGGGCTCGGTCGCGCTGATCCGTGCGGCGCGCGAGCGCGGAGCGCACATCACCGCCTCGGTCACACCGCACCACCTCACCCTGACGCACGAGCGGGTCGCGTTCAGCGAGTCGTACGACCAGATCCATTACGACTCGAGCGCGAAGGTGTTTCCGCCGCTGCGTGAGGAATCGGACCTCGAAGCGTTGAGCGACGCGCTGCGCGACGGGGTGATCGACGCGATCGCGACGAACCACGCGCCGGTGAGCGACATGGAGAAGGAGATCGAGTTCGATCTCGCCGCTCCCGGGATCAGCGGCCTCGAGACCGCGTTTGGCCTCGCGATGCGGCTGGTCACCGACGGGCAGCTCAGCCTCAACACGCTGATCGAACGGCTGACGATCGGGCCGGTGCGGGCCTGGAGCCTCGACCGCCAGTCGGGCCTCGAGGGGTTGGGCACGCTCGCTCCGGGGGCGGTCGGGGACGTCGCGCTGGTCGACCCTGCGTCGGAGTGGACCGTCGAACCAGAGTCGTTTGCGTCGCTCGGTCACAACACGCCGCTTGCCGGGGAACGGCTGCAGGGGCGCGTGGTCGCAACGGTGGTCGACGGACAGGTCGTGCATGAGACGGCGGCGGTGGCCGCGCTGTGATCGCGCTGGGCTATGACCTCGATAGCAACATGGACCTCGATAGGAACGTGATGACCGCGGGTGATTCGATGGAAGTGCTGTGAGCGAAGCAAGTTCGACTGACGACAGTTCGTCGCTGCTGGACCGGCGTGAGCCGGCCCGGCTCGCGCTGGCCGACGGGCGCATCTTCGAGGGCGTGGCGATCGGCGCGCCCGGTCGCACGACCGGCGAGGTGGTGTTCACCACCTCGATGATGGGCTACCAGGAGGCGCTGACCGACCCGTCGTTCCGTGGCCAGGTGCTGACGATGACCTACCCGATCCAGGGGAACTACGGCACGAACGCGAACGCCGATGAGAGCGCCGCGATCCAGGTGCGTGGCTTCGTCGTCCGCGAGCTGACCGACCTGCCCTCGCACTGGCGCAGCACGCACACGCTGGACGCCTACCTCAAGCAGAACGGCATCACCGGCATCGCCGACGTGGACACGCGCGCGCTGACGCGGCACCTCCGCTCGCACGGCGTGCTGATGGGCACGATCACGCACGACGAAACCGCCGAGGAGGCGCTCACGCGGCTCCGCAGCGAGCCGAGCTACGAGGGCAAGGACTACGTCGGCGAGGTCTCGACGCCGACGAGCTACGAGTTCGACGGCGTCAACGCCCCGTCCGACGGTGATCGACCGCTCGTGGTAGTCCTCGACCTCGGTGTGAAGCGCAACATCATGCGGATCCTTCGCCAGCAGGGCTGCGATGTGACCGCTGTCCCGCATACGACGACCGCCGAGGACATCCTGTCGCTCAACCCGGCCGGGGTGCTCCTCTCGCCCGGGCCCGGCGATCCGCGCCTCCTCGACGACGTCGTGACCACCTCGCGAGGGCTGATCGGCCGCACACCGGTGATGGGGATCTGCCTGGGACACCAGGTAGTGGGGCGCGCGTTCGGCGCGGGTGTTCACAAGCTGAAGTTTGGGCACCGAGGAGCGAACCACCCGGTGCGCGACGAGCGCACCGGGCGGGTCTACATCACCTCGCAGAACCACGGCTACGCGATCGACGACCACCTCGAGGGGGACGTCCGCGTGTCGCAGGTCCACCTGAACGACGACACCGTCGAAGGCCTCGAACACACGAAGGAGCCGGTGTTCACCATCCAGTACCACGCGGAGGCGTCACCGGGACCGAACGACACCGAGTTCCTGTTCGATCGGTTCATGGCGGCTGTCCGCCGCGACGACTAGCATCACGATCAGCGAGGGGGTGCGGCGATGGCAGCGACCGTCCGACGTGCAACGCCTGATGACGCCGATCAAATCGCCGAAATCATTGGCGAGATCATTCTCGAAGACAACCCGGTCGGCTTCGATCGGGAGTGGTCCGACGACGAGGTCGTCGCCTGGATGGAGCGGCAGGGCGATCAGGGCACGATGCTCGTGATCGACGACGGCCGGCACATTCTGGGATTCGCGGCGATCGATTTCGACTCGGCGGAGCCGGAGGAGTGCAGCTTCGGGTCGTGGATCCGCGAGCGGAACCGCCGGCAGGGTTACGGCACGGAGCTGGCGAACGAGGCACTCGCGTTCGCGCGTCAGCAGGGCTACAAGCGGATCCGCGCCCGCCTGCCGCGCGACAACGAGCCGGCGCTCTCGTACCTCTCCTCGATCGGCGCGCTGGTGCCGCTGCGGAGCCCAGGGACCCGCTTCGAGCTACCGGTCTACCAAGAGGGCGACGCATGACGACGGTGGATCTCACCACGACGTACCTCGAAGCGCGCGAGCGTGACTGGTCGGCGTTCAGCGCCTCCTCAGACCCGCTGCCCGACTACTGGGCGTGGTGGGAGGAGCACTCGGCCGGTTGGAAGGTCCCGATCCAGTTCCTGCAGCCGATCGGCGCGGAGTTCACCGACGACCTCGGTGGGCTGGCGACGCTCCTCGAGGCGATGAGCGACCTCGAGGAGCTCGAGGTGCCACCGATCGAGTGGGTGCACACGACCTACGTGGACGTTGGCTTCCTCCGCCCGACAGACGTGCTCTGGTCGCAGGTCGAGTCGTTTTATGTCAATGCCGCGCCGCGCATCCGGCGCGTCGAGCCGTTCGCCCTGCGGATCGCCGGGCTGTCGGCGTCCGAGGACGGCCAGATCTACCTCGGGGTCGACGACGGCGGGAGCTACCGCGAGCTGCGACGCCAGATTCGCCTCGGAGTCCCCTTCGTCTCCCAGAAGATGAAGGATGACCCGCTGATCACGGCCGACGGCGACGCCTTCGTCCCGCGGCTACCGATCGCCTTCACCACCGGCCGTGGCGATCGCGCGCGGCTGGTCGAGTTCCTTGAGGCTCATCGCCAGATCGATCTCGGTGAGTTCAAGCCACCGCACATGAAGCTGGCGCGACTGCCAATCCAACCGCACGACCACTACGGCGCCATCGACGTCGTCGCCGAGATCCCGCTGCTCGGCGCTGCTCATCGCGAGGGATACCACAACTGACTACGACCGCGGCACCCACCGATCCTGGGGCCGGCGCTGTCGCCGAGCGCCCCGAGAAGCCGAAGTCAGTCCTGATCATCGGCAGCGGACCGATCGTGATCGGTCAGGCTGCCGAGTTCGACTACGCCGGCACACAGGCCTGCAAAGCGATGCGCGAAGAGGGCATCCGCTCGATCCTCATCAACTCCAACCCAGCGACGATCATGACCGACGAGGGCATCGCCGACGTCATCTACATCGAGCCGCTCACCGTGCCGGTGATCGAACGGATCATCGAGCGGGAGCGGCCGGAGGCGATCCTGCCCACCCTCGGCGGGCAGACGGGGCTCAACCTGGCGCGCGAGCTGGCGGAGGCGGGGGTCCTCGAGCGGTACGACGTGCGGCTGATCGGCTCGACGCTCAACACGATCAAACTCGCCGAGGATCGCGAGCTGTTCCGGGACCTGCTCGTCAGCATCGGTGAGCCGACGCCGGAGAGCGCGATCGTCGAGTCCTGGGAAGACGCGGTCGCGGCGCGGCAAAGGATCGGTCTGCCGCTGGTCGTGCGTCCCGCCTACACGCTGGGCGGCACCGGCGGCGGCATCGCCCACACCAACGAGGAGTACGAGGCGGTGGTGCGTGGCGGCCTCGCGGCCTCCCCGATCACGCAGGTGCTCGTCGAACAATCGCTCCTCGGGTGGAAGGAGCTCGAGTACGAAGTGATGCGGGACTCGAACGACACCTGCATCACGATCTGCAACATGGAGAACCTGGACGCGATGGGCGTCCACACCGGCGACTCGATCGTCGTCGCGCCGTCGCAGACGCTCTCCGACCGTGACCACCAGATGCTGCGGAACAGCGCGCTGAAGATCATTCGCGCGCTCGGCATCGAGGGCGGGTGCAACGTGCAGTTCGCGCTCGCGCCGCGGCCGGACATCGTGCCGTGGGAGGGGTCGGACGACGCGACGATCCCGCCGTACCACGTGATCGAGGTGAACCCGCGGGTCTCGCGCTCCTCGGCGCTCGCGTCGAAGGCGACGGGGTATCCGATCGCCCGCGTGGCGGCGAAGATCGCCGTCGGCAAGCACCTGCACGAGATCGCGAACAGCGTGACGGAGCGCACGACAGCGGCGTTCGAGCCCGCCCTCGACTACTGCGTGGTCAAGATCCCGCGGTGGCCGTTCGACAAGTTCGCGGTGGGCGACCGCGCGCTCGGGACACAGATGAAGGCGACCGGCGAGGTGATGGCGATCGACCGGACCTTCGAGGCGGCGCTGCAGAAGGCAGTGCGGTCGTTGGAGATCGGGAACCGCTCCATCCTCTGGGAGCGCGCCGACTGGGGCGACGACCCGCCGCTCGACGCGACCGACGAGCGCCTCTGGGCGTTGTTCGGCGCGGTCCGCCACGACATCCCCCTCGAGGAGGTCTCGAAGCGCAGCGGCGTCGACCCGTGGTTCATCGAGCGGATCGCACGCATCGTCGAGATGGAGCGACGCCTCCTCAGCGAGGAGCTGACGCCTCAGCTGATGCGGAAGGCGAAGCGCCTCGGCTTCGGTGACGTGCAGATCGGGACGCTCGCCGACCGGCTGCCGGCACAGGTGCGATCGCTCCGCGACGAGTGGGACATCCGCCCCGTCTACAAGATGGTCGACACCTGCGCGGCGGAGTTCGACGCGGTCACGCCGTACTTCTATGGCACGTACGAACACGAGAACGAAGCGCCGCCGACCGACAGCCGCAAGATGCTGGTGATTGGCAGCGGTCCGATCCGGATCGGTCAGGGCATCGAGTTCGACTACTGCTCGGTGCAGGCGGCGTGGTCGCTGCAGGCCGCCGGCGTCGACGCGATCATGGCGAACTCGAACCCGGAGACGGTGTCGACCGACTTCGACACCTCCGATCGGCTCTACTTCGAACCCCTCGATGAGGAGTCCGTCCGCGACCTGCTGGAGAACGAGGCAGGCGACGAGGGCGAGGCACCGGCGTCGGTGGTGCAATTCGGCGGACAGACCGCGGTCAACATGGCGGGCGTGCTCGCGAACGCGGCGCTGCCGATCGCCGGCTCCTCGGCCGAGGCGATCGACATCGCCGAGGATCGCGGCCGCTTTGAGGCGATGCTCTCGGAGCTGGAGGTGCCGCAGCCGCCGGGCGCCGGCGTCGAGACGCTCGAGGACGCACTGACGACCGCGGAGGCGATCGGGTACCCGGTCCTCGTACGGCCGTCGTACGTCCTCGGCGGGCGCGCGATGGAGGTTGTGCAGGACGCAAACGAGCTGGTGCGCTACTTCCAGGCCGCCCTCACGGAGGGCTCCGGCGTCGTGCTGATCGACAAGTACCTCAGCGGGCGCGAGTTCGAGGTCGACGCGATCTGTGACGGTGAGACGGTCCTGATCCCGGGGATCATGGAGCACATCGAGCGGGCCGGAGTGCACTCTGGCGACTCGATGGCCGTCTATCCGCCGCAGAACCTCACCGATGAGCAGCGCGCGGCGATCATCGACTACACGACGAAGATGGCGCTCGGCCTCGAAGTGCGCGGCCTGATGAACGTGCAGTTCGTGATCGCGCCGGACGCGGAGCCGGACGGGCCGGGCGTCTTCGTGATCGAGGTCAACCCGCGCTCGTCCCGAACGGTGCCGTTCATCTCCAAGGTGACCGGGGTGCCGATGGTGCGGCTCGCGGTGAACGTGAGCCTCGGGCAGACGCTGGCCGACCAGGGGTACGAGACGGGGCTGTGGCCGGAGAGCGACCTGGTCGCCGTGAAGGCACCGGTGTTCTCGATGTCGAAGCTGGTGGGCGTCGACACGCACCTCGGGCCGGAGATGAAGTCCACCGGCGAGGTGATGGGCGTCGACCACGCGTTCGCGCCGGCGCTGACGAAGGCGCTGATCGCCTCGGACCTGGGCGTGCAGGCCGGGACCCCGTTCCTCCTCTCGCTGTCGAACCAGACGAAGACCGAGGCGCTGCCGCTGATCCGCGCCCTGCACGAGGCGGGCTGCCCGCTCTTCGCCACCGAGGGGACCGCGACCCTAATCGACGGCCTCGGCATCCCCGTGCAGAGCGTGACCAAGCTGCTCGCCGGGCATCCGAACGTTACCGACGTAATCCGGGACGGCACCGTCCGTGCCGTGATCAACACGATCGAGGGCGGGCGCGACGAGCCGCTGCGCGACGGCTTCCATATCCGCCGCGCCGCAACCGAGCAGCGCATCCCCTGCTTCACGTCGCTCGACACGGCGCGGGCGGCGATCGACGCGCTCTCGGCTCCCTCCGCCTACGAGGTGAAGCCGCTGCTGGAGTACCGCGACGGGGCGCCCGTCGCGGCCACGGAGCCAGGCGCGTGAGCGACCGCGCCTCGGCGGTTGGTGTCCTCTTCGATCTCGATGGCACGCTCGTAGACTCGCTCCCGACGATCGCGGAGGCGATGTCCCGCACCCTGGGCGACTTCGGGCACGAGGTCGCGCCCGACACGATCCTGCCGCTGATCGGCGCACCGATGCAGACCCTCGCCCAGCAGCTCACCGAGGTGTCGGACGAGGTCGCGGCGGAGATGTATGAGCGGTACCTCCGGCTCTACTACGACGAGTTCATCCAGACGACGCAGCCGCTGGCGGGCGCGAGTGAGCTGCTCGATCGCCTTGGCGCAGCCGGGGCTCGCCTCGGCGTGGTGACGAACAAGAACGAGCACGGCGGCAAGCTGATGGTCGAGATCCTCGGATGGGAGCGCCACTTCGACGTCGTCGTCGGGCGCGACACGACCCCTCACCCGAAGCCGGCGCCGGATGGACCGCTGCACGCGCTCGCCGCGCTCGGCATCGCCCCTGAGGACGCCGCCTTCGTCGGGGATACGGAGTTCGACATGGCCGCGGCGCAGAGCGCATCCGTCGACATCCGGATCGGCCTGCTCGGCGCCCGCTCGGCGACGCAGCTCGAGGCGTCGGGTGCGACCCACATCGTGGAGACGCTCGACGAGGTCGACGCGATTATCCTCGAGAGCCGCGCCGCCGGGCGAGCAGCGGTCGGCGGGTAGCGACGGTGGAGCGCTTCACCACGACCGTCACCGAGAGCGCGCGCCTGTACGGCGACACCCACATCGTCTGGCTCGAACGCACCGAGGTCCTGGCCAACATCCAGCCCGGCGAGTTCCTGATGACCTACATCGGCGAGGGCTTCGACCCGCTGCTCGGCCGGGCGCTGTCGATTCACCGGCTGCGCGAGGGCCGCGACGGCCCCGAGTTCGCCCTGCTGTTCGATGTCGTCGGTCGCGGGACCGACTGGCTGGCACGACGCACGGAGGGCGACGACGTCGCGTTCGTCGGCCCGCTCGGGCAGGGGTTTGAGGTGCGCCCTCGGGTGCAGCGCATGCTCCTCGTGGGTGGGGGCATCGGCTGCGCGCCCCTCATCTGGCTGGCCGACGAGCTAGTGGCGGAGGGTCGCGAGGTCACGCTGATCCTCGGTGGCCGCGGTGAGGCGCAGATCTTCCCGCCGGAGCTGTTGCCGCCGGCGGTCGAGGTGATCGTCACCACCGAGGATGGATCGGTCGGCGAGCGCGGGCGCGTCACCGCTCCGTTCGAGCGGCTGCTGTCGTGGTGCGACCAGGCGTTCTCCTGCGGCCCGGATCCGATGTTCGAAGCGCTGCACGACGTGACGAGGCGCACGGGGTCGTCGAAGCCGGTGCAGGGACTCCTCGAAGGGCGCATGGCCTGCGGGTTCGGGGTCTGCTACTCGTGCGCCGTGTTCCCGAAACGGGGCGGGGTACGATTGGTCTGCACCGACGGGCCGCGGTTCGAGCTGCGCGACCTGTACTCTTGAGCCCCACCCGCTGAGAGGCAGCCAGATGCGGCGCTATCTCCGGCCCCACTACCTCTTCGTCTTCGCTGGCACCGCGATCGGGCTTGCGATCGGGATCTTCGTGATCGACGTGCAGCCGGCGATCATCGGTTGGTTGGTCGGCGGTGGGCTCGGACTATCGGGCGGGGCGTACCTCGCCGCGGTCACCTCGGGCGAGCCGCTGGTCGGCAGTGGTGGACGCAGTCGATCGTCGAACTGGACGCTCGAGGACCTCTACGGCGACGAAGAAGAGAAGCCAGTGAACAGCGGGACTCGCAACGGGCACTAGCCGGGCGGAATCGGCGTCCGCACGCTACACGCGCTAGATGAGTTCGTCGATCACAGCACCGAGTTCGACGTAACGGTCAGCCAGCGAGCGCATCTCCAGCGACGAACTCTGTGCGAACGCCACCACCTCGACGCGGACGCCACGGGTCTGCACGACCTCGACGGCTCGCGCGAAATCCGCGTCGCCGGAGACGATCGCGATGATGTCGAGCCTGTCGGCCATCGTCAGCATGTCGATCGCCATCTCGACGTCGAAGTTGCCCTTGATCGAACCGTCGGCGAACCGCTTCAGCGGCTTGGTCACGATGCGGTACTCGTACGGCACGAACGGTGCGACGAACTTCTGCTGCTCGAGCGGCTCCGAGGGGTTGTCCGACACCGGCGAGTAGGCGGTCGCCCGGACGATGTCGCGGCCCTGTCGCAGGAACTCGAGGAGGCGGCCCATGTTGACCGGCTTCTCGTCTGGTCCCTGGCCGTACATCAGGTTCGGCACGTCGACGAACACGCCGAGGCGCGGCTTCTGCGCGGCTCGGTCGAGCTGACTCCCGAGGGTCAGCAACCCAGCGCGGACCTCGTTCAGGATCGCGCCCTGCTCCTCGACGATCGCGCGTAGCTCACCGAGGTCGCCGTCACCGGCACCATTCGAGGAGGGCTTGCTGCGCGTGGTCCGCCGGCGGGCCGGCTTCTTCGTCTCGACCGCTGCCTCGGGCTCCTCGTCAGCAGGTTCTTCGGCGGCCGGTGCTTCCGCCTCGGCTTCGGCGGCGGGAGCCTCTTCGGGCTCCGGCTCGGCGGCGCGGGAACGCCGCCGGCGTCGAGGGGTCGCGGGCTTCTCCTCGGCTTCGGCCTCCGCGGTCTCCTCCGCGGCAGGGGCCTCCGCTTCCTTGGCCGCGGCGGTGCTACGGCGGCGCCGGCGCGGCGTCCGAGGACGCTCCTCCTCCGGCTCCTCGGCGGTCTCGTCCGCCGCCTGCTCGTCGGCATCCGCGTTCGCGCCCGAGCGACGAGCAGGCCGACGGCCGGCGATGATCGAGGACGAGCGTCTCCCACCCCGACCGCGCGAGCCGCCGTTCCCGCTGGTATCGCTCGCTGCATCGAGCACGGGTTGCCAAATCATCGAGATCGTCACGCGACGGCCGCCTCACCTGCGAACTGAAGAACTGAACATCGGGCCGCGACCTGTTCGGCCAGCTCGATGAATGATTGTGCTACTGCCGAGTCGGGTGCGGCCGCGACCACCGGCTTGCCGCTGTCACCGCCTTCACGAACCGCCGCATCGAGCGGCAGTTCGCCCAGGAACTCGATGCCGAGCTCATCCGCGGCGTCCCGAGCGCCTCCGTGACCGAAGACGTCCCCGGACATGTTCTCGACGACCCCGAAGATCGGGACACCGAGGCGATCGAACATGCCGACGGCCTTGCGTGCATCCTCGATGGCGACGACCTGCGGGGTGGAGACGATCACGACGCCGGCGATCAGCGCGTCTTGCGCCATGGTCATCGAGGCGTCGGAGGTGCCGGGCGGCAGGTCGATGATCAGGTAGTCCAGCTCGCCCCAGTCGACGTCGCGCATCAACTGGCGGACGCCGGAGCCAATCATCGGTCCACGCCAGACAACCGGGGATCCCTTGGGCAGGACGAAGCCGATTGAGACGGCCTTGAGACCATAGGACTCCAGCGGGTGCAAACCCTGCTCGCCCTCCGCCTGGATGCCGCCCTCGATGCCAAGCATCGTCGGGATGTTCGGTCCCGTGATGTCGGCGTCGAGGAGCCCCACCCGAGCGCCGAGCTTGGCCAGCGCGACGGCGAGGTTGGTCGAAACGGTGGACTTGCCGACGCCGCCCTTGTTGGAGGCGACGGCGATGATGTTCTTCACGCCGTCGATGGGCGCAGGGCCACCGTCCTTGCCGAGGGTGCCGCGGACCTCGGCGCCCCAGTCGATCTCGACGGCATCAACCCCCGCGATCGGATCGAGGGCGGCGCGGACGTCATGATCGATGGTCTCTTTGAGAGGGCAGGCCGGGGTCGTCAGGACCAGCTCGAATGAGACGGTCCCACCCTCGACTTTGAGGTCGCGGACCATGTTGAGCGAGACGATGTCTCGGTGCAGCTCGGGATCGTTCACAGTGCGCAGTGCGTCAAGGACGGCCTGCTGATCAGCCACCAGTACTCCTTAGCAGGAGGCGCATCACGAATGTGGTTCTCTCTGAAATCTGTCTGGGAACCTCGGAGCGCGTCCGAACGTTGTGTGTATATCGGTGCTCGCGATCTTTCGGGGTCAGACGCGGTCAGCGTCCGGTGATCGCTCGTCGGCGCAGCTATCCGCAGCCGACGTTTCTGCCGATAAGCGAAGTATAAGCGCGGTCCGGCCGAGGCGGAACCGATTAACAGACGTTTAGCAGTTTTTTTGCACTAAAACCTTGACCCGAGAGTGGGTAGTGCAAATAATAGTTCAGCCGAATGTGTGGATTCGGCGATCTCCGGGCAGCGGGCCGACCCCGGCAAGGCGCCCGTCGGAGATGAAGCACGACGGCGACGGCGGACTACACGCCCACCCGCACCCCTCACGGGAAACCGGGGCCGACGCCATCAGAGAAGGAATGAGCGATGAGTCGCACTTCTGCCAAGTCGAAGTCGCGGCCGAAAGGTGCGGCCAGCAAGGCATCGAAGAACTGTGTCCACCACTGGATCATCGATGCTCCGAACGGCCGCGAGAGCACCGGCGTCTGCAAGCACTGCGGCGTCGAAAAGGGTTTCTCCAACTCCACCGAGAGTGTGATGTGGGAGCAGACGAACACGCTGCGCAACGACGTACGTGAGTCGTCCAAGGCCTCGTCCCGCTTCTCGAAGCCGGCCGAGATCCGCCTCTCCGACGAATAGGCCCCGCCGACAGGCAACCAACAAGGCGGGGCGGCTCCAATGGAGCCGCCCCGCTTCGTTGTGTCCCGACGCCGTAGCTCGGCGACGCCTGCCTGGACCACCTCGGCTCCTAGCGCCCAGCTTCCGAGGCGTGCTGAGCCGCCGGTAGCCGACCAGCTCGCTCCTTATGTCGTTCGCCCTCCCCTCCGAGGATGGACAGTCCGTTATCGCCGCCCCGACCGAGGGCGTATCATCGCCCCACGAGCGAACGTCCCGAGGGCGCATGGATCTCCGCGTCGACCTGGCACCTCATCACAAGCTGCAGCTGCAGCTCCGCAATCCCGTGATGACCGCCTCTGGCACGTTCTCCAACGGTCTTGAGCTGGCGAAGCAGTTCGACATCGACGCGCTCGGGGCCATCGTGTCCAAGGGCACCACGCTTCGACCGCGGCGAGGGAACGCGACGCCTCGGACGGTGGAGACGCCGGCCGGGATGATCAACGCGATCGGCTTCCAGAACATCGGCGTCGGGGCGCTCACCCGGAACGTCGCTCCCACCTGGGCACGCTGGGAGGTGCCGGCGGTCGTCAACGTGATGGGCGACACCGTCGAGGAGTACGGGGTCCTCGCCAAGCGGCTCGACGGCGTTGCGGGCGTGTCGGCGATCGAGCTGAACGTCTCCTGCCCCAACGTCGAGGTCGGCGGCCTCGAGTTCGGTCAGGACCCCTACACCGCTGCTCAGGTGGTCACCGAAGCCGCGCGGTACACCTCGCTGCCGCTGCTGGTGAAGCTCACGCCCAGCGTCAGCGACATCCGCCCGATCGTCGAAGCAGTGGCCGACGCGGGCGCGCAGGCGATCACCGTCGCCAACACGATCCCGGCACTCAAGATCGACATCGAGACACGCCGGCCGGCGATCGCGAACGCCTTCGGCGGTCTTTCCGGCCCCGCGATGCGTCCGATCGCGGTGCGCCTCGTGTGGCAGGCCGCCTCGGTCACCTCGATTCCCATCGTGGCGTCGGGAGGCATCGTCTCCGGCGAGGACGCGATCGAGTTCCTGATGGCCGGTGCGACGGCCGTGCAGGTCGGGACGGCGACCTTCCTCGACCCCGAAGCGCCGTGGCGCATCCTGCGCGAGCTGACCGAGTGGTGCGAGTCTCACGGCGTCCAGCACGTCGGCGAGCTGATCGGGGCCGCGCGCCGTGTGGAGTAGTAGACCGCCGGATCAGGATCCGGTGTCGGGGAGGGCACGTCTTCCTCGACATTCATGGCTCTACACGCTTGGTGACCGCCTCCTCTGGTGGCCGGTGCTCGCCCTGGCGAGCGGGGTCTGGTTCTTCTTCGGCATGCGGCTGATGAGCCGCTTCGGACCGGATGCGCTCGGCCCGGCGGCGGGCCTGATGGCGGCCGCCGCTGTCGGCATCACGCTCTGGTTCTGGTCCGCCCGCGACACGCACCGCGACAGCCTGGAGGCCGGCGTCTGCCCGCGCTGCGCCGCTCCGATCGACCGCTTCGAGGAAGCGCCGCGTCCCGGGGCGCTCGCCCGCGGGCTGCGCAGCTGGCGCTGCGCGAGCTGCGGTCTCGAGGAGACCCAACCGTTGACGGCCGCGCGGGACGCCTCGTAGCGTCGGGGTGAGCCGATCGGCTTCACCTCGGGGCGTAGCTCAGCCTGGCAGAGCGCTGCGTTTGGGACGCAGAGGTCCGCGGTTCAAATCCGCGCGCCCCGACCATCTGCCATCGATCGCCTGCTAGCTCGCGCCGACCAACTCTGCGTACTCGATCGCGAACCACAGCGCCATCGACCCGGCGCGATCGTCGTGTCCGCTGATCGGCTCACGCGTGAGATAGTCCTCGATCGTCCGAAGCGGGCCGGTGCCCGGGCAAGAGTCCCGGACCATCCCGGCCCCGTCGATCCGCTCCGCGACGGCATTCCAGGCGTGCTCGGTGGGCGGTCGGAGATCGCCCGGCAGCCAGGCCCGATTCAGACCTCGAGCAAGCGAGTAGCCGATCATCGCCGTGGCCGTCAGCTCGAGGTAGGAGTCAGGCCGGTCGATTACCTGACGCCATGCGCCGGAGCCATCCTGATGCGCGTTCAGTGCATCGAGGTGTGCGCGATGCTTGCGCAGCACCGCCTGGTAGCGAGGGTCGGCCGCTGGCAGGTACGACAACGCCTCAGCGAAACCAAGCGCCGCGAAGGCGTTGCCGCGGCCCCAGGCGAACTGCGACGCGCCGCAGTGGTGCCAGAGGCCGGTGTCCGGCTGCGCATCGACCCGCTCGAGGAAGGCGAACAGGGCCTCGGCGTAGCGCTTGTCACCGGACGAGCCGTACGCACGGCCGAGGACCGTGCCCGCGAAGAAGATGTCCTCGACGCGGAAGTCCTCGTCGACAGCCGTCGGGCGGCCGTCGGCGCGTGGCTCCAGGTAGCGAGCGGCAATCGACTCCAGCGCAGAGCCGTAGCGTGTGTCGCCGGTCGCCGCGGTCAGCTCGTCGGCCCATAGATAGCCCGCGCGGACCGATCCGTCGGCGTGGTCGAGAGCATCGAGGTCCCCAACCGACATGAACGGCGAGACCACCTCCACCACCGACGGGACACGATCGGGCGCGGCGGCGTCGACCCGCTGCAGTCTGAGGCGCCCACTGAGGGCGACGCCTCGGACGTAGTTCACTGGCTCAAGCACGTCTCCGTACTCGGACGCCAACACGCGAGCGACCTCGATCGGTCCGCTGTCGCTCATTGCGCTCTCCTCGATCCGTCGGTCGCTCGCATCACGATCAGCCGAACGCGAGCAGTCCGAGGCCGGCGACCACCAGCGAGGTCGCTAGCAGCTTCTGGGTGAGCACGCCTCGGGTGATCGTCTCGTCGAGGGGGAGCATCGTGCGGTGGGCCAGCAGGACGCTGCCGAAGAAGACGAACAGCGGCGACGCGCTCGCGACCGCGTTGACCAACGACACCGGCCCCGCCGAGATGGCAAAGGTGATGAGGATCATCGCAGTCGCCGCCGCGCCGGCGTCGATCGCGAGGGCGAGCGAGGCGCGGGGAGCGCGCATGAACTGTTCGAGATCCCGCGCGATCACCGGCCGCAGGTTCATCGGGATCAGTACCGCGGCCATCCCAGCGCTCCGCAGCGCCGTGGCGTGCCAGAACGAGAGGTCATCCGTCACCGTCTTCAACAGCACCTGCGCGAGCGCGACGATCACCATCGCGACGCCGAGGTAGGCGAGCGCACTGGTCAGGTGCAGTCGCCCTCCGTCGGAGCGTTTCACGCCGGCTAGCAGCGCCCCGCCGATCGCGAGCGCGGCGGCGACCGACTCGAGAACCGAGAGGCTCTCCCCGAGCAGGATCACGGCGAAGATGACGACGAGCAGCGGATAGGACTGGAAGATCGGCGCCACCCGCGACACCTCCTCGCGGCTGAGCGTCCAGAGGATGAGCGGCGCGCCCGCGCCCCACATCACGCCGACCGCGAGCCCTCGGGCAACCGTTCGCGCCTCAAGCGTCTCGGGCAACGGGTTCAGCGCCCAGATGACGAGCGCCATCGTCAGGCCCTGGAACCCGATGAAGAGCAGGAACCCGCGAACCCGCAGGCCGAGCCCGGTCATGATCACCTTGTCGGTGATGCTGACGATCGCGAACCCGAGCGCGCTCAGCAGCGCCGCCAGTATCCAGTCGATGCTGTCCGTCCGAAGTCAGCCGCGCCCGATGTAGGGCATCTTCGTAGCCATCACGGTCATGAACTGCACGTTCGCGTCGAGCGGCAGCCCGGCCATGTAGACGATCGCGTCGCCGACGTTGGTGACGTCCATGGTGGGCTCGACCGCGGTCGAGCCATCCGCCTGCGGGACGCCGCCGCTCATCCGCGCGGTCATCTCCGTCGCCGCGTTCCCGATGTCGATCTGGCCGCAGGCGATGTTGTATCTGCGGCCGTCGAGCGACGTGGCCTTGGTGAGGCCGGTGATCGCGTGCTTGGTCGCCGTGTAGGGCGATGAGTTCGGACGCGGTCGGTCCGCGGAGATCGAGCCGTTGTTGATGATGCGACCACCCATTGGGTCCTGCGCCTTCATCAGGCGGAACGCCTCCTGGGTGCAGAGGAACGAGCCGGTCAGGTTCACGTCGACGACCGCCCGCCACTGTTCCACGGTCAGATCCTCTAGCGGCACACCCGGCGCGCCCATCCCCGCGTTGTTGAACAGGAGGTCGAGGCGGCCGAACTCACCGCGGACCGACTCGAAGAGCCGCGCGACCGCGGCGGGGTCGGTCACGTCGGTCACGACCGCGCGTGCGTTCGCGCCGGCAGCGCCGGCGAGTTGGACCGTCTCCTCGAGGGCGTCGAGTCGGCGGCCGGCGATCGCGACGGCCCAACCGTCCTCGAGGAGCGCCAGCGCCGAGGCGCGTCCCACACCTGAACCGCCGCCGGTCACGATCGCGACGCGCGTTGCATCGGCTGCCATCCCTAGCTCCTTCCCCGGTCTCGATCGCCGCCGAGACCGTATGGGCGTGCCCATCCCAACCCGTCGCTGCCCTCGGAAGCCGCGTATTCGCAACCGACCCAGCCGTCGAAACCGAGGTCGTCGATCAGGTCGAACAGGTAGGGGTAGTTGATCTCCTGCCGTTCGTCAGGCTCACAACGACCGGGCACGCCGCCGATCTGGACGTGCGCGATCACGTCCAGGTGCTTCCGCAGCGACTCGGTGAGCGAGCCCTCCATGATCTGCAGGTGGTAGAAGTCGAACTGCATCGCCACATGCTCGGAGCCAACGGCGTCGATGATCCGGCGCGCTTGCTCACTGCCGGTCAGGAAGTAGCCCGGGTTATCGGTCGTGTTCAGCGGCTCGAGAAGCAGCTTCACACCCTGCGCCCCTGCGACCTCCGAGGCCCAGCGCAGGTTCGCGAGGAAGGTCGCTTCCGCGCGCGGATCCCCCTCAGGGCGTCCTGCAACGCAATGGAGTTGAGAGCAGTGCATCGCCTCGGCGTACCGCAGCGCTCGCTCGAGCGCGTCCCTGAACTCGGCTTCCTGATCGGGCATCGCGGCGAGGCCCGGCTGCACGTTGATCAGGACCGCCACCAGGTCGTGGCGCTCGAGTTCGGCGGCAAGCGCCTCCGCGGGCTCCTCGTACGGTGCCTGGACCTCGACGGCGCGGAAGCCGGCGCTGGCGGCGCGCTCGAACCGCTCGATCAGCGGGACGTCCTGGAACAGCCACGAGACACTGGCGGCGAATTTCGGCATGGTCGCCATCCTAGCGACGAACCAAGGGCGCGATTGGGCTCCAGCGGACACCGGCGTCGCGCCGATCAGTGGAGGCAACGATGACCGGCCAGGTCCTCTCGGAGGTCGCAGACCGCATCGCGACCGTGACGTTCAGCAATCCGGATCGCCGTAACGCGATCACGTTCGAGATGTGGCACGAGGTCCGCCGGATCCTGGTCGACCTCAAACACGATCCCGACGTCCGCGTGATCGTCTTTCGCGGAGACGGCGACATCGCGTTCTCGGCCGGCGCCGACATCAGCGAGTTTGAGACGCGCCGCAAGAACGCAGCGCAGGCGACGATCTACAACGCCGCCTTCGACGCGGCGATGGACGAGGCCGAGGCGGTCGGCAAGCCTACGATCAGCATGGTCAAGGGGGCATGTGTCGGTGGCGGCTGCGAGTTCTCGAGCGCCCTCGACATCCGGATCGCCGCCGACAACGCGCGCTTCGGGGTGCCGATTGCGCGGCTCGGGTTGCCGATCGGCTACGGAGAGATGCGCCGGATGACGAGGTTGATCGGCCGAGCGAACACGATGGAGCTGCTGCTGACCGCCGACCTGGTCGATGCCGAGAACGCACACCGGATCGGCCTCGTGAACCACGTGCGGCGGCTCGCCGAGGTCGAGGCGTTCACCTACGACATGGCCGCGCGCATCGCCGCGCTCGCGCCGGTCGTGCACCGCGTCCACAAGCAGATCGCGAAGACGGTCTTCGAGGACCCCGCACTCGCCGGCCTCACCGCCGAGGATCATGCGCTGGCCGTCTCGCCGTACGACACGGCCGACTTCCAGGAGGGCTGGCGCGCCTTCCTCGAGAAGCGCACACCCGAGTTCACCGGCGAGTAGCTGGCCGCCCGAGGCCCGAGGTGACCGTCGACTGCGTTAGGCGGCGTCGCTACGCGAGCGGCGGCGCTCGAACTCCGCGGTCAGTGCCGACTGCGTGAGCAGCTCGAGGACCTCGGGGCCGAGGTCGTAGGCGGGGTCGTTCGTGACGATCGCCAGCGCCTGCTCGGCGGTGAGGCCCGGGCCGTCGGGTGCGGGGATCTGCTCCCAAGCAAGCCGGACCGCCGCGGGCAGCAGCTCGCCGATCCGGAGATCGACCGCGTTCATCTGCTCGTCCCATTGCGTGCGCAACCCATCGAGGAGCATCAGCGCCGTCTCCTGATCGCGGTACTCCTCGGGGACCTCGATGTGGTGAGCGGCCTCGGCGGCGACGAGCATCCGCAGGGGGTCGGCGGTGTCGACGGGCAGCCCGCGTCCAAGCGCGACCGCAACGACGTAGCGCTGTGCCAGCGCGACCGCGAGGCGCTCGGAGCCTGATGCGCCGTCGACAGCCGTGCGGATCAGCAGCTCCATGACGCGGTTGCCGCGCCGTCGCAACGTCCGAGGTGCATTGCCACTCTCGTGATCGCCGCCCGCGGCGCGGGTGCGGTCGCCGCCCCCGAACTTCGCGGCGTACATCGCGCGGTCCGCAGCCTCGAGGAGCTCCGATGCGCCAGTGCCGTCATCGGGCGCGAAGGCGAGGCCGACCGAGATACGCACCGGCACTGGGGCGTTTCCGAACTCGTGGTGGATGTCGCGGAGCGAGTCGTGCATCCGCTGCGCAACGACGAGTGCATCGTCCTCAGACACCTCTTCCATCACGACCACGAACTCGTCACCACCGGTGCGGGCGACCAGGTCTTCGGTCCGGACAGCGCTGCGCAATTCCTCCGCGACGCGCTGGATCGCACGGTCGCCGGCATCGTGGCCCAGGGTGTCGTTGTAGAGCTTGAGGCCATCCATATCGACCATGAGCACGGCGGAGCGGTGGCCGTCCTCGAAGTCGGTCTTCAGGGTGGCGAGACGCTCCTGCAGGAACCGGTAGTTCGGGAGACCAGTCAGCAGGTCGTGGCGAGCGGCGTGCTCGGCGCGCTCGTAGAGGCGGAGCCGATCGATCGTGACCGCGAGCAAGCCTGCGACCTCCTCGAGGGCGCGCAAGTCGAACTGCTCGTAGTCCGCGACGCCGGAGTTCACCAGCGCGAAGATCGCGGTCGCCTCGCGGCCCTGCATGACCGGCACCGCCGCCACCTCGGCGGCGTCGTCACCGACGAGACTCCAGTCGAGCTGGGCGAGGCGCTTATCGGAGCGCGGGAGCGCGATCGCTTCGCCGGCCTCGAGAACCTGTTCCAGGATCGATCCTTCGAGCGGCGCGGAGATCAGGTCGCCGTCGCTGACCGGCGGGTAGATCGCGAGCTGCTCAGCGCCGCCGTCGCCCTCGCCGATGTTCAGCATGACCGCCCGTTCGAACGGGATCAGCCAGCGGATCTCCTCCGCGAAGGCGTCGAACGCACCACGGAGGTCGATCGCCGAGGCGACGATGCTCGCGAGGTTCTTGTGCGCCTCGATCCGGGACGCGCGCTCCGTGGCCTGCCGGTACAGCTCGGCGCTATCGAGGGCGAGCGCGAGCTGGTCGACGGCGCGCTCCGCGAGCCGCGACGAGAGGGCCTGCCCGTTCGCCGCGACGAGGATCACCGCACCGAGCGGCTGGCCCTTCGGTCGCATCGGCAAGGCGAGGCCAGAGCTTGCATCCTCGGGTATGAAGCTCGTCAGCTCGGAGCCGGGCTGGGTCCAGGCGATCGTCTCGCGTGCGTTGAACCAGGTGTGCGCCGCGTCTTCGTCGTGCACCTCGAGCTCGACGCGGGTCCGACCGCCCTCAGAAAAGGCAACCACCTCACGCATCGAACCATCGCGGGTCCGTGCGATGTACGCGGTTTGGTACGGCACGAGCCGCTGGAGTGCGGCGGCGAACTCGTTGTAGAGGCGATCGGTGTCTGTTCCCGACTGGATCACTCGTCCGATCTCGGCGAGCGCTGCCAGCTCCTCGAAGCGGCGGTGTTGGAACTGGACCAGCTGCTCTCCCTCGAGCCGGCGGCCGATCGCGCTGGCCAGGCGGGCGAGCACCTCGATGTCGGCCGACGGCCAGCCGGCGTCGGTCGGGGCCGCGAGGATGAGCACGCCGGCTGGCACGCGATTCGAGCGATCGCGGCCGCCGAGGAGCTCGTCGTCGGACGAGGCCGCGGCGTCGGTCTGCGCCGTCAGGATGGGGGCGAAGACGATATCGCCGAAGCGGGCTCTGATTGCCGGGTCGATCTCGTCGCTCGACGTCAGCACGTGCGGTGAACTCGATCCGCTCGGTTCGTTCGGGATCAGCGATGCGAGCGCGTTCAGCTCCTCGGCGGTCAAGGGCGTGCGTTCGTCGGCTTCCCATCGCGCCAGCTCGGGTCCGATCGCACCCGACTCGACACTAGTCACGCTGGCGAACACAGCGTCGAAGCCGTCGCCGACCTTCACGAGCAGCTTGTCGAGCTGCTCATGCAACGGCGCGCCGCTTGCCAGCAACGAGGATGCCGCCGTCACGAGGAGCTCTCGGTCAGCCAGCGCCAACGCGGCGCGGTACAGACGCGCGCTCTCCAGCGCCGCGCCCATCTCGCGACCGATCAGCGTGAGCAGGTGGAGCTCCTGCTCACCCCAGTCGCGACAGGCCTCGCCGATCAGCGTGAGCGAACCGCGGACGGTCGCCTGGGTGACCATCGGCACGATCGTGTAGCAGAGGCCGTCGTACGACTCGCCGTCGACGGACCGGGTCACCCCCTCACGGAGGTCGATTGCGGCGTCGATCACGTCCGCCGGGAGCCGCGGGATCTCGGTCCCATCAGCGCCCGCGCCGGAGATGATCTCCGTCCCGGGAATGCCGTCGGCCGGCAGCTCGCGGATCTGGACAGCATCGACCGCGAGGAGACGCGCGACGAGCTGCGCCGCGCGTTCGAGAGCGGCGTTGTCCTCGAACGGTTCATTCAGCGCGAAGGAGATCGCGTTGACAATCGAGAGAGCGCGGTTGCGGCGCGCGAGCTCCTCGGTTTTGCGCTCGACCTCGACAGCGAGGCGTGCGCTGACGCCCTCGGCCTCACGTTGGGACGCGCGTACTCGCTCCTGCGCCTCGCGCAGCTCGATCACGGTGTGTTCGAGCTCGAGGCGCGAGCGATCCGCCCGCCGCGAGCGTGTGTGGACAAACCAGGAGAAGGACGGCAACAGCACGAAGGAGATCGCGACGGCAGTCGGAGCGGAGATGGCGCCGGAGAGCCCGACCGGGTCCAGCGGCTCTACGATCCCGCCGGTGACGAGGATCGTGCCGACGAGGTAGCTGGCGCTGCCGGCCCCAACGACCGCCATGACCGGCCGTCGGCTCAGCTGCGTCGCGCTGGATGCCAGCATCATGGTGAGCGCCAGCGGTACCGCCCAGTTGGACCCGACGATCAGCGGCACGAGGAAGCCGAGCAACGTCACAATCGCCGCTCGGGCGGCAGCGACGCGCAGCTCAAACTCTGCAGGGGTCCGCGCGCGGCGTGCGAGATAGATCTCCGCCTCGGTCAACGTCACGCCCAGAACGACGGTGACCTGCCAGATGAGCTGCCTCGGGAGGATCCCGACCAGGCCAAGGAGCACGACGACGGCGACGGCGAGCAGCATCCCACGGCGGATCAGCCATGGGGCGCGCGCAGAACCGATCCGCGTCTGCAGATCGGGGTCGCGTTCCACGCTATCGTGGATCAGCAGGTCAGCGAGGAGTCGTTCGCGCCACATGCCAGAAGGAATTCCGCCCTACGTCCTGGTTGTCCGGATCACTTCGATCCTGGGCATGTCGTTTTCACTGGCGATCGGCCTGCTGCTGTTGATCGGCGGGTGGATCCTGCCGTCGTTGCTGGCGTTCGCGTTCTTCGCACCATCGTTCGGCCTCTTGGTGATGATCGAGCGGTTCGCGGCGACCGATAGCGACGCCGAAGGCGCCTAGGCGGCGTCCGCGCGCGCGGTCGCGGGAGTCCAGCTCAGCATCACCCGCTCGAACGCCTCGACGATGACGGGGTCGTAGCTGGTCCCGCTGCCCTCGGCGATTTCGCGCTGGGCATCGGCCAGGCTCAGCGCCGGCCGGTAGGCGCGGTCCGAGGTCATGGCGTCCCAGGAGACGGCGAGCGCGACGATGCGCGCGCCGACCGGGATCCGCTCCCCGGCCAGGCTGCGTGGGTATCCGTGTCCGTCCCATCGTTCCCGAGCAGCGTAGAGCAGCTCCGCGGCGCCCCGCAGCTCCGGTACCTCGCGGAGGATCCGCCAGCTGTGCTCCGGGTGGCGGCGCAGCTCCTGCCAGTCGAGTTCGTTCAAGGGCTGCTGCTTCGACAGGACCGTCGCAGGCACGCCGATCTTGCCGATGTCGGAGAGCGCGGCGGCTCGGTAGATGTCCTCCATCTCCGGGCTGCCATCCGCGATCCCGCACGCGCGTGCCAACTCGCTGGCCATCGCGATCACCCGGCGCGGGCGACGCTCCGCCGACCGGTCGTGGAACTCGAGGGCGAGCTGCAGCGAGCGGATGAAGCCCTCGATGGTGTCTTCGAGCGGGCGGACCGAGTCGATGCGGCGCGGCGCGGGGATGCGCACCGGGCGCTCGCGCTCGGTGCGGTAGTCGGCGATCGCCTCGCCGATGATCGGCACCAGCTCGTCCCGAAGGTCGACCGGATGCCGGATGCAGCGGTAGGCGGCGCGGCTGAGCTCGGGCAGAGCTGGTTCAGGCGCGCTTGCGACGGAGGGCAGGGTGAGTATGACTCGTGCCGCGGGCTTGCTCCGCCCTGCGGCGCGCAGGATCGCGAGCGCCGCGGCATCGGCCCCAGGCAGGTCGGCAATGACAACGGCGTAGTCGTGCCGACGCAGCATGAAGCACGCAGGGCCAACGCCGTCAGCGACGTCGACCTGATAGCCCGAGTCGCGCAGTTGCGCGACGAGTTCGACGCAATCGGCCTCGGCGTCATGGGTGACGAGCACGCGAGCGGTCACAGGGAGCCTCCGCCTGTAATTCTCGGCGGAGCGGGGCGATATCTACAGAGAGTCACCCCCACACAGACGGTCGAATCAGGGCGTCAGCGGCCCCAATTCGCGGGGGTTCCCCGATCAGTCCTCGATGATGTCGACCGATTCGAGGCGGTCGCCGGGCTCGCGATCGACCGAGGGGTCGCGAGCGGCGAGGGTGTCCGCTACCTCGAGGCCGTCGCTCACCCGGCCAAAGACGGTGTACCGACCGACCAACTGGGGCGAATCGGCGAGCAGGATGAAGAACTGCGAGCCGTTCGTGTTCGGCCCGGCGTTCGCCATGCCGACGGTCCCGCGGGTGCAGACGGACTCTGAGATTTCGTCAGGAAACCGGTAGCCCGGACCACCGCGTCCGCTCCCGCCTGGGTCGCCGGCCTGCGCGAGGAAGCCGGGGACCACCCGATGGAACGTCGTGCCGTCATAGAACCCGTCGCGGGCGAGGTGGACGAAGTTGTTGACCGCCGCTGGCGCGATCGAGGGCAGCAGCTCCATCGAGATGTCGCCGCGCTCGGTGTGCACCACGGCGCGATACGCCCGTTCGACGTCGATCGTCATCTCAGGAGGCGACTCGTACTTCGCCGGCAGCTCAGGCCTCGCGCTCGATGATGTCGATCCCGAGGATCGTGTCCCCTTCGACGTCAGTGCTCTCCTCAGGGTCGCGTGGCGTCAGCGCCTGGACCAGCTCCAGACCCTCGACCACTTGGCCGAAGACCGTGAACTCATCGTCCAGCTCGGGCGTCGCGCCAAGCGTGATGAAGAACTGCGACCCGTTCGTCTGGCCGCTCGCGTCCCTCACCATCGACAGCGCGCCGGCCTCGAAGTCGAGGCCGTTCGACTCCTCCTCCAGGACGTAACCGGGAGAGCCGAACCCCGCACCAGTCGGATCCCCGGCCTGCGCCGCGAACCCTTCGATCACGCGGTGGAACGTGAGCCCCTCGTAGAACTGGTTCTGCGCGAGGAAGACGAAGTTGTTGACGGTCGTTGGCGCCTCATCGGCGAAGAGCTCGATGCGGACGTCGCCACCCTCGAGGTGGATGACCGCCTCGTAGGACGCGCCCGGCTCGATGGTCATCTCGGGCGGGGCTTCGTAGACGCGGACGATGCCGTCGTCGGGGGTCCCGTCATCGGGATCGTTCGCAATGTCCTCGGAGTCAGCGGGTGTTGGATCGGGGGTGTCGGTCGGGGTGCCGTCGTGCGTCCCCAGCTGGGTCGCGAAGAAGATGCTGCCGAGGCTCAGCACCATCACGATGATGCCGCCGAGGAAGAACTCGCGGGTGTGCCGCTGCATGAAGCCCATGGGGCCGGTGAACTCGACCTGGCCCACCGACTCGGGGGGAGCGGACTGGGCGCGCGTGCGCTGTCGCTGGGTCCGACGTTGCCGCCGTCGCTGCTCGCGTTCCTGCTGTTTTCGATTGCTGCTCACGGGCTCGCTGACTCCGCTGCTGCCAGATCGTTGATCGCCTCAGCCAGGTCGGCTGGATGCCTGCTCGTCACATGGTATCGGTGCTGATCCGCAGCGTGGATCACCACGCTCTCGCGCTCGAACGCCTGCGAGTAGGCGCGGTAGCCGCCGGTCGAGATGCGCACGCCCCAACCCCCGTAGCGCAGCCACGGGTAGCGATCGGGGGCAGCGCTGACGATCTCGTCGGCGCGCAACGACTTCCGGACGCGACCGAACCCGAAGACGACCGCGTCATCGGTCACCCGAACGCGCAGCGTGGCGAACATCCGAACGACGATGAGGAGCGCCAGGCCCGAGCCCGCCAGCACGATCCCGAGCAGAACCCGACCCGCCGTCGAGAGCTCGTCGTCGAGGAGGACCATCGCCGCGACGCCGATCATCGCCAGCGCCGCGAGCAGTACGAGCGCGAGCAACCATCGAGGCGCGTTCGTCGATTCTTCGTAGTGAGACATCAGCGGCGTCCAGAGGGGGAGCGGGGTCGTCGCTGGTACCGTCGGCAGGATTCGAACCTGCGACCCCTTGCTCCGGAGGCAAGTGCTCTATCCACTGAGCTACGACGGCGCGGCTTTGAGTGTACGGACCGCCCGATCCGGGGCGCAATTCTCGCTAGCGCTCCGACAGATTCGAGAAGAACGACGCGACGTCCTCGGCGTACAGCGCAGGCTGCTCCAGCGCCGCGAAATGGCCACCGTGCGCGGGCTCCGTCATCCGCACGAGGTTGTAGCGGCGCTCCACCACTTCGCGAGGCGCCGCCCATGGCTCAGCAGGGAACCGGGCATACGCGGTCGGCACCGCGACGCGGCCGGCGAGCGCAGCCGCGCCGCCGCGGCGCATCTCGTAGTAGATCCGTGCGGCGGACAGGACGGAGCCGGTGAGCCAGTAGAGCATCACGTTGGTCAGCAGCCGGTCGCGATCGAAGGTGTTCCAGAGATCCTCGTCGTGGTCGGACCACACCCAGAACTTCTCGAGGATCCACGCGAGCAGACCGACGGGCGAATCCTGCTGCGCGTAGGCGAGCGTCTGAGGACGGGTGCCCTGGATCTGGCTGTAGCCGGTCTCGGTCGCCTGGAACGCCTGCTGGCGCTCGCGGAACGCGCGCTCCTCGTCGCTCATCTCGCCCTCGGACGGTGGCGGGCCACCGCCGACGAAGTTGAGGTGGAGCGCGAGTACCGCGTCCGGCTGCTGCAACGCGAGGGCGGTGCCGGTGATGGCGCCCCAGTCTCCGCCCTGCACGCCGTACCGCGAGTACCCGAGTTCGCCCATGAGCGCGTGCAACCGGCCGGCGATCGCGCCAGGGTGCATCCCCGGGGCACGCGCCGCCTCGGAAAAGCCGAAGCCCGGCAGCGAGGGAATCACCAGGTCGAAGCCCGGACCGCCATCGACGCCTGCGGCTAGAAGCTTCGCAGCATCGAGGAACTCGACGACCGACCCCGGCCAGCCGTGAATCAGCAGCAGCGGGATCCGCTCCTCGCTGCCGGCGCCGGTGTAGAGCATGGCGTGGAGCTCTTCGCCCTCGATCGGACCGCGGACGTGGGCGAGCTGGTTCAACATCGCCTGCTGCTCGAACCAGTCGTAGTCGTTGCGCCAGTAGCGGACGAGTTCGCGGAGGACGTCGTCGCGCGTCCCCGCTTGCCAGCCCTCGTCGACCGCGATCTCGGGCCAGCGCGTCGCGTCGATCCGTCGGTGCAGATCGGCGATCGCGCGCTCGGTGAACTCGATTCGAAACGGGAGGAGTGTCATGGGCGCAGTATGCCCAGACGCCTCAGCCAAGAGCCACGGCCGCCGCGGACGATGGCCGCAACTACCTTGCCGACCAGCCGGACCTACGAACGGACTGGTGCCCCCACGGGGAATTGAACCCCGGTTTCCACCTTGAAAGGGTGGCGTCCTAGGCCACTAGACGATGGGGGCCGTAGCAGAACGCCCACACCGGGGGTGTGGGCGCGTCCGAGGATACCAGTGCCCCATCTTCGGGAAACCGCCTTTGAAGACAACGGATGCGCCCCTGGGGGCGCATCCGCGATGGGCTCTTAGCGCGGCAGCGTCGGCCAGCTCCGTTGAGACGGGAGCTGGTCGCCGGCGGTCCGGAACGGAGCCCCACTCGGGTTCGTGGGCGGACCGGAGCGCGACGGCTGGCCGGAGGGGCGCCCTGTGCTGCGCTCGGCCTCGGCCGGCGGTGCAGGCGGCGCGGGAG
>JANQNP010000070.1 GCA_028279505.1 Dehalococcoidia bacterium
CGGAGGCTCGGCCGGAGCCGACGGCTGACCGCCCGGCGGCAATGCTGCTCGACGACGCTGACCTCGCAGACAGCGGGGTCGCGGGCGCGCTGACCTCGGGGGGTGGCGATTCCGACGAGGCTGACGCGGCGCAGCTGGTGACGACGACCGAGGCCGGCGTCGCAGCGCTGATGGTGGCGATGATGCTGGCGACCGGGTTCGGGGCGTTGCATGCGCTCGAGCCGGGTCACGGCAAGACGCTCGTCGCGGCCTACTTCGTGGGCACGCGCGGCACAGTTGGGCAGGCGTTCACCCTCGGGGCGGTGATCGCCAGCTCCCACACGGTCGGTGTGCTGGTGATCGTGGCGTTGCTCCAGCTCGGTGCGGGTCTGTTCGTGCCGGAGGTCGTGCTGCCGATGTTCGGACTTGCGTCCGGCGTCGCGGTGATCGTGATCGGCCTGCTCGTGCTGCGGGACGGTCTGCGCGACGGCAAGCGTGGCGGGCTCCTCCCCGGCCACTGGCACCTGCCGGGGCGCGGTCACGCCCATTCGCCGGGGCACAGCCATGACCACGAGCACCGGCACGGCCATGCGCACGCCGCGGATCATCATCACGACGAGAGTCACGACCACGACCGCGGGATCGCAACCGAGGCGGACGCTCGCTCGACGGATGCGGGCGAGGGTGAGAGACCGCCGTGGCGGCGGCTGTTCGCGCTGGGGATCGTGGACGGCTTCGTGCCGACCCCGTCGACGATCGTGATGCTGCTGGCCGCGATCTCGCTCGGGAAGCTGGTGTTCGGGGTGCTGCTCGTGGCCGCGTTCGGGCTGGGCTTCGGCGCCGTGCTGGGGGCGATCGCCCTCGCGATGGTGCTCGGGCGCCGGTGGATCGGGCAGCGCTCCGGGTCGCGGTCCGCACGCCTCGAACGGCTCGGGCGGATGGCGGCGGTTGCCGGGCCGTTCGTGGCGTCGGCGGCACTGATCGCGTCGGGGGTGTTTCTCGCGGCGCGTGCGGTGCTCACCGCCTGAGGTTCGTCGCGCCCTCGAGGGCTCGCGCCCGGAACGGGGGGCGGTGGGGCGCCTCGACTACACGGGCGGCTCCGGGCCCGGGTCGGTGTTGCTGCGGAACCAGAGGAGCGACCGGCCGCCGGCGCGGGGGACGCGCTCGACGCTGACGCCGAAGACGGGTTCGAGGACCTCGGGGGTGAGGACGGCGTCGACGGAGCCGGCGGCACGGACGCGGCCATCCTGGAGGACGACGACGTGGTCGCAGTACTCGGCGGCGAGGTTGACGTCGTGGATGGACATGACCGTGGTGACGCCGACGCCTCGGACGAGCTCTAGGACCTCGAGCTGGTAGCGGATGTCGAGGTGGTTCGTCGGCTCGTCGAGGATCAAGATCCGGGCCTCCTGTACGAGGGCGCGCGCGATCAGGGCGCGCTGCTTCTCGCCTCCGGAGAGTGTGCTGAAGGCGCGGGGGGCGAGCTCGGCGATGCCGACGTGCGCGAGCGCACGCTCAACGCGTTCCCGATCGGCGGCTGACTCCTGCGCGAAGGCCGACTGGTGCGGGCTGCGGCCCATGGCGACGACCTCGCGGACAGTGAACTCGAAGTCGGTCCTCGGTTCCTGGACGACCACGGCGACGCGTCGAGCGACCTCGCGAGGTCGCAGCTCCCAGAGATCGTCTTCGCCGACCACGACCTGCCCAAGTCGTGGGCGGAGCATGCGGTAGACGGATCGCAGAAGCGTGGTCTTGCCGCTGCCGTTGGGACCGACGATGCCGACGATCTGGCCCGCGGCGGCCTCCATGCTGACCTCGGTGCAGATCTCGAGCGAGCCGACCGCGAGGGTGACGTCGGACAGCGAGAGCGACAGCGGGGCGTTGGCGGCGGGCGTCGAGGGCGTCACAGGCGACGGAGGAGGCTCGGACGTCAGGTCGTCATCGGGCATGGTCTGACCCTCGGAGGCGGGCGCGGAGTAGGAGGGCGAACACCGGGGCGCCGACGAGGGCGGTGATCACACCGATCGGGAGCTCGCGCGGCTGGATGACCAACCTCGCGAGGACGTCTGACCAGAGCAGGAAGAGCGCGCCGACGAGCGCGGCGAGCGGCAGGACGCGGCGATGGTCGGAGCCGACGACCATCCGCGCCGCGTGCGGGACGACGAGCCCGACGAAGCCGACTCCGCCGGCGAGGGCGACCGAGGTACCGGTGAGCACCGCCACGACAACGAAGAGCACGCGCCGCAGCCGGTCCGGTGGCACGCCCATGCTCGTCGCGGTCTCGTCGCCGAAGAGGAGCAGGTTCAGCGCGCGGGCTTGTGCGAGGAGATAGACGAGGCCCGCCACGAGGAGAATCGTGGGGAGTCCGAGCTGATCCCAGCGTGCGCCGCCGAGCGCGCCGAGCATCCAGAAGAGCGCGACGCGCGCGGTCTGGTTCTGCTCGCTGATGAAGATGAGCATGCTCGTGACGGCGGAGAAGAGGTAGCTCACGGCGATGCCGGCGAGCACGAGGCGCAGCGGGCTGAGGCCACCTGCCGAGGTGGCGAGCACGAAGGCGAGTCCGTAGCCGATCAGGCCGCCGACGAACGCGGCGACCGAGAGCGTGTAGATACCGACGAATGACCAGCCCAGGACGATGACGCCGACGGCGCCGGCCGCGGCGCCGGCGGTCCCGCCGAGGATGGTCGGGTCGGCCAGGGGGTTCCGGACCATGGCCTGGAGCACGGTCCCGACGACCGCGAGGGTGGCGCCGACGAGTACGGCGAGGAGCGCGCGCGGGAGCCGAATGTGCCACACGATGTGCTCGTGCGCGGCGGGCCAGTCGGGGGTTACGAGGTCCGGCCAGAGCTGGTGGATGCCGATCCGCCAGGCGGTCATCGGCGAGATGTCCGCGGGGCCGAGGGTGACCGCGAGGACGATCGAGACGACGAGGGTGACAGCGAGCGCCACGAGGACCGCAGCGAACCCGAACCGCGCGACGTGGCCGCCGAGGGCGAGGCCACTCGGGAGGCGTCCACGGCCGGGACGGGCCAGTCGTTCGGACAGTCTCATACCTCGGCCGTCCGCCAGTTCTCCTGCCGGTAGCGCCACCAGGCGCCGATGGTACGGGCCGCGAAGAAGGCGATGCCGGCGACGTAGATGCCACGCAGTCCCCAGTCCATGCCGATCGCGAGGAGCCACGCCAGCGGCACCATGACGAGGTAGCTCGAGGCGGTGGAGGTGTAGAAGACCCACTTCGAGTCGCCGGCGGCGCGCAGCACTGCGGCGAGCACCATGCTGGTAGCCATGAACGGCACCTGGAGCGCGAGGAGCGGCAGGGCGCGTTTCGCCTCGGAAACGACGTCGCCGTCGGGGGTGAGTAGGTGGAGCACGAGGGACGGCGCCACGAGCACCGGCGCCAGCACGGCCGTGGGTAGCGCGATCATCAGCATGAGTCCGGCGCGCTCGGTCAGGGAGACGCTGCGTTCGTCACGGCTCCCCAGGCTCTGCCCCACGAGGATGGAGACGCCGGTCGAAAGCGCCCAGATCATGGTCCAGAGGATCTGCTGCACGTTCGTGACGACCTGCGACGCGGCGATCACCGAGGTGCCGAGCGAGGCGACGATCCGGAGGACGAGCACGTTGTTGACGTAGCCGAGGAACAGCATCGCGGTCTCGGGCCAGCCGATCGACCAGAGCCGCGGGAAGACCTCGCGGGACTCGTACAGGTGCGAGATCCGGAACAGCTCGTAGGTGTCTCGGAAGCGGGTCCAGCCGAAGCGGCCCATGTAGACGCAGCCGACGGTGACGGCGATCAGGGTGCCGACGCCGGCTCCGAGCAGGCCCCAACCGACGACGAAGATCAGCAGGTAATTCAGCGGGACGTTGATGACGTTGACCATGACGGTCATGCGCATGGCGACGTTAGTCTCGCCGACGCCCGCGTAGACGGCGCGGAACATGGCGGTCGCGGCCGCGAGCGGCGCGGCCAGCGCGAGCATTCGGAGGTAGGGGACGCCCTCGGAACGCACGTCCTCGCTCAGTCCGAACGCGGCGAGGAGCGGGCTCGCGGCGAGGAGGAGCAGGAGGAGGACGACGACGCCGGTGGCGACGCCGACGAGGAGCGAGACGTCCAGCAGCTGGCCGACGGCGGGGGCCCGTCCTTCGCCGAAGCGACGCGCGGCGATCACCTGGGCGGCGGTCGCCCACCCGGCGTAGAGCATGCTCGCGGCGACGTTGACGGATGAGGCGACCGCCGCCGCGGCCAGGGCGTCGGTGGAGACGCGGCTGATCATCGCCGTGTCCACCAACCCGAGCACGATCTGCGAGAGGTTCGCGACGACGATCGGGTAGCTCAGCACCAGGACACGCTTCAGCGCGCCTCGTTGGGTCGTCGTCGTGCCGACCGTGCTCGCCGCTTCCATCGAGGTGGAACGTCGGGTCGCCACCGGGGCGGACGTGCCAGTGCACCCCGGTGGCGGCGCCCTCGGCGGTTAGCGAGCGGCGCTCACGGCTCGCACCGCGGTCGCGACCTCGGTCAGACCATCCAGGTTCTGTGGCCCGGGCACGCTCTGCAGGAAGGTCAGAGTCATGTACTGACCGTTGACGACCGCGGGCATCCCGGACAGCGCGGGATTCGACTCCAGGAACTCCTGGTTCGAAGCCGGGCCGCCGAAGCCGTAGTCGACGAAGATGATCAGCTCCGGGTCGCCGTCGACGACGGCCTCCCACTCGACGGTGCCCCAGGTGCCGCTGACGTCGGCGAGGATGTTCACGCCGCCGGCGCGGCCGATCACGTCGGACATCACGGAGCCAGCGAGCGCGGTGAACGGCGCCTCTTCTCCAGAGTCGAAGTAGAAGACGCGCACGGGCTCGCCGCCCGGGCTCGCGGCGCTCACGTCGGCGATCTGCTGCTCCCAGGAGGCGATCAGCGCCTCGGCGGCGTCTTCGACCTCGAAGATCCGACCGACCGCGCGAACGTCCTCGAACATGACGTCGAGCGTGACGTTGCCCGAGAAGTCCGGGCAGGCCTCGGTGAAGGAGAAGCTCTTCACCTCGGCGTCAGCGAGGTTCTGTGCGGTGAGCCCGGCGCTCTCGTTGAAGCCGTAGCTGAAGACGAGGTCGGGGCCGGGGGCGAGGACGGCCTCCAACGACGGGTACGGGAAGCTGCCGCCGAGGCGCTCGACCAGCGCCGCGCGGGCCTGGTGCTGTGGCTGAAGTCGGTCGGGGGTTCCGCCGAAGTAGCCGATCACATGGTCCTGGAGCCCGAGCGCCACGAGCACCTCGAGGGCGCTGGTGTCGGTAGCGACAACGCGCTCAGGCACGGTCTCGTAGGCGGTCTCGATTCCGCAGTTGTTGATGGCGACCGGGGCGGGTTCCTCGGTGGGTGCGATCGTCGGGCTCTCGGTTGGTTCAGCCGTCGCCGGCACCTCGGTCGGGGCGGGCGTCGCGGTCGCGGTGGGGTCGTCATCGTCGGTGCAAGCAACGGCGAGCAGCGCCACCGCCAGGGTGGCAGCGGCCACCACCAGCAGGCGGAGGCCAACTCGGCCCGATCTCAGCGAATTCACTCGTAGCTCCCTCTTGTCGCTCAGATCGGCTGTCGAGAGCACACCCTCAACTCACCGAGCGCCGAGCGTCGGTTGACAGTGGCGGTAGAGTAAGGGTGTCTGAGACTCAGTATCAAGTGTTGTTGATACCGAGTCTCTGTGAACCGACGCCGCGATAGTGGTGGGCGCGGCGCGTGCCGTTCGGCACGTGAATAGCCCTCTGTCTTGGTGGTCGGAGTCCGGTCCTCGAGACCGGCAGCTGGCGGCAGGAGAGCCGGCGGCGGGCAGCCAGCGGCAGCGTGGCGCCCCCGCAACCAGCGAGTCAGACCGCTATCGGCCGACCCGGCCGTAACGGAATCCTCACAGGAAGGAGGTAGCCCACGATGAGCAAGACTCAGAGCTTCCAGAAGCTCCAGGTTCGCCAGGCGAGCCTGGCGCTCCACTCGTCGAACCACGCGGTGAGCCGCGCGGCCAACTTCGCTTGGCGCTAGGCGAGTGATCACGGGCGGCAGGCAGTTGCACCTGCCTGCCCCCCTCAGCCCCACCCGGCCGGGAGACCAAGATGGACTGGAATTGTCAGAATACCCCCTTGCGCCTCTTACGAGGTGCCCACGCATTCCAGACCGCGGCCGGAAGCTGGATCCTCCGCACGCCCGACGAAGAGTTCGCGCGGATCTCGCTGCCGCCGGCACTCGACGAGACGTTCGGCGCGATCCTCGGAGGGACGCGGGCGCCTTCGAGCGCGCCGATCGACGGTGAGCTGAGCGACGTGCTCGATGCCCTGCTCGCGGAGGGGCTGCTCCAGGACGCCGCAGCGGAACGAGCGGAGGTCACCTCCGCGGGTGGCCGGGTCCTCGTGACTGGCGGGAACCCGCTGGCGCGGGCGATCGCGGGCGTGCTCGCCGACTCCGGCGTCGTGGTCGAAGCGCTTCCGGCGGAGCCGCCGGATCTGGCGGCGATCAGGGCCGTCGACTGCGTCGTGGCCACGAGCGGGTGGCTGCCGGACGCGTGCTGGAGTGAGCTGGACGAGCGATGCGCCTCGGCCGGTACGCCGTCGCATCGGGCCTACGTCGAGGGCGATCGGCTCTTCCTCGGACCGTTGACGATCCCCGGTGCGAGCCCGTCCTACCGTGACCTCCGGCTGCGCCGGATCGCGGCGAGCCCGTGGCCCGAGGAGCTACAGGCGCACTGGCAGGCGCTCGACCGCGGCGAGGGCATCGGAACGGTCGCATGGCCGGCGCAGCCGGCGCTGGTCGCGGCGGCCGCGGCCGTTGCGTCGGACATCCTCGGCTTCCTCGCAGGTGGAGAGGCGCCGGGGACCGCCGGTCAGATCGAGTTCGATCCCGCGATGTGGCAGTGGCGCACGCACCCGGTGCTCCCGATCCCGCAGGGGATCATGACGGTATCGCCGTGAGCGCCGGTCCGCTCTGCCACCTGGGCGTGTCCGTTCCGGGCGCCAACGGCGACGCACTTGCGACCGACGTGTATCTGCCCGACGTGACGCCGGCTCCGACGCTGCTAGTTCGGACCCCGTCGAGCCGAGGCGCGCTTGCGTGGGAGGCGGCGCAGTGGTCCGAGCTGGGGTACGCGTGCGTGATCCAGGAGCAACGCTCGAGCCAGACGGACGGCGACCGGGCCGACGGGACGAGTGCAGCGTTCGAGGAAGCGATCGCCGACGGGCGCGCGGCCCTCAACTGGATCGACGCACAGCCGTGGTCGGACGGTCGGACGGTTCCCTACGGCACGGGCCGCGGCGCCGCCCTGGCGATCGCGGCAGCGCGATCGAACCATCCGTCGGTCATTGGCGCGGTCGTGGTCGCTCCGGGATCGGCATCGACCCGGCCGTCGATCGGACTGCCGCTCCTTGAGTGGCCGCTCTGGTCGGCGCTCAACGATCGTGCCGGCGGTCCGGACGCGGTGGCGCCGTTGGACGTGCTGCAGGCACGTGATCCGGCGCTGCTGGAGCAGCTTCCCGTCAGCGCGATCACGGAGCGGGTCGGACTGCCCTCGGAGGCCTTGCAGGCCGACGAGGGTGGGGGCGACGCCGTCCTCGATGCGGCGCGGGCCCTCTCGGTGCCGTCGCTGCACGTCGCGTCGTGGTACGACCCGCTGGTCGAGCACGCGGTGGCGTTGCACGACGCCGCAGGGAGCGACGCGCGACCCGCACCGCCGCGCGCCCAGGTGATCGGGCCGTGGGCGTTCCCGGAGCATGTGCGACTGGCGGCGAACTGCGACCTGGAGTTCGCCGGAGCGGACGAGCTGCCACCGCAGGCGGAGATCGCCTCATGGCTGGAGCGGCTGTGCGCGGGCGAGGAGCTGCCGCCGTCTCGGTGGTTCGAGACGGGGACGAATATCTGGATTGACCGCACGGCCTGCTCGGGGGCGAGCGCGGAGTGGCATGCGACCTCGGACGGTGGGCTCCAACGCGAGGCGCCCTCGGATGCGGCGCGCGTCGCATTCGAGTCTGACCCGCGGAGTCCTCATCCCTCGCTGCCGCACTCGGCCGACCACGCTCCGCTGACGGAGCGGGCGGACGCGGTGGGATTCACGACGGCGCCGCTCGAAGCGCCGCTCGGGTGGAGCCGAGCGCGGGTCGAGCTGCAGGCGACCAGCTCCGCGCCAACGACCGACTGGGTCGCGCAGCTGCTGCGGGTGCTGCCGGATGGGCGAGCGCATCGCCTGGGTCTAGCGGGCACCGAAGCGAGGGGTGATGCCGCCTGTCATCGATTGGACTTCCCCCCGCACACAGTGCGGCTCAACAGCGGCGATCGCCTGAGGCTTCAGATCTCGAGCGCCTCGTTCCCGTACGTCGCTCGCAACCTCCAGACCGGCGAGAGCCGTTGGCACGGAACGGCGTCGGCCACGGCGGAGCAGCAGGTAGTGGTCGGCACGTCCGGCACGCGGCTGATCCTCGGTGGTGGATCGTGATCGAGGAGCTTGCCGGCTGGCACGGGTTGGTCGACCGACGCAGCGGGGTGCTCACGCGGGTGGAGGTGCTCCCGCGTGAGCCGGAGTGGCCGCGGCACCTGGTGGTGGCGGTGAGCGAGATCGCCGATACGTGGCGATTTGCGCCGTGGGCGTCGGACCGGGTCTCGACCGGTACGGCGTTCGGCAGCGCCGAAGCGGCGGTGGGCGCCGCCGTCGGCGAGGCGGTCGAGCGCTACTGCGGGAACTTCGTGCCCTCGGATCTCAGGCGCGCGAGCTACGAGGAGCTCAGCGCCGCGGGCCTCGATGCGGTCGATCCGCAGGCGCTGGCGCTCTACGCGGACTGGCAGCTCAGCTCGCCTGGCTGTCCATTCGTCGCGTTCGAGCGCGACCTGCCGGTGCTCTGGGCCCTCGGTGAGCGGATGGACACGGGGGCGGCGGCCTACGTGCCGGCGTCGCTGGTGTGGGTGAACTACTTCCTACCACCTCGAGCGGCGGAGCCGCGGACGAACTTCACGATGTTCGCGGGGATCGCGGCGGGGCGCAGCCGCGCGGAGGCTGAGGCGTCTGCGTTGGAAGAGCTGATCGAGCGCGACGCGACGATGGTCTGGTGGCACAGCGGCTCGCCCGCGGTCGGCATCGAACTCGACGAAGAGCTGGAGTCGTTGCTAGCCGCCGAGCGCGACGACGAGATTCAGTACCGGCTGGTTCAGATCAGGAACGTCTTCGGGCTGCCGGTGATCGGGGCGCTGATCGAGGACGCGGAGCACGAGGTGCTCGGCCTGGGGGTGGCCGCGCGATGCAACCCGGCTGAGGCGGCGCAGAAGGCGATCGCCGAGGCGGTGACGTTGCGGACGTACGCGCTCGGTCTGCTCGATCCGGAGGGGGTGATCTGGCAGTCAGCCGCCGAGGGTGTGATCGAAGGGGCATCGTTCAAGCCGCACCGCGCCGATCGGCGCTACGCCGACAGCTACCGGGACGACTTCAAGGATGTGACCGACCTCGGTTGCCAGTCGCAGATTTATCTCGATCCGCGGATGCGGCCGCACCTCGAGCGAATCGTGGCGCCGGAGCAACAGACGACGCTCGGGTCGATCCCGAGCATCGAGCTGGCGGGCAAAGACGAGGGGGATCGGGCGGCCGGCGATGAGGCACGGCGGTCGACGTACCTCGAACTGCTCGCGCAGCAGGGGATCGAGGCGTTCTCGGTCGATCTGACGACGCCCGACGTGCGCGCAGCTGGGCTCCACGTGGTGCGGGTGGTGACGCCGGGGTTGTACGGCAACGCGCCGGCCGGATTCCAGTACTACGGCGGGCGCCGGCTGTACGAGGAGCCGCTCGCCTGCGGCTGGTTGGACCGGGAACTCGACGCGGAGGACGTGGTGATCGCGCCCGTGCCGCACACATGAGGGCGCTACCAGGCACGGGCGCGGTGGGAACGCCGACCCTCGAGCGCCTCGTGTCGAACCGGACCGGGGTCGTGCGGAGCGTGCACCGTGCGCCCGCGCGCGGGGAGGCAGTCTCGGGCTGGCTCGCGGAGCTGGCCGACCCCAGCCCCTGGGGTGGGACGGCGATGGGGAACCCGACCACCGCGGGTGGGGCGTGGCAGGACGAGGGGCGTGCCGTCGCCGCGGCCCTCGGCGAGGCGGTCGAGCGCTACTGCGGGTCGCTGATCCCGTCGGGGCTGCCAGCGGGGAGCTCGCGGCGGTTGCACGAGTGTGGCGCGAAGGTGCTCCCGCCGGACGAGCTCGCGTTGCACGCGGGGTGGCAGCACCAGCAGCACGGGTTCCCCTTCGTGAGCCTGGACGATGACACGGAGACTGCATGGGCCGAGGCGGAGGACCTAGAGACCGGCGAGACCGTGCTCGTGCCAGCGTCGGTCGTCTACCTCTCGGTCGTCGCCGACGCGTACGGGGTCCCGGTGACCAACTACCCGGTCGGTGCCGGCATCGCGGCGGGGCCGACACCCGAGGACGCGATCGAGGCGGCGCTCAGCGAGGTCATCGAACGTCATGCGCTCGCGACCAGCTGGGCGCAGGGCGCGGGGTACGCGCCGCTCCCGATCCCGCCGTCGCTGTCGGCGGCGGGGCGCCTCGCCTCGGTGGCCAGCGTCGAGGCGTGGGCGGTCCCGAATCTCCTCGATGTTCCGGTCGTTCTCGTCGCGGCCGTTGACGGCGGGCGGGACCTCATCGGGTTCGGCTGCGCGCAGCGAGAGGCAGTGGAGGCTGCGGCGTGGAAGGCGTTCAGCGAGGCGCTGCTGTCGCTGGATTCGGCGCGGGCGCTCGACGATCCATCGCATCCGATCCACGAGCTGACGGCCGCAGGCCAGACGCCGCTAAAGGCGCACCGACCGGACCGGCGGTACCGCGCGGAGTACGCCGAGGACTGGCGAGACGTGACGGACCTCGCGTGTCACGTACAGCTCCTCCTCGACCCCGAGGTACGGGGAGCGGTGCTGGACCGACTCTCGGTCGCGCCGGCCTCGGTGGGTCCGCCATCGACCTCGTCAGTGACGCCTGCCGAGCGGCTGCGGGAGCTCGGCTTCCGCGTGCTGGCGGTGGAGGTGACGACGACAGACGTCCGAGCGGCGGGGCTGCACGTCATGCGGGTGGTGGTGCCGGGGCTCCGAGCGACGGCGCCGGCGGCGTTCCCGTTCCTCGGTGGTCGCGACCTGACGGCGGACGGCGTGGGGGAGCTGTGCCGGCTCCCAGTGCCGCTCGCGTAGGAGGCGGCGTGGATCGCGACGGAGCGGGTGCCGTGCTGCGAGTCGAAGAAGGAGGGTCGTGATGTCGCAGAGTCCAGCGGTTGATCGCGGTGTCGAGGTGGATGAGCTCCTCGAGGAGTTGAAGCTGGCCGGCGAGTTCGTGCCCGCCTTACAGGCGGCGGTCCTCCGAACGCTGGCGGCAGAACAGCTGAACGGGCTCGCCGTGTCGGACGTACCGGACGAGGTGGACGACGCGCGCATCGTCCCGCGGTTCCTCGAGGCGCGGGGAATCGAGGAATCGGAGCTGGCGTCGTGGCTGGCATCGAACGATCTCGGGGCGGACGGCCTAGAGCGACTCGCCACCGAACAGCGGCTCCTGGATCGAACCACCGAGCGAGCGCGAAGCGGCGCAACGACGCGGATCCTTGATCACGTGCGGGCGCATGGGCTCTACTCAACGGTCGCCGAGCGCGTCCGAGACAAGCGGGCGGTGCTTGGCTCGCTGAACCTCGAACATCCGTCGCTTGAGGAGCTCGAGATCTCGGAGGAGCGTCTCTGGACGTGGTTCTTCGAGCATCACCAGGAGGTCGACGCGCCGGACGACGTCGAGGCGTATGCGGTGGCGGCCGGCTTCGCCGACGTCGAGGAGCTGCGCGGAGCGGCGCTGCGGGAGGCCTGCTACTCCGGCGGGCTGCGCCCACCCTCGATGGCGACGGGGGAGGCTCACTCGGTGGCCGTTCCGGGCGACGACGCGGCCCGGACGCGCGAGGTCTACCGCGGGGCGGCGTCGTTCCTCTGGTCGCGCACTGATACGCAGTCGCGGATCGAGGGGGCTGTGACCTCGGTGCTGTTCGACCGCTGGTTACCAGAAGGACCGGCCCGGATCGTCGACGCCGGCGGCGGGAACGGGCGTCACGCGTTCGTCCTCGCCGAGCGCGGCCATGAGGTCCATCTCTCCGATGTGGTCCCGGAGCTCGTCGAAGACGCGAGAGCGCGTCAAGGGGACGCGACGGCGCCGCTGGCGGACATCGCGGTCGCAGACGCCCGTTCGCTCCCCTACCCGGACCAGTTCGCCGATGCGGTTCTGCTCCTCGGTCCGCTCTATCACCTCACCAGTGCCGACACCCGGATCGAGGTGCTTCGCGAGGCGCGCCGCGTGCTGCGCCCGGGCGGGGTGTTGATCGCGCAGATGCTCGGCCGCGCGGGCGCGCTCCGGTCAGTCCTGACGTGGTATGCCTCGGAGGCCGGGCTCGTGGACTGGTCGCGGATGTTGCGGGAGGGGCGCTTTGGCGACGGGGATGCGGTGCCGGAGTTCTTCCGGGCGTGCTACTTCCACGATCCGCGCGAGATCCGGGCAGAGTTGGAAACGGCGGGGCTGGACCTCGACGAGTTGCGCGGCCTCGATGGTCCCGCCCCCGATGCCCAGGCGTCGCTGGCCGAATCGCCGGAGGAGGTCGTCGATCACTGGGCTGGTCTCGCCCTCGAGATCGGCGCGCGGCCGGAATACCTCAATACGGCGAGTCATCTGCTCGCGGTAGCGCGGGCGCCGGACGGGCGGTAGTTCGCACGCGTCGGGGGTGGTCGGGTGGCCGGTGGATTTTGGGGATCTCTTGACCGGATGAACTAGTCCAGTCAATCAAGCAACGCGAGCAGGCGGGTCGGCATCTAGACCAAGTTGGCCTTCTACGCTCAGCACGCAACACGCGCGGTGGCCGGACCGCCACGTCGCCAAGCCGGCTAGGTTTCGCGTGTCGCACTTGCGGTGCAGGTGACGGATATGGGTTCGCACCGTCGATTCCTGCACGGAGAGGAGCTCCGCCGCCTCTCGGGCGAACAGCCCCTCGCTCATTAGCTCGAGCACGCGTCGCTCGGCGAGCGTGAGGTCGGCATGCGGCCGGGCGGGGGCCTCGGGCGGGGCGAAGTCCATCGGCGCTTCCTTGCTCGCCTCAAGTCGACGAGATCGAGCGCGAACTTTCAACGCACTACCGTTTGACATCCACTTGCTGAGCGATTCGCGGATCCTGCTCAGCATCTTTAGATGCCAAACATCACACTCTGCGAACATGCAATCGTGCCTCGAATGATGATTCCGAGAGTTCAACAGAACTTGGGATAAACATCACCACCTCTGGTGATTCAAGTTGAAACCCTTTGAGCGACCCTCGTCTCCAGTGACGGGCTGCGCCGATTCGGCCAATCGATGTGCATGGCTATTGCGCGGAACGCCAGCTCGCCACTGTTCAGCACGAAGGACCGGGGGTAGGGAGCGCGGATGACGATCGAGTTTCCGGAGGCTGTCGACGCGTTCGTCAATCCCAAGGGAAGCGATGCACTGCATACGGTTTCGCACTCGGGGCAGCACACCGACACCAACGATTCCGTTCGGGAGATCGAGCAGTTCCTGCTCGGGCGCGACCCGAGTTCGAATGAACTACCGAGCGTGTCCGGGCGCTGGCCGCTTGGATCGATCACACCGGTCCCGGCCGTGGCCGACTTCGAGTGGGTGAACAAGGGCACCGGCGTCAACGAGGCAACGACGTCAGAGTTGTACACCGGTCTGAGCATGGTCCGCGATGGGGACGGGTCCGGGGCGAGTGCTCTGGTCCGAACGCTCCCAGGTGCGAGCTACATCGTGACGGCGCTCGTGAGCGCCAACGTCCTGCCGCGGTCCTGGATGGGCGCCGGACTCTGCTGGAGGGAGTCCAGCAGTGGAAAGCTCGTGATCTTCGGTCAGTTCGGAGAGGCCGCCCGCGAGTACGGGCTCGCGCTCAAGAAGTACACGAATGCCACCACCTGGAGCGCCGACTACATCTGGGAGAAGTTCCCACGGACTCCGTACCTGTTCCTGCGCCTCGAGAAATCGGGGACTAACCGCATCGCGAGCTTCTCGTTCGATGGGCACAACTTCATTCCATATCACACCGTCTCGAATAGCGACTTCATGACGCCTGATCAAGTTGGGATCTTCGTCGAACCGCAACAGCAGAGCACGCCGAAGTTCGACATGTCGCTCTCGGTGCTGTCCTGGGAAGAGATCGACACCGGTATCTAGCAGTCGAGCACCCGCAGGCGAGCCCACTTCCCGCGAACCACCGGAGGAACCTCATGGCAGATACAGCGATCGCGACGAACGTGACGACGACTCTTCGCAACAAGCGAGGCGTCACGGGGCCGTACTGGCTGAGCGATCAGATCGGCGCGTGGCTCTACATCAACTCGAGCAACGACCTCAGCACCATTCGGACGGAGGATGGTGGCTCCAGTCGCAGCGCAGCGACGTACGAGGCGGGGAGTGTGGCGACTCTCAGCTCGTGGTTCGACCGCGATACGCCAGGGAACACCGGGACTCTCATCCACGTGGTCTGGATCGACGACGACACTGACGCGTTTCATTACAACTCGTTCGACATCCAGGCCAACTCGTGGGGAACGGAGCGGACGGTCGCTTCCAGCCTCACCGTGAACGGTGGCACCGAGAACAACCGGGCCGCGATCACCCGAACCGCCGGCGGTGACCTGATCGCGGCGTTCGTCTGCTCCTCGACGAACAGCGGCACCTACCGCTCGACTGATGGCGGCGCCAACTGGTCCAGCATCGCGAACGTCTTCGAGAGCAACACTCGCGACACGTTGCAGCTTTTTCCGGCTGCGACAGTCGCCAACGAGGACGCAGCTGCCCTCTTCCACGACAACTCGGCCGACGAGCTGAGCGTGAAGATGTATGACCAGTCGGCGAACTCGTGGACCGAGACGGTGCTGTCGACGGGAATCGCGAACCTTGCGCAGTACGATGGGATGGACGGCGCGGTGCGGCACTCGGACGGGCACCTACTCGTCGCTGCTCACACGAACATCAACAACGTGGCAGACGACCTCGTGACGTGGGACATCGCGGTGGACTCGATCGCAAGCCCGACGGTGACCAGCACCGCGAACATCTACACCAACCAGGATGAGTCCGGCGAGGTGCGGCTCTTCCTCGATCAGCAGCGCGACGAGGTGTACGCGATCTACCTCAAGGGCGGGACCTGGGAGTCGAGCGTCACGCCGGTCTACCACGTCTCTGCCAACGGGATGACCTCCTGGGGGGCGGAGCAGACGTACGGTGCGGGCGCTGGTGCATTCGAGCACATCGGCCGAACCGGGACTGTTGGCGACGACGGCGGCCGGTTCCAGCCGACGTTCTATGACAGTCCGAACGACGATCTCTGGACGAACCTCGACAACGACCTTGCGATCGCCGCGTGCGCGACCAGCATCTCGTTCCCCGCGCAGGTCGACTCGTTCGTCAACCCAACGGCCAATGCCACGCCGCAGGCGACGAACCACGCCGGGCAGCACGCGAACGCGAACGACTCGATCACGGCGATCGAACAGTTCCTGCTCGGCCGCGACACCGCTGGCGCGGCGGTGACCGTCCCGGCCGGACGGTGGCCGCTGGCACGAATCGTGCCGCCTCCGGCGATCGGCGACTTCACGTGGGTGAACAAGGGCACCGGCGCGGACGAGACCCTGACATCCGAGCTGTTCTCCGGGTTCAGCATGCGCCGGGGCAGCACGAGCTCCGGCAACAGCGCGCTGGTGCGGTCGCTCCCCGGGACGGACTACACCGTGACTGCGCTGATCAGCGCGCCGGTGCTGCCGCGCTCATGGATGGGCGCGGGGCTCTGCTGGCGCGAGTCGAGCAGCGGCAAGCTGGTGACGTTTGGACCCTTCGGCGACGGCACGAACGGCACCGGCCTCGCGGTAAAGAAATACACGGCCCCGTCCACCTGGAGCGCAGATTACATCTGGGAGAAGTTCCCGGTCGGCCCGTACATGGTCCTCCAGATCCAGAAGTCGGGCGCCAATCGCATCGCGAGCTTCTCGCTCGACGGCCACAACTTCGTGACCTGGCATTCCGTTTCCAACACCGACTTCATGACACCGGACCAGATCGGCGTCTTTGTGCAGCCCCAGCAGGACGTCACACCGAAGTTCGACGTTTCGGTGGCGGTGCTCTCGTGGGAAGAGGTGGACGACAGCTAGCGCGCCCGGCACCTCGAACGAGCTAACAGCGCGAGGAGATCGCGATGACCCGGACCTACAACGACACCACCTCGACCATGAACGCGAGCCTGCCGGCCTGGGGCGATCAGATCTCGCCTGACGTGACGACGGCCGCGCAGACTTCGGCGGCGTCTGGAGGGCTGGCGGTCCACCCGACGGGCCGGTTCGTGGCGATGGTGCACAACACGTCGCCGTACCTTGAGATCTGGGAGTTCGACTCGGAGACAGGGGCGTGGGGCGACCGCGTCGCGAACCCCTCGGCGCTGCCGAGTAACGCGCTGTCGTCGGTCGCGTGGCACCCGAGTGGGAACTTCATCGTGATGGGTGGAGGCGCCGGCGGGTCGGACAACTCGTTCGTCTACGCGTTCGACGCGGTGCAAGGCACGATCGGAGACCGGAAGGATTCGTTCGAGGCCGCTAATCCGAACGATATGGCTTTCAGTCCCTGCGGCGACTATCTCGCGGTCGCTACCGGCACCGGGAAGATCTACTCGTTCAACACGGGAACGGGCGTGGTGGGCAGCGCCGTCGTGACCGCGGCGTTCTCGACCGAGTCGACCTTCGCCGTGGCCTGGTCACATGGGTACGAGTACGGGACCACCGACGACATCGTGTACATCGCGTGGGCGCATGGCGAGGGACCAACCGGCGAGTTCATTCATGCGTTCCCGTTCAACCGGACGCTCGAGACCCTTGGGTCCTCGATGTCGCTTCCCGACCAGCCCAACCTCACCGACGCGATCGGTAGCGGGGTCGCCTGGGCCAGCTCGGACCGTGCGCTCGCCGGCCTCGTCGCCGACGAAGGGTCTGTGATCGCGGTGTGGGAGTTCGATCCGATCGGCAGTCAGGTGCGGGGCCGCTACGCCCACGAGCCGAACACCGACGGCGCGTTCTACCTCGCCTGGTTGCCGGACGATGGCGGCATCGCGACTGGAGACGGAACCTCCGATCTCCTCCTGTGGGCGATCGATCACGAGGATCGGAAGATCACCAACCGAATCGTCATCGATCTCACCGAACGCCCCTCAGGTCTGCCTCGGGGGATCGCCATCGGCGCTGGCCCCGACGGACTTGCCTTTGCCTTCGCGAGCCACACGGTCAGCCCGTACATCGACGCTTGGCCGGTCATCACGAATACGCCGTTTGACGGCACCTACGCAGTGCTATCAGGGACGATGCTGCCTGGCGTCATTGAAGAGGACATCACTGGCGGCGATCGGACGATCGTCATGAAGCTCCTCGGCGACACGTTCGTCTCCGAGGTCGGCGGGAACAACACGATCACCGACGATCTCATAGCCGGTCTGATCGGCGACGACACTGACGGCAACGGATGGAACGACCGGGTCACAATCACCCGTTCGGACGTGACGCGTCGGGGTGTGAATCAGGTCGAGATCAGCGTCCCGGCGGCGGCCAACTACTCCGTCACTGACACGGAGACCGTCACCGCGAGCGCTTCCTCGTCGACCCTGGCCCGCTCGTTGGCTTCGGTCGACGCGTTAAACCAGTTCACCGTTGCCGTGAACGAGATCGCCGAGGGGCGGGCGAGTTCTCAGATCATCTTGCAGACCAACCGGCACATGGTGTGGATCACGCCCGAGATTGGCCTCCAGTTCTACGTCAACGCTGGCGGCGACATCGTTTCTCGGCAGACCGTCGATGGCGGCAAGACCTGGCAACAACCGGTGCTCCGCACCGAAGGTGCCGACGTCGTTGCGCTCGACGTGTATTTCGAGCGTTGGAGCGATCCCGACGCCCAGAACGTTATCCACTTGCTCTGGGGTGATAAGACCGCCAACGAGTTCCGATATCAGCGACTCTGGCACCAAACCCTACCGATCGCGAGTCTCGAGATCTCGGTGCTCTTCCCGAGGCCAATTGAGACCGTGGCGTCGGGCATCAGCGTGGACTTCGCCTCAGCTTCCGTGCAAGCAGCGTGCACGTTGGCGAAGCCGCCCTGGAGCGTGGGCGTGTACGCCGTCTACCACGGGACCAAGGACGGGAACGAGAACTGGGCGTTCCGGGCGCCCAACATCGGTTGGCTTGAGCTGTCAGCCCCGGGTGGGGGGCCGCACACGTCGGCGGATCTTGACATGCCGGTTCTCTGGCCCAGCGGGACCGCCGCAGACTTCGAGCTGCTGCTACTCTTCTGGGACGTGGACGCGAACGCCATCAAGTCGCGCACCTATGATGCGCTGGCCGGGACCTGGTCGGGCGTGAACACGGTGAGCTCGAACATGGTCGCGAACGTCGACGAGTTCCTGCAGTGGTCCTCGGCGTACCGGATGAGCGACGGGCACACGTTGCTCACGGCGTGGGAGGACAAGGCTGAGGCGATCGCGAAGGCACTGAAGGCCTGGGATGTCGACGGCGCGACAGTCACCGCCGAGGACAACGTCATCAGCACAACTCACGCGGCGACCTGCACCGTTGCAATCGATCAAGGAACCGAGGGTGTGTACGTCGCCTACGGTCGGTCCACCGAGACGACGCCGTCGACCAGCGAGCTGAGCGTGTTCTACAAGACGTGGGAGATGTGGGATGCGGGCCAGACTTCCTGGGGTCCAGAGAAGGCGACGAGCGGGTCGCTCGACGATGACGTGAAGCTACTGGTGAGCGATCCAGGGTCTTCGGAGCGGGGGCGCTGGGCGCCGGTCTGGTGGACCGCCGACGATGGCGTCTTCGCCAGCAACGATCAGAACTCGGTCAAAGTCAACGTGAGTTGGTGGCTTGCCGTCCCGATGGCGGCCAAGATCACGACGAGTTGGACCAGCGTTGGACCGCCGTTCACCCACGATGGAGATGACCTGGACATCGCAGACTTACCTACGCTCGAACCTCCGGTCACTCCTGTGATTCAGCGCGGGTGGAAGACGGCGTTCGCCGATGGGCAGATCAAAATCACCTCCAACGAGGAAGACGGTAACTGTTCGGCTGCTGGGGATCGACGAGACATCAGGTATCAGTACTACACGGATGACGGCAGGCTTCTCGCCAACGGCGAGACGGCCAGGGCGCTACACATCAGTAGTTCTCTCCAGCCCGAAGACCTGAACAAGTTGAAGCCAAGCGGTTTTCAGATCGGCACCCAGGTACACCAGGACAACGACGGGAGCACTTGCCCGACCTACGGCGGTCCTCATCTCCACTGGGAGCCTCCGGGTGTCCTCCGCGGCCCGGCACGGGCCTCGCTTGATGACGCTGACACGCGCCCTGACACGTGGGCGAAGCCAGGACTGTGGACTGACTCGGACGTCTCCACCGAGCTTGACGAGGTAGACCCAGCAACCGACTTCGTCGCTGTGATCATCGAGGACTAGAAGACCGCAGATGAGGAGTTGAGAACCGGCACCGGGCAGCCGGTGGTGCCGTTCGGCATTCAGGCCGATGATTGCTAGATGAGTCGGCTTTTGTCGCATGCCGGAAAGGTGGGAGTTACCTTCATCGCCGCCCTCGTGGTGGGCTGCTCCGGTGCGTCCGAACCGACAGCGGCTGGCGAGGTGCGGTCGGAGGCAGGGACGCCGCCGGTCGAGCGAACCGCGAGCCGGAGCGACGCCACTCCTGTTGCTGATCTAGCTCCCACCGTCATCGAGGACGCCCACGACGTTCCGGCGCAGGCCGCGGAACAGCGGACTGGCGTTCGCGAGGTCGACGTGCTGATCGATGCACTGCTGGGGGTGGACATCGCCGCGTTGTCGGACGCGGTGCGTTTCGCTGAGTTCGACTGCGCCGGCATTGGGCTCGGACTGCCTGCGACGTTCTGCCTCGAGGGCTCGGCGAGCGGACATGTGGCGGTCTTACCTCGGGTCGGATGTTCGCTAGCGTTCCTGCCTGAGACCGACCTCGTTGAGGAGTTGCAGGCGTTCGTGGGGGCCGCACCGGTGTTGCACTCCGTCGTCCTGGCACCGACGTCGTTCCGACCTTCGGCAACTCACATCATCAATTTCGCCACGGCAGTTGCCGTCGATGCCAGGTCCCACGCGCGGGGGCTGATCGTCGCCGACGGGCAGATCGTCGGTCTGCGCGCGGCGGGCTGCCCGTCGGAAGAATTCGAGGATCTCTATCCGCCGGAGTACCTAACACCGCCTCCGGGGCTGCAGGAACCGCTCGATCAGGAACGGCGAACGGGAATCGACGTGGTTGATCGTCTGCTCGACGCGTACGCGATGGGCGATCCCGAGGCGGTGCTTGCCTTCGTTCGGCCCACAGCGGTGCCCTGCGGCGGTACGAACGAGCCTCGCGCCGACTGTCGAGCCGGCGAGGCGGACGGCACGGTGGTGGACGCCGTTCTGTTGTCGTCCTGCCACGCGGCGTACGTGAGACTCGACGATCTCGCTCCGTACAAGTATGTGAATCCGCGAGGCGAGGCGTTGTTCGCGGTGACCGCGACCGGTGGACAGTTCTTCGAGAGCGAGGGACTCGAAGCAGCCCGTTACGCGGTCATCCTCGCCACCGTCGATCAAACTGACGGGCGTGCGCTCCTGCTCGATGATGACGGGATCGTCGGGATCCTCGGGGGTTGCGGGATCGCGCAGCCTCATTCGTTCGTCCGGTCGACCCCGTCGGACACCGAGTTCTTGCTTGCCCCGGCCTCATCGCCGCGCTGAGCCGGCCCGGCGGCCGACTCGGATCGCGCCAGGTTGACCCTCGTTTATGACGCCGAGCCGTGGCAACCGCGCCGTCGGGATCGCAGCAAGCTCGTTCTGATGGAGCTCGCGGTTGATGACGACGGCTTGTCTCCGCCATGAGGCGGGATTGCCCGACGGGTCCGCGCGCGGGGCGCGGGGCGGGGTGAGTCTCGGGCCGGCTCAGCACGCGGCGCCGACTCGCCTCGGGTGCGGTCGCTGGCGACCCGAGGCTGAATGGTCGTTGTGCTCGGCGTGCTGACGATTCAACGCGTCGGGGAGGCGCCAGCCTCGGCCGGGAGCCGGACCGGGGTGCGGCCGAGGTAGCCGTTACAGGTGCGGCCGACGGAGCTGTCGTTCGGGGACAGCGTTGCGTCGCACTGGCAGCATTCCTGGCCAGCGCTGCCGACGTGCCAGTGGTGTTGCGAGACGGTCAGCTCTTGATCGTCTTCAACTCGGAGTTGCGTGGTCATCATCTCGATCTCTTCACTTCCTTCAGTTCTGGTTTCGGTGTTTCGGCTCGGATTGCGGTGACGGTTGCTCGCGGTTACTGGCCCTGGCCCAGCGAGAAGCCGGGCTCGCCGTCAAACGTGCAGAGTGACTCCGTCTTGATGAAGTCGAAGCCGGCGGCGTTGACGCGGCCGAGCAGCTCGACCACCTGGGCGTGGGACGCGACCTGGCCGTCCGGGGCGAGGTAGCGGCACCGCCAGTGGTCGGTACAAAAAGTTTCGTCGAAGCCCTCTGGCCAGACCTTGACGCCTCGGTTGGTGATCATCGCCAGCGAGAGGTCGCCGTTGCCGGTGGGGCTCAGCGCCTCGCCGAGGTCGCTGGCGGTGCCCTCGTTCCAGTCGAGGAAGACGTCGACGCCGACCATCTCCTTCTTCGCCGGCGGCGCGGGCGTCCAGGTGGGAACGGCCGTGCCGGCCGAACCGGCGTAGGAGACGGACTTCAGCTTCTGCGGCGACTGGCCGAGGCGTTCGATCACGGCGTCGGCGAACTCGCGCGTGCCTACCTTCTCTGTGCTCACGCCCTCGGCGAAGAGGTCGTAGGTGTGGATGCCATCCTCGAGGGTGCGTAGCCAGGCGTTGTGGACCGCGGTGGCGATCTCTGGCTGGCCGATGTGCACGAGCATCATGACGCCGGCGAGGAGCAGCCCCGAGGGGTTGGCCATGTTCTGGCCGGCGCGCCGTGGCGCGGAGCCGTGGATGGCCTCGAACATCGCGGCCTGCTCGCCGATGTTGGCGGAGCCGGCGAGGCCGACGGAGCCAGCGATCTGGGCGGCGACGTCGCTCAGGACGTCGCCGTAGAGGTTGGGCATGACGACGACGTCGAACGCCTCGGGGGTGTCGGCGAGCTTGGCGGCGCCGATGTCGACGATCCAGTGCTCGTTCTCGATGTCGGGGTAGTCCTTGGCGACCTCGTCGAAGATCTCGTGAAACAGACCGTCGGTCAGCTTCATGATGTTGTCCTTCGTGAAGCAGGTGACCTTCTTGCGGCCGTTGCGCTGGGCGTAGTCGAAGGCGTAGCGGACGATCTTCTCGGTGCCGGGCTTGCTGATGAGCTTCAGGCACTGCATGACCTGGTCGGTCTGGCGGTGCTCGATCCCCGCGTAGAGGTCTTCCTCGTTCTCGCGGACGATCACGACGTCCATCTCTGGATGCTTGGTCTCGACGAGCGGGTGGTAGGAGATGCAGGGGCGCACGTTGGCGTAGAGGCCCAGCGTCTTCCGGACGGTCACGTTCAGGCTCTTGAAGCCACCACCCTGGGGCGTCGTGATCGGCGCCTTGAGGAAGACCTTGGTCCGACGCAGCGACTCCCAGGACTCCGGCTCGATGCCGGCGCTGATGCCGCGGTTGTAGACGCTCTCGCCGATCTCGATCGTCTCGACGTCCAGTTGGGCGCCGGCGGCCTCGAGGACGCGCAGCGTCGCGTCCATGATCTCCGGGCCGATGCCGTCGCCGTGTGCCACCGTGATCGGGGTCTTCGTCGTCACCTGGGTTCCTCCTCCGCGTGTCGCGTCGTCTCATCCTCGGAGGATTATACGACATTCGATTCGTTCTTTCTATTTCCCGATATCGGATACCGGCAATTGGATTCGAATGTCCGAGACGCAGCCAGCGGCGATTCGAGGCCGGAGGCTCGGAGCTGGTCAGCGTGTGTGCAGGGGTGGGTCGTCGCGCAGCCCTCGGTAGGTCGCGAGGCGGGCCGATCGCGCGCCGTGCGTCGAGGGGGACTACGCGCGAGTGGTTGCGGTCGACCGCGAGCGCGGGCTCACCCTCGTGCGGGCTGAGCGGGCGATGGAGGCGTCAGTCCACCGGTTGCTCTTGATCGATGGAGACGCCCAGCGAGGAGAACATCTCGCCGACGGCGTAGTCGCGTTCGAGCGGATGCCGCAGCGGCAGCTCGAGGTGGAACCGATAGGTGTTCCGTCGCCCGGAGCGCTGTCGTTGGAGGTACCCCTGGTCCTCTAGCTCGTTGAGGATGTGCTTGACCGCGCGCTCGGTGATGCCGACGCGCCGGGCGACGTCTCGGACGCGGAGGTCCGGGTCCTTGGCCAGACACAACAGCACGTGCGCGTGGTTGGTCAGGAACGTCCATTGGCCGGTCGACTCGCTCACCTCGGGAGCGTAGACGATGACTTCCGCACCGGGGGTTCACATCCGGAGTGGTTCGGCGTGCCGGTGTCACTGGGACCCGAGGACCGAGTCCCACGGATGGCTCAGTCATCCGACGCTGGCTCGGGTTCCTCGTCGACGATGTCCTTGGCCTCGATGGCATAGACGGTTCCGTCGCGGCTGCCGAAGAGCAGGGCGTCGCCGACGAGGACCGGGGTGGAGCGGACGGCGCCGTTGGTGCGGTAGCGCCAACGCTGGTCGCCGTCTGTGACGTCGAGGGCGAGGAGCTCGCCGGTGTGGGTGCCGGCGAGCGCGAGCGGGCCGGCGACCGTCGGCGAGGCGACGACGAAGCTCTTGGTCTCGAACTGCCAACGCACCGCTCCGCTCTGGCGGTCGAGGGCGAGGAGCGCGGGGCTGCGCTCGACGAGGACGAGGGCGTCATCGATGTGGGGGCGGCCGATCACGGCGCCGCCGACGTGCGTGCGCCAGCGTTCGGCGCCGCTTTCGAGGTCGAGGGCGAACAGGTGCGGGGCGGCCGCGACGTAGACGACGCCGTCCTCGATGACGATCGCGGACTCCACCGGGGCACCCATCGTCTGGCGCCAGCGCTCGCTCCCGGTCGTGACGTCGAGCGTGACGAGGTCACGGCCGCCACCGACGACGATCAGGTCGCCGGCGACCGCGGCGGTGGAGCGGACGGTCGAGCCGATCGGGGCGTGCCAGCGTTCGAGGCCGGTCGCAACCTCGAGGGCGACGAGGTCGCCGTCGCGGGTACCTGCGACGACGAGGCCGGCAGCGAGGGTGGGGGCGGAGGGGACGGAGCGTGCGAGGTCGGTGGACCAGACCTCGGGGCCGTCGGTGGGGCGGGGGGCGTGGTGCGCGCCGCCATCCGC
>JANQNP010000107.1 GCA_028279505.1 Dehalococcoidia bacterium
AGGCGCGCAACGCGCGCCCTCCGCACCTTCCGAGGCGAAGCAATCCGCCGAGGCCGGGCTTAGCCTCCACCACACCGCCGCTGGCGAACCCCACCCCTGGCGCCCGCGCCCGCCGGCGCACACCCCTCGACGCACGCGCGGCGCTATGCTCCCCGCTGCGCCGCAGCCCGCCGAGGTCGGCCACCACCCCACCCTCCGAGGTCACCTGAAGAATCGAGGACAGTCGATGCGTCTCGTCTCCTACACCCGCCACGGCCGCACCCGCACCGGCGTCCTCCGAGACAACGACGACGTCGTCGACGTCAATCGCGCCACCGCCGCCCGTCTCTGCGACGAAGGCGCACCACGCCCCGTCCTCGCCGCCGACGCCATCACCCCCTCGACCATGATCGACCTTCTTGCCGTCGGCCAACCCGCCCTCGACGCCATCACCACCACTCTCGCCTGGATCGACGGCGGCGCCATGACCCACGACGCCCTCGTCGCCGACGGCAGCCTCGTCCCGGCCGCGGACGTCCACCTCGCCGCCCCCGTCCCGACGCCCGGCAAAGTCATGGCCATCGGCATCAACTACCGCGCCCACGCCTCGGAGATGGAGCGCGAACTCCCGGACCACCCCACCGTCTTCACCAAAGTCTCGAGCTGCATCATCGGCGTCGGCGACGCCATCCACGCCCCTGCCGAAAGCCACATGCTCGATTGGGAAGGCGAGTTCTGCGTCGTCATCGGCAAGTACGCGCGCCACGTCTCCGCCGCCAACGCGCTCGACGTCGTCGCCGGCTACATGAACGGCAACGACGTCACCGTCCGCGACTGGCAGCGCCACACCCCCACCTGGATGATGGGCAAGAGCTGGGACACCCACGGCCCCACCGGCCCCTGGATCCTCACGGCTGACGAGGTCCCCGACCCCTCGGCACTCGAACTCAAGACCTACGTCAACGACGTCGAGAAGCAGTCCGCCCCCACCAGCGACCTCCTCTTCGACATCCCCCAGCTCATCGAGTACCTCTCCACCGCCTTCACCCTCGAGCCCGGCGACGTCATCTTCACCGGCACCCCCGCCGGCGTCGGCCAGGCCCGCGACCCGCAGGAGTGGCTCAAGGCCGGCGACACCGTCCGCGTCGAGATCACCGGCCTCGGCAGCCTCGAGAACCCGGTCATCGCCGAGCCCAACCGCGGATGAAGCCCACGGACAAACGCCTGCCGGACAGCTAGCCGACAGGCGGATTCACCACGTACGGAATGCTAGCCTCGGGGCGTGACCACCGACCTCGATCGCCCCGCGCCTGACACCGAGGTCGAGCGGTACAAGCTCTGCCCGACCTGCCGCTACGCCACGCCCGCCTCGCGCGACCGCTGCCACCACTGCCTCAACGACGTCGCCAATGCCCAGCTCCTCCATCCCGACGCGGCCGCGCGACGCCTCGAGGAGCAGGCCGAGCGCGAGGAAGACGCCGCCCGACGCGAGGCGCACCGCCGCCAGATCAGGCGCGCCATCCTCGCCGCGCTCGCCGTCGCCGTCGTCATCTGGATCGGCTGGCAGGTCTACCGCACCTTCATCTGGGAGCCCTCGCCGGTCCCGCTCCCCGGATCCACCGAGCCCACCATGGCCGCACCTCCCGAGGCCTGGCCCACCAGCGGCGGCGACACGCGCGCCACCCGCGCCACCACCGCCAGCGCCGCACTCGGGCCCGCCGAGGCCTGGCGCACCGAACTCGGCGCCGCGCCCGCGACCGCCCTCGTCGCCGACACCGAACAGCTCTACGCCGTCCTCGATGACGGTCGGCTCGTCGCCGTGCGCCTCGCGGACGGCCGCGTCGCCTGGGAAACCCCGCTCGCCATCACCCCGATCGCCGCCCCCACCGTCGCCGGTGATCGCATCTACATCGCCATGCCCGGCGGCCAGCTCGTCGCCCTGGACACCGCCACCGGCGACGAGGTCTTCGCCTCCGTCTCAACCGGGACCCGCTTCGTGAGCGCCGTCGTCGTCGACCAGGGAGCCGCCTTCGTCTTCGGCGTCAACGACCTCATCGCCTTCGATGCCACCACCGGTGACATCCTCTGGTCACGCGAGATCGACACCACCTGGGCCACCGAGAGCCCCGTGATCCTCGAGGACGCGATCGCCCTCGCCTCCGGCGATCGCTCACTCCTCTACGACCGCACCACCGGCCGCGAGATCTACTTCTACGAGTTCGAGCGCGCACACCCGTACGCCATCGCCGCCAGCGACGGCATCATCTACACCGCCTCGAACCGCCTCCTCGCCGCCTATGACATCGACTCCCGGCGCCCCTGGTGGGAGGGCATGCGCGCCGTCTGGTTCCAGTTCGAGATCTGGCAGATGGCCCCCAGCGTCCCGCCCCCACCGGCCGTCTGGGCGACCCGCTTCCCGCTAGACGACGGCTACCCGATGGCCCTCGACGGGACGAACATCTACCTCGCCAACGCCGCCGGCGAAGTCGCCGCCTTCTCCCGCGAGACCGGCGAGCCCGCCTGGGAGACCACCACCCCCGCGGTCGTCACCGCCCCCATCGTCACCGCCGACGGCCTCCTCATCGCCCGCACCGACGCCCTCGCCCTCCACGACCCCGCCACCGGCACCCTCCTCGACGAACGCCCAATCGAGGGCGCCCCCATCGAGGACGTCGTCGTCACGAACGCGGGCATCTTCGTGTTCCAGAACGACGGCACCGTTACAGCCCTCGGCTCTGACGGCTAACCCACCTCGCCCCAAGCTCGCGCGTCGATCGAGGCGACGACCCAGACTTTCCGAGATGGGGGTGAGAGCGCGATCGAGAAGCCACCCGTCAATAAGACTGAGTAGACTCCGGCCTTCCGAAAAGCGGGGTGTGGGGCGCAGCCCCACAGGCATATGGGGTGGGTG
>JANQNP010000113.1 GCA_028279505.1 Dehalococcoidia bacterium
TGGCCGATCGTCCCGATGTTGGCGTGCGGCTTCGTCCGCTCGAACGTGCCCTTGGCCATCCCGGTCTCCTACTCTTCCCCATCCGCTGGGGTGTGTCTCGCGGGCAACCCACCCGACGACTGACTGATCCTGTTGGTGTGTACTCGTTTGGCGTTCAACTCGCGGGGCTCGCCCGGGTCAACTGGAGCCCGCTATGAGAGTTGAACTCATGACCTCATTCTTACCAAGAATGCGCTCTACCACTGAGCTAAGCGGGCCTCGTGACGGGCGCGTACCGGCCGTCTAGTGTGCCGTCCGCCTCCGCTGCGCGCTACCGGGGTCACCGGTCGCGCACGATTGGCGTCTTCTGTCTCTTCGAGGGCGCTCCTCGGTCTGCCAGCGGTCCCCGACCGGTGGCCTCATGCGAGCTGGAGATGGTGCAGGGGGCAGGATTCGAACCTGCGTAGCCGTGAGGCGGCGGATTTACAGTCCGCTGGAATTAGCCACTCTCCCACCCCTGCAAGGATCCCTAGCGGGCGGTGGAGCCCGAGAGGGGATTCGAACCCGCTAACCTACCGATTACAAATCGGTTGCGCTGCCATTGCGCCACTCGGGCCGACACCCACTACTACGCCGTCGTTCAGCGTTCTGCCGCCGTCCGCCGTGTCGTAGAGAGCAAGACGCACCCCGGACAACCCGGAGTGCGCACCGTCTCCGATTATATCGAGGCGGATCCGCCGGTCAACGCGGCCCGACGCCGAATTCGCCGCTCCCGAGGGCGCTACCCCTCCACCGACCAGCGCGTCCCCTCGGGCGTGTCCTCCAGCGTCACGTGCAGCGCCGCCAGCTCGTCGCGAATCCGGTCCGACAGCGCGAAGTCGCGCTCCGCCCGCGCGGCCGTGCGACGCTCCACCAGCGCATCCACCGTCGAGGTCGCGTCGGTCCCGCCGCAAATCACCCCGAGCTCCGAGGCCAGTCGCGACAGCGCCGCCACGTCCAGCTCCACCGCGGCTGCGCCGCTCCCATCGAGGCGCAGGCCCAGCACCGAGGTCAGCTCGCGCAGCTCCGCCTGTGCGGCCGCCACGTCCTGCCCCTCGTCGCGACCGCGGTTGATCGCCCGCGCCAGGTCGAACAGGGCCGCGACCGCCTGCGGTGTGCCGAGGTCGTTCTCCATCGCCTCGATGAACCGCGCGCGCGTGTCGCCGGCGTTGAGCACCGCCGCGCCGGCCGGCGCCTCGAACGGGACCAGCGCGCCCTCGAACCGCTCGACGCCGCGGGTCGCGGCGCCCATCGCGTCCTCGGTCAGGTTGTTTGGGCCTCGGTAGTAGCTGTTCAACACGAAAAGGCGGAGGGCGTCCGGGCGCCAGCGGCCGAGCGCGTCGGCAACGGTGACCACGTTGCCCGTCGACTTCGACATCTTCTCGTTCTCGAACTGGACCATCCCGTTGTGCATCCAGAGCCGCGCGAACGGCTCGCCGGTCGCCGCCTCCGCCTGCGCGATCTCGTTCTCGTGGTGCGGGAAGATCAGGTCGACGCCGCCACCGTGGATCTCGAACGTGTCGCCCAGGTAGCGCTGCGCCATCGCCGAGCACTCGATGTGCCAGCCCGGTCGCCCGTCGCTCCACGGCGACGGCCACGCCGGCTCGCCCGGCTTCTGCGCCTTCCACAGCGAGAAGTCGAGCGGGAACTCCTTGTCCTCGCCGGGCTCGCCGCGGGTGCCGCTGCGCAACTCCTCGATGTCGCGATGTGAGAGCTTGCCGTAGTCGTCCTTGCTGCGGACGCGGTAGTAGACGTCGCCTGCGGGCGTTACGTAAGCGTGACCCTCGTCGATGATCCGCTGGATCGTGCCCGTGATCGTCTCGATCTCCTCGGTCACCCGCGGGCGCTCGTTCGGCGGCGCGATCCCCAGCTCGATCTGCTCCTGCTCCCACTTCTCGATGTTCTCGGTCGCCAGTTCGAGGGCGTCCCGGTTCAGCTCGGCGGCGCGGTCGATCAGCTTGTCGTCCACATCGGTGTAGTTCGTGACGAACGAGACCGTGTAGCCACCGGCTGGATTCCCGTCCCACCTCAGATAGCGGACCAGCACGTCGTAGACGATCAGCGACATCGCGTGGCCAACGTGCGCGTCGGCGTACGGCGTCACACCGCAGACGTAGATCCCGATCGAGCCCGCCTGGACCGGCTCGATCTCGCGCACCTCGCGCGTCATCGTGTCCATCAGCTTCATCGCTCACCCCCGATCCCGCGCGCCAGCGCGCGCGCCGCCAACTCGACCGTCCGAGGTCCGCGAGCGCATCGCGCGCCCGAGGCGAGGCAAACCTCCGAGGCCAGATGTGGCTCCGAGGCAAAGCGATGATTCGAGGCAAGACGACCCATGATGGGCTCCGTTCTGGCGGTCGGATCGGGCGGCCGAAATCGTGACTGGGAGATGCCGCGTGACGCGATCGGTCGCGTCAGCGGCTCACGGACAGACGCAGCAACAGCGCCCGGTCTCGGGGCGATCCGTTCGAGCGCGCAGTACGGAGATCGTCGTCAACATCGCGACTTATCGTACACGCTCTTCGACCAGCGCCACCGCCATCGCGGCGATCGCGCGGCCGTCGCCGATCTCTCCCATCCGCTCGTTCGTCGTCGCCTTCACGTTGACCCGGTCGACCCCCAGGCTCAGCACGCCCGAGACCGCCTCCCGCATCGCCTGGATGTGCGTCGCGAGCCGCGGCCGCTCCGCGATCACCGTGACGTCGACGTTCACGACCTCGATGTGACGCGACGAGAGCAGCCGCCCCACCCGCGTCAGCAGCTCCCGGCTGTCGATCCCGGCCGTCGCCGGGTCGGACGGCGGGAAGTGCTGGCCGATATCGCCCTCCCCGGCCGCACCGAGGAGCGCGTCGATCACGGCGTGGATCAGCGAATCGCCGTCCGAGTGCCCCTGCAGCTGCGGCGCGCCCTCGATCTCCACGCCCCCGAGGCGGAGCGACCCGCTGCCATCCTCGCGGAACGGGTGGATGTCGTAGCCGAACCCCACCCGCATCAGCGCCCACCCATCCCGCGGTGCACTAGTCGCCTCCCCGGTCCGCCAGCAGCGCGCGCGCCAGCACGAGGTCGATCGGTCGCGTCACCTTCAGGTTCGCCGGGTCACCCTCGATCGCCATCACCGTCCCGCCGCCCGCCTCGATCATCGACGCGTCGTCCGTCGCCTCGCCCTGCTCCACCACGTGCGCCGCTCGCAGCCGGTCGGCGGCGAACGCCTGCGGCGTCTGCGCCGCCCGCATCGGCCCCCGGTCGACGGTCTCGAGGATCCGCTCCCCCTCGGTCGGCTTCTCGCCCTGGTCCACGCGCTTCAGCGTGTCCGCGACGGCTAATGCCGGAATCGCCGCCCCGTGCTCGCGAGCGGCCGCCAGCACGTTCGCCGCCAGCGTCGCGGTCACCAGCGGCCGGGCCCCGTCGTGCACCAGCACCCAGTCCGCCTCCGGCACCGCCTCGAGCCCGGCTGCCACGGAGTCCTGCCGCCGCCGTCCTCCGGCCACGCACCGCACCTCGAGCCCCTCACGAGGCGGCACCAATCCCGCCAGCCGCTCGTGCAACACCTCCGGAGCGACGATCACGAGCAGCCGCAGCTCCTCGAGCCCGGCCATGCCGGACAGCGCCCGACCGATGACCGGCTCGCCGCCGAGGTCCGCCCAGAGCTTGTCCTCCGAGCCCATGCGCGTCGAGCGCCCGGCCGCCAGCACGATCGCTGCCACGATGTCGTCCATCGCGCGATTCTACGGTCGGGCTTCGTGAGCGTCCGGCGGCGCGGATCGCCTTGTCCGGCGTTCCGAAACACCACTACCCTCGATGCACCTCGATCGGCGCGTTCGAGCGCCAATCACCACCATCGGAGCCCCGGCGATGACGACCCTCTATGAGTCGCTGATCCCTCAGGTCGAACGCCCCGCCCGCTACGCGGGCGGCGAGCTGAACTCGATCACAAAGGACTGGGACGCCCACGACCTCCACGTCGCGCTCGCCTACCCGGATCTCTACGACCTCGGGATGGCCAATCTCGGCCTGATGATCCTCTACGACATCATCAACCGCCGCGACGACGCCCTCGCCGAGCGGGTGTTCAGCCCCTGGACCGACTTCGAGGAGCTGCTCCGCCAGCACGAGGAGCCGCTCCGCTCGCTCGAGACGAAGCGCACGCTCCGCGAGTTCGACCTCCTCGGCATCACGCTCCAGTACGAGGCCTGCTACTCCAACGTCCTCAACATGCTCGACCTCGGTGGGATCGCGATCCGCACCGCGGACCGCGCCGACGACGAGACGGTCGTCATCGCCGGCGGGTCGGGCGCCCTCGAGCCGGAGCCGCTCGCACCGTTCATCGATGCGTTCGCCCTCGGCGAGGGCGAAGAGGTGATCCGCGAGATCTGCGACGTCGTCGCCGACTGGAAGCGCGCCGGCGGCGGCCCGCGCCTCGACCTCCACCGCCGCCTCGCGAGGATCGCTGGCGTCTACGTGCCGTCGCTGTACGACGTCGCCTACAACGATGACGGCACCATCGAGGAAATCACCCCCAACGACGACACGGCGCCCGGCAAGGTCACGAGGCGCGTCGTCCAGGTCCTCGAACCGACGCTGACGAAGCCGATCGTGCCGTACATGGAGGTCGTCCACGACCGCGCCACCATCGAGATCCAGCGCGGCTGCACGCAGGGCTGCCGCTTCTGCCAGGCCGGGATGATCTACCGCCCGAGCCGTGAACGCACCGTCGAGGAGGTCGTCGAGGCCGCCGGCGAACTGCTGGCGAACACCGGCTACGACGAGCTCTCGCTGATGTCGCTCTCGACCACCGACCACTCCGAGATCGGCCCGATGGTGCACGCCCTGATCGACGCCTACGGCGACCGCGGGCTGAAGATCAGCATCCCCTCGACGCGCGTCGACTCCTTCTCCGTCGACATCGCGGAGGCCGTCGCGCGCGGCAAGAAGCACACGCTCACCCTCGCGCCCGAGGCCGGGTCGCAGCGACTGCGCAACACGATCAGCAAGCTGGTCTCGGAGGCCGACATCCTCACCGCCGCCGAGAACGCATTCGCTGGCGGCTGGACCTCGATCAAGATGTACTTCATGGTCGGCCAGCCGACCGAGACTGATCACGACGTCGAAGAGATCGTGCGCATCGCCTCCGAGGTAAAAGCGATCGGTCGCAAGCACGTCGGCAAGCGCGCCAAGGTCCGTGTCTCCACCAGCAACTTCATTCCGAAGGCGCACACCCCGTACCAGTGGGTCACCCAGTGCGACGCCGAGACGCTGCGTCGCCGCCACCAGATCCTCCGCGAAGGCTGCCGCGAGTCTGGCGTCCAGTTCACCTGGGAAGACCCCGAGAAGTCGCTGCTTGAAGCGGTGCTCTCGCGCGGCGACCGCCGCGTCGCCGACGTCGTCGAGGCCGCCTGGCGGAACGGCGCCA
>JANQNP010000116.1 GCA_028279505.1 Dehalococcoidia bacterium
AGCCAACCGCACCCGCGGGCCGCCTCGCGACGCTCCAGCATCGCGACTTCCGGCTGCTCCTGGTCATGCAGCTGGCGTCGAGCATGCGCCAGCCGACCCTCTTCATCACGCAGGCCTGGTACGTCACCACCGTCGCCCCGGACGGCCAGGAGGTCTGGCTCCTCGGCCTGCTGGGCGCGCTACGAGGTGCCGCGTTCCTCGCCTACGTCCTGTTCGGCGGCACCTTCGCCGATCGCTTCCCCCGCGTCACCGTGCTCGCGGCCAGCCACGTCGTGGGGCTCGCGAACGTCCTGGTCGTCGGCGGCCTGCTACTGATCCCCGCGGTCGCCGACGGCGAGGGCGCGTGGCTCTGGATCATGATGCTGCTCTTCGCGAGCTTCGGGCTGATGACCGCGCAGGACCAGCCGACCCGGACGGCGATGGTGCGCGACTCGGTCCCCGAGCACCTCCTCTCGAGGGCGATCACCCAGCATCAGATGGCGATGTCGTTCGGTGTCCTCGCGGCGCCGTTCGCCGGGTTCTCGATCGAGACGCTCGGCTTCGGCACCACCTACCTCCTCGCCGGGCTCGGCCACCTCGTCGTGCTCGTCGCCGTCCGAGGCATCTCGACCCGCACCGCCTCGGACGCGGCGGCGGCCAGCGCCTCGGTGATGTCGAACCTCCGCGAGGGCATCCAGGTCCTCCGCGAGAACCCGGTCGTGCGCTGGACGGTGTTCACCAACTGGGCGGTGACCGCGCTCGGGATGAGCGTGATGGGGATCCTGATCGCCGCCTGGGTCGATCAGATCCTCGACCTCGACGCGGCAGGCTGGGGCGTGATGGTCGTGACCTGGGGCACCGGCGGGGTCGTCGCCTCGCTCTGGTTGAACTGGCGCGGCGACGTCCGACACATGGGCCTGTGGTTCCTCGGCGCCGGCCTGCTGATGGGGCTCGGCGTGATGGCCTTCGGACTGAGCCGCGTCGTCGTGCTCGCCTTCTTCTTCAACGGCGTCGTCGGCATGGCCTACCAGCTGATCCTCACCTGGGGAGTCACGATCGTGCAGCGCGAGGTACCCAACCGACTGCTGGGCCGCGTCACCGGCCTGCTGCTCCTCGCCGGCGGGCTGATGCAGATCGCCGGACTGCTGGTCGGCGGCCTCGCTCAGATCTTCGGTCTCGAGCTGATCTACCCGCTCGCGGGCCTCGGGATCGTCATCTACACGGGGCTACTGACCTGGCGGCAGGCGCCGCTGCGACGGCTCGATTGAGCCCCGTCTGCATGTAGCCCCGCCTCCATATACTGAGAGCAAACCCCGCTCGACCGCGAGACCGACTACGAGGGCTGGCCGACGTGCAGATCACTGTCCATCTCTTCGCCGGACTGCGCGACGTCATCGGTGGCGACATCGTCGAGGAGTTCGACGAGGACGGGATCCCGGTGACCGCCCTGCGCGCGCGGCTCGACGAGGCCCACGAGAAGCTCCGCCCGTACCTCACCGGCGTCGCGATCGCCGTCAACGAGGACTACATCCTCGATGAGAACGAGCTGCTGAAGGACGGCGACACCGTCGCGCTGATCCCACCGATCGCCGGCGGCGAGCTGCCGCCCTTCCTCGTCACCGAGGCCCCCCTCGAGGTCAAAGCGCTCCGCGATCTCGTGACGACGCGCGCGAGCGGCGCGGTCGTGGTCTTCGAGGGCGTCGTCCGCGACCACCACGAAGGCCGCGAGGTGCTGCGCCTCGAGTACGAGGCCTACGTGCCGATGGCGGAGAAGCAGCTGCGCGCCGTCGCCGAGGAGGTCGCCGCCGACTTCGCGGACCGCGAAGTGCACGAGATCGCCATCCACCACCGGATCGGCACCCTCGAGATCGGCGACACGTCGCTGGTGGTGGCTCTCTCCGCCGCCCACCGGAAGGACGCCTTCGACGCCGCGCTGCGGGCCGTCGATCGCGTCAAGGAGACGGTCCCGGTCTGGAAGAAGGAACACGGCACCGACGGCACCCACTGGCAAGAGGGCGTGCGACCGAAGCCCGTCGGCTCGCCGGACTAGCCGGACTCCCCCGCTTCGAGGGCGACGCTACCCGGCGGCGCCCGTCCGGTAATCGGGCGCGGTGATCTGGTAGACCGTCGACGTCTGCAGGTCGGCGAGTCGCGATGCGATCCGCGGCTCCATCTCCTTTAGCTCCCGGTTCGTCGTCACGATCGTCGGCGTCCGCCGCAGGTGTCGGTGGTTGAGGATCTGGTAGAGCTTCTCCTCCGCCCACGCGCTCGTCTGCTGCGCCCCGAGGTCATCGAGGATCAGCACCGGCGCCTCCAACAACCGCCGGAACCGGTGGTCGAACCGCTCCGTCGCGCCCGGCGCGAACGTGGCGCGCAGCTCATCGAGGAGATCCGGCACGTTCGCGAAGGCGACCGAGTCGCCCTGCGCGAGCCGCTCTGCGGCGATGCCCGCCGCGAGGTGCGTCTTCCCGCACCCGTTCCCACCGAGGAACACGAGCCAGCCGTCGGGCTCGAGCGCCCAGCTCCTCGCGAGCCGGAACGCGCCCTCGAGGTTGCGACGCGACTCGCCGCGCAGGCCGCGACCCGCGGGATCGAACCGGTCGAGCGCGAAGCGCGCGAGCTGGTCCCGCCCCATCGCGCCGACGGAGAAGAAGCGAGGCCCCACCGCCGTCCCCAATTCGATTTGCTGGGTCACGCCCGGGTCCGAGAGCCGGCTCGCTAGCAGCGGCTCCGTCTCGTCGGGTGGGCGCACCCCGGTGAACACCGTCGGCAGCAGCGCGTTGAAGCGGTGCGAGATGATCTGCAGGAACTTCTCGCGCGCCCACGCGGTCTCGGAGTACCCATCGAGGTCGTCGAGGATCAGCACCGGCGCGCGCCGCACCTGCTCCAGCACCCGCTCGTAGTCCTCCTCGGCGTCCTCGTCGTAGCCCGCGCGCAGCTGGTCCAGCAGGTCCGCGATCGTGAGGAACATCGCCGGGTCGCCGCGATCGATCAGCCGGTTCGCGATCGCCGCCGCGAGGTGCGTCTTGCCACGGCCGTGCGCGCCGGTGAGGACGAGCCAACCCTCCGGGTGCTCGGCGTAGCGCTCGGCGATCTCCACCGCCTCCGCGTAGTGCGCCTGCTCGACCGACTCCTCAGTGCGACCACCCCGGTCGAGCTGCTCGAACGTCATCCGCCGCAGCGGCCCGAGCCGCGAGTAGCGCAACAGACGAGCGCGCCGTTGCTCGGGGTCCTCGACGGTCGCACAACGGCTGCAGGGAACCGGGTGACCGAACCGCGGGTCCTGGAGGTCTGCCGTCACGCGCACGAAGCGCGCGCCGCCGCAGAGCGAGCAGACGGACTCGGCCGCCGGCGCCGCGATGCCCGCCGCCGTCTCGACGCTACTCGCGTCGGTAGACATGGCCGTACGGGTCGGCGGTTCGAGCATCTCCCCGAGTTGCCTCATCATCTCGTCCTTCGGTTTCCCAGCGGCGGAGGATCGCCTCCGCATAACGCCAGGAACGCGCGTTGTTCGTTGCCGCGAGGCGGAGCGCCTCGATGATCCAGTCCGGCGAGTAGCGACTCTCCGCGTCCGCGAGCAGCGACGCGACGGCCGGCGTCAGCGTGCCGATCTCCTGCTCGTAGACGGCGGCCGGCTCGCTCCGCTCCACCGGCACGGCGTCGCTCCGAGGACGGCGCCCCTCCGGCAACGGCTGCACACCGCTGAGGATGCGCGTGCGGAGGCGGCGCCCACCTTCGTTGTTCACGCAATAGAGGACGTCGCCGTCCTCGAGCGGACAGTCGAGCAGCGAGCCCCGCGCGACCGCCAGCGCGAGCGCCGGTGGCACCGCCTCGGCGCCGCCGCAGCTGGTGAGACCGCGCAGCAGCGCGGTGTCGCCCGCGAGTTCGCTCCGGCGGACGGCGCGGAGCGGGCCCCGAGCGCGACCGATCGCGAAGAGCGCGTGCAGGGTGACCCGCAGCTCGGCCTCGTCCTCGATCGCCGGTAGTAGCTCGGCGAACAGCTCCGCCGGGAGCGTGATCGGCCGCGTACCGGTGCGAAACCCCTCGAACGGTCGCGGGGATGGAATCGCCGCGGCAGGCGCGGACGGATCGGGCACGCGAGCGTCGGCGGGCGCGAGCGCGTCCTCGGAAAGTCGGCCGGCGGGAGCCGGGAGCGGTGGGGGCAGCGGGCCGGGATTGGAGCCGGGCATCGGTGGTCGGCGTCCCTAGTTCAGGAAGTCTGGATCGCCGTAGTCGTCGTACCCGGCCGGAACCGGCTCCGACCGCAGCAGCAGGTCCTGGAAGCTGGCGGTCTCCGGCACCCAGCGCACGGTGATCGTCCCCGTCGGGCCGTTGCGGTGTTTCGCGATGATGATCTGCGCGAGGCCGGTCGGGTGGGCGCCTCCCGGCTCACCGGGGTTCTGGTCCTGCCAGTCCTCGGCCTGCGTGTACATGTCCTCGCGGTAGATAAACATCACGATGTCGGCGTCCTGCTCGATCGAACCGGACTCGCGGAGGTCGGACAGCATCGGGATGTGCGGCTGCCGCGTCTCGACGGCACGCGAGAGCTGCGCGCCCGCGATCACCGGCACGTTCAGCTCGCGCGCCAGCTCCTTCAGCGCGCGCGAGATCTGACTGATCTCGTTCGCCCGCGTGTCCATCCGCCCGGCGCCGTGGAGGAGCTGGAGGTAGTCGACCACGATCATGTCGAGGCCCTGGTCGGCCTGCAACCGCCGGCACTTCGCGCGGATCTCGGGGACGCTGAGCGCCGCCGAGTCGTCGATGTAGATCGCCGCGCCCGCGAGCTGCCCGTGCGCGTGCATCACACGCGACTCCTCGTCCTCCCCGTGCCGCCCGAGGCGCAGGCGTGCCATCTTCACGCCGGACTCCGAGGAGAGCAGCCGCATCGCTAGCTGCTCGCCACCCATCTCGAGGCTGAACACGGCGACCGAGGCGTGGCTCCCGACGGCGGCGTTCCGCGCGACGTTCAACATCAGCGAGGTCTTCCCGCCACCGGTGCGCGCGGCGAGGATGATCAGGTCGCCGCGCTTGAAGCCGCCGCCCAGCTGCTCGTCGAGGTCCATGAACCCGGAGCGCACCCCGGAGGCCAGCTCGCCGTCCTCCTCCTCGGCGGGCGCCTCGAGGAACTCGTCCAGCAGTTCGCGCAGCCGTTTGAAGTCACCGGCCGCCTCCGCGGAGCGCAGCCCGAGCAGCAGCGACTCGGCCTCGCCGAGTACCCGGCTCGCGTCCGGCCCGCCCGCGCTCGCGAGCTGCGCGATGTTGCCGGCCACCTGCATCAGGCGGCGGTAGAGCGCGTCGCGGGCGACGATCCGCGCGTGCGCCTCGACGCCGATCGCGGTGAAGTACTTGCCGGCGATCTCCTGGAGGAACGGCTCGCCACCGACCGTCTCGAGGTGGCCGGCACGCTCGAGCTCGTGGGCCACCGTCGGGACGGTGACGGCTTCCCCGCGTTCGGCGAGGTTCAGGCAGGCCTCGAAGACCCACCCGTTCTGTTCCCGGAAGAAGTCGACGGATCGGACGATCGGCAGCACGCGCGCGTAGCTGTCGTCATCGAGGAGCATCGCCGCGATCACGGCTTCCTCGGCGGCGATGTCGTGCGGTGGGAGGCCGGTCTGCTGCGGGCGCGTGTCGCGCAGGATCTCCGTCGGCCGGCTATCGGAGACCATCGGGCGTTCCGCTTTCCTTGCGGAAGCATCTCGACCATCGGTGACGACAACAAGACGGCCCCGCCGCAGGACGGGGCCGTGCCATCTGGCCGCCCGGGTCGAGACCTGAGCGGCTTACGAGGTCGAGCTGTCTTCCTCTGCGAGGGCGGCTTCCGCCGCCGCCACGAGAGATGAGTCGCCCGACCCCGACGCACCGTCGGTGACCTGGTCCTCGGCGGATGCCTCCGCCTCGGTCGCGTCGGTGTCTTCGTCCGCACCCGGCAGGGCGGCCTCCGCTTCCTCCACCACGAGTGGCGGGTTCAGCAGCAAGTCGACGGCTACCTCTACGCCTTCCGGCGCCTCGGCATCCACGACGACCACCTTGACCTCCGGCACCACGTTACGTGACAGCCGGATCGGCACGGTGAAAACCCCAACGCTCCTGATCACCTCAGGCAGCAGGATGCGACGTCTGTCCAACTCTTCGCCGAGAATCTCCCCAGCCTTCTCGGCGACGTCCGCACTGGTGACGGAGCCGTACAGACGTCCCTGCTCTCCGACGCGAACTGCCATGACGAGCGGAGCGCCTTCGAGCTTGCCGACAAGCTCTTGGGCGTGCTCATCCTGGGCACGCTGCCGTTCCTCCTCGATCTCACGAAGCCTCTCGGCCCGTGCGAGGACGTCAGGTGTTGCCGGTGCGGCAAGGCCGCGTGGCAACAGATAGTTTCGGGCATACCCCGGGCGTACGGTTCGCACCTCGCCCATGGTGCCCGATCCCTCAACGGTCTCCAGGAACACGACCTTCACGTCGAATGACCCTCTCGGTGTGTCGGAGCCGGGACTGCGGTCATCTTCGGGGAGCGACCCGGTACCGAACGCAACTTATCGACGGGGCATTCCACAGACTGCGGGAGTTATCCCGCGATCCCCGGTGTGTCTGTGGTACCTGTCGTGGACAGGCGGTGCGTATCCGGACTCCGGACCATCCCACCGCTTGAGCCGAGACAGGTTATCGGCGCCCCCCGGGTCACGCAATCGATTCCGGAGCCGTTCTCGTCGTTGACCGACTCGGCGCAGAGCATAGAACGAACGTTCGCATCCTGTCAAACATTTGTTCTGCTAATCGTCGGATCGACTCAGTACAGCGACCGCCGCCCGAGGCCCGGCACGCCGTGTTGGTCATAGATCTGGCCAACGGCCAGCGCGATGTCGTCTCAGCCGAAGATCGTCCGCTCGAGCTCCGCGCGATCCGCCGCATCGAGCTGCGTCGGCAGCGCGCTGCCGTTCAACCGCGCCCCGATCGAGGTCACGGCCGCCCACCCGCGGGCGCCAGCGCGGCGCCACGAGGGCAGTCGATTCGTCCGAGGAAGCGCGACGGCCATGCGACCAGTGTGCGCGATCCGCCGACCAGATGCCTAGCTGCGACGAACCACCCCGAGGAACGCGCCCGCCGCCAGGCTGATCAGCACCACCCGCGCCAGCCAGACGAAGCGCATAGCGTCATCGGCCGGCGCAACCGTCGTTGCCTCGGAGCCTGCCACCTCGAGGCCCGGGACCTCGCCGCTGTCGCCGACAACGACCGTGCCGAGCATGCCGGGGTGGAGCGCGCAGAAGTACGGGAAGACGCCTTCAGTCGGGAAACTGAAGCTGATCGACTCGTCCTCGCCGAACTGGGTGAAGTCACCCCAGGCGTTGTTGACCCCGGTCACCGTGTGCGGCGCCTCGTCCCGGTTCGTCCACTCGACCGTCTGACCCGCATCGACCCGGAGCACCGTGGGCTCGTAGCAGAAGCCCGTCACCTCGACCCGCACGTCCGACCCATCGGTGATCGCCTGCGTGCGGCAGTGCCCGCCACCGGCGGACACGCTCGCGATCGATCCGATCGCGACCGCCCCGGCCAGAAGAAAGAGGAGCCCGCTGACCCGGCGGATCCGGCGAACGTGCATGGGAGATCTCGCGGTGCGCTCGGCGATCGGCGAACCAGCCGATCACAGCCCCAATACACCGCGGCGACCTCGTTGGTTCCCGTGCCGACGCCGGCTCGCGACGCTACGCGCCCGGCTCCTGCGTCAGCATCAGCTCCGCGTAGCCGCGCAGCTCCGAGGCGACATGCTCCATCCCGAGGCGAACGAGCGCCTCGCGGAGTTCGACCGCCGTCTCCGCCTCGTCGCGACCGTCGACCGCGCTGGTCAGCTCAACGAACATCCCGAGCCGGTAGACCTGATCGAGGTGGATCCGGGTCGCCCGCCACTGGAAGGTCTTGCGCGTCTTCTCGATCTCCACGCGAACGCCGAAGCGACCGCGCAACATCGCGCTGACCTCACGAACGTCGCGCACCTCGGCAACCTCCGCCTCGGTCAGCTGCAGCCCCTCGTACGCGCTGCGCTGGTAGGTGATCAGCTCGGCCGGTGCGTTCTCGAGCTGCCGCAGCAGAAGCAGCCCGTCCGGGAAGTTGAAGTGCGTGTCCTGCTCGCGCCGCTCGTACAGGAAGTCGGTGTCGAAGTCCCGCACGCGCTCCTCGAGCGCCACGAGGTTCGGCGCGACCGCCTTGAACTCGAGCCAGCGCGCCACGGCGGCTAGCCGGCGAGCGCCCGCTCGAGCCCGCCGTCGTAGGCGGCGCGAGCCTGTTCGAGGTCGAGATCGACCGGCCCGAGGCGCATCCGCTCGCCACCGACCGTGCCGAGCCGCGTGGACGGCACGCCCGCCGCTGCGGCCCGGCCTTCGAGGTCGGCCACCGCCGCCGCGTCGCTGACGGCAACGAGAAAGCGCGACTGCGTCTCGCCGAAGAGCGCGGCATCGAGGCGCGTTCCCAGCTCGACGTCGCCGGCGTCCAGACCCGCGCCGGCCGCGAGGCACATCTCCGCCGCCGCGACGGCGAGGCCGCCGTCCGCGCAGTCGTGCGCGGCGCTCAGCAGACCGGCCGCGTGCACGTCGAGCACAAACCGCTGCACCGCCGCCTCGTGGTCAAGGTCGAGCGCCGGCCGGCCGGCGAGCCGGCCGAGCGTCGCGGTCAGGTACTGCGACCCGGCCAGCGCCGCCGCCGGCTGCGCCAGCGGCGCACCGAGCAGCAGCAGCGTGTCCCCCTCGGTGGGCGTCGCGGTCAGCGTGCGGTGCACGTCATCGATCACGCCGAGCATCCCGATGCCCGGCGTCGGCAGCACCTGCCCGCTCGGCGTCTCGTTGTAGAGCGACGCGTTGCCGGAGACGACCGGCGTCCCGAGCGCCGAGCAGGCATCCGAGATCCCGAGGATCGCCTGCTCCAGCTGGTAGGCCACATCGGGCTTCTCGGGGTTCCCGAAGTTCAGGCAGTCGGTGACCGCTGCGGGCCGCGCGCCCGTCGCCACCACGTTGCGAGCCGCCTCGGCCACCGCGATAGCGGCGCCAACGCGAGGCTCGAGGGCTACGAACCGCCCGTTGCAGTCCGTCGCGACCGAGACCCCCTTGGTCGAGCCCTTCACGCGCAGCACGGCCGCGTCGCCACCCGGCTTCACCACGGTGTTGTTCAGCACCTGGTGGTCGTACTGCCGGTAGATCGACCGGCGGCTCGCGATGTTGGTGTCGGCGAGCAGTTCGAGGAGCGCACCCGTCGGATCAGCAACGTCCGGAACCGCGTCGAGGTCCTCAGCCTGCCAGCGATCGAGCTCCGAGGGTCGAACCCCCTCGGGCGGATACATCGGCGGATCCGTGGGCACGTTGACCGGGATCCGCGCGACGACCTCGTCGCCGTCGCGGATCGTGACCATGTCGTCGTCCGTGACCGTCCCGATCACGTCCGCGTGAATCTCCCAGCGACGGAAGAGGGCAAGCACCTCATCGAGGTGTTCGCGCTTCGGGATCACGAGCATCCGCTCCTGCGACTCGGAGAGCATCACCTCGTACGGGGTCATCCCCTCCTCGCGCCGCGGCACGAGCGCGACGTCGATCTCGACCCCCGTCCCCGCCCGCTCGGCGGCCTCGACAGAGCTCGAGGTCAGCCCCGCCGCACCGAGGTCCTGCAACCCCTCGATCCAGTCGCCGTGCTCCTCCGCCAGCTCGACGCACGCCTCGAGCAGCAGCTTCTCGAGGAACGGGTTCCCCACCTGCACGGCCGGCCGGCGTTCGTCCGAGTTCTCGTCGAGTTCCACCGAGGCGAACGTGGCGCCGTGGATCCCGTCGCGCCCCGTGTCGGCCCCAACGAGGACGAGCGGGTTCCCCGGCCCCGAGGCGCTAGCCGACAGCAGGTGCTCGGTCCGCCCTACCCCGACGCACATCGCGTTGACGAGCGGGTTCCCCGAGTAGGACTCGTCGAACTGCACCTCGCCACCGACGGTCGGGACGCCAATGCAGTTGCCGTACCCGCCGATCCCGGCGACGACGCCGTTGAACAGGTGCCGGTTCGTCGGGTCGGTCAGCGGCCCGAATCGCAATGAATCGAGGAGCGCAACCGGCCGCATCCCCATCGCGAAGATGTCGCGGAGGATCCCGCCGACGCCGGTGGCCGCCCCTTCGTACGGCTCGATCGCGGACGGGTGGTTGTGCGACTCCATCTTGAAGACGGCGCACCAGCCATCCCCGAGGTCGATCGCCCCGGCGTTCTCCTCGCCGACCTTCGTGAGGACGAACGGGCCCTCGGTCGGGAAGTGGTGGAACAGCGGCCGCGAGTGCTTGTAGCCGCAATGCTCGGACCAGAGCGCGCCCACGATCCCGAGCTCCACCTCGGTCGGCTCGCGGTCGAGCATGTCGAGGAGCCGCTCGTACTCGGCGCGCGACATCGCCACCTGGTCGAGCGTGTGGTCGTCGACGGGCATCGGCGCTCCTGCCTGACGGGGAGAACCGTCAGGCTAGCACCGGCCCTCGGGAGGGTCAGTCGCGCCGCGGCGGCGGCGCGCGCTTAGCGCATCGAGAACGGTGGGAAGCGATCCGTCAGCAGCAGCGCGTAGGCGTTCACTCGCGCCGACCAACGGCCGACACCGACCAGGAAGTCGAACATCCCTCGCGGGTAGCGGCCGGTCACGAGAACGGCGAGCACCATCACGAAGCCCACGACGAAGGCGACCAGCTGCAGGAGAGAGAGCACGATGGCGTGCGGGATCAGGAACAGTAGTCGCAAGAGCACGGTGAGCCGGTTGTGGTGGTCTTGCTCGTCGATCTGGAAGAGGAGTGGCTCGTACGAGTCCTCGTTCAGGCTGAACGGCGGGTAGGTGTTGTGGAACAGCGAATAGACGGTGACGTTCAGCGACCAGCGGAGATAGCCGGCCACGAAGTTGAACATCCCGCTCGGGTAGCGGGCGGTGATCAACAGCACGAACCAGGCGATGAACACCAGCACGCTGGCGATGATCTGGAGGAAGTACAGGACGATCAGATGGGGGAGCGCGAGGAGCCAGCGGATGAGGATCATCCACCGGTTCTCACCCTCCGGATACATCACCTCGAAGCGGACCGGGTAGTCAGCAATCGCGGGTTGTGTAGCCATCAGGGCCTGCCTCCCATACGCGAAACCGCGCAGCGACTGCACAGTATCACGCTGGTCAAGGCGCTTGGGCCGATCGAGGGAGCCTAGGCGGGCACGAGCGAGCTGACGGCCGACTCCCAGATCGCATTGCCGTCGTCGTTCCCGAGGAGCGCCTCACACGCTCGCTCCGGGTGAGGCATCATCCCGAGGACGTTGCCATCCTCGTTGAGGATCCCGGCGATGTTCCGCAGCGATCCGTTCGGATTCGCCTCCGGTGTCGCCCGGCCCTCCGCATCCACGTAGCGGAAGGCGACGCGCCCGTCCACCTCGAGCATGTCGAGCGTCGCGTCGTCGGCGTAGTAGTTGCCCTCGCCGTGCGAGACCGGCACGCGCAGCGGGCGCTCCGGATCGAGGGCGCGCGTGAACGGGGAGCCGGCGCTCTCCGGCTTGAGGAGTGCGTCCTGGCAGCGGAACTGCAGGCTCGCGTTGCGCATCAACACGCCCGGCAGCAGATGCGCCTCGCAGAGGATCTGGAACCCGTTGCAGATGCCGATCACCAGGCCGCCCGCAGCGGCGTGGTCGCGTACGGCTTCCATCACCGGCGAGAAGCGAGCGATCGCCCCGCAGCGGAGATAGTCGCCGTAGGAGAAGCCCCCCGGCAGCACGATGAGCTCGTCCCGCTCGAAGCGCACCGCATCGCGGTGCCACACCCGTCGCGACTCGACGCCCACCTGTTGCAGCGCCCACTCGCAGTCGCGGTCGCTCCAGGTGCCCGGGAAGACGAGAACCGCCGCGCGCATCGCGCCTCCAGTCGAGGGGAGTCGGTCCACCGAGGATATCTGCGACGGCACGTTCGCTCGACCCGTGCCGCTGGCAACCCGCCCCCCGAGGCCGACTCGAGGGCGGCCCCGCTCTGGGACTAGCTGTCGTCTTCGCTCAGCTCCCGCGAGGGACGTTCCTCGTCCACGGTCACGGCGCGGCGCCGCTCCGGCGGCTCGATCCGGATGTCGGCTGAGTCCTCCGCGTCGGCGGCGCCGCTGGCGCCGTTCGTCGAACGCGGCGTGGCGCCGGACCGCCCGCGCGCCTCCAGCTCTCGAGGCGTGGGGTCCGGGTACTCGACACGTGGGTGGAACACCGCGGTCAGCGTCGAGACGTACGTCTCGCGCACGACGCCCAGGTCGCGCAGCGAGATCGGCGACTCATCGAACTCGCCCTCCTCGATCCGCTCGCGGAACGTGTCGCTCACGATCGTGCGAATCCGCTCCGCACTGCGATCGCCGCTGGCGCGCGTCGCCGCTTCGCAGCTGTCGGCGAGCATCACCAGCGCCGCCTCGCGCGACTGCGGGCGCGGCCCCGGGTAGCGGAACAGGTCCGGATCGATCTCCGGATCGACCTCGGAGGCGCGGCGGTAGAAGAAGCTGACGAGCCGCTTCCCATGGTGCTGTTCGATGAACTGGATCAGCACCTCGGGCAGCCCGGACTTGCGAGCCAGCTCCACGCCGCCGGTCACGTGCTGCATGATCACGCGCGTGCTCTGGAGCGGATCGAGGCCCTCGTGCGGGTTCTCGTCCGGGCCCGTGTTCTCGATGAAGAACCCCGGTGCCGTGAGCTTGCCGATGTCGTGGTAATAGGCGCCGACACGCGCGAGCAACGGGTCCGCGCCGATCCGGTCGGCGGCCCGCTCCGCGAGGTTGCCGACCAGGATCGAGTGCTGGAACGTGCCGGGCGCCTCGTCCTGCAGCCGCCGCAGCAGCGGCTGGCTGAGCTGCGCAAGCTCCATCAGCTCGACCCGGGTGATGATCCCGAACGGCCGGCTCAGCAACACGAACGCGCCGACGCCGATCAGCGCCGACAGCAACCCGCTGGCCGAGACGGCCCCGACAAGCCACACGAGGTCGACCAGCCCGGCGTCGGAGTCGATCAGCCAGATCGGCAGCACCGCCAGTCCGGAGGCCACCGCCGCGGCGATCCCCGCCGCCAGGAAGCGCTGCAATCGGTCGGCGTTCGCCGCGACGAACACGCCCGCCAGCGAGCCGGCGATCGTTCCGAGGGCCAGTCGTGTCGTCTCGAGCTGGGAGGCCGCGCCACCGGCATCGAGGCCGGGCGCGTAGGCGCTCGTGAACACCACGATCCCCGCGAGGATCGCCGACAGCAGGATCGCCACGCCGACGTCGAGCAGCACCGCCGCCGCGATCGGCCCGGCGGCCAGCGGCAGCGCGTGCGCGAGGAAGTGGCGATCGAGGTCGGGCGCGACGAGCGGCAGGGCGAACTTCGCGGTCGCCGCCGGCACGATCAGCAGCAGTCCAAGCAGCACGACGCGGCGCGGTCCACGCACCGAGGCCGGCCGCGCGACGGTCAGATAGCCGACGAGCGCCGCGCCCGAGAGCAACGCGATCACCGCGGTCGCGGCGATCTGCTGCGGGTCGATCCCGGTCGACCGCAGCTCCAGCTCGTCGAGCGCCTCAACGTCGGCCTCGCTGAGGACCGTGCCCTCCTCGACGACGATCTCGCCGCGCGAGAAGTCGACGAGGACCGGCGGCGTGTTCTGGCGCGCCTCGTCACGGAGGCGCTCCGTGCGTTCGCTGTCGATCGTCAGCGTCGGGACGATCAGCGGATCGATCAGCTCGCGCAGCGCGATGATCTGCGCCGCCTCGAGCGCCGGCGACAGCAGGCCGGCGGCGCGGCTCCGCGCCGACGCGACCTCGTCCTCCCCGATCGCGCCGGCGAGCGTGCTGCCCAGGGCGTTCCGCGCCTCGTCGGAGAGCGTGCGCCACTGCGCGAAGTCGGACGCAACGATCGTCGCCGCGGCGCGCTGCGACAGCTCGGTGCCGGGAATGGCGCGGACCGCGGTCTCGCGCGCGGAGGCGGAGAGGCCCGTGTCCCCTCGGAGGTCATCGATCTCCGCGAGGATCGCGTCCAGCTGCGCGAGCTGCTGGTCGCGAACATCGGTGTCGAGGACGAGCACCTCGGCGACCTCGCTCGCTCGCTCCTCTTGGAGCTGGGCCGTGAGGATCTCGGACTCGTAGTTCGCGCCGCGCGGCGCAAGGATGTCGCGTTCGACGGTCGCCCCGACATCGAGGATCTGGCCGCCGGGGAACCACGGAAAGAGCACCGCAAACAGGAGCGCGGCAAGCAGGCCGCCGAAGAACAGCGCGGCCGGGCGTCCCTCGGCGGATGGGAGGTGCGGCAGGTGGGGACGGGCGGCTTGCTGGGACATCGCGATGCGCTACGGGTTCAGACCCGCCGGATCAGCCGGAGAGCAGCTCGCGAACGATGCTGTTGGCGGCGCGCCCGTCGGCGCGGCCGTCGAGCTTCTTCATCAACGGGCCCATGACCTTCCCCAGGTCGTCCAGCCCGGAGGCGCCCACCTCGGCGATCGTCTCCTCGATCAGGGCGCGCACCTCGGCCTCGCCGAGCTGCTGCGGCAGGAACGCCTCGATCATGTCGAGCTCCTGCTGCTCGGCGGCGACGAGATCGTCGCGGCCACCCTTCTCGTACTCCTCGATCGAGTCGCGCCGCTGCTTCGCCTCCTTCTGCAGGACCTTGATGGACTCGTCCTCGGAGAGGTCGTGTCCCGCGTCGATCCGTCCGTTCTCGAGCGCGGCCATCAGCAGCCGCATCGTGTCACGGCGCGACCGGTCGCCCGCCTTCGTGGCGGCGACCATCTCGGCACGGATCGTCTCAGCAGTGCTACTCACGGCATCTCCGATCGATTGAGGATGCCTTCATCATAGCGACGAGGCACGGCGAGACGCGCCCGGAACAACGAGCACGTCTGATGACTGGTGAGGCGAGGAAAGCGAAGATCAGGCCTTGCGACGCTTGCGACGCGGGACGAGCGGTCTAGAAGAACTCGCGCCGCTTCTGCGCCTTGATGATCGACTTGCGCAGCTTGCGGCGTCGGGCCGCTTCCTTCTTCTTGCGCTTCTCTGACGGCTTCTCGTAGTACTCGTGCCGTCGCGCGGCGGTGAGGATCCCCTCAGACTGCACGCGCTTGTTGAAGCGGCGCAGCGCCGCGTCCAGCGATTCGGATTCGCCAACGGTGACTTCGGCCACGTTCTCCAGGGAACCCTTCTTCAGCGCGTCATCGACCACTGTGTCGGTCGATGCGGCGCCGATCATGGCGATGCGCACCGGCGGTGCGCATCAGCGAGCGTAGAGAGGGCCGCGCCGCGCGTCAACGCGGTCGGCCCGAGCAGATTAGTCGGCGGAGGGCAGAACCTTCGGCTGGAGCTCTTCCATACCGCGCCCATCCACGTTCAGGTTGCAGTCGCCCGGCTTGATGCAGAGCACCTCGATGCCGGTCGACTCGTCCTTGTAGCGCTTACCCAGTGCAACGGCCACGACGATATCCTCCCGCGCCTACAGCTGCTCGAGCGGCTCGTCGCCGCAGCGCAGTTCGCCCTCGTCTGCGCCGCGGGTCACGATGAACTCCGCGCCACAGCTGGGGCATCGATATCGCTTGCCCGTGATCGCTGCCATGTTTCCCCCGTCAATCAGTGCGGACGCTGGTGCGTCGAACGGTCAGCCTAGTGAGCGCCGCGCTCACGATCCAGAGCGGATCGGCGCATCGCGCTACGGTTCGTTGTTCTTCAGCCAGGTCACCAGGTCCTGGACTTCCTCGGGCGTGAGCTCCGCTCCACCACCATAGGCAGCCATCACGGTGCCCTCGCGACCGTTGACGATCGTATCGATGTAGAAGTCGTCGGCCTCGGTCAGCGCATCTGGTGTCAGCGGCAGTCCGAGTCCGGTGATGCCCGCCCGATCGGCGCCGTGGCAAGTCGAGCAGGCTGCCAGGTAGTAGTCGCCAACCGGCATGCCCTGCACGATCGGTTCCTCGGAGCCGCCATTGTCCGGCGTCTCGCCGGGCTCGGGAGTGTCACCCGGATCCGGTGGGGTCGGAGCGGCCGCGAACGGGTCACGCTCGCGGAACGGACGGGCCGTGATCCCGTTGTACTGACCGCAGTTCTCGCTGGTCGGCGCCAGCGTACTGGCGTCCGTGACGATGATGTCCTCGCGCGTCGCCGGCGGATCTTGGTGCGAGTCCTCGTACTCGCCGATCTCGACGACCAGATCCCAGCGCCCTTCGGTGATCAGGGTGACCAGGTAGTCGATCTGCTGGTCAGTGAGTGACCCGCCAAACTGCTCCGACCACAGCGGCATCACCGTGTTCGTGCGGCCGCAGGCGATCGAGTCGCCCAGGAAGTTCCGGATCCCGTCAGCCACGCCTTCGGCAGTCGCATCGACGCCGAAGGCGTTCTCCTCACCCAGGATCAGGAACGCCGGCGTGTTGAGCTTGGCGCCGATCGCGCCCTCCTCAGGACCAAGTCCTTCCATCCCGTGACAGGAGCGACAGTTCTGCACGAAGATCTCGGCCCCGCGCTCGGCGAAGAGCTCGGTCTGCTCCTCGATCGCGGTTGCCTGGCGATCCGGTTCGATGAGCACGTTCCAGGCGAAGAACAGGGACACCAGGAAGAGGAGCCCGATCATCGCGTTGACCTGTTTGCTCGTGTTCATGCACTCACCGTTCCGCGGACCGGATGTCTATGCAAGATGCTCGCCTAGGTCGGCAGCAACGGGTGCGTCACCGCACGCTCGGGGTTGTCAGGGCCGCCGGGAGTGATGTCACCGGTCTGAACGGTGATGTTCCCGGCGTCGTCGATGTCGATCGCCATCGTGTCCATCGAGCGCGGCGCCGGACCGAAGACGCGGATACCGGACTTCGTGTAGGTCGATCCGTGGCACGGACACTGGTACCAGCCGATCTCACTCGAGATGTCGACACCCGCGGTGGGCACCCACGGCACCGTGCAGCCGAGGTGGGGGCACTTCCGCCAGAGTGCCATCAGGCCCTCGGCCCCATCGGAACCGTTCTCGGCCGTATCGGCCGGGTCGAGGTTGGCAATCCAGAACTGACCGACACCGTTCGCGATCGGTGCTGCGCCGCGCGGGAAGTCGGCGACGTTGCCGGCCGGGACCGGACCGCCGAACCCCCGCACGTTGCGCGGGTAGAAGTAGTCGAGGAACAGCGCGACACCGCCACCGATCGTCACGCCGAGACCGGTCCAGAAGGATGCCCGCAGAAAGTTCCGGCGGGAGACATCGAGCTCGATCGGAGCAGCCTGCGTCGTCGGAACCCCCTCGGGCTCCGCGAGTTCAGTGCGACGCGACGCGAGCGCCTCGCGCCAGGCATCGGTCACCGCGGCGCTCTCCGCCGGTGCCTCTGCTTGGTCTGTCTCGTTCGCCACTTCGATGCTCCCTCCAGCAACCGCGCGGAGCGCGGCGGCGGGGCGGTCGTCCTAGTGATGCGCGAAGATCGTGTACGGCACCAGCTCGAGACCTTCTCCCCGGAAGAAGGTTCCGATGATGGTGAGGATGACGTAGACGGCAATGAACCCGCTGAACTGCAGGATCATGTGGTCGCGCCGGGTCTGAGCGAGCCCAACCTTCCACGCGGCCGCCGAAAGTAGCAGCGGCAGCCCGACCATCGCCCCGACCGGGATGATCTGCTCGACCACCATCGCCGGGAAGTTCACATCGAGGTCGATCGCGGGCAGCCCGAGCAGGTCAGTCCGCAGCACCTTCGATCCGAGCGGGATCGCCTCCAACTCGGTAGGCCAGTTCACCTCGGTCTGAAGCGAGCGGAGGCTCTTCAGCCAGTTGAGCGACTCCGGCCAGGCGTTGAAGTCAGGATTGTCGATCGGCTGCCCATCCTCCGAGAGGCCGGGTAGGAACCGATCCTCTCCGGGATTGACGATCCACTCGTAGAACCGCACGTGGAACGAGGCATCGTAGAAGATCAGCAGCGTAGTGCCCACGGTACCGACGACGGCGCCGACGACCAGGTTCGGCCACGCGCGCGGGCTGGTGAGCCACTCGCCCTGGTAGTCGTTCGAGGTGTCGAAGTACGGGATCGCGCCAAGCGCGATCAGCGCGACGGTCGGGACGATCACGCCGGCGAGCGCCGGGTGCATGTGCAGCAGCAGCTCCTGCAGGTTCAGGAAGTACCACGGCGCCTTCGACGGGTTCGGCGTCACCGCGGGGTTCGCCTGGTCGAGGAGGATCGCGTCAACGAGGACGGAGAGGATCGCGAGCAGGCCGAGGAACAACACCGCCGATATGAACTCGACGAAGACCAGATCCGGCCAGACGAGCAGCTCTTCTTCACGAACACGCCGCTGGCGTGCGCGGACGGCTCTCGAAGCGGGCTGTGCCTGTTCAGCAACCGCCATGGACACCCCTGTCCTGAACGAGCGCGTTCTGCGTCATCTCCACGCGTGTCATCTCCGTCGGCCGCCTAGAGCGGTCGCGCGAGGCCGCCGTCGCGGCGGATTCGCCAGAAGTGGACGGTCATGAAGATGGCGGCCAGCAACGGCAGGCCGATCACGTGCAGCGTGTAGAAGCGGATGAGCGCGGCCTGGCCGACCTGGAACCCACCAACGAGGACGAAGCGGTTCGGCTCACCGAGCAGCGGCGCGGAGCCAACCATGTTCGTGCCGACCGTGATCGCCCACAGCGCCAGCTGGTCCCACGGCAGCAGGTAGCCGGTGAACGAGAGCAGCAGCGTCAGGACGAGTAGCACCACGCCCACGACCCAGTTGAACTCACGCGGCGGCTTGTACGCGCCGGTGTAGAAGACGCGCATCATGTGCATCAGCACGGTCAACACCATGCCGTGCGCCATCCAGCGATGCAGGTTCCGCATCAGCTTCCCGAAGCGAACGTCCGTATCCAGCGCCAGGATGTCGCCGTACGCCCGTTCAACGGACGGTACGTAATAGAACATCAGCAGGACGCCTGTGATCGTCAGTCCGAGGAAGAGGAAGAACGAGAGTCCACCGAGACAGAACGTGTGAGTGATCTTGACGTGAGTGCGGTGGATCCGCGTGGGGTGCAGGTGAAGGAAGACGTTGGTGGCGACGGCGAGCATCTGGTTGCGCGGAGTGTTCGGATAGCCCGAACGGAAGATCGACTTCCACAGGCGGTTCTTGAACGCGCCGTCATAGAGACGATCACCAAGCGATCGGCCCTGCGGCTGCTCCGTCGTCGCCATCCGCTACCCCAGTTCCCCGATGAGCACGTGAAAACGCAGCGCGCTGGCTACGCTTCCCACCACTTGCCGAGTGCGACCATGATTCCGAGTCCAAGCATGAAGGTGATAAACACGGCGAGCAGTTCGAGCCCTTCGCCTTCACCGATCACGTTGGCCTCCAACCGGCGCGGTTTCGGCGCCGCAGATACACACCCCGCACGGCTAGCCCGCGCGAGGTAGGGAGAAATTAGCCACCGGCCCAAGTAGGGTCAAGGAAATAGGTCCGGTTATCACGAAACGTGACGATCGTCCCGCCATCGCGGGATGTCGTGAACGCGAGTGCTACGCGGAAGCGGTCGGGCCCGTCACCGCGGCCGGGATCCCACCGCGACGCAGCCGCCACAGACCCTTGAGGTCAGCAATCGCTGTACGCCAGACGTTCACGCGGCTGTCCGGATCGTCGACCCACGTCACCGGGACCTCCACGAACCGATAACCGTTGTGCTGAGCAACGAGCAACAGCTCCGAGTCGAAGAAGAACCCCGTGTCCTCCACGACGGGCAACAACGCGCGAGCGGCGTCGGTGCGAATCGCCTTGAAGCCGCACTGCGCGTCGCTGACGCGCAGTCCCCCACCCCATCTGAGGATCTGCACGTACGTGCGCGAGATCAGCTCCCGCCGCCAGCCGCGCTCGGTCTGCGAGTCGCGATGGAGCCGCGTCCCGAACGCGAGGTCAGCCCGACCCTCCGCCAGCGGATCAACGAGGGCCGGCAGATGCTGGAGGTCGGTCGACAGATCGACGTCCATGTACGCGCAAACATCCGCCTCCGAGGTGATCCACGCCGTCTTCAGCGCCAGTCCCCGCCCCTTGACCGGGATGTGCAGGGCAACCACCCGACCCGGATGCCCCGCCTCGAGGCCACGCGCAACCTCGAGCGTGCGATCCGTCGAGGCGTTGTCGGCGATCACGATCCGCCAGCTGTGCTCCGGGTGCCCCTCGAGGAACGCGAGCGTCCGCTCGACGCTCCCGCCAACGACGTGCGCCTCGTTGTAACAGGGAATGACGAGGTCAATTGAGGCCATGGCGGGGATCGTCTCCGACGAGGGCGCGCGACGGCGTCGCGCCGGCCTCCGAGGTTAGCCCGACCGCTCCGAGAGCGCCGCCGGCCGCGCGACCCGAACCGATCGAGAGCGAATGCGACCCTCGCCTAGTGGCGGAAGTGCCGCACCCCCGTGGTGACAAGCGACACGCCGAGGTCGTTCGCGGCGGCGACCACCTCGTCGTCGCGGATCGACCCGCCCGTGTGGACCACGACCGTGCACCCGGCCTCGGCGCAGACCGTGACCGTGTCCGGGAACGGAATGAGGGCATCCGTCGCCGCGACCGCGCCGCGAGCAGCCTCGCCGGCCTGCTCGGCGCAGAGCTTGGCGCTGCCCACGCGATTCGGCTGGCCGGCGCCCATCCCGATCAGCACCCCGTCCTTCACGAAGACCACCGCGTTGGACTTGATGTGCTTCGACACGATCCAGCCGGCGCGCATGTCCGACTCCTCGCCGGCTGTCAGGGCCCGCTCGCTGACCAGATCGAACTGTTGGTCGTCGGAGACGTCGCTGTCCTGGACGAGCAGCGCGCCGCGCAGCGCGCGGACCTCGGTGCGAACCGCACGAGGATCGCCGACCGGGGCGGTCAGGATGCGGAGGTCCTTGGACTTCTTCTTCAGGTGCTCCAGCGCGTCGTCGTCGTACCCCGGCGCCACCACGATCTCGTAGAACATGCGCGCCCCGGTCTCGGGGCTACGGAAGTCACGCAGCGAGGTGGCGAACGCCAGGTCGACGGTCCGGTTCGTCGCGACGATGCCACCGTAGGCGGAGACGAAGTCGCCTTCGGTCAGCGCGCGCTCGTACAGCGCCGTGACTGTGGCCCCGGGAGCGTCGGACGTCGCGAAACAGGCGGCGTTCGTGTGCTTGATGATCGCGATCGCCGGCGTCTCGAAGTCGGTCACGAGGTTGTAGGCCGCATCGGCATCGAGGAAGTTGACGTACGACATCGCCTTGCCGTGGTGCTGCTCGAAGGCGCCGATGCCCTCAGCCGGCGTGCGCACGGAGTCCAGCCGGTAGAAGGCGCCCCGCTGGTGTGGGTTCTCGCCGTAGCGGTTCTGCTGGACGAGCGTGGCGGCGGTGGTGAGCTGCGCCGGGAACGGGTCGTCGTCGCCCCGGAGGTACTCCGCGACGGCGGTGTCGTAGTGGGCGACGTGCTGGAACGCCTTCGCCGCGAGCCGCTTGCGGAGCTCCTGCGACACCCCATCCGGGCCGCCGGCGTCGCGCAGCGCCTCGAGGATCGCGGGGTAGTCGTCCGGGCTGACGACCGGGAGCACCCACGGGTGGTTCTTCGCAGCGGCACGGATCATCGTCGGCCCGCCGATGTCGATCTGCTCGAGCGCCTCGCCGAGGTCGGGGGCACCACTGGTCACCGTCTCGATGAACGGATAGAGGTTGCCGGCAACGAGGTCGATCGACGGGACCTCGTACTGCGCGACCTCGGCCTCGTCTTCGGCGTGACCGCGGCGGTAGAGGATGCCGCCGTGCACCGTCGGGTGGAGCGTCTTGACGCGGCCGCCCAGCATCTCCGGGCTGCCCGTGAGGTCGGCGACCTCCGTGATCGGCAGGCCGGCCTCGGCGACGGTGCGGGCGGTTCCACCCGTGCCGATCAGCTCCCATCCGAGGTCATGCAGGCCTCGGGCGAAGTCGACGATGTCGCGCTTGTCGTAGACCGCGAGGATCGCGCGCACAGTTGGGTCCTTTCAGTCGGGCCGTTGGTCGGGTGGCTAGTCGGGCAGGCCGGTCACGGTGGGACCGTCCTCGGCGCGGGCGACGACCTCACCGATCCGCCAGCCGGTCGGCTGGGCCTCGAGGAGCGCCACCGCGTCCGGCTCCGCGAGCGCGACGATGATCCCCGCGCCCATGTTGAACGCGCGGTACATCTCGGCGTCCTCGACGCCGCCCGTGCGCTGGATCAGATCGAAGATCGCCGGCGTCTCCCAGCTCTCGAGGTCGATGCGGGCGCCGAGGTGGGCAGCCACGCCGGTGAACAACCGCGAGAGGTTGCCGGGAATGCCGCCGCCGGTGATGTGGGCGATCCCGTGGATCGCGTCGAGGTGAGGCGTCAGCTCCGCGACGAAGGCCGGGTGCACCGCCAGCAGCGCGTCGCCCAGCGTGCCGCCCAGCTCCTCGTAGTGGGTGTTCAGCGCCTCGCGGTCGTGTTCCGCCCCGAGGCCCTTGCCCAGCGCCCAGATCTCGCGGACGAGCGAGTACCCGTTCGTCTGGAGACCGCCCGAGGGCAGCGCGACGAGCACGTCGCCCGCGGTGAGCCGCGAACCGTCGATCGCCCGGTCGCGCTCGACCACGCCGACGATGAACGCGGCCAGGTCGAAGTCGCCGGATCGGTAGACGTCGGGCATGTCGGCGGTCTCGCCGCCGAGGAGCGCGACGTTCTGCTCCACGCAGGCGTCGCCGATCCCCTGCACGATCTCCACCCGCCGGTCCTGCGACAGGTCGGCGGTGGCGAGGTAGTCGAGGAAGAACAGCGGCTGCGCCCCGGTGGTGAGGATGTCGTTGACGGAGTGGTTCACCAGGTCGGCGCCGATCGTGTCGTAGCGGTCGAGCGCCGCGGCGACCAGCAGCTTCGTCCCGACGCCGTCCGCGCTCGCCACCAGGACCGGGTCCCGGTAGCCCTCGGGCACGCGGAACATGCCCGCGAACGGCCCGACACCGGAGAGCACCTCGGGGCGCCGCGTCTGCTTGGCGATCGCCGCGAATCGGCGCACCGTCGCGTCGGCGGCGTCCACGTCCACGCCGGCGTCGACGTAGCGCAACGGAGGGGTCGGCGATCCGGTCATGCGGCGCTCCCGTGGGGAGGGTGCGGTTCGGATGCGCGAGCGTACGAGGGACCGGCGTCTGGCAACAGTCGCCTCGTCATCGCCCGCCGGTCAGACCTCGATGCGCTCGAGCACGGGGAGGGCGTGGCGGTCCCGCGCCTCGTCGAGGTCGCTGACCTCGAGCGCGAGCTTGTCGAGCTGGAGCGGGACTTCGCCGGGGTACTCGCCGGTGAAGCAGGCCGTGCAATGCGAGCCATCGACGAGGTTGGTCGCGGCGACGGTCGACTCGACGGAGAGGTACTGCAGCGAGTCGGCGCCAACGTGCTGGCGAATCTCCTCGAGGCTGTTGTGCGCGGCGATCAGCTCGCCACGCGAGGCCATGTCCACGCCGTAGAAGCAGGGGTGGAGGATCGGGGGCGACGTGATCCGCAGGTGCACCTCGCGGGCGCCCGCGTCGCGCAGCATCTTCACCACGCGCGGGGTGGTCGTGCCTCGGACGATCGAGTCGTCGACGACGACGAGGCGCTTGCCCTCGATCACCTCGACGAGCGGGTTGAACTTGAGCTGGACGCCCTGCTCGCGGAGGCGCTGGTCGGGCTGGATAAAGGTCCGCCCGACGTAGCGATTCTTCATCAGGCCCTCGGCGTACTGGATCCCGGACTCCTGCGAGTAGCCGATCGCCGCCGCGGTCGCCGAGTCCGGCACACCGATGACGAGATCGGCCTCGACGGGATGTTCCCGCGCCAGCGCCGCGCCCATCCGCATGCGCGCCGGGTGGAGCAACTCGCCGCCCATGTGCGAATCGGGGCGAGCGAAGTAGATGAACTCGAGCAGGCACAGGCGCTGCGGGCTGACGACGTTGAGGTCACGCCGGCCGGCCGGGAACCACGAGGTCAGCCCATCCCCGTCGGCCATCACCACTTCGCCGGGCTCGACCTCGCGCACGAAGCGCGCGCCGAGGTGGTCCAGCGCGCAGGTCTCGGAGGCGAAGACGTAGCCGCCGTCGAGTTCGCCGATGCACAGCGGCCGGACGCCCATCGGGTCGCGAGCGGCGAAGACGCCCTCGGGCGCCAGGACGGTGAGCGAGAAGGCGCCGGTGGCGCGGCGCATGAGCTGGGCGAAGCGCTGCTCCCAGGTCTCGCCGGTGGCGTTGACCAGCAGGCGAGCGATCACCTCGGTGTCGCTGGAGGCCTCGAAGGTGACGCCCTCGGCTTCCAGCCCCTCGCGCAGCAGCTCGGCGTTCACGATGTTGCCGTTGTGCGCGACGGCGATCGGGCCGTGCGGCCCCTTGACGAGGAACGGCTGCGCATTCTGCAGGTGGCTGGACCCACTGGTGGAGTAGCGGGTGTGCCCGATCGCGTGGGTGCCGGGCAGGCCGGCGAGGGCGCGCTCGTCGAAGATCTGGGTGACGAGGCCCATCTCCGCGAAGATGCGGATCCGCTCGCCGTCGCTGGTCGCGATGCCGGCTGATTCCTGACCGCGGTGTTGAAGAGCGTGGAGACCGAAGAAGGTGAGTCGAGCTACGTCTTCGCTGGGGGCGAAAACGCCGAACACGCCGCACTTCTCGCGAAGGCTATGTGTCAACCGAGCGCCTTTTGGTGGCAGGTCCCGCTAGGCAGATAGCGTAACACGGGTGTTGACGTGGCTCTGCACCGACGCCGCGCCGTCGTCTACGGCAAGTTCCGATGCTCGATCTTCGTGCACTTGTCCATCACGACTTCGAGGCCGGCGGCGCGCGCCTGCGCGGCGGCCTCTTCGTGCGTGATCTCGAGCTGCATCCAGACGGTGCCCGCCCCGGCGGCGATCGCGTCGTCGACGACCGGAGGGACGTCTGGAGAACGACGGAAGATGTCGACGATGTCGACCGGCTCCGGCAGATCCTGAACGGAATCGTAGACCGGCTGCCCGAGGACCTCCGTCTCCCGCGGATTCACCATGTAGACCACGTACCCCTGCTGCTGGAGGTAGCGGGCAACGTCGTGCGAGGGGCGATCCGGCTTCGAGGAGACGCCGACGACGGCGATGGTCCGAGCGTCCCGCATCAGCTCCATTGCTCGGTCCATGGCTGCTCCTCCACTCGGACTGCTCGTCCGCATCCTACCGATCGACAACGGTCGCTTGGTCCTCGACGTCTCAGTCCTCGCGATCGGGGCCCTCGCGATCCTCGTTCTCGGGATCGGCGCCCTCGAGGTCGTCATCGTCCTCGTAGAGATCCGCCTCGGGATCATCGATGCCCTCGAGGTCCGCGAGCACGACGTGCGCCTCGGACATCGCCGCCAGCGCTTCGGCGAGGTCGTTCGCACGCTCGCCCGCCTCGAGGGCAAGGACCCGCGCGGCTACAACGCTGCCGACCGTCAGCTCTCGGTCGTTGTCCTTGATCAGGATCACCTCCCAGTGGACGACGTCCTGCTCGATCCCGGAGGCGAGCACGTCGTCGTAGTCCGTCATGACCTCGAAGCGCTGGATGCGGTTGAACGGGACGAGTTCGTAGGTCCCGATCCCCATCCCGAGCAGTCCCTGCTGCCAGCGAGCGGAGTACTTGGCGCGCTCCATCAAGAAGCTCGTACCCGCGAGGTTGTTCACGAGGCCAATCACGCCGAGCGGCCCGAGCACGATCAGCAGGACCAGCAGGACGAAGAGAACGAAGAGCGGCAGCGTGTTGATGAAGGCGACGATCGCCCACACGACCGCCAGAGTCAGCGCGATCTCGATCAGCGGCCCGACGAGCCCGGCCCGCGACTGCTTGACCGCGATCGCCTCGGGCGAGACGTGGGCAATAGCGCGGTGCAGCGGGATGGTGTAGCTCGCCTCGGGAGGTGGATCGCCCTCCGGATCGGGCGGCGACGAGGGCGTCTGGTCGGCGTCGGACGGCATCGCACCCCTGAGGTCAGGTGTTCCGTCGGATCGGGAGCGGGCCGAGTCTAGCGCGACACGGAGTGGCGGTCTCCGCGGGAGGGAGACGAGCCGGCGGCGGGCGCACCGCGCTCGCGTTGCTCGTGTCGGTGAGGGCTCCCTATGATCGCTGCCCCGCCGCGCACGGTGCCGGCGCGAAAGACTCGAGGGCCCGATGCGCCGCGACCTGATGGACATCCTCGTGTGCCCGGTGACGAAGAGCGCGCTGACGCTCGAGGTCACCTCGGAAGAGAACGGCGAGGTGATCACCGGCACCCTCACCTCCGAGGAAGGCCGCGTCTACCCGATCGAGGACGGGATCCCGAACCTGCTGCCGCCGGACCTGCGCGAGGCGATCGACGGGGTACCAGCGTCGGAAGACGCATCCTGATGGTGCAGAAGTCGGGAGACGCGTCCTGATGACCCAGGACCAGACACGGCAGGCCGGGCGCGCCCTGATGGCTGGAGCGGCGCTGTCGGTGCTGCTGTTCCTGATGGGTGCCGCGAAGCGGTCCTACGCCGTGCTGGCGATCCCGGTGTTCGCGGGCCTGGTCGCCGCCGCCGGAATGGCGTTCTGGGTCGGCTACACGATGGCAACGACCAACTGGGACGACCCCGAAGACTTCAACGTCGAAGACACCCCGGGCGCCTAGGCGCGGGAGCCGTTAGCCCGGCCGGTACCAACCCGCCGCCTCCACCTCGGTCACGCCCGTGCGCTCCGCCTCGGGCAGCGCCCGCAGCAGTTCGGCCACCGTCTCGCCTCGCGTCGGGTGCCGCACCTCCGCGGCGACGTCGGCGAGGGGGACGAGGACGAAGCCGCGCTCGTGCAGCAGCGCGTGCGGCACGCTCAGCTCCTCGGAGGCGACGGTCTCGTCCTCGAGCAGCAGGATGTCGATGTCGATCGGGCGCGCGGTCCAGCGCGGCGCGTCGAAGTCGCGGCCGGCGGCCGCTTCGATGTGCTTCGCCAGCCCGAGGATCGCGCTCGCCTCCAGCGACGTGTGCCCACGCGCTGCCGCGTTGAGGAACGCCGGCTGGTCCGTCACGCCCCACGGCGGCGTCTCGTAGAGCGCGCTCACCGCCTCGATCGTGACTCCCCCCGCATCGAGGGCGTCGAGCGCATCGACGAGGTGAGCGACGCGATTCCCGAGGTTGCTGCCGAGCCCGAGGTAGACGCGCCGCAACGGCCGCGAAGCAGCGGAGTCCGAGCGACCTCGATCGCTGCTCACTGCTGCTCGGCCGGGTGCCAGCCGCGGACCACCGCGTCCGCCATCTGCACGACCTGGCGCATCTCGTCGACGTCGTGAACGCGGACGATGTCGACGCCCTGAGCCACCGCGAGGGCAAGCGTGGCGGCGGTGCCCCACTGCCGCTCGTTCGCGGTGCGATCGAGCACGTGACCAATCGTCGACTTCCTCGACGTGCCGATCAGCAGCGGCCGGCCGAGCGACCGCAGCTCGCCGAGCCGGCGCAGCATCTCCAGGTTCTGCACCGGCCCCCACCCGAAGCCGAAGCCGGGGTCGACGATCAGCCGGTCCTCGGCGGCGCCCGCGCGGAGCGCCAGCTCGAGGCTGATCGTCAGACCCGCCTCGATGTCGCCGATCACGTCGCCGCCGAAGTCCCGGCCGCGCTGGTTGTGCATCAGGATCGCCGGCTTCCCCGAGGCGGCGAGCACGTCAGCCAGGTTCGGGTCGCCTCGGAGACCCCGCACGTCGTTGAGGGCGTCCGCGCCGGCGTGGAGGGCGCGCTCAGCGACCTCCGCCTTGCTCGTGTCGACCGTCACCGGCACATCGACCATGCGCCGCACCGCCATCAGCGAATGCTCGAGCCGCCGCCACTCCTCGGCCGCATCGATCGGCTCGTGATCGGGCCGCGTCGACTCCGCGCCGATGTCGACGAGATCCGCCCCCGTCTCGACGTGGCGAAGCGCCAGCTCCCCTGCCCGCCCCGGATCGATGATGCCGTCCCCAGAGAACGAGTCCGGAGCGACGTTGACGATCCCCATCACATAGGTGCGGACGCCCCAGTCGAACGTGCGATCGCCGATCTGGGTGGGCGGCGGCTGGGGGACGAAGGCGCCGCTCGTCACGTCGGAATGTGGGTCGTCGTCAGCTCGAGCAGCAGCTTGTCGTTGTCACCGGTGACCTGAGTCCGGATCACCGTGACCCGCCGCCCCGCGCGGACCACGCGCGCCGTCGCCGTCACGGTCCCGCCCAGCTGGTTCGAGAGGAACGTCGCATGCAGGTCGATCCCCGACATGAACTTCCCCTCGTTCGGCCCACCCGCCTGCGCAATCCCCGCCATCCTCGTCGCCACATTGTCCGCCAGCGAGATCAACGCCCCGCCATGGATCGCCCCGGTCGGGTTCAGGTGATGCGGCTGCGTCACCAGCCGGCTGCTCGCATGATCATGGTTGGCCTCACCATGATCGAGCCCAATAAACTGCGCGAACGGGCTGTCCGGACTGTCGGCTGCCGGGTCGGCGTCATTGGTCATGACGGCTCCACCACTTCGAGCGGCTCCTCCTCGATCTCACCGCCGGTGCGGATGTGGAACGCGCGGACGTGCGGCGGGTCGTACTTCAGTGAGACGAGGATGTAGTAGGCGTCCGGGTACATCGGATCGCGCTCGACCTCGCCGGGCGGGAAGAAGGCCTGGCGCACGTCCGTGGGCGACGGGTAGGCCTCGGAGGCGACGTGCGAGTGGTAGATCGCGAACAGCGTCTCGCCACTCTCATCGCGTGCATTCTCGAGCTTCAGCATCGCAAGCGGGTCCATCGAGTAGCGATAGGGACTCGCCTCCACGTTCTTCACGCGATGGGCGCTAACCGCCTCGCCGTCGCGGCCGTTGATCTGGCCGCAGGCCTCGTTCGGGAGGTCGTCGCGCGCGTGGGCGACCATCTCGTCCACGAGCGCGCGGGAGATCCGAGGCATCAACGGGCCTTTCCGTTGTTGAGCTAGTCGAGCGTTCAGGGTGGCAGCGAAGCGTGATCCGCGCATCCGCTACCCGACCGGAGGCACAGTCTGCGCGTCGGCCTGCGGAAGCTGCGCCGATCCTCGGTCGCCGAAGACACTGGCGAGGTGCGCTAGCCAACCTTGATCTGGTCGTAGGCGTAGGCGGCGCTCTCCTCGACGCGCTCGAAGCCGCGCCAGCCGCCGAAACGCTCGCTCATGGAGGCGGTGACGTCGGCGGCGGTCGTGTCGCGGTCGCGGCCGTCGGCGATGCCGGCCTCGACGCCGTCGACCAGGGCGACGATGAAGTCGCGGGCCTCGCCGAGCGCGGCCGGTTCGCCGACCGGACCGTGGCCGGCCATGAACTGCTCACAGGGCACCTCGGCGAGGCGGTTGTCGGTCGCGACCCAGTCCTTGAGGTAGCCGTCCTGCATGAACGGCACGCCGCCGTCCTGCGCAACGTCGCCAGTGAAGAGGAGGCCGTCGTCCGGCAGGTGGATGAAGATGTCGCCGCTGGTGTGGGCACGGCCGAAGTAGAGCAGGTCGATCTGGCGGCCGCCGAAGTAGAGCGACATTTGGTCCTCAAAGGTCAGATCTGGCGGCGTGATCGTGACCGTCTTCGCCTCCTCGGACCAGGCGTCGTTGGCGGAGACGACGCGGTCGAGCCACCAGCGCTGGGCCTCGACGTCGAGCATCTCGGCGCGGGCGTTGGCGTGGCCAATGATGGTGGAGTCCGGGAACTCCTCGTTGCCCCAGCTGTGGTCCCAGTGCGAGTGGGTGTCCACGACGTAACGGATCGGCTTGTCGGTGAGCTCCTTGACGTCCGCGATCAGGTCGCGGCCGAACGAGGGCACGCGCAGCGAGTCAATCAGCAGGACGCCGTCGTCGCCGACGATGATGCCGGCGTTGGTCAGACCCTCGTGGAGGCGGGCGTAGACGCCGGTCGCGAGCTCGATGATTTTGGTGTCGCCGGTGGCCATGGGTGTCTCCTCGTGGGTGCCGAACGGAGCATACGCGCGTCTATGCTGGCGCCGTGCCCACCAGCGGGCGCATGGACGAGGAGGCCGCGGTGGCCCGGATCTCGAGGAAGCTCGCGCTGACTGAGGAGGAGCTCGACGAGCTGATGACGTCGAGCTGGAACATGCGAATCGCGACCGTCGGTGGCGACGGGCGCATCAACCTCACGCCGATGTGGTTCGGCTGGGTGAACGGGAAGATCTATTTCACGGGGCGTGGCCAGAAGGTCGTGAACCTGCGCCGCAACTCGACCGCGACCGTGCTGGTCGACCAGAACGAGCGCTTCCCGGAGCTGGTCGGCGCGATGTTCCAGGGCACGGCGCAGGTCCTCGAGGACGCAGCCGCGGAGGCGGCCGACCCGGATCTCGAGGAGGCGCGCATGCTGATCGGGGCGAAGTACGCCGGCGGGCACGGGGAACCGGACGCAGCACCTCGGCGGAACGAGTCGACCGCCAGCGGAGACGCGAACCGGTGGGTGGTGTTCACACCCGACCGGCTCGTGAGCTGGGACAACCCGAAGATCGCCGCCCTCCAGGCGGCTCGCGCCGCGCGCGAGGGGTCTTCGACCCCTCGTTGACGCTTCGCGCCTCCAGGCGATCCGTCGCGGCGGAGTGGATTCGCCTCAGCGGCGCTCAAGGATCACGACTGGGATCGTCCGGGTGCCCGCGGCGGCCTCGAACTCCTCGTAGAGCGGAGCGTCCGCCTTCTGGGCGGCCCAGATCGGGTCGCGCTCGGTCGGGTCGGCGACGCGGGCGGTGACGGGGATGGTCTCCGTCCCGACCTCGATCGTGACTTCCGGGTTCGCGAGGAGATTGTGGTACCAGGCCGGGTGGCGCGGACCGCCACCCGAGCCGAAGACCGCCCAGCGCGGTTCACCGTCGCCGTCGACCAGCCGATAGCGGAGCGGGTTGACGCGCGCCGCGCCCGACTTCGCGCCGACCGTGTGCAACAGCAGGACGCGGACGCCTTCGAGCATCCCGCCGATTTCGCCGCCGTTCTCGCGGAACTCGGCGATCAGCTGACGGTTCAGCTCGTTTGGGTCGTTCGCATCGGTGGTCATTTCAGCACGGCTCCCCTGCTGCGATTGCCTAGCGCCGTTCGAGGATGACGACGGGGATTACTCGGCCCTGGGCCGTCTTCTCGTACTCGGCGAACTGGGGGGCGGCGGCCTTCTGGGAGGCCCAGATGCGGTCGTGCTCTTCGCCTTCGGCGGTGCGGGCGGTGACGTCGATGGTCTCGGCGCCGTACTCGATGGAGACGTCGCTGTTGGCGACGAGATTGTGGTACCAGTCCGGGTTGGTCGGCGCGCCGCCTTTCGAGGCGAAGATGGCCCAGCCGTCGTCGAGCGGCTGGCAGACCAGGGGGTTGATGCGCTCCGCGCCGGACTTCGCGCCGATGGTGTGGAGGAGCACCATCGGGACGCCCTCGAAGGGGCCGCCGACCTTGCCGGCGTTCTCGCGGAACTCAGCGATGATGTGGCGGTTCATTTCGTTGACGTCGATCTCGTTGGTCACTTCGGATCCTTGGGCTGGTCGATGAGTTCAAACATGATCAACTTACCATTGGTTAGCGTGCCTCGCCATGCGCTGGCGTGGAGTTCGGGGGCCGGGCGGTATGGGGCTAGGCGGAGGGCTCGCGTGGCTCGAGGAGGATGACGGGGATGGTGCGGTCCGCGGTGCGCTCGTAGGCGGCGAAGGCGGGCATGAGGGTCTTCTGGCGGGTCCAGATCTCGTCGCGCTCGGAGCCGGTGGTGAGGCGGGCCCAGACGGGGATGGTGTCGGGGCCGAATTCGATGGTTGTGTCCGGGTTCGCGAGGAGGGTGCGGAGCCAGGCGGGCTCGGTGGTGGCGCCGCCCTTCGAGGCGAAGATGGCCCAGGCGCCATCGAGGGGCTGGCAGGTGAGCGGGACGATGACCGGGTCGCCGTCGGCGCTCTGGACGTGGAGGAGGAGGACGGGGACGCCTTCGAAGTTGCCGCCGAGGCGGCCTTCGTTGGCGCGGAACTCCTCGATGTAGGGGGCGTTCCTGGAGGGTGGGGTGTCGGGCACGGGTGGGAGTCGCTCCGTCGGTGAGGGCTGCGCCGCGGGTCGGGTCCTTCCCGGACCGGGGCTCGTCGTGTCGAGGCTACTCCGCGGGGTCGACGCGACTGAGGCGGCCGCTCTCGACGTCGTAGACGAAGCCGGCGAACTCGAGGTCGGGGCGGAGGAGTTTGCAGGCGCGGAGGCGGGCGAGGTCTTCGCGCACGGAGGCTTCGACGTCCTCGAAGGGGTCGAAGTCGACGCCTGTGAGGTCAACGGGGCGCGACGCTTCGATCTGGCGACGGATGGCGTCGTTGGAGGGGGCGGCGAGGCCGCAACGGGTGTGGTGGATGACGCCGACGTGGCGGCTGCCGAGCTGGTCGGTGGAGAGGATGAGGGAGCGGATCACGTCGTCGGTGACGCGGCCACCGGCGTTGCGGAGGATGTGGGCGTCACCGACCTCGAGGCCGAAGGCGTGGAGGTCGTCGATGCGGGCGTCCATACAGGTGAGGACGGTGACGTGCCTGGCCGGAGCGGCGGCGACGGCGGCGCCACCAAAGTGCTCGGCGAACCGGGCGTTCGCGCGGAAGATGTGGTTCAACGGAGCCACCATTCACCTCTCAAAGCTGTCGCGACGTTCGTGTCGTGAATGGGCTGTCGTACGACGTGGGAGCTTACTCCTGATGAGCGCTGATGCCACCCCCGAGGTGAAATTCGCCGCGGTGGCGGCGAGCGAGCGGGGAGGGTAATTCGCGGTGGCGCGCGGTAGGGTGCGGCCGATGACGAGTGGTCGACCTCGGGGGCGGCCCCGACACGACGACATTCTGACGCCAACAGAGTGGCGGGTGGTGCACGCCGCCCAGCACGGGCGGACGAACCGGGAGATCGCCTCGGCTCGCGGCGTGAGCGTCGATGCGGTGAAGTATCACGTCGCCAACTCGCTCGCGAAGCTGGGATTGGCGAACAAGCGCGCGCTCCAACAGTGGTTTCGGGCGCCGAAGGACAGCGCGCTGGCGAGGCGGGGAGAACAGATGGGTGAAGCACTCCAGCTTGGGGCGGTCGGTCAGATCTCTCGGAGCGTGTCGGACGTCGAGGCGTCGACGGCGTTCTACGGGGAGGTGCTAGGGCTGCGGCACCTGTATTCGTTCCCTGGGATGGCGTTCTTTGACCTCGATGGGACGCGGCTGTTCCTGACGGAGGAGAGTGAGCTGCCGGCCGGAGAGTCGGTGTTGTACCTGCGGGTGTCCGATATCGCGTCGGCGTACGAGGAGTTGCAGCAACGTGGGGTGGAGTTCACGCACGCGCCGCACATGATTCACCGTCACGAGGACGGGACCGAGGAGTGGATGGCGTTCTTCGAGGACCCGGATGGGCGGGTGTTGGCGGTGATGGAACAGGTGAGGGCGTAGTCGTCGGGGGCGTAGCCCCCCCGACATCCCCCTCCCCGGATCGCCTGGGTTCCTGGTTCTTTCGATTGCCCTGCGGGCGGTGGCGGGTTCTGAGGCTTCGCTGAGGAGCGGGTTTGCGCGCTTGCGAGGAGGCGGCGAGCTGGTGCGCTGCGAGCGACCATCGTGGACGTGATCGTCGTCGGGGGCACTCGCCCCCGACACCCCCGCTTGGGGCTTCGCCCGGGGGCTCTTACTTCGGTCGCGCGCTGCGCGAGGGGGTGTCCCCAGGACCCCTCCAAGCGGTGAGCCGGGAGGCCGCTGCCGGCCTCGGTGGCCGCGAATACGTCTGCGGCGTGACGGTGTGGGGCATGAGTCTGGTGGTTGCGGCTTGGAGTCGGGAGTTCTGGTACCGCTCGGCCAACCTTCGGAGGTCGGGCCCGCTCCGGGGGAAGAGTCTGTGCGCTTGCGAGGCGGCGGCTGGCGCGTTCGCTGCGAGCGGACTCGGTGGACGTGATCGTCGTCGGGGGCACTCGCCCCCGACACCCCCGCACGGGGACAGGGTGTCCCCGTGACCCCTCCAAGCGGTGAGCCGGGAGGCCGCTGCCGACCTCGGTGGCCGCGAATACGTCTGTGGCGTGACGGTGCGGGGCATGAGTCTGCTGGTTGCGTCTTGTAAGTCGGGAGTTCCGGTACCGCTAGGCCATCCGTCGGAGACGGGAGCCGCTCAAGGGGGAAAGTCTTGCCGCTCGCGAGGTGACGACAAACTTCTGTGCTGCGAACGATCTTCGCGGACGTGATCGTCCTCGGGGCACTCGCGCCCGACACCCTCGCTTGGGGCTTCGCCCGGACGGGGGCTCTTACTCTGGTCGCGCGCTGCGCGAGGGGGTGTCCCCTTGACCCTCGAAGCCGGGGGCTCTCCGGTGTTGAGCGCCCTCAGGTCCGCTCGCGTTCGCGAACGAGCGCCAGCTCTCCATCGCCGTCGGAGGGCCGACGGGTCTTGATTGCCTGGTCGGCGCCAGCCCCACGCTGGGTCGCCAACGCTCATTCTTAGGACGAGTACCGACATAGGTTTGGCACAGGTTCCTCATTTCGCCTATCGGCCTCGGCTTGAACGGGTACTCGTCACCGGCGCTTGACCGCGTCGGCTCCTTCGCCCACGACCAGGTCTTGGTTCACAGCGTTCAGGTCGATGCCAACCAATTCCCAGGTTCTGATTTCTGCTTCTGCAGCCTTGCTCTTGAGGTAGGGGTCAGCCTCGGCTTTCTGCTTTGCTTCCTCGAAGCTGGAACAGAAGAGCAGATAGCCACCGAAGTAAGGCTCGGACTCGCTGAACCCGCCACCCAGGAGAATGCTGCCCTCAGCGATCAGGGCATCGATGAACGTCTCGTGCTCCTCGTCGATGGCACTAGAAATGCGCTGCGTATCTCCCTTCAGTAGAACCAGGTAGTACATCGTCACGTTCAGTTCCCTTTAGCCCGATCATCACGGTGATGGCCTGGTCGCTCCGGGTCGACGCGCAACGTCGGGCGCTCCTGGCGCCAGCTCCTGTTGCGGTGGATTGGCTGCGCCGTCACCGGGGCCGAACGGCCCCGAACGAGGTGTCCGGGGTGTACGAGCGCAGTCGTCGGGCTCGCATCTCGCGAACGGGGAGCTCTCGAGGCCGATGCGTGCGGCGGTCATTCTGGGACTTCTTGCACGAAGAGGATCTTGTTGCCGGCGGGATCGACTGCTTCCGCGGTCTTGACGAATCCGTAGTCGGCTACGGCGCCCACAGTGACGTCGACGGCTGCGCATGCTGAGCGCTGGGCGTCGATGTCCTCGACGCCGATGACGACCGTGGTCTGGCCGGCGGCTTCGGGGTCGGCGGACACCTGGATCCAAGCATTCTCAACCAGCTGCCACTCTGCGACACCCTCGATGGGCTCAACGTCGGGCGCACGCCCGATCCATTTCCGATACCAATCGACGGCCGTTGCGTGGTCATCCACGGGCAACACACCCACGACGCTCTTGAGGTTCGATGCGGACATTGAACGGTCCTCCTTACGAGCCCACGGTCGCGGTGGCGGGGACTCGCGTCTTGGAGAAAACCGTCGCTCGTCAGTCGGCCAGACTCGCCGAATCCGGAAACGGGGTGGCCGCCCGAAACTGGCTCGGAGACATGCCAGCGAACGCGTTGAACTCCGCGTTCATGTGCGACTGATCGTAGTAGCCATGGGTGAGCGCGGCCTGGTTGAAGGGTTCGCTCCCAGTGCGCAGCGCGGCGGCCAGCCGACGGAACCGAACGATGCGGGAGAAGAGCTTGGGCTTCACGCCGACCTGCTCCTCGAACAGCCGGGTGAAGCGCTTCGGGGACAGGTCGACCGCGGCGTGGAGACGCGCGATCGGCATGTCGCCGCCGGCGTGCTCGATCTCGCGCACGGCAGCGTTCACCCGCGGATCGGTGCCGGGATGTCGGGCGAGCCGATCGGCGATCCATCGCCCCATCGCCTCGACGCGCGCCTTGTCGGACCCGGCCTCGTCGAGCAGCTCGGCGAGGCGACGTGCTTCGGGGCCGATGGCGTCATGCAGGTTGACGGTGGTCCCGGTGAGCTCGTGCAACGGAATGCCGAAGAGGGCGAATGCGCCGGCAGGCCGGAGCCGCACGGCGACCACCCGCGAACGGAGGGCGGGAGCCTCGACCACCACCGGGCTGACGATGAGGCCGCTGAGGCTCGCCGACGGAAACGCCGTGGCCCTCTGGCCGTCAATGAGACGGAAAGGCTCGCACCCTCCGTCGAGCTGCAGGATCAGGTCGAGCTCGCCGGTCGGGTAGTGACGCTCGCGCTGCCGGTTGAGGCTCCCGTCGAACAGGGAGATCGACTCGACGAGCCCGGCGAGCCCCCTCGGCCTCCAATCGAGCTGCGTCCACACGCCCAGATCGGACTCTTCACGGTTGGTGAGGATGTCGTCCGAACTCGGGTCGATCTTCAGCATCGAGCGGCTCCCAGACCCCGGATTCGGGGCGGCTACCACCAGAGTTTTTCGCCGACGTCTTCGATGATGTCGGCGTAGTCGCGGGTCCAGAGGCCGGTACTGAGGTACTTCCAGCCGCCGTCGGCGAGGAGGACGACGATCTTGCCGGCGTCCATGCGTTCGGCGGCGCGTTGGGCGGCGCGGACGGCGGCGCCGCTGGAGATGCCGGAGAAGATGCCGACCTGCTGGGCGAGGTCTTTGGTGACTTTGAAAGAGGTTTCGGAGTCGACGACGATGCGGCCGTCGAGGACGGTTTCGTCGAAAACGGGTGGGATGTACCCCTCTTCGAGGCTGCGGAGACCCTGGACGAGGTCGCCGGGGTGGGGGGCGGCGGCGATGACGCGGATGGCGGGGTTGTGCTCCTTGAGGCGGCGGCCGACGCCGGTGAGGGTGCCGCCGGTACCGAGGCCAGAGACGAAGGCGTCGAGGTCAGGGAGGTCGGCGATGATTTCGGGGCCGGTGGTGGCGTAGTGGGCGCCGGGGTTGTTCTCGTTCTCGTACTGGAAGGGGGTGAACCAGTCGGGGTTCTTGGCCGCGACTTCCTTGGCCATGGCGACGGATCCGTTGGTGCCGAGGTCGCCCGGGGAGTAGATGATTTCGGCGCCGAAGGCCTGGAGGAGTTCGATGCGTTCCTGGCTGACGGCGTCGGGCATGACGACTTTGAGCTGGTAGCCGCGGAGGGTGGCGATCAGGGCGAGGGCGATGCCGGTGTTGCCAGAGGTGGGTTCGAGGATGGTCTGGCCGGGCTTGAGGGATCCATCGGCCTCGGCGGCTTCGATCATGAACTTGGCGATGCGGTCTTTGACGGAGCCGGTGGGGTTCTGGCCCTCGAGCTTGGCGAAGATCTGGACGGCGGGGTTGGGGGAGAGTTTGGTGATCTCGACGAGGGGGGTGTTGCCGACGAGGTCGAGGACGCTTTCGTAGCGCATTAGTTCGCGCCTCCACGGCCGGCGCGGGCCTCGGAGGAGAGGATCGCGGGCCGACGGCCCGCAGCCGTCCTGTTCGGATGGCCCGCCCGCCCGCCCTTAAGTCGAAATGAAGGACTCACGGCACGCCTGCCGGCGCCGTCCGATGGACGGCTTGGCTCCCTTCGGGACCGGCGCGCCGTTCGTCGGTTCATTTCGACCTGATCTCGAGTCCGAACCCGCTGTTCACGATGCGCGACGGGGTCTCGCGGCGGGTGGCCATTCGTCGCGGAGACCGTCCGTTGGACCCGGTGCCACGACCCGTTAGGCGCCGCCGGCGAGGGCAGGGAGGAAGGAGATGGTGTCGCCGTCGGAGACCTGGGTGTCTTTGCCGCCGAGGAAGCGGATGTCTTCGTCGTTGAGGTAGATGTTGACGAAGCGGTGGAGTTCGCCGCTGTCGTCGGCGACCTGGCCTCGGAAGCCCGGGTACCTGGTGTCGATGTTGTCGATCAGCTCGGCGACGGTGCCACCTTCGGCGTCGAATTCGCGCTGGCCGTCGACGGCCTTCTGGATCACCGAGGTGACTTGCACCTTCACTGCCATCGTCATCGGTCCTTCCTCTCGCTACGCGTCGGTTCCGTCCGCCGTGGCGGTGCGGACCGAGCGCGACCGGTCAAACGTCTACTGGCGATGCGGCGACCGGCCTCAGCCGGCCGCCCTTGCTTCGTTTCGTCTTTGCTGGTGGATGCTCCTGCCGTCGCTGGTTAGCTGGACGCGCCTGCCGCCGCCGGAACGGGTACTTCGATCGGCGGGGAGCCGCAGAAGGCGTCGTAGTCGATCAGCTCGGTGACGGTCGGGTTGTCGCCGCAGAGCGGGCACGCCGGGTCGCGGCGCAGCTTCATCTCTCGGAACTGCATCGACAGGGCGTCGATGAGGAGGAGACGGTTCACCATCGGTTCGCCGATGTCCAGGATCTGCTTGAAGACCTCGGTGGCCTGCATGGAGCCGACGATGCCGGTGATGGCACCGAGGACGCCGGCCTCGGCGCAGCTGGGGACGAGCCCAGGGGGCGGGGGGTCCGGGTAGAGGCAGCGGTAGCAGCCCATGCCGGGCTTGTAGACGGTGAGCTGGCCATCGAAGAGCAGGATCGCGCCGTCGACCAGCGTCTTGCCCGCGAGGTAGCAGGCGTCGTTGACAAGGTAGCGGGTGGCGAAGTTGTCCGCACCGTTCACGACGATGTCATAGTTGGGAATGATGTCCATCGCGTTGTCGGAGGTGATGGGCATCGGGTGCTCGACCACAGTGACGTTGGGGTTGTAGGCGAGCAGGGATTCCTTGGCCGACTGGAGCTTCGGCTTATCGACGTCGGCGGTCTGGTGAAGGATCTGGCGCTGGAGGTTGGAGAGGTCGACGACGTCGAATTCGGTGATGCCGATGGTGCCGACGCCAGCAAGCGCGAGGTAGAGGGCGACGGGGCCACCGAGGCCGCCGGCGCCGACGACGAGGACGCTGGCATCGCGGAGCTTGCGCTGACCCTCGGAACCGACCTGCGGCATGATGATGTGCCGCGAGTAGCGCATCACCTCTTCCGGCGCGAGCGCGCCCGAAGCGGGAGCGGCACTGTTGCTGGTGCCGTTGCTGTTAGTCATTGCGAACCTCCGGCTAGTGCTGGAATGACCGCGACCTGATCGCCGTCCGCCACTTCGGTGGCGGTGCCGTTCAGGTCGTGGATTTCCTGGTTGTTCACGTAGATGTTGATGTGCCTCGGGATCTCGCGATCACCGTCGTAGATGAGATCGCCGATGCCGGGGTAGGCGGCGCCGAGGGAGTCGAGGACCTCGGAGACACAGGAGCCCTGGACGGTGACGTGCTCCTCGTTGTCTGTGAAGCGACGGAACGTCGACGGGATGTACACGGTGACGGTGGTCATCGAGGGAGCGTCCCCCTGGCCGCGGAGATGGCGCTGTGTGCGCGGTTACGCGGAAGCATCTAGAGATCCACGCTCAGGTAACGCTCGCCGGTGTCGCAGAGCATAGTGACGACGCGGTTGCCGGCGCCGAGCTGCCTGGCGACCTCGATGGCGGCCCAGACGTTGGCGCCGGCGGAGACGCCGACGAGGAGGCCCTCTTCCCTCGCGAGGCGACCCGTCATCTCGTAGGCGTCTTCGTCCGTGACGCTCATGACTTCGTCGTAGACGTCGGTGTTGAGGACGCCAGGGATGAAGGAGGCGCCGATCCCCTGGATGCCGTGGAGGCCGGCGCGGCCGCCCTGGAGGACGGGGGCGCGGCTGGGTTCGACGGCGACGACGCGGAGGTCGATGCCCGCGGCGGCGGCGGCTTCGCCGACGCCGGTGATGGTGCCGCCGGTGCCAACGCCGGCGACGAAGGCGTCGAGGTTGCCCTCGGTGGCCTCGAGGATCTCCGGGCCGGTGGTCTCGCGATGGACCTGGGGGTTGGCCGGGTTCTGGAACTGCTGGGGCATGAAGTAGCCGTGCTCGTCGACGAGCTGCTGCGCGGCGTGGATAGCGCCAGTCATGCCCTCGATGGCGGGGGTGAGGACGAGGTCGGCGCCAAAGCGCTCGAGGAGGCGGCGGCGCTCGACGGACATGTCGTCGGGCATGGTGAGGGTGAGCTTGTAGCCGAGGGCGGCGCAGACCATGGCGAGGCCGATGCCGGTGTTGCCGGAGGTGGGCTCGACGAGGGAGTCGCCGGGCTTGATGAGACCGGCGCCCTCGGCGGCTTCGACCATGGAGCGGGCGATCCGATCCTTGACGGATCCGCCGGGGTTGAAGACCTCGAACTTGCCGAGCACCTCGGCAGCGCCGTCCGGGACGACGCGGTTGAGGCGGACGAGCGGGGTGTTGGCGACGAGGTCGAGGACGCTGTCCGCGATGAGCGGCGTGGCGTGCGTCGACGTGTGCCGTGCTCCCGCGGGTTGGGCTTCGGTGGTCATCGTTCCGTCAGCCCCTAGATGGAGTACATGGCGGCAGCTTGCCGCTCGTGCTCGCGCTCGTGCTCGACGAGGTCGGCGACGGTGGTTTCGCCGAGGCGTTGGCGCATGTGGGCGTAGATGTCTTGCCAGACCCACTGCTGGCCGCAGAGGGCGCCGGCCTCGGAGCCGGGGGCTTCGAGGACGCACTCCATGGGGGCGAGGGAGCCCTCGAGACTTTCGAGGACCTCGAGGAGGGTGATGTCGGCGGGCTCTTTGGCGAGCTCGTGGCCGCCGCCGGGGCCGCGGGTGCTGCGGAGGTAGCCGTCGCGGCGGAGCTGGGCGAGCAGGTGGTCGAGGTAGGACTCGGGGATTTTGCGCCGGCGGGCGATTTCGGCGCGCTGCACCGGGCCTTCGCCGGTGTGTTTGGCGAGGTCGATGAGGGCGCGGACGCCGTAGTCACCTTTGGTGCTGAGGAGCATGTGGGGTCTCTGTGTCCGCGGTGGCCGCGGGGTGCGTGGCTGGGTGATTTGGGTCGTGGATAATTCACGACTAGTTCGGTCAAGATTGTAGCACGATCGAGGCGGGGCGCGTGGGCGTCCTGCCTCGATCGTGTGGAGGCGGAGCTTGCCTAGACGTTTCGAGGTGGGGGCTGTCGCTTGCGCTGCGAGCTGGCCTCGTGGAGGTGGTCGTCGTCGGGGGCACTCGCCCCCGACACCCCCGCTTGGGGACAGGGTGTCCCCAAGACCCCTCCAAGCGGTGGGGGCGGGAGGCCGTTGCGCAACCTCGGTGGCCGCGAATACAGCTGCGGCGTGACGGTGTGGGGCATGAGGCTGCGACTGGGGCGGCTTGCAGGTCGGGAGGAGCGGTACCGCTAGGCCTCCCGTCGCCGGAGGAGGGATTCGGAGGGTCGCTCAGGAGGCTCGCGGGGGTCAGGCGGACCAGGCGCACAGGGGCGATACGCAGAGAGTCCTCGGAGTCAGGGTTCAGTTCATAGGCTGTCAGGTGGGCCGGGGCGGGGGTTTGACTCGGGGTTGGGGGATTCGCAGGATTGCGGGGCTTGCTGGCCTGCACCGAGGCGGAGCCCGGGGACGACGGCCGCGCTATTCGAAGGACATCTCATGGACTGGAATGACTCTCCGGAGCAGGCCGCGTTTCGCGCCGAGGTGAAGGAGCTGATCGAGAACGGGTTGCCCGAGGGGTACGGGAACGGGCGCGGGGACTGGGTGTCCGATCGGAAGTCCGAGGATGCGGAGGTGCGGGGGCGCGCGGAGGCGTGGCAGCAGGCGCTGGCGGACAAGGGGTGGATCGCACCTCATTGGCCGAAGGAGTACGGGGGCGCGGGGTTGTCACCCCTCGAGCAGTTCATTTTCAAGCAGGAGATGACGGAAGCCGGCGCGCCAGCGGTCGGCGGGCAGGGTGTGAGCCAGCTGGGGCCGACGATCATCGTGCACGGGACGGACGAGCAGAAGGCGGAGCACCTGCCGAAGATCCTCAACGGCGAGGTGAACTGGCAGCAGGGGTATTCGGAGCCGGGGTCGGGCTCGGACCTGGCGTCGTTGCAGACGCGGGCGGTGCGCGACGGCGACGATTTCGTGGTGAACGGGCAGAAGATCTGGACCTCGGGCGCGCAGTATGCGGACTGGCTGTACCTGCTGGCGCGCACGGATCCGGAGGCGCCGAAGCACCGGGGGATTTCCTTCCTGCTGACGAAGATGGAGACGCCAGGGATTTCGATCCGGCCGCTGATCGACATGGCGGGGTTCCACACCTTCAACGAGACGTTCTTCGAGGACGTGCGGGTGCCGGCCTCGAATGTGGTCGGGGAGCTGAACCGTGGCTGGTACGTGGGTGCGACGCTGCTGGACTTCGAGCGGTCGAACATCACGGGGGCGATCACGAGCCGGAAGACGATCGACCGGCTGATCAACTACGTGAACTCTGACGAAGGCAAGGAGCGATCGCGCCTCGATGAGTCGGTGTCGCTGCGGCATGACGTGGCCGACCGGTTCATCGAGACGGAGGTGCAGTTCAACTTCAGCTTCCGGATCATCTCGATGCAGGCGGCGGGGCAGATCCCGAACTACGAGGCGTCGACGTCGAAGCTGTTCAACTCGGAGCTGACGCAGAAGCTGGCGCGCACGGGGACGCAGGCCCTGGGGATGTACGCGCAGTTCTGGGGCAGCGACGACAGCGTGCGGAACACGTACAACGATCCGGAGAATCCGTACGCGCCGATGAAGGGGCACTTCACGCGCGCCTACGTGCGCTCGGTGCCGTCGACGATCGCGGCAGGGACTTCCGAGATTCAGCGCAACATCATCGCGACCCGCGGCTTGGGTCTGCCGAGGGGCTAGGGGGTCTTCGGGGGTCTTCGACCCCTGTTTGGACGCTTCGCGGCTGTTTGTGTTGGGGTCGGGGTAGGGCGAGTCGTCAGGGACCGCGATCGGTCGGGGAGGCGAACCAGCTAGCCTGCGATCGAGTGAGAGGGCGGGCGCGAATGCGCCCCGTCGTTGTGTCAGGATCCGGCGTCGGTGTAGGCAATGATCCTCACGAATTGCGGTGGGGGCGCTGGTACGATCGAGGGACATCGACCGCTCCGGGACGGCAGGTCTCATGCCGATCAACACGGACAACCAACTCACGCTTCCCGATGGTCGCCGACTGGGCTACGCCACGTACGGGCCCGACGACGGCTGGCCGATCCTGTTCTTCCACGGGATTCCGGGATCACGGCACTCGGCGCATTCCGCCGGGCTGGTGAGCGAAACGCACGGCGGGCGGCTGATCGCGTTCGATCGACCGGGGTACGGGCTGTCCGATCCGATGCCGGGGCGGGAGATCTGTGACTGGCCCTCGGATGTGTCGGACGCCCTCGATGTGCTGGGGGTGGGGCAGTTCTCGCTGTTCGGGTACTCGGGCGGGGGTCCGTTCGCGTTGGCGACGGCGGCGACGATGCCGGAGCGGGTGGCGTCGCTAGCGAACGTGAGCGCGATGGGGCCGCTGCGGACGCCGGAAGCGGAGGAGCGGCTGACGCGGCGCGAGCAACTGGAGCGGTTCGTGGCGACGTGGCTGAAGCCGATCCTGCAGTTCAAGACGTGGCAGGCGGCGCGCGCGATCCAGCGCGACGTGGGGCTGTTCCTGCAGCGGCGGGCGGCGGCGGCACCGGAGGAGGACCGGCTGCAGATCGAGCGGCCGGCGATCAACGCGGTAATGCGGCAGGACCTGCTGGCCTCAGTGGTGCGGGGTGGCGGGACGATGGCCCACGAGTTCCACCTGATGGCGCAGCGCTGGGAGTTCGAGCTGGCCTCGGTGCGGGCGCCGATGCAGCTGTGGCATGGGACGGCGGACGATGTGGTGCCGTTGTGGCTCGCCGAGTCGGTGGCGGCGCGGGTGCCGCACGCCGAGACGCGGTACCTGTCGGGGCTCGGGCATCTGCTGCTGCTCAGTCACATGGGCGACATCATCGAGCAGCTGCTCGAGTCGCGGATTGAGCCTCGGGTGGCCTCGGATGAGGCGGAGGCATCGGCGGCCGCCGGGTAGGTCCGAACCGCCTCGGACGAGGGCGGGTGCCCGGTTCAGAACGCAATCGGGTCGGTCCGGGCCTCGAGGGTGATGAACCTCAGGAAGGGACGGGCGCGGTGCGCCCGAGGCGGTCACCGGCTTCGCCGGTGGCGATCTTTCTGTGTATCCCACCCACCCGCCCTAATGCCCAGTCGGGGGCTGCGCCCCCGACACCCCTGCTGGTGGGAGGCGCTTCGCGCTCGCCCGCCGCCCGTGGGGTGCTCGCGCCTCAAGCCGATCGGATGTGCGCCGCTAGACGCGGTGTGCGGCGCGGGCGCCGGCTTCCTCGGTGCTGCGGCGGTCGGCGCTAGGCGCCGCCTGCCACCGCAGGGACGATCGAGACTTCGTCGCCTTCGTTGAGGGTGGTGTCGAGGCCCTGGAGGAAGCGGATGTCTTCGCCGTTGACGAAGAGGTTGACGAAGCGGCGGAGTTCGCCGCCTTCGTCGACGAGGCGCTCGCGCATGCCGGGGTAGGTGCCTTCGAGCTCATCGACGAGCGCGGTGAGGGAGGCGCTCTGGGCGGTGTACTCGGCGGCGTCGCCGGTGAGGTTGCGGAGCGGGGTGGGGATCTTGACGGTGACGGCCATGGCGGGCGTCCTTTCGTTCGGTGGTCCGCCCCGGCGGGAGTGCCGCCGGGGCGGGTGGTTGCTGGTCCTCGGTGCTCGTCTGGTTCTCGGGGTGAGCCCGCGCGGCGACTAGCCGCCTTCGACGACGTCGCCGAGGGTGGCTTCGTCGACGCGGGCGCCCTGTTCGCGGGCCCAGTTGAGGGCCCGGTCGATCTCGTCGTGGTCGCCCTCGATCTCGAGGATGACCCAGCCGGTGGTCTGACCGACGTCCGCCATGCGGATGTTGGTGACGACGTTGAACTCGTGGCCGAGTTCGTAGATCAGCGGCCGCTTGACCTGCTCACCCTCGAAGGTGAAGCGGATGTGCTTGGATGCCATCGTTCCGGCCTCCTACACGCCGGCCGGGACGGCGGGCTTCGGCGTGCCGGTGGTCGATTGCTCGGCGCGGGCCGCGAGCGCCGAGTCGAAGTCCTCGAGGCGGGCGGGGATGCGGAGCGGCTCGGAGACCTTGTCGGCGACGGCCTCGATGGTCTTGAGGCCACCGCCGGTGATGACGGCGACTGACTCCTCGTCGCGAGCGATGTGGCCGGTCTCGACCATCTTCTTGAGGCAGGCGACGGTCACGCCGCCGGCGGTCTCGGCGAAGATGCCCTCGGTCTCGGCGAGGAGCTTGATGCCCTCGATGACCTCATCGTCGGTGACCATGGCGGCCCCGCCGCCGGTCTCCTCCATGGTCTTGAGGGCGTAGTAGCCGTCGGCGGGGTTCCCGATCGCGAGCGAACGGGCGATGGTGTTCGGCTTCTGGGGCACGAAGTTGAGCGTGCCGGCCTCGTAGGCGGTGGCGATCGGGGAGCAGCCAGCGGCCTGGGCACCGGACATGCGGGTCTTGGGCTCATCGATCAGGCCGACCTTGTGGAACTCCTGGAAGCCCTTCCAGATCTTGGTGTAGAGCGAGCCGGAGGCCATCGGCGCCACGACGTGGTCGGGGGTGCGCCAGCCGAGCTGCTCGGCGATCTCGAAGCCGAGCGTGCGCGAGCCCTCGGCGTAGTAGGGGCGCACGTTGATGTTGACGAAGGCCCAGGGGCGGACGGAGGCGACCTCGGTGCAGAGGCGGTTCACGTCGTCGTAGGAGCCTTCGATCATGACGAGGGTCGGGTCGTAGATGCCGCTGCCGACGACCTTGCCCTGCTCGAGGTCGTCGGGGATGAAGACGAAGCAGTCCATGCCGGCGGCGGCGGAGTGGGCGGCGACGGAGTTGGCGAGGTTGCCGGTGCTGGCGCAGGCCATGGCCTCGAAGCCGAACTGGCGAGCGCGCGCGATGGCGACGCTGACGACGCGGTCCTTGAAGGACCATGTGGGGTTCACGGTGTCGTTCTTCACCCAGAGGGTGTCGAGGCCGATCGCCTTCGCGAGGCGGTCCGCCTTGATCAGCGGGGTGAAGCCGGTGCCGATGTCGACCTTGTACTCGAGGTCGCAGGGCAGGAGGTTGGCGTAGCGCCAGAGGGTGGTGGGGCCGGCCTCGATGGTCTCGCGGGTGGTGTTGGCGGCGATCTCCTCGTAGTCGTAGGCGACTTCGAGGGGGCCAAAACAGAACTCGCAGGAGAAGATCGGGGCCAGCGCGTACTCGCGATCGCACTCACGACAGCGCAGGGCGTGACTGAAAGACATGTGGCTGTTCCTCGGAACGGCGGGCAGCGCCGCGGTGGGCGGCGGTGCGTGATGCTGGGGTTGATTGAAGGCAGGGACGCCCGATCCGGCCGGCGATACCGGCGGTCGGGCTAGCGCATCATCATTTCTTCCGAGAAACGGAAGCTGGAACAGATGCGGAGGTCGGTCATGTGGGGCGCCTTCCGTTCATCGTCCCCACCGGTTGGCCGGCGGGCCGGACTTGGCACCGTGTTGACTCCAGGCGAGGAGCCACCGGTTGCCGCGGTATCGCAGGGCCGAGCCCTCCACCGCTCTTGATGAACCGCTCCCGCTTCAACGGGAGCGTGCCAGACGAGGCTAGAAGTGGCCTCGCCGACTGTCAATCGGAGTATCGGGAGCCAGCGCCGAATTCGCTAGACGTTAGTGGCTCGAGAAGGATTGACGCCTAGCAAAGCCACTGACCACCGACGACCAGACTCCACGACCGAACTGAGAAGTGGCATCCCGCTCCCGAGAGCGGATGTTCGGCTCAGCAACGAGAGGGGCCGCACGACACCGCTCACGTCGGACACTGACAAATCTCTGATACCGTCCCCGGATGCGGCGTGGCCTGAGGCAGTTGGGGCGGCGCAGGGAACGCGGTGTGCGGGGCCTCGCCTTGGCTTTGGTCGCGATCATCAGTGCAGTTCTCGTCTGGCAAATCGCGCCCGACTCTCGGAACATCAACGACTCGCCTTTCGCAGGGGCGATGCCACCGTGTGGCGACGGATGGCAAGAGTTAGAGGCCTCGTATCGCGAGAGCCTGTCTGGGACGCTGAATGTTGACGTCCTATCAGTGACCTTGCGCCGCTGCGTCGAGCACAGCCCGCCTCGCTGGTTGGCTTGGGCTGCGAAGCCGAACTCAGCGGCGTTCCGCCGCTGGATTTCAATCCGAACTTATGAAGACGACGCGACCGCTGAGCGCTTCGTAAGTAGCCAATCGGAGGCCGCTCACAGATCGCGCTTCTGGGCTTCATGGGTAGACCCGGCGAATCCGCCACCTTTCGGCGACCAGGCCGTAAGGATCTTGGGGGCGAGCACTGCCCTCGGATGCATTGACGATGAAGGGGGAGCGTGCACGGTTAGCGAGTCATTGATCGTCCGTCTGGGTTCGACTGTCGTGGAATTGGTGAGCGAGGACCGCGATGCGAAGGTCTGCGCGGAGTGCATGCGCTACGGAGGGAATCAAGTTGCCGGTGACCGCCGGCCAATCCGGAATCTCGTACTTCTAGAGGGAATAGTGGCGCAGCTCGTTGGTCCCCCACTTCCCTCAAACCGACGGCGCGGCAGCGCGCCCACCAGTACGACAGATGCTCAGAGCGCTGTTCTATTGACGCGGGTCAATAATCCTGGGGTCATACGGGCACAGTGATCTCGGCTGCGGGAGACCTAGTGCCCCGAATGCCCGCTGGCGTGGCGAGAGTCACGCGGATTCGGCCTGATGACAACCGATAGGGTGAAAACGGCGACGACTTGGAGGAAGGCGCGGAGCGCAGCGGGCGGCGGAGGGGGTGTTGAGTCGGGCCGCTAGAACTCGAGGCGGAAGCCGTACCGGATCTTGCGGGGTGCCGGGCCCGGTGGGAGGTCGGCGGTCGCCGTCACGCCGCCGTCCGTGATCGCCGCGATGACAGTGTCCTCGCGGGGAACGACGAAGATCAATCCGAGCGGTCCGAGGTCGGCGTCGGGCTGGATCTCCTCGACCTGTCCGACCACCGGCAGGCAGCCTTGACCGTTCACCTGGAACGCCGTTCCGGGCACGGTGATGAGCTGCAGGCATCGTTGCAGGAACTCCGGCGGGACGACGAACACGGTTTCGAGGGCGCCGTCCTCGTCTCGGATCAGGTTCGCCGCCTGGAGCTGGGTTCCGTCCTGGAAGACCAGCCATTGCAACGACTGCTGGATGTCGAGGCTGTCCTGGCTGAGTCGCTCGGCGGCCTGGCGCTGTAGCTCCGGGTACACCGTCCACTCGTGGGCCTCGACGACGACCTGGTTGCTGTGGCCAAACCTGAGCTCGTGGGTGGGACCGGCGCCAGCAAAGAAGTAGTCGCCCGGAATTCGCTCGCCGGTCGCTTCGTCGTTCCGCAGGGCCGAGATCTTCGAGCCGTCCGAGGCCACGATGAAGACGGCGTGGTCGCTGCCGCCGCTGCTCGACGAGCTGCCCGCGGTCTCGCTGAGCGTGTAGTTCCCCAACAGTCTCGCCGGCTCGCCGATGCGGTTGATCGTGGCGCAGGGGAGCTCGCCGAGATCGAAGGCGCCACCTTCCACGGGGCTGACGGCGAAGCAGCCGGTGAGTAGCTCCAGGGGAATACCGATCAGCGCGGCCAGACCGTCGTCACCGAGGTCGAGGCCGCGGACCTGGATCGTCGAGCCGTCGGAGAGCTCCAGCGGTTCGAACAGCTGATCGAGGTCGATCACCACGGCCGGAGGGGAGCTCTCCGCGGCGGGCGTGCCCTCGGTGGTGGTCGCCGCGGCAGGGGTGCCGGTGGCGGCGACCGCGGCGTCTTCGTCGCCGGCGTCCGGCGAGTCGTCGCCGCCGAGGGCGAACACGGCTGCCGCGCCGCCGATCACGACGACGGCGGCGACCAGTCCCGCGAGCAGTTTGCCGGTGAGGAGTCCCGATCCCATCGAGGGAGCCTAGCAGGGCCTCCCTATCGCGCCTCCTCCTCGTACTCGGCCGGAGCAGCCGGGGCAACCCGGGCGGCCTGGACGGCGCGGCGGACGGCAGCGAGGTCGACGGGGGCGTTCGTGACGACTTCGCCAGCGACGGCGATGGCGGGGGCGACGTCGTTGAAGCGGCGAAGGAGGTCCATGTCGAGGTCGATGTCGACCGGGGTGACCTCGATGGGGAGTTCGCGCGCGAGGGCGGCGAGGGCGGTGGCTGCGTCCTCGCAGAGGTGGCAGCCCTGGCGGGTGTAGAGGGTGACGCTGACCGGCGGGGCGCCGTCTGGTGCAGTCACCGGGTAGTCGGCCATCGGGCGGGCGGCGTCACGAGGATTCGGCCTGCACCACGGGGATGCGGCCGGGGACGCGCGGCTCTGGGCGCTCCTCGTCGGGGCCCTGGCGGAGCCAGTAGATGGCGATGGGGACGACGACGAGCAGGGTGACGACGGCGACGACCTGGGGGACGCGGAGGCCGAGTATGACCTCGGCAGAGTCGAGTCGCGTGTAGGTGAGGCTGAAGCGGACGACGGCGTAGGCGGCGGCGGCGACCATGAAGGTGACGCCGGGGTAGCGATAGAGACGGCGGAAGAAGAGCGGGAACATGGCGGCGAAGATCAGCGCCCCGAGGATCATCTCGTAGGTGGTGGCGGGGTGGTGGGCGCCGACGGCGATGGAGTGGGCGAAGGCGGGCGAGTCGGGGTCGGTGTAGATGACGCCCCAGGGCCAGTCGGTGGCCCTCGCGAGGTGTTCGCCGTTGACGAGGTCGCCGATGCGGCCGATGGCGAGGCCGGGGATCATGCCGAAGGCGGCGGCGTCGAGGCTGCCGCGGACGTCGTAGCCGCGCCAGGCGGCGAAGGCGGCGGCGCCGAGGACGCCGGTGATCAGGGATCCCCAGACGGAGATGCCGCCCTCGGTGATGGCGATGATCTCGCCGAGGTTGTCGCTGAAGAACTCCCAGTTCTCGATGACGTATAGGCCGCGCGCGCCGATGATGCCGGCCGGCACGGCGACGAGGGCGAGGGTGTACATGTCGTCCTCGTCGACGTCGGTGGCGCGGGCGAGGCGGAGGGCGATCTGGACGCCGACGAGGATGCCGACGGCGGTGAAGAGGCCGTGCCAGGTCAGCAGGAAGCCGCCGATGGTGGTGATGTTCGGATCCCACGGGATCTCGATCGCGAGCACTGAGGTCACGAGCGGCGCTTCCGTCCGGGCAGGGTGGTTCGGGTGACCTCAATGCTACGACGCCGGGCGGATACGTCGGTAGCGCGGGATACCGGCCGGATCAGCGAGCGGATGGCCTTGCGGCTGCTCGTCTCGCCGGCACAGGCGGTGCGTTCGTCCTATTCAGACCTCGGTCGGTTCACCCGGTCTGGGGGATGTCCGGCGCTGCGGTGAAGAGGTGCTCGTAGAGGGCGCGGACGGTGACGGGGTCGAGGCCTTCGCCGAGGAAGGATTCGCCGACGCGGATTTCGGCGTGGAGGTGAAGCTCGAGGCCGGGGTCGGTGATCGACTCGGGGGTGCCGGAGTCGCCGACGCCGCCGATGACGTCGCCCTGGCGGAGGTAGACGCCGACGGCGACGGACTGCTCGATGTGGTCGAGGTGGCAGTAGCGGGTGGCGACGCCGTTGCCGTGGTCGATCCAGACCTGGCGCCCTCGATAGATGTCGAGCGCCTCGGGGTCGGTGAACCCCTGGGCCTGGGTGCGCGCGGTGAGCGTGGCGACGACGTCCGAGGTGATGTCCAGGTAGTCGTGCATGGCGCGGACGACGACGCCGTCGTACATGGCGCGGACGGGGAGGCCGCGGGCGATCTCGGTGCAGACGTCGCCGTTGTAGAAGTCGACGCCTTCGTGGATGCCGTTGCGGTAGACGCGCGGGGCGTTAGGCATGACCTCGTCGCGGGAGGGGAGGCAGGCGCCCTCGTGGGGGTAGGCGAAGCCGGTGAGGTCGTTCGGGTCGAGGTCGCTGATCGGGGGCGTGGGGGTGAAGGGGACGGCGCTGAGCGTCGGCTCCGCGGTAGGCGTCTGGAGGTCGGCGCCGGCAGTCCTCGGGGGGAGCGGGGTGCCGTCGACGGTGATGGTGGCGGGCTCGTCCTCGGTGCCGAGGCAGGCGGCGGCGAGGAGCGCGGGCGGCGTAGCGGCGAGGAGGGCGAGGGCGCGGCGGCGCGAGACGCGGCGCGCGTGCGGGGTTGTTTGGCCTCGATGGGGGCGACGGGGCACGGGAGGTCCTTTGCACGCCCGCCACGGGCAGTATCGAGCAGGGGGTGGGTGGGCGTCGAGAGAGGGGGTGGGGGCTCCGACCCGCGCCCGTCCTCAGCGGCTTGCTAGGCCTCGGCGGGTGGCGATCTGGGCGGCGGTGGTGTGGGCGCGCTCGGCGTAGGGGGCGGGGAGTGGGGGGAGCGGGGTCGGGGCGCCGAGGCGGTGGGTGAGGGCGGCGGCGAGGAGGTGGTCGAGGAGGGCGGGGTTCTTGGGGAGGACGGAGCCGTGGAGGTAGGTGCCGATCGCCTGGCGGTAGACGGCACCTTCGGTGCCGTCGAGGCCATTGTTGCCTCGGCCGTGGCGGACTCGGCCGAAGGCGTTGGCGTGGCGGCCGAGGTAGGTGTGGCCGGCGTGGTTCTCGAAGCCGACCACTTCGCCGGCCCAGGCGACGCCGGCCGACGGCTGGCCGGACCGGAGTTCGACCACGTCGGGGCTGGGGCGGTCCTCGAGGGGCGCTTCGGCCAGGCGCGCTTCGGCCAGGCCGGGCGGCGTGGGGAAGATCGCGTCGATGAGGATGTCGCCGACGGCGCGTTCGGCGCGTGCACCGGGGGCGATGGTGGTGACGTCGAAGAGGCCGACGCCGGGGAGGGTGTTGCCGTGCTTGTCGCGGTACCAGCGACCGAAGAGCTGGAAGCCGCCGCAGACGGCGAGCATGGCGGTGTCGTCGTCGGCCCAGGCGCGGAGGGTGTCGCCGCGGGCGGCGAGCTCGGCGGCGATGCGGTGCTGCTCGCGGTCCTGGCCGCCGCCGATGAGGACGAGGTCGGCGGCGAGGGGGAGCGGGTCGCCGAGGGAGACGTCGAACTCCTCGAGGGTGAGTCCGTGCTCGGCGGCGCGGTGGCGGATGGCGATGAGGTTGCCTCGGTCGGCGTAGACGTTCATGACGTCGGGGTAGAGGGAGACGACGCGGATCGGGGGCGCGTCGGCGAGCGATGAGTCCGTCACGGAGCAACCTCGGCTGGGAGACGGGCGGCGGGCACGGCTTCGCCCGAGGCCGTATCGGACATTGCGGTGTCGGAACCGGGACCGGTGTGGAGAGCGTGGACGGCAGCCGTATCGGCAGACGGGGCGGCGGGAGAATACGCGCTCGGCGGGGCGAGGGCGGGCACGACGTCGTCCGAGTACGTATCGAACAGGGCGGTGTCAGAGCAGGCACCGGCGCGGAGAGCGTGGACGGACGCGGGAGCGGCAGGCGGGGTGTCCTCGGATCGAGCGCCGGCGGGCGGGGCGGCCGTCATCGGGTCACCGGCCTCGATGGGGTCGCCGGCTCGCCCTGGTCGGTTCGCGCACCGTCGGGGCGCGACGGGCGCTCCCAGTAGGAGGCGACGCCGGCGCGGCGGGCGAGGACCTCGCGGACGTCGAGCATGGCGGTGTAGGTGGCGACGACGTCGAGGCGGCCGCCGGGGGGCGTCGCTTCGAGGGCGAGGGCGACGGCGGCCTCGGTGTCGGGGACGACGGCGTGGGGTTCGATGCCGGCGAGGTGCCAGCGGAGGGCGAAGTCGTCGGCGCGGTCGCCGGCGGCGATCAGGCGCGGGCGGCGGGGGGCGAGCAGCTCGAGGTCGGCGTCGTAGATCCAGCTGACGTCCTGGCCGTCCTGGATGCCGTCGTTGAGCATGGCGAGGACGGTGACGGGGCCGTCGGATCCGCCGAGGGTGCGGAGCACCTCGTTGAGGCCGGCGGGGTTCTTGGCGAGGAGGACGCGGACGGTTTTGTCGCCGAGCTGGAAGCGCTCCTGGCGGCCGAAGGGGGCGCCCGCTTCCGCGAGGGCGGCTGCGATGACCTCGGGGGCGACGCCGAGCGCGTGGGCGGCGGCGGCGGCGGCGAGGGCGTTGTAGACGGTGTAGAGGCCGGACAGCGGGAGTTCGATCGTGGCCTCGGCGTCTGCGATCGCGAGGGTGACGATCGAGCGGTCGCTCTCGAGGATGACGCGGCGGGCGCTGACGTCGGGCTCGGGGCGGACGCGGCCGCAGCAGTCGCAGCGCCAGATGCCGACGTGGCCCATGTAGATGGCGTCGTAGCGGTAGCGGGTGCCGTTCGGGCAGAAGCGGGCGTCGCTCGCGTGTTCGGCGGTTTCCAGGGCGACGGAGGGGTCGTCGACGCCGAAGGTGGTGACGGCGCGGTGGGCGGTGGGGGCGTTGCTCGCGGCCTCGCTCAGGAGGGCGATGTTGGGGTCGTCGGCGTTGAGGACGAGCGCCTCGTGGACGGCCGACCCGCCGGTGGTGTCTCGCAGCTCGGACGGTCGGTACGCCTCGGTGCGGGTGGCGTCGCGGGCGAGCATCGCGTGCCAGCCCTGGGCGACGGAGTCGACCTCGCCGTAACGGTCGAGCTGGTCGCGGAAGAGGTTGAGGAAGACGGCGATGCGGGGATTGAGCGCCGGGAAGAGCGGGGGGAGGGCGGCTTCATCGACCTCGAAGACGGCGATGCGCCGGTCGGAGGTGGCGAGGTCGCCGGTGGCGCGGGCCTCGCCGACGAGGGTGGCGACGAGGCCGCGCTCGAGGTTGGAGCCGGCGTGGTTGGCGAGCGGGTCGTAGCCGGCCCTCGAGAGGATCGAGGCGAGCAGGTGGGCGGTGGTGGTCTTGCCGTTGGTGCCGGTGACGGTGACGACGCCCTGGGGGACGTCGGCGGCGAGGTCCTCGAGGAGGTCGGGCGCGATCGCGCCGGCGACGAGGCCCGGGAGGGCGGTGCCGCCACCTCGACCGAGGCGGCGCGTGGCGGCGCCGGCGGCGCGGCCGGCGATCAGGGCGGCGCGGCTGCGCAGCCGCGAGACGGCGGGGGTCAGAGCGGGCCTCGCATGCGGTCATTGTCACATGCGAGGGCCCGAGGGGTGGGTATGATCGGGGCATGCCGAAAGCGGAAACCGTCGACGAAGCCCTCGAGATGAGCGTCGAAGAGCGTGAGGCGGCGCTGTCCGCGGCGGAGCGAACCCGCCTCGAGGGGTGGGATCGCTTCGTCGAGGGCCTCGAGATCCTGCGACCGGGGCAGCTGCCGCCTGTTGAGATCTCGACGCTCCGGCCGGAGGATCCCCCCGCCGAGTAGCGCGGCGCCGGCCAATCGGAGCATGCACGGGCTGGGCGCCCGGGGCTTTGTGCCCGCGGCGACTGCTCTGACCGTTCCCGACGCCGCGCTCCCGGCCGCGTCGATACCTGATCGCGAGCTACCGAGCCGGCGTTGGTCAGTCCCCGCCTCGCCTGACAGACGAGGCAGTCGAGCACGGCCAAACGCACCACCTTGAGCATCACCCTGGCCGATCCCGTCTGGAGGCGCGTGCTGACCAACGCGATCCAGCACGGGACCGGGGCGATCGCGTCGGCGGCGCTGCTGGCGATCAGCGCGGCGCGGCTACGCAGTCGCGAGAGAGCGGGGGGGGGGGGGAGCGGGCCTCGCATGCGGTCATCGTTACACACGCGAGAAATACCACGTTTGTGATAGCGTCTCTCGCCCACGAACAGTCGTGAAAGGAGTGAGCGATGGCTACCACGTACCTCGGATTCTTCGGGCCAACGGGGAGTGCCCTGCCGAACATCGAGGCATCGTTGCGGGAGACCGGCCTCGCACCTCAAGAGTTCCGCGAGAAGGTGAACGGGTTCCCGGCGAGCCTGCCGGCCGGCACCACGCTGATCGGATCGTGGGCCAGCCTCGGTGGTGAGCGACCGAGTGTGATGGTGGTGGAGACGGAGGACTACTCCGGACTTCAACACATCCAGAACTACTATTCCGGTTGGCTCCAGTTCGAGTGGCACCCCACGACCACCGGTGGGGTGTCACGCGACCAGTAGCGATGCCCCGGGACGGGCGCGGCCTCAGCGCACGCCCTCCCCGAACGCCGGTCTAGATGGCGCCGCAGGCGAAGCGGGCAACGTCGGCGCCGCTGGTGACGACCGCGGTGAACTCGGTCTGGGCGGCGCCGTCGCCGAACTCGACCTTGATCCACCAGTAGCCGGAGTCATCGACCTCGGCCTTGCCGCCGCCGTAGGGGGAGGTGACGGTGACGAGCGTGCCGGGGACGCCGTTGCCCTTGAACTTGGTCAGGACGTCGGTCTCCTTGTTGCCCTCGCCGCCGGCGCCGCCGGTCTTCGCGAACGGCTCCTTGCTGCAGATGCCGAACTTGGTCCAGGCGGTGAAGTCGTGGTGCTTCTCCTTGACCTCGTTCGCTTCTGGCTTCGGCTTGTGCTCTTCCTTCGTCTCCTTCGGCGGCTCGTACACCACGGGCTTGGGCTTCTCGAAGTTGACGGTGACTTCCTTGTGGAACTCGTTGCCGGCGGCGTCCTTGGTGGTGACGACGGCGGTGTTCGGGCCCTCGTTGAGGGCGAGCTCGACGCTCCAACGGCCGGTCTCGGTGGCGGTGGTCTCGACGTCACCGACGAGGACGGTGGCGCCGGGTTCGGTGAAGCCCTCGAAGAGCCACGAGGACTGGGCGACGCTCGCGCCGGGGGCCGGGGAGGTGACGGCGAGGCCCGGCGGAGTCTCGTCGACGACGACCTCGGGGGCGACCGGGCCGGTCGAGGGGCCGACCGCGGCGACGAGGGTGACCGGGCTGTCGAGGATGGCGGCGCCCTCAGCGGGGTCGTTTGGCGTGCCGTCGCTCTGGGCCTCCGTGGCGGAGCCGCAGGCGGCGCCGAGCACGAGCAGGACCGTGGCGGCGGAGGCTCCGAGGAGGCGCGGTGCGGCCTCGCGGAGTGTGTGCGCGGCCGGGAGGAAGGACATGGCGGGATCCCTTCGGTAGACCGGCTGCCGTGGCCGCGTGGACGCGGCGGTAGGCCCGTGTCTTTGCGCCCCCGGCTTTCGCCGGGTTTGCCGTTTTCGATGGATTCGCGGCCCGCGGGTTCCCGCCAGGCACGGACGCACGCTGGTCCACCGGGGTGATCTTCGACGGCGCAGGGGTGCGGGTTAACCCCTACCCCGGGGCTGTGAGAAAGGCGCGTGAGACGAACGCCTGTGTCCAGAGCTGCCGGAGGTCCAGCAGGGTCGGTGGCTGAGGCTCTGTGGCAGTGGGCGGGGAACCGGCGCGGCGCTACTCGAGGTGGGCGTGGTCGTTGATCGGGCCGAGCGACGGGGGTGTTGTGCCCTCGATGACGGTGAAGCTGGTGTTGACGATGTTGAAGCGGGGGAGGCGAGCCGGCGAGAGGCCGATGAGGTGGCTCAGCACGGCGAGGATGGTGCCGGCGTGGGCGACGACGAGGGCGCGGTCCTCGAGGTGACGCTCGTGGAGCTCGTCGAAGAGCGGGGTGACGCGGGCGAGGAACTGGTCGTGGGTCTCCTCGTTGGGGATGGCGCCCTCGCCGCGGGGGGTGCCGGCGCCGAAGCGCTCGGCGATCTGGGCGCGGGTGAGGCCCTCGGCGTCGCCCCAGGTGCGTTCGCGGAGTGCGGCGTGTTCGATGACCTCGAGGGGCTCGCCGGACGCGGATGGCCGGGCGTGCGGCTCGGCGATCAGGCTGGCGGTCTCGGCGGCGCGGCTGAGGTCGCTGGCGTAGATGGCGTCGATGCGGGTGCCGGCGAGACGCCGCGCCGCGGCGCGGGCCTGATCGCGGCCGAGGTCGGTGAGCGGGTAGTCGCGCGATCCGCCGATGACGCCGAGGGCGTTGCTCTCGGCCTGGCCGTGGCGCACGAGGATGAGGGTCATGGCGAGAGTCTAGACGCACTCCCAGCGGGTCTTGTCGTCGTCGAAGCGGCGGACGCGGCCCTGGTCGCGGAGCACCTCGAGGTGGGAGAGGGTCTCGCCGAGAGCGCTGCGCTTCTGCCAGATGCTGAACTCCTCGAAGGGGCGGGTGTTCCAGTGGACACGGCCGGAGACGTCGCTGGCGGTGGCGGCGCCGTCGCCGATGCCGAGGCGCACCTCTTCGAGGCGCTCTTCGTGGTGCTGGATCAGCTCGTTGCAGCGGCCCGGCAGATCCTCGATGTCCCACTCGTGTGCGGGGAGGCCGCAGCGGGCGTCGAAGCGGGCGGTCTTGGCGAGGGAGTCCATGTACTCGGCGAGCGGGGAGCGGCCGCCCTCCTCGTCATCGATGTGCATGGAGACGTTGGGGGTGATCCGCGGGAGGACGTGGTCGCCGGTGAGCATGAGGCGGTGGTTGGGCTCGTAGACGCAGAGGTGGCCGGGGGTGTGGCCGGGCGTCCAGACGGCCTGGAGCACGAAGTCGCCGAACTCGAGGATCTCGCCGTCCTGGAGGACACGATCGGGTTCGATGTCCATGCGGAAACTGCGGCGCCAGTGGCGATCGGGGTTGCCGTTGCGGAGGCGGCCGATGGCGCTGCCGATGAGGCGCTTGAGCCCGCGGGGCGAGCTGAGAGCGCCGCCAAGGCCGATCGCGCCGGCGCGGTCGGCGGCTTCGACCTCGGACTTCGCGATGCCGTGGCGGATCAGCCAGGCGTTCGACTGGTCCTCCCAGTGCTGGAAGTCGAGCCAGCGGTGGCGGATCCACTGCCACTCCCGCTCGAGCATGATCAGCTCGCTGTCGGGGGCCTGCTCCTTGACCCAGCCGGCCATGCCGAGGTGATCGGGGTGGGCGTGGGAGACGATCAGGCGACGGATGTCGGCGGGGCGGTGGCCCAGCTCGGCGAGCGCGTCGGTCATGGCGGCGGTGGCCTCGTTGGTGCCGTAGCCGGCGTCGAAGAGGGTGACCCCGTCGCCGTCCTCGAAGACGTAGGGCATGACGTAGGAGAGGCCGGGGGTGTTCATCGGCGTCCGGATCTGATGGAGCCCGGGGACGATCTCCATACCTGGATCCTCTCGATGGCAGCTGGCTCGAATCGCGGTCGGCCTGAGCTGGGCGCTGACGAATTCCGTATTGGGCTGAACAATCACGCTGAGTTCAAGCGGACCGCGAGCGTCGCAGCCAACCGCGCCAGGCGCCTTAACGAAGAACGGGCGCCCGAGGGCGCCCGTGATGTGCTGGATGCGGTCGATCGTCAGCCGTCGGACTTGGAGGAATCCGCGTCCGAGGTGGCCTTGGCGGCGTCGTTGTCCTCGCCGCCTTCGCCGTCCTCGGAACGTGCTTCGGAGCGGAACTCGCGGATGCCGCGCCCGAGCGCGCCGCCGAGATCAGCGACGCGGGACGCACCGAAGAGCAACGCGAGAATCACGAGGATGATCAGCAATTCCTGCCAACCGAGGCTCCCGATCATCGTCTCAACCTCCTGGCCGATCGCGGTCTAGCTGCTGGGGGGACCGGCGCGGCTGATCGTAGCACGCTGTCGGCGCTGCATTGCTCGATGTTGATCGATCCGCGCGAGCGGCTCTGCACTGTTCCATACGCGCGGCGGACGAGGGTGGATTCGCGCGCGGTCTGCAGCGCGGTCACCAGCTCGATCTACTGGGCGACGCGCTCGACAAAGACCTCCATGATGCCGCCGCAGATCTTGTCGTCGCCGTCGACCGGTTCGGTCAGGTCGACGACGGTGAGGCGGGGCATGCCGTCGGCCATGGTGTCCATGGCGTCCTGCCAGACCTCGGCCTCGCCGCAACCGCCGCCGATGGTGCCCTGGAAGGTGCCGTCGGGGCGGAGGAGCATGGTGGCGCCGGCCTTGCGCGGCGTGGAGCCGCGGGTCCGGGCGACGGTGGCGAGCACGCGCGGCTCGCCCTCGGAGCGGGCCTCGCGGATTTCGCGGAAGATTTCTGTGGACAAGATTGTTGCTTTCCCGCGGTTTACGGCGCGCTGGGCGATCGCCGCGACCACAATCAGTATACGAAGGAGAGATCCGATCCCGGCTGGAGAACGTATCCCGAGAGAACCAAGCCCAGAAAAGCACGAAGGCCGATTGCTCGACCTTCGCGCCCCAGAGGGAACTGGTGAGTTTGGTGGCGTCCGTTTCATGTAGCCCTGACGGGCTGAAACGGGCGCATCAGCAGATTAGCACAGCCAGCGCGGCCGTGTTTATGTCTCAGGCATCAAAGTTCTGTTACGCGGAGGATTCGTCAGAAATCGACGGGAGCTGACTGGGCGATCACCGGTCGCCCGCGCTCATCCGGCGGCCGGTGCCGCCTCTCCGTAACATCACAATCTCGGCGAGGATGGAGACGGCGATCTCCTCGGGCGTCTCGGCGCCGATGTCGAGGCCGATCGGGGTGCTGACGGCGGCGAGCGCGTCGGGATCGAAGCCCTCGTCGGTGAGGTGCTGGAGCACCGTGGCGGTACGCCGCTGGCTGCCGATCATGCCGAGGTAGCCCGGGTTCTGGACGACGGCGTGGCGCAGGGCGATCTCGTCCTGGCGGTGACCGCGCGAGACCAGGATCACGTACGCGGTCTGATCGAGGACGAGCGAGTCGAGCTGCTCGTCGATCTCGCCGAAGAGGACGTGCTCCGCCATCGGGAAGCGCTCGCGGTTCGCGAAATCCTCGCGATCGTCGATGACGGTGACGGCGAAGCCGAGCTGCTCGCCGAAGGTGGCGAGCGCGAGGCCGACGTGCCCGCCGCCAACGATGATCAGCCGCGCCGGCGACTCCCAGAGCTGGATCATCAGCTCCGCATCGCCGAGCCGGGACTCGTGACGGCGCGTGGTGGATCGACCGTCGGCGGCGACGTAGAGCGTCTCGACGGCGATCCTCGGAAAGGCGGTGCGCATCTCGTCGGCGACGCCGACCGCCGACGCGTCGGCCGCGTCGTGGCCGAGGCCGCCGAGGCGGCTGCCGTCGGCGCGGACGAGGAGCTTATCGCCCGGTTCGAGCCAGGGCGGGTCGCCTGAGCCGGTGACGGTGGCGACGGCGAGCGCGGGGCCGCCGGCGAGCGCGGCCTCGATCTCCTCGGCGATGGCGATCTGAGTGTCGACGTCCACGGGCGTTCCGTTCGTCGTGTCCCTTGCGCCCGCGGGGAGGCGCGGCGGTGGATCAGACGTTGAACAGGATATTCAGGACGTCGCCATCCTCGACGACGTACGACTTGCCCTCGGTACGGAGCTGGCCGCGCTTCTTGAGCTCGGCCATGGAGCCAGCGGCGACGAGGTCATCGTAGCCGGCGACTTCGGCGCGGATGAAGCCGCGCTCGAGGTCGGTGTGGATCTTGCCGGCGGCCTCGGGGGCGGTGGCGCCCTTCTGCACCGGCCAGGCGCGGCACTCGTCCTCGCCGGCGGTGAGGAAGGAGTGGAGGCCGAGCAGGTCGTAGGCGGTGGCGATCGCGCGGTCGAGCGGCGACTCGTCGGGGAGGCCGAGGTCGGCGCGGAACTCGGCGGCGTCGTCCGGCTCCATGATGGCCAGTTCGGCCTCGATCTTTGCGCAGAGCGCCGCGACTGCCACGCCGTCAACGCCGTAGCGGTCGGTGAACTCGGCCTCGATGGTGGCCGCGTCGGCGAGCTGGTCTTCGCCGATGTTGACGACGATCAGCTCGGGGAGGCGGGTGACGAAGCGGTAGTTGCGGAGCTCAAGCTCCTCGGCGTCGTTGACGGCGAAGGAGCGAAGGCCCTGACCGCCCTCGATGTGGGCCTGCATGCGCTGCATCAAGCTCTGCTGACGTTCGAGGTCGCCTCGTTCGGCGGCCTTCACCGAGCGCATCTCGGCGCCGAGGCGTTCGATGCGGCGCTCGATGAGCGCGAGGTCGGTGAACTGCAGCTCAAGCTCGAGCGCCTCGAGGTCGCGGTGCGCGTCGACGTCGCCGTCCTCGTGGGGGACGGCGGGGTCCTCGAAGGCGCGGACGACGTGGACGAGGGTGTCGAGCTGGGCGAGGTCGGCGACGAAGCGGGCGCCGGGCCCCTCGGGCCCGAAGCCGGCGACGGGGTAGTCGATCCAGCGGACCTCGGCGTAGGTGGTCTTCTTCGGCTGGAAGATCGCGGCGAGAGCGTCGACGCGGGGGTCGGGGACACGGACGGTGCCGATGTTGGGCTCGGTGGCGGAGGTGTAGGCGCCGACGGCGGCCGACCCTCGAGTGACGGCGTTGAAGAGGGAGGTCTTGCCGCTGCGGGCGAGGCCGATGATGCCGAGTTCCATGGTCGGGTCAGTGTCGGTGTGGGGTGGGGCTGGGACAAGCGCGCGGGGGCTGGGGCCGGCCGTCGAGCCCTCAGCCGGTGCGGATGCCGATCTCGTTCTGGCCGAAGGGGCAGCGGCGGAGGAGGGGGCACTCCTCGCAGTGGGGGTTGGATCGGCGGCAGACCTGCTGGCCGTGGCGGACGATGAGGGCGTGCCACTCGTTGAGGGCGTTGACATCGGGGCCGATCTTCTCGAGGAAGAACTCGCGGTAGACGTCGTACTTGCGGGGGCCCGGGGCGAGGTCGAGGCGCTCGAAGAGGCGGTAGGCGTAGGCGTCGATGACGAAGGTGGGTTCGCGCGCGGCGTAGAGGGTGATGGCGTCGGCGGTCTCGGGGCCGATGCCCCAGATCGCGAGGAGGCGGGCGCGGAGTTCGTCGGTTTCGGCGTCGAGGAGTTCGTCGATGTCGCCGTAGGTTTCGACGACCTCGGAGCAGAAGGACTGGAGCTTGCGCGCCTTCACGTTGAAATGGCCGGAGGGGCGAACGAGTTCGGCGAGGACGTCGGTAGGGAGCTCGAGGATGGCGTGGGCGTCGAGGGCGCCGGCGTCGTTGAGGTTCTGGAGGGCGGCGGCGGCGCCGCGCCAGGAGGTGTTCTGGGTGAGGATCGCGCCGAGGCAGATCTCGAGGCGGGCACCGGGACCGTCCTCGAGGGCGGTGGGCCACCACTGCTGGTGGCCGTGGACGCCGAGCAGCGCGCGGTAGATCGCGCCGAGCTGGGTGCGCGTGGGGCGGCGGTAGATGGGCGATTCGCCGGTGTGCTCGTGGCCGGTGCGGCCGGGCTGGAGGCGCTGGCCTGAGGGCATTCGCCTAGCCCTCGGCCCAGCGGGGGAGGGAGGCGTCGGGCCGCGCGTCATAGAAGGCGATGTAGGGCTTCACGTCGAGGATGGGGGTGCCATCGATCAGGTCGAGTCCCTGGACGGTGAGCGTTGCGCCCTCGATGCCGCGCAGCTCGCAGACGGTGGACGAGAGCGGGTTGGGGCGGGCGCCACCGCGGAGGGCGAGCGCGCCCTGGAGCGGGAGGCGGTCGTCTCCGGCGGGGTAGGCAGAGGGGCGAGCGCGCAGCTCCTGGGGGGTGTCGTGGAGCCAGCCGATGACGATGACGTGGGAGTAGTCCTCGAGGCCGGCGAGGCGCTCGGCGTGCGATTCATGGAGGCGGATTTCGCTGCGCTGGCGCGACCAATCGCCGCGCGCGACGTCGTGCTCGCCGTTGACGACGGTGCCGATCGGGGTGAGTTCGATGGGGTTCACGCAGGCGAGTATAGGTGGTCCGCGTGAGGTGACTGATTTTGGGCGATATTGTCAGAATTCGGGCGTATCTCGGAGTAACAGGGCGGAGATTTAGTCGGGATCATCGTCAGTAGTCGTTCGTCGCGCTGAGTCGCTTCATCCGGCTGTTGGATCGCCCTCGGATGGCCCGGTTTGACTCCTATATATGGTAGAATCTGAAGGTGTCCATTCAACCGGGTGATCAATTCTTCCGCCGCCAGGTGCGCCTCCGCGCGCACGGCGCCGAGGGTGGGTCGATCCTCGGTGCTCCCCCGGCGATGAGCGAGGTTTCATGACGACGACCGAGCGTGCAGATGCGACCGCGACGAACGGGCGCAATGGCGGCGCGGATCCGTCGTACACGGCGGCTGACATCCAGGTCCTTGAGGGGTTGGAGGCGGTGCGGCGGCGGCCGGGCATGTACATCGGGTCGACGGACTCGCGCGGGCTGCATCACCTGATCTACGAGATCGTGGACAACGCGATCGACGAGGCGATGGCCGGGTTCTGCGACACGATCACGATCGAGATCGAGGCCGACGGACACATCGCGGTGACGGACAACGGGCGCGGCATCCCGGTGGACAAGCACGAGAAGACCGGGCTGTCGGCCGTGGAGACGGTGCTGACGGTGCTGCACGCCGGCGGGAAGTTCGGCGGGGGCGGCTACAAGGTGTCGGGCGGGCTCCACGGGGTTGGCGCCTCGGTGGTGAACGCGCTGTCCGAGGAGCTCGAGGTCGAGGTGCGCCAGAAGGGCGCGCTCTGGCGGCAGACGTACGAGAACGGGGTTGCGACCTCGAAGCTGGCGAAGCAGGGGAAGGTGCCGAAGGACGAGAGCGGCACCGTGATCCGGTTTCTGCCGAACGCGGAGATCTTCGAGACGCTGGACTACGACTACGACACGCTGTCGAGTCGGTTCCGCGAGATGGCCTACCTGACGAAGGGCATCCGCATCCGCTTCATCGACTGCCGCGCTGAGCCCGTGCCGAAGGAGATGAGCTACTTCTTCGACTCGGGCGTCGAGGCGTTCGTGCGTCACATCAACCGCGACAAGGGCACGCTGCACCCAGACCCGATCTACGTGCTCGAGGACCGCGACGGCGTGATGGTGGAGATCGCGCTCCAGTACAACGGCACGTACGGCGAGGTGGTCAACTCCTTCGCGAACTGCATCAAGACGCCGGACGGTGGGACGCACCTGACGGGGTTCCGGAGCGCGCTGACGAGCGTGCTGAACGACCACGCGCGCAAGTCCAAGATCCTCAAGGAGAACGACGCGAACCTCTCCGGCGACGACGTGCGCGAGGGGCTCTCGGCCGTGGTGAGCGTGAAGATCGGCGAGCCGCAGTTCGAGGGTCAGACGAAGACCCGTCTCGGTAACCCCGAGGTGAAGGGCATCGTGCAGTCGGTGTTCGCGAGCAAGCTGGGGCAGGCGCTCGAGGAGAACCCGCAGATCGCGCGGAAGATCCTCGATAAGGCGCTGACGGCCTCGAGGGCTCGCGAGGCGGCGCGGAAGGCCCGCGACCTGGTGCAGCGCAAGGGCGTGCTCGAGGGCAGCACGCTGCCCGGCAAGCTGTCGGATTGCTCGGAGCGGGACCCGGAGCTGTCGGAGATCTACCTCGTGGAAGGCGACTCCGCGGGCGGGTCAGCGAAGGGCGGGCGCGACCGGCGAACGCAGGCGATCCTCCCGTTGCGCGGGAAGATCATCAACGTCGAGAAGGCGCGCCTCGACAAGATGCTGGCGCACGAGGAGATCCGGACGATCATCACCGCGCTCGGGACCGGGTTCGGCGAGGACTACGACGCGAGCAAGCTGCGGTACCACAAGGTCATCATCATGACCGACGCGGACGTGGACGGCGCGCATATTCGCACGCTGCTTCTGACGTTCTTCTACCGCTTCATGCCGCAGCTGATCGAGGACGGCTACCTCTTCATCGCGCAGCCGCCGCTGTACAGCGCCACGCGTGGCAAGAACGTGAACTGGCTCTACACCGAGGCCGATTACGAGAAGTTCATGGCCGAGCACGACGGCGAACGGTTCAACTTCCAGCGCTACAAGGGGCTGGGCGAGATGAACCCGGAGCAGCTCTGGGAGACGACGATGGACCCGGAGAATCGGTCGCTGCTGCAGGTGCAGGTGCACGACGCGGAGGTCGCGAACGACCTGTTCACGCGACTGATGGGCGACGAGGTGGCGCCGCGGCGCGCGTTCATCATGAACAACGCGCTGCAGGCGACGATCGACGCGTAGCGCTCGATCCGCATGGCGGAGGAGAACGCGCCCCAGCGGTTCTTCGTCGAGTTCGACGTCGATGAAGCGTGCCCGATCGGGTTCCTCGAGGATCCGTCGATCGTGCTGTTCTTCCAATCGTGGGCGTTCAGCGCACGGATGGGCGGCCAGCACGAGCTGGCGCAGGCGGCTAATCACCTGACGCAGCGGCTGAAGGTCGATCTGAAGCCGATCTATCGCTACGCGGACCGCGACGTGGAGACGCCGCAGGACGCGCAGGAGCTGGAGCGGTCGTGGCAGGCGGCCTCGGAGCTGGCGATCTGTGCGCGGGCGGTTGCCGACGCGTGGGAGGCGCCCGACGAGACGCTGGCACCCCTCGTGAGCGGGTACGAGCACCTGGCGCCTCGGTTGCGGGAGCTGGCGGCGATGTGCGACTGGGGCGAGGCGCGGGGCGCGCGAGTGCGGATGTCCTTCGACTTGAGAGATGATCGCGCGCCGGGACGGGCGCTGTCGCGACCCTCCTAGGGGGTCTTCGACCCCCTTTAGACGCTTCGCGCCTGGTGCGACGGTCTGGGATAGCAGGTCGACTGGTCGGTTACGACGCTCGTTCAGTTCGCGAAGTTGTCGGTCTCCCAGATGCGCTGGTCGAGGTAGTCGCGGACGCGGGCGTTGTAGTCGATGGCGGGCTGGGTGTACCAGCGGCCGGAGAACCAGACGCCGGTACAGCCCCAGAGGTCGCCGGCGACGTAGTCGGCGCCGCGCTCGACGGTGTTCAGCCAGGTCAACTCACCTTCGTAGCAGGAGCGCCAGACGCTGAAGGCGTAGTCCAGGTTGTAGGCGGAGGAGCGGATGGCGTTCGAGTCCTCGTAGGCCTCACCGTGGAACAGGTAGCGGACCTGCATGAGGCCGATCGACTCGGGGCAGGGGAGCGACGCCCGGAGATCCGGGTGGCAGTCCGCGGCATCGGAGGTGCGATCGCCCTCGGTGGTCTGGTGCCACCAGGACTCGATGGCGACCTGGGCGCGGGCGACGTCCTCGTCGATGCCCCACTTGCAGGCGGCCCACTGGATCAGCTCGTCGGTGGTGCCGGTGAAGTCGCCGTCGACGCGGGGGGTCGAGTCGTGGGGCGAGGTGCCGCGGGTGGCGTTGTAGGTCGCGTTGCCGGGGCGGATCTCGGGCGTCGAGCGGACGCGGGTGGCGCACTCGGCGCCGCTGCGGAGCGGTGAACCCGGCGAGAGGGTCTCGAAGCGAGCGCTGGTCCCGGGCGGCGGGGCCGGCGGAGCGGGGTCGGGCTGGCAGACGAGGATCAGGGCTCGCGCAGCGAGGCCCTGTGGGAACCGGGCGGTGAAGGCCGCATTGACGAAGGCTGGCGCATCGAAGACGTGGCCGAGGAACTGGCCGGCCTCGGTGACCCAGACCGCGCTCGGCCGGCAGCCGACCGACGCGGCGTCCAGCTCGAGCTGATCGAGCGAGCCGCCGGTCCAGCTGACGAGGCCGAAGCTCCCGGGGCCCGGGATGTCGCCACTGAGCGGGGCTGTCTGCGCGGTGGCGTGGCCGGCGGCGGATAACAACGTCGCCACGACGATGGCGGCCGCGACAAGCAGGCGCGCGAACGAGGCCGAGGAGAGGGCTTCCGAGGAACGGGCTTCCGAGGAACGGGGGCCGTCGTGCGTGCTCACCCTTCGAGTATCGAACTTCCGGGCTGGCGTAGTTACCCGTAGATGGCTCCAGCGTCCCTCGGCGCGGGTTGAGCGCTCGGGAGGTTGGCCCCACCATCACGGGCGATGGGCACCTCGAGATCTTCGGAATCGACGCGGGCGCGGCGGCGGGAGCGCTGGTTCGGGAGCGCGTCGCCGCGGGCGGCGGCGTTCCGCTGGTTGATGGGGCCGCAGGGTCACCTGTTGGCGAACGGGCCGCTCTACCGGCTGCCCGAGAACTTGAAGCTGGGGCCGGAGACGCGGCTGCTGGACGTGGGGTGCGGGCGCGGGACGCTGATGCGCGTGCTGGACGAGCAGATTCGGTTCCAAACGGCGCCGGTAGGGGTCGACCTGTCCGGCGAGATGCTGGCGATGGCGCGGCGCGATGCGGCGGGGCGTTCGTTCGCGCGGGCGACGGCGTCGGCGCTGCCGTTCGCGGACGGCTCGTTTGACCTCGTGACGTGCGGGTATGTGGTGAAGCACATGGACGACGCCGAACTGCGACTGTTGCTGCACGAGATGCGGCGGGTGCTGGAGCCGGGCGGGCTGGCGCTGATCTGGGAGTTTGGGCCGACGGGGAACGCGACCCTCGATCGGTGGAACGCGAACTTCGTGGGGCCGGCGCAGGACCGGCCACGCCTGCGCTCGTCGACGACGCTGATGGCGCGGGCGGAGGCCTGCGGGTTCTCGTTCGTGCGGGACGCGGAGCTACGGCCGTTCCTCTTCCCGCCGATCCCGCGGGCCTCGGTGCTGATCGGCATCCCGCCCGAGGGGTTCGACGGAACGCCCGCCTACCGCGCGTAGCGCGACCCCTACGAGGCGTAGATACCGAGTTCTTCGATCACGGCGCGGACCGAGTCCGGCATCAGGTAGTCAGTGGGACCGCCGTGCCGGATGCGCTCGCGGATGTCGGTCGACGAGATCTCGAGCAGCGGCATCTCGATGCGGTCGATGTGCTCCTCGATGTCCGGAACCGCCTCGAGGGTGGCAGCGGGGATCTCGAGGTGGTCGATGAGACCGGGGCGGAGTGCGAGACCGAGGCGCGCGAGTTCGACGATGCGGCCGGGCTCTTTCCAGTGGGGGAGGTCGGCGAGCGCGTCCATCCCGAGGATGAACCACCACTCGTCGTCGGAGCCGGCGGTGAGCGCCTCGAGGGTGTCGGTGGTGTAGGTGGGTCCGTCGCGCTCGATCTCGATCGTGTTGACAGTCGCCCACGGCAGGTCGGCGACGGCGGCGCGGATCATGCGGAGGCGGGCCTCGGGAGGGGCGACATCGCGACCGGCCTTGCGGTAGGGGTCGCCGGCGGGGACGAACATGACCTCGTCGAGGCGGAGGTCGTGGCGGGCATTGGTGGCGAGCACGAGATGCGCGAGGTGTGGCGGGTCGAAGGTGCCGCCGAGGATGCCGATGCGACGCCGGGGTACCGTCACGCGCCGTCCCAGCACTGAACGATCATCAGGCGCCGTCCCAGCGCAGGGTGACCTCGCCGATGCGGACGAGGTCGCCGGGACCGACGCCGACGCGGTGGAGGGCGCGCGCGACGCCGAGGCGGCTCAGGCGGTCGAAGAACTCGGCGCGCGGCTCGGCCTCGTTGAGGTCGAGCGTTTCGGCGAGCCACTCCGGCGTGGAGCCGCGGATGACCGGCACATCGCCCTCGGCGGCGTCGATCTCGAAGCGGGCGCGGGTCGCCTCCGGGCGAAGCACGGGGAGGTCATCGACCTCGGGAGCCTCGGCGGCGCGGTCCTGGAGCTCGGCGAGCACCTGGTAGGCGCGCTGCGCGAGCTCGCGGGTGCCCTCGCCGGTCGCGGCGGAGATGACGAACCAATCCAGGCCGATCGCCTCGATCTGGTCGGTGAGCAGCTCCACGTGGGCGCGCGCGTCCGGGTCGTCGACCTTGTTCAGCGCGAGGATCTGGGGTTTCTCGGCGAGGCCATGCCCGAAGTCGCGCAGCTCCTCGTCGATGAGCGAGCGGTTGGCCAGCGGGTCGTCGGCGGACATATCGATGACGTGCACGAGCACGCGGGTGCGCTCGATGTGGCGGAGGAACTCGTGGCCGAGGCCGACGCCCTGGCTGGCGCCCTCGATCAGCCCGGGCATGTCCGCAGCGACGAACGAGTCGTAGCCGAGGTCGACGACGCCGAGCTCCGGCTCGAGCGTGGTGAACGGGTAGGAGGCGACCTTGGGCGTCGCGCGCGACCAGGAGCGGAGCAGGGTGGACTTACCGGCGTTGGGGAGCCCGACGAGGCCGACGTCGGCGATGAGCTTGAGCTCGACGCGGAGGCGGCGCGTCTGACCGCCCTGGCCGCGCTGCGCGAAGGTGGGCGCCTGGCGCGTGGGGGTGGCGAAGCGCTTGTTGCCGCGGCCACCTCGGCCGCCGCGCGCGACGAGGACAGAGGCACCCGGCTCGGCGAGGTCGGCGAGCGGGGTGAGCGAGGGGTCGTCCTCCGGGTCGCCGTCCTCGAGATCCCAGATCACGGAGCCGGGCGGGACGGGGATCAGGAGCTGCTCGCCGGCGGCGCCGTGCATCTTGTTCGGACCGCCGGGCCGGCCGTTGCCGGCGGCGCGGACGCGCTGATCGCGATACTGCTGGAGGGTCGACAACCGTCGATCGGCGATGAAGACGACATCGCCGCCGCGACCGCCATCGCCACCATCCGGCCCGCCACGCGGCACGAACTTCTCGCGTCGAAACGACACGATGCCGTCACCGCCGTTCCCGGCGACCACTTCGAACTCGACGCAATCGATCATGGGATCACCACTGTACACAGGGGTGGATTGAAGATCGGTTCAGTCAGGCGGAGGGATGCATGTTCTTGAAGCTGATCTTCTTAGTCATAGTCGTAGTGGGGATGGTGTGGATAGCAGCAGCGATCAGCAGTGATTCCGGTCGATCTGATGATCAATTCGCCCTGGCGATCCTGTGGATAGTGATGGGGATGACCGAGGCGGTTGTGGTCAGTCAACTCGACGGTGTGAATGCCCTCTCGAGAGGGAGGATCCCGGCTTGAGCGTCTCGGTCGCTATCCCCACCGGTTGTCACGGTTATCAACGTGTTCTCGAATGAGAAATGCTCATCGGCGTGAGCCTTCGCCGCTTCAATTGCCGCGAGCAAGCCCAATCGCATCACTCGCGTTCGCCCGCTGATCGAGGGCCCATGTGGCCTCGAGGAGGCCGTCTGCCTGGTCGGAGCTGAGCACGTCCGCGGTGATGGCGCGGTACTTCGCCTCGAGTTGCGCGTCCGACATCGGATTCTCAGGCGAGCCCGTGGCGTGGGGTACGTGGGTGGTGTGCTCCGTCCCGTCGGCGAGGCGAATGGTGACGTGCACCTCGTCTTCCGCGAGCGACTCGTCGGTGGTCGCGCGCACGAGATCACGGATGGCGGCGATCTGAGGGTCTTGCACGCGGGCGTCGGTGAACTGGGCCTCGTGGCCGGCGCCGTCGACGAGCGCGGCGGCGGCGCAGTGGCGGTGCGAGAACTTCCCTTCGAGGCCGACGGTCGGGTCGAGGTTCATCAGCTCGAGGACGAGCGGGTGGGTGCGCGCCTCGATGGCGGTCACGGCCGCCGGGTCGATGTCGTGGCGGTTGCGCAGCTCGATGACGGCGTCCTGGAGCGGGTGCGAAACGACGCCGTTGGCGTAGGGCTTCAGGCCGTTGTTCATCAGCTCCCAGTCCGTGGGCGCCGACGAGAGCGCCTCGATGAACGAGGCGTCGTGCCCGTTCGGCGAGAGCACGGCCCAAAAGCCGCGCCGGCCCTCGAGGATGGCGCTGGGGCCGGTGAAGCCGCCAGCGGCGAGGCGGGCGGCACGGAGGCCGTTGGCGGCGGCGTGGCCGGCGTGCAGTGCCTTGCCGTTGGTGCCGAAGGTCTCGCGGACGCCGGCGGCGTGGGTGCCGGCGAAGCCGAGCGCCTGCGCCGTCTGATCCGCGGAGAGGCCGAGCAACCTCGATGCGGCGGCCGCGGCGCCGAAGGCGCCGACGGTGCCGGTGATGTGCCAGCCGGCGTCGTAGTGCCAGGGGTGGATCGACATGGCGATGCGGCAGGCGACCTCGGCGCCGATGGCGAAGGCGGCGAGCAGGTCTGGGCCGGAGGCGTGCTGCAGCTCCGCCGCTGCGAGCGCCGCGGGCCACGTCGGCGCGCTGGGGTGGAGGATCGTGGGGAAGTGGGTGTCGTCGTAGTCCTGGAGGTGGGCGAGGTAGCCGTTGACGAGCGCCGCGTGGTTGGCGGGCGCGCGGCCGCGGCCGATCACCGTCGCCTCG
>JANQNP010000131.1 GCA_028279505.1 Dehalococcoidia bacterium
GGTGGCGGAGAGGGTGGGATTCGAACCCACGAAGAGGGTTGCCCCCCTTACCCGCTTTCCAGGCGAGCCTGATCAGCCACTCCAGCACCTCTCCGCGAGGGGTCTTGATCCGCTGGGACTGATGGTTGGTGGAAGCCGATGGCGGAGAGGGTGGGATTCGAACCCACGAGACTCTCGTCTACCTGTTTTCGAGACAGGCGCCTTCAACCACTCGGCCACCTCTCCACGAGCCAGTATTAGGGATGCCACCCGGACGCTCAATCGGGGTGCACACGCCCAACGGCGATCCGGACGCCCGAGGCTTGGTGAACCCTCGGTGGACGGCGCGGTCTACTCGCTGGCGCGGCCGGTCTTGCGCAGGTACTCCCGCCGGAGCTCGACCTGCGCCGCCGCGTCTTCCTCGGCCGCTTCGGCCATCGCCTCGGCCAGGTGACCGCGCGAGGTCACCAGGAACTCCTGTGCGCGAGCAGCCGGCTCCTGCAGACCCTCGGGGAGCTCCTCGACCGCATCCTCGCGGCTCATCAGCCGTCGCGCGGCGGTGAACGCCGCGGCCGCCCCGGTCGCGATCGCCAGCACCGTGCTGAATCGCATGTTCGAGGCGCTGCGAACCACTCGCACCGGGAGTACGACGACGGTGACGGGGGCCCGGACGACGCTGCGGATCATCGTGACCTCGAGGGCTAGCGACGGCGGGAGCGGATGCCCGTGATCGAGGAGAGGCCGCGACGGATCCCGCGAGCGGCGGCGACCACCCGGATCACAGGATGGACCGCGTTGTCCGCGACGAACTCGGTCGTGCCGCGGACGTTCTCGGCGGTCTTGCGCACCTCTTCGAGGGTGGGTCGAACGGGGTCGTCGATCAGGTCACGGATCGAGCCGCGAATGCTCCTCAAGATCAGGAACATGAGGAACAACACGGCGATGAAGATCAGGAACGCGACGATCCCGACGACGCCGTAGACGACGATGACGAAATCTCGCCATTCCTCCACGCTGGGCCACGACCAACCGAAGATGAGCGCGTTCTGCATGGCTTCGCTCAAGGTTCCTCACCGCCGCGGGCCCGGGGTCGACTCGTCATGCTACGCGGGGGTTTCGATGAGTGACAATCCGCGCTGTCCCTCGGTGTGTCGGTGTGCTCGCTCGCGGCTCACCGCTGCGCGGGCTGAATCGTCCCGCCGCCCACGACCTCTGTGCCGCGGTAGATGACGGCGGCCTGTCCCGGCGCCGCCGCGCGCACCGGAGCGTCGAACTCAAAGGTGAACTCCTCGTCCGAACGAGCAGTCACGCGACCGGGTACGTCGTCTCCGTGGTAGCGGACGCGCGCCGTGAGCGGCTCGCCGAGTTCGGGTGGGGCTGACACCCAGCGCGGTTCCGCGGCGACTACCGAGGTCGTCGCGAGGTCGGCCTCGCTGCCGATCACGACGATGTTCCTCGCGGCGTCGATGCTCGTCACGTACCGAGGGCGCTCAGCCGTCACGCCGAGTCCCCGGCGTTGCCCCACGGTGTAGTTAGCGATGCCGTCATGGGCACCGACAGTCTCCCCCGACGTCGTCTCAATCGCGCCCGCCGGGGTGTCGAGACCGCGTTCACGGAGCACGGCCCGGTAGTCGCCGCCTGGGACGAAACAGATGTCCACGCTGTCCGGCTTGTCGGCCAGTGGGAGCCCGTGCCGGCGAGCGATCTTCCTGGTCTCGTCCTTCTCGAGGTCCGCGAGCGGGAACAGCGTTCGGCTCAACGCGTCCTGGTCGAGCGTGTAGAGCACGTACGACTGGTCCTTGGCCGCGTCCGCGGCGCGATGCAGCTGCCAGCGTCCCTCGGACGCCTCGGCCCGCGCGTAGTGCCCGGTCGCGAGGCGGTCCACGCCCATCGCGATCGCGCGGTCGAGCAGCGTCGAGAACTTCACGTACTGGTTGCAGTTGAGACAGGGGTTCGGCGTGCGGCCGTTCGCGTAGGCGTCGACGAACGGATCGATGACGTCGCGCTGGAACTCCTGCTCCATGTTCAGCACGTAGTGCGGGATGCCGAGCGCCTGCGCCGCGGATCGAGCATCGGCCACGTCCTCGATCCCGCAACAGGTGCGCTGCGATCGCAGGACCGTGGTGTCCGGCTCCGTGTACAGGCGCAGCGTCACGCCGATCACCTCGTAGCCTCGCTCCACGAGGAGTGCAGCGGCCACTGCCGAGTCGACGCCGCCAGACATCGCGACGAGCACGCGTTCGGTCATGCGACCCAGTGTACGAGCCCGATCTGTAAAGGATTTGGCGTTGTATCGAGCGCGGAGCCGCTGCTAGCCTCCGTGTTGGTTTTGTATAGGCACTTGATCGAGAGGGAACTCCTGCATGCTGCGCAAACTACTGATTCTTGGACTGTTACCGGCCGTCCTGCTGCTCGGAGCGGCATGCGGCGGTGACGACGACGACGACGGCGATAACGGGGGCGACGAGCCCACCGCGACCGCTGCCGCCACCGAGGAACCCGGCGACGACCCGACGGCCGAGCCCACCGAAGCACCGACCGAGGCGCCCACCGAGGAGCCGATGGACGACGAGCCGAGCTTCCTCGCGGCCGCCAGCGGCGTCACCTGCACCGGCGACTGGACCAACCTCACCTTCGGTTCGACCGGCTCCTTCGAGGCCGTGTTCGACATCAACGAGGCAGGCGACGCTGGCACGGTGACGCTGACCCTTGGTGGCAACGTCTTCGGCGCGGCCGGTGGGACCGTTGAGCTGCCCGTGACCGTCGATGGTGACAACGTTGTGGTCGACACCGCCGCCGACTTCCTCGGCAACGCGAAGCTCACGTTCGACTCCAGCGGCGCCGCGACCGACGCCGTCTTCGAGGCGCCCCCGGCGTTCGGAAACCCGGCGTCGAAGGCCACGCTCGAGGACTTCGCGTTCGACGGCTCGGCGTTGACGACGACGGTGCAGATCGATTTCGGCGACGGCAGCATGGCCACCTCCGAGATCAACTCGACCTGCGCATAATCTGGATCGACGACGCGGCCGGCACGTGCCGGCCGCGTCAGACCGCGGAAGGATCGGCCACTGATGTCCGGGCAACCCGACGCCTCGACGGTGGCCGATTCGATGCGGCCTGATCTCGAGCTGGCCCACGAGGTCGTAGACTGGCTCGCCGATCGTCAGGCCGAGGACATCGTGCTCATCGACCTCACGCCGCTCGCAGCGTTCGCGGACTACTTCGTGATCGCGACCGTCGACAACATCCGCCAGGCACGTGCCGTAATCGACGCGGTCGAGGTGGGCATGCGGGACCGCGGCAGCAGCCGCCCCCGCCCCGAGGGCAGCCCGGAGAGCGGCTGGGTGCTGCTCGACACCGGCGAGGGGATCCTCGTCCACCTCTTTTCGTCCGAGGCGCGGATGCGCTACGACCTCGAGGGCCTGTGGAGCAAGGCGCAGGAGGTCGTGCGGGTCCAGTAACCGCCGGCGACCGCTACGGGTGCGCGTAGACCGACACGTGGTGCGTGCTGTTCGAGTTGAACGCGCCGCCCCGCCAGTCCGCTGATCGCGACACCAGTCGTAACCCGGCGAGTTGCGCCATCAGGTCCAACTCCGCCGGCCACGCGTACCGCACCTGGACCGGCAACAGGTGAACCCCGTCTTCGTCGAAGAACACCTGCTGTGACGACGTGATCTGTCGAGCGGCGTCATGCGTCGAGAGCTCCAGCATCGCGCCCCGGTCGTCGACCCGGCTCGCGCCAACGCGCTGGCCCCGCTCCCAACGAGTGGGATCGGGGACGAACGCCTCGATCACGAACACCCCGCCATCCACCAGGTGCTCGGCGACGTTGCGGAAGCAGCGCACCTGATCGTCCTGCGTCAGCAGTGCGAAGAAGGTGTTGAACGCGACGAACACGAGGTTGAACGAACCGTCGACGCCAACGTCGGCGAAATCACCCATCGTCACCTCGATCCCGGCGCCGCCGGGCTTCTGGCGGAGCTGTTCGACCATCTCTGTCGAGGCGTCGATCCCGTGAACCTCGAGGCCCTGTGCGGCGAGCGGGAGCGCGATCCGCCCGGTGCCGATCCCAAGTTCGAGGACGCGTCCACCCTGTGCCATCGGCTTGAGGCGCTCGACGGCCGGGCCCGGATCGACGTGGCCGTGGACGTCGTCGTAGACCGACGCCCAGCGGTCGCCGTAGCTCGCCGCGTCTGATGTTGGTGGTGTCACGATGCCTCCCTCGTGCGACCCGCTCGAGGCGGGACCACGAGCGAGGCTCAGCTGACTATTCGAACGCCCAGGCGTCGGTACCGCGCTCCCAGGTCGTGACCGGGTGCCCCTCGAAGAAGATCCCGATCTCGCGCTCGGCGCTCTCCGCGCTGTCCGATCCGTGCACCAGGTTGCGCCCGATCTCGATCCCGAGGTCGCCGCGGATCGTCCCTGGCGCCGCCTCGGTCGGCTTGGTCGACCCCATCGTCTGCCGCGCCGCCGCGACGGCGTCGGGCCCCTCGAAGACCGCTGCCACGATCGGGCAGGCGGTGATGTACTCGACGAGTCCCTCGAAGAAGGGCTTGCCCTCGTGCTCCCCGTAGTGCCGCTTCGCCATCGCCTCGTCGACCTGCAGCAGCCGGAGCCCGGCGAGCTTCAGGCCGCGGCGCTCGAGCCGCCCGAGGACTTCGAACGCCAGGCCACGCTGCATGGCGTCCGGCTTGACGAGGATGAGCGTTCGTTCCACAGGGATTCCTTCTGAGCTAGCGACGGGGCGTCGTGGTTGGGTTCGGTCGCGTGATCGACGGCGGGCGCAGGTAGATCACGTCCGCCAGCGCTGGATCATCGTAGCTGTCGCGCTTGCGCGCGAGTTCCAGCACCGCGGCCGCTCGCGAATGCGGCGACGCGCCGGCCTGCTCATCGTCCGGGCGCCCGGCCCGCTCGAGGGCGCTCGTGAGCGCCTCGGTGACCTCCCCGCACCAGAGCGCGCCCGCTGGTGCGCTCGCGACGCACTCCTCCGGCGTCGACATCGTCGCTGCCACCAGCTCCGAGGGCGGTCGATCCGGCGCGGGGCACGCGTACGCCGCCCACGCGACGCCGGAGCGGCGCGCATCGTGCACCGCGACCACCGCTCGCCCGGCTGGCGCTCCACCCAGGTGCGGCGCGGCGTCGGCCTCGAGACGCGACATTGCCGCCAGCGGGACATCGAGGGCGAGCGCCATCCCCTGCGCGGTCGCGACGCCGGCCCGCAGGCCGCCGTACCCGCCCGGGCCGACGGCGACGGCCATCGCATCGAGGTCGGCGCGCTCCACGCCGGCTCCGGACAGCAGCGCTTCGACGGCGGCGAGCAGTTCCTTCGAGACGGTCGTCCCGACGGTCCAGCGACGCTCAGCGCGGAGGCCGCCGTCGTCGCCGAGCGCGACGGATGCCTCGGCGGAGGCGGTATCGATCGCGAGCACGAGCCGGTTGCTCATCGTCGGGCCTGCAATCCGTCCAGGAGCTGCTGGTAGCGAACCCCGGAGGCGACGCAGGTCAGCTTCCGCGCGTTGGGCTCGTCGGGATTCGTTTCGAGCACGATCAGCAGATGCTCGGCCGGCAACTCCTCAAGTGCGCGCTCCGGCCACTCGACGACCAGCACGCCGTCGCCGGCTTGGTCCTCGAGCCGCAGCTCCTCGACCTCCTGCGGATCGGTCAGCCGGTAGAGGTCGGCGTGGTAGAGCGAGGGTTGGTCGCCCTCGCCGAGGTGCGCGGCCATCAGGATGAACGTCGGGCTCGTCACCTGCGACTCGTGCCCGAGACCCTCGCCGATCCCTTGCGTCAGCGCCGTCTTCCCGGCGCCGAGCGGACCTTGCAGCAGCACGACGTCGCCGGCACGCAACAGCCGCGCGAGCCGTTTCCCGAAGGCGCGCGTCTGCGCGACGCTGCTCGTCTCGAAGCTGACGCGGTTGGCGGTACTCACGAGGTCGGTTCCGTTCCACTGGCGGCGAGCTGGTCCCAGCCGCGCCGCGCGGGTTCGTAGCGGGCGCCACCCGCATCGCGGGCAACCGTCTCGCCGGGGTGCTCGGCGACCACGCGTCCGATCACCATCACCTCGGCGGCGACGCCACTGAGCGTGGCCTCGTCGCCGACGAGAACCAGCTCGAAATCTTCGCCCCCGCCCAGCGCCAGATCGAGGGCTTCGGTATCTCCGAGGAGTGAGCGCGCCGCCGGATGCACTGGTACCGCGTCGCAGTCGACCTCGATCCCGACCCGGGACGCTTCCGCGATGTGGTCGAGGTCCTGGAGGAGCCCATCCGACACATCGATCGCGCAGCCGATCCCGGCAGCCACCGCCGAGCGACCGGCGGCGGCGCGCGCGAGCGGTCGCCTGTGCGCCTCGACCAGTGGCTTGGCCTCGGGTGCCCCGCTCTGCCCGCGCTCGATCAGCGCCAGGCCCGCGGCGGAAGCTCCCGGGTGCCCGGACACCGCCACGAGGTCATCGACCCGCGCCGCGTCGCGCCGAAGCGCGCGCAGCTCGTCCCCGTCGAGGACGGCGCTGCCGTAGGCGGCGATCGTGAACATCGTCGCGGTGCCCCGCACGATGTCTCCTCCCGCGATGCGCACCCCGTGCGCCCGACACGAGCCGGCCAGCCCGTCGGCGAACCCATCGAGGTCGCTCGGGGTGACATCCGGTCCGAGGCTTGCCGCGACGAGCAGGTAGCCAGGCTCCGCCCCCATCGCCGCGAGGTCGGAGACGTTGGCCGTCACGGCGCGCCACCCAACGTCCTCGAGGTCCATCGTGTCGGCGCGCCAGTGCGTGCCTTCGGTGAGCGCATCGATCGTCGCGACGACGCCCTCGGAGCCGGCGCGCCAGATCGCCGCGTCGTCACCCGGCGGAACGAGGATGTCGCTCGCCGCGGCGTCGCCAAGACGCTCGATGATCCGCGCGATCAGCGCGAACTCACCGAGGTCGTCTCCAGTCGTGGGGAGCTGATCGTCGTCGGGCATGGCCTGATTCTAGGGACGCTCAACCGGCTGCCGGAAGCGTGTCAGCCGCGTTGGCTGGCGGCGCCGTCGAAGCGGCGCCACCGGCTAATCGTCCTCGTCGTCCTCGCTCGCGGCCGTGGCGCTGCCACTGCCGGCTCTGAGGTCGATCCGCGCCAACGAGGCCACGCGATCCTCGTCGCCGACGTTCATCACCTGCACGCCGCGCGTCGAGCGACCCTGCTGGCTGATCGTGTCGGCGCGGGTGCGCATCACGATCCCGTCCGTCGAGACGAGCATCAGCTCTTCCTCGGCGGCGACGACCGCGGCGACCGCGATCGGACCCGTCGCGTCTGAGACTCGGAACGTGAGCACGCCCTGTCCACCGCGACCCTTCGTCGGGTACTCCTCGATCGGTGTGCGCTTGCCGAGGCCGCGCTCGGTGACGACCAGCAGGTCGTCGCCGTCGACATCGATGACGAGCGCGACCAGTTGCGCGCCGTCGCGGAGCCGGATGCCGCGCACCCCACCCGAGGCTCGCGACGCCACGCGCAGCGAGCCGACGTTGAACCGCATCGCCTGCCCGTCGGACGACACGAGGATCGCGTCGTCCGTTTCACTCGCGGCGCGCGCCGTCAGCAGCGAGTCGTCGGCCTTGAGGTTCATCGCGATCAGCCCGGCGCGTCGCACCGAGGCGAACTGCTCCAGCGGCGTCCGCTTCACCTCGCCGTGCTCCGTGGCGAGGATCAGCGAGTCGCGCTTGAAGTCCTTCACCACCACGACCGCGGTCACGGCGTCCTCGGAGTCCATCTCGATCAGGTTGACGACGGGGAGCCCGCGCGCCTGTCGCGAGCCCTCCGGAACCTCGTACCCCTTGAGCGAGAACACCTTGCCCTCGCGCGTGAACATCAGCAGCGAGTCGTGGGTGTCGCACACGATCAGGTGCGTGACCACGTCCTCCTCGCGGGTCGTCATCCCGGTCACGCCGCGGCCGCCGCGTCGCTGGACGCGGTAGGTCTCCAGCGGGACGCGCTTCATGTAGCCGCGGTCGGAGATCGTGACCGCGATCTGCTGGTGAGGGACGAGGTCCTCTTCCGAGAAGTCCTCGACGGCCGAGGCGAAGACCTGGGTCCGCCGCGCGTCCCCGTACTCCTCCTTCAGCTCGTCGCAGTCGTCCTTGATCACCGCGTCGATCTTCTCGGGGTTGGCGAGCAGGTCCTCGAGCTCGGCAATCAGCGCCATCAGCTCGTCGTACTCGTCCTGGATCTTCTGGCTCTCGAGCTGGGCGAGGCGGCGAAGCTGCATGTCGAGGACGGCCTGCGCCTGTCGCTCGCTCAGCTCGAACGGGTCGCCCTGTAGCGCCGTCTTCGCCGCGTCGGCCGACTCGGCGCCGCGGATCGCCGCGATCACCAGGTCGAGCAGGTCGAGCGCCTTCAGTAGGCCCTGGAGAATGTGGGCGCGCTCCTGCGCCTTCTCCAGGTCGAACTCGGCGCGTCGGCGGATCACCTCGCGGCGGTGGTTGATGAACGCCTCGAGCGCCTCTTTCAACGTCAGCGTGCGCGGCTGCCCGTTGTCGAGCGCGAGCATGTTGACGGCGAACGTCGACTGCAGCGCGGTGTGCTTGTAGAGCAGGTTCCGCACCGTTTGGTACGACGCGCCGCGCGACAGCTCGATCACCATCCGCATGCCGTGGCGGTCCGACTCGTCGCGGAGGTCGGAGATGCCCTCGATGCGCTTCGCCCGCACGAGGTCGGCGATCCGCTCCAGCAGGTTCGCCTTGTTCACCTGGTAGGGTAGCTCGGTCACCACGACCTGGGTGCGCCCCTGGGCCGACTCCTCCATCGTCATGATCGCGCGCATCGTCACCCGGCCGCGGCCGGTCGCGTAGGCCTGACGGATCTCCGCCTGGTTGAAGATCGCCCCGGCGGTCGGGAAGTCCGGCCCCTTCACGACCTCCATCAGATCGTCGAGCGTGGCCTCAGGCTTGTCGATCACCAGCTTGATGGCGTCGGCGATCTCGTTGAGGTTGTGCGGCGGGATGTTCGTCGCCATGCCGACCGCGATGCCGCTGCCGCCGTTCAGCAGCAGGTTGGGCAGCCGCGCCGGCAGCACGATCGGCTCATCGATCGAGTCGTCGAAGTTCGGCTGGAAGTCGACAGTGTTGCGGTCGATGTCGACCAGCAGCTCCTGCGCGATCGGCGCGAGCTTCGCTTCCGTGTAACGCATCTGTGCCGGCGGATCGCCGTCGATCGAGCCGAAGTTGCCCTGCCCCGTGACCAGCGGGTAGCGCATGGTGAAGTCTTGCGCGAGGCGGACCAGTGCGTCGTAGATCGCCGAGTCGCCGTGCGGGTGGAACTTCCCCATCACCTCGCCGGTGACGCGGGCCGTCTTCTTGAACGCGGAGTTCGGCCCGAGCCCGAGTTCGAGCATCCCGAAGAGGATCCGCCGTTGCACGGGCTTCAGCCCGTCGCGCACGTCCGGCAGGGCGCGCGAAACGATGACGGACATCGCGTAATCGAGGTACGAGACACGCATCTCGTCCTCGATGCGGACAACCTCGCTCGCCTGCGGCGGTTCGGTCGTGTCGGGCGGGTCCTGGACCATGCGCACTCCGTCGGTTGGCGACGGCGCAGCGCCATCGCACCCGGGCTCAGATCGGTCGTTGGGGAGTGCCCGTAGTTTACCAGCCAGGACCCCTTACGCGGGGCGTCGAGACACGCAAGATCGTCAATGAATTCGGGCCGAATCGGCCCCCGGAAGGATGCTCAGCGAGTCCATGGGTGGATGGGCGGCCGACCTGGCCGACCGCCCGCTCCGGGGAGCCGTCGATCGCTGGCTACGACACTCGTTCAGTCCACGCGATCGGGAACGCCAGCTCGTCGTTATCCACCTCGATGCGTGTCTCGCCATCTGGCGAGGTGATCCACACCCCCGACGCGACGGCAGGCTCGCGATGCACCGCGAGGAAGGCAGAGTCCGGTGCCCAGACGATCGCGCACCCATCGATCAGGTGGCGGACCGATAGCCGCGCCGGGTCGTAGATCAGCACCGTGTGATCGCTGCGGTCGATCTCGTAGGTCGAGATCGCGAGGCTGCTCGAATCCGGCGCCCACGCCAGCTCGCCCACGTAGCCGCCGTCGACCTGGCGGAACAGCGTTGACCAACGGTCGGCACGCACCACGGCGAGCGAGAACGGCTCCGAGGTGATGCTCCCATACGCGAGGAAGCGCGAGTCCGGCGACCACGCGACCGTCAGCGGCACGCCATCGATCGCCTTGGCGGGCGACTTGGCGCTCGCGAGCTCGGGATCGTTCGGCCCGGCGATCTGCATCGTCTTGACGACGGCGTCGCCCTCGCTGACGTCGATCCAGACGCCCAGCTCGTCGCGGCGAACCTGGGCGACGTAGCGACCGTCCGGCGAGGGGTACGCGCCCCCGGCGCCCACCGCAGGCGCGGACCCCTCGAGGCCTTCGATCACTTCGAGGCTGGAGGCCGGATCGGCCGCGTCGACGGAGACGAAGCCGCCGTCGCTGGTGAGGTAGGTCAGCACGCCGCCAGGCCGGGGTTGCGGGGCCACGGCGGGTTCCCCGTCGAGGACGAGCTCCGCCGCCGGTGTCGACGACGCGGCCGGCGGTGGCGCGGCCTCGCCGGTGGGCGGGGCCGGCGCGGGGTCGCGGTCCATGGTCAGCGCGATCGAGGCGAAGCCGACGGCGCCGAGGAAGGCGACGGCGGGGACGAGTGATCGAAGCACGGTGTCCTCCCGGAGGTTCCGAGAGAGTTACACCGCGAGCGGCGGGTTGGTTCCGCTAACGGTCCGAGGTCAGGCGGGCAGCGGTGCGGCCAGCTCGACGATTACGGGTCGGTGGTCGGAGCCGAACGACGGCCCTCGGTCGACCGCACACACCTCGAAGCCTCGCTGCAGCACGTGGTCGATCCGAACGCCAAGGAACCCGAGCCCGCTTGGCCAGCTCGCGGAGTCGCGGCGGCCGTCGACAGCGGTCTGCAGGTCGGTCGCGCGCAGCAGCCCGGAGAAGGCCGGGTCGAGGACGGTCGCGTTCATATCCCCGGCAACGATCGCCGGCGTCGAGGTGCCCTCCAGCAACCCCTCGAGGACCGCAAACTGGTCTCCTCGGATGCCGTGGTGGAGGGCGTCACGCGGCGTCATGCCATGCAGGAAGTAGAGGTCGGTGGCGAACGGCTCCGTCAGCGCGACTCGCCAGATGCGCCGGTCCTCGGCCTGGGCGGGGACGTGGAACGATTCGACGGACTCCAGCGGCACCCTCGAGAGGATCTCGATCCAGCGCGGCTGCGAGGCCGCGCCAAAGGGGTATGAGTCGTAGAGCGCCCGCGCGCCGAAGGACGCGCGGGGGGTCATCTCCTGCAGCACGACGATGTCGACGTCGCGCTCCTCGACGAACCTCGCGAACGCCTCGAGGTCCGCGCCGCCCGCCTGCACGTTGAACGTGGCGACGCTGAGGCGAGGTGCCGGGCCGCACTCCTGCGCCTGGGCGAGCAGGGTGTCTGAGCGCGCGATGTAGGCGCCCGCGACGACGACGACGAGCAGCGAGCCGATCGCGAGCGACCAGTGCCGTCCGAAGATGGCGTACGCCGCGACCGCGAGCGCGAACACCGCCGCGTGCGGCGCGAAGTTCAGCGCGTTGTCGACGACCCAGCGGATCTCCATCGACCCATCGTCCCCCAGCCACCGTTGGACGACGAATGAGCGCGATGAGTTCCGTTATGCGACGGCTCGCTCGGCGTCTCGCTCCGCCTCGAGGCGCAGGCCGCGCCGGATCGCGTACGCATGGATCGAAGACTCGAGGATCTCCTCGAACGCGATCGCGAGCGCCAGCACGAACAGCCACAGGATGTGCCACTGCCAGGCCGCGCCCACCGCGATCAGCGTCAGGCCGATCACCGCGAACCGGAAGCCGCGGACGAAGCGCAGGTTGTGCTCCGGGTCCTGGTGGCGCGCCCAGTCCCAGCCCAACCGGGTCCCGTGCACCGTCAGTCCGAGGCCTGCCATCGCCATCGCCAGGGCCGGGATCGCGCGGAGCGGGAACTCGACGATCGCTTCGAACATCGCAGCCTCCCTTGCCACTCGATCGTAGAGGCCCAGGGAATCGAGGCGATTACCTGCGAGGTAGGTCGGTCAGTGCGGTCCACCACCGGCGTAGCCGTTGTGGCCGATCGTCTCCAGCCCGCGCAGGTAGTTGGCCGGCAACCCGATCGCGTGCGCGCCGCGGAGGATCGTGTCGCGGTACGCCGGCGAGGGCAGATAGCCCTCGGGGTGTGGGTCGACCACCTGGTAGGAGCGGCAGCGCACTACGTCGCCGGCGGCCGTTTCGAGGTCGACGACGATCCGCTGGTAGGCGGGTGGGTCGCGGAAGACCCCCTCCTGGCGGTCGAGCGGCTCGGCGTGGTCGTGGTCGATCAGCCAGAGGGCGCCCCAGACCTCGCGGCCGCGCTCCGGCCGGATGTCGGCGACGCCGCCGTGCCACGTGTTCCGGCTCTCGATGCTGAACGCGAGCCGGTGATCCGCGAGCCGGGCCGTGCCCACCAGCTGCGCCGACGGGCAATGGATGTGCAGTCGAGCCTCGTCGAGGTTGGAGCCGTAGCCGAAGTAGAGGAACGGCGCGGTCATCGCTGCCCTCGCGCGACGCACGCGGCGACGAAGGCGTCGAAGATCGCCGTCGAGCTGTTCTGCATCGAGGGCTCCTCCCACATCTCCGGGCGCTCCGGGTGCCACTGGATCCCGAGCGCCCAGGTCAGCGCCGGGTCCTCGAGCGCCTCGACCACCTCCTGCGCAGCGGTCCCGCTCGCCACGAGGCCGCTCGCGAGCGTCGAGGTGGTGACAGCTTGATGGTGCCGCGAGTTCGTGTGGATCGTAGTCGCGCCGGTGATCGAGGCGAGCAGCGAGCCGGGCGTCACCTCCACGTCATGCCAGCCGGAGGCGATCGTCTCGCCGTCCGGGCCGTAGCGGGCGCGGTGCGGTTCGCGTTCCTCCAGGTGCTGCAGCAGCTTGCCGCCGCGTGCCGTGTTGAAGACCTGATGCCCGCGGCAGATCGCGAGGATTGGGAGGTCGCGCGCGGTCGCGGCTTCGAGGAGCGCCTCCTCGAAGGCGTCGCGCTCCGCGTTCACCTCGCGGACCCGGTCCGACCGCGGTTCGCCGTAGCGCGCCGGGTCCAGGTCGACGCCGGCCGTCAGTACGAGGCCGGCGAACTCGCCGAGGGCTTCGATCCCGCCCGTGGCCCCGCCTTCGCTGGGGAGGTCGGCTGCCTCCGGAGCGCCACCCGCTCGCTCGACGCACGCGGCGTAGTCGTCCCAGTGCTCGCCGATCACCTCTTCGGCGCGGCTGATGAGGATGCGCGGGCGCGGTGGGTTCGTCACGGACGCATGGTAGCGGCACAGACCGGATCGATCGCCGGTCGTCCGTCAGCTCCGAGGCCGACCGGTCCCTTGAGGGGTAGAGCCTCGCCTAGGAGGCCTCCTCCTCCTCGGCCTCCGGGTCGTACTCGTCGTCGACGTCCGCCGGGTCGGTCTCTTCGGCGTCGTCGTCGAGTTCGTTGCTGAGGTCGACCTCGTCGGCCTCCTCGTCGAGGTCCTCGACGTCCGCGACCTCCCGCAGCTCGCCGAGCGGATCTTCGTCCTCGTCGTCGGCGCCGAGGTCCGGCTCGTCCTCTTCGACGAGCGCCGATCGCCGCGTGTAGGCGCGTGGCGCCTTGCTCCGCGTCTCGGCCGCGGCAAGGAACGACGCCTGCCCGACCAGCGATGCGTCGCGGTGCGTCTCACGAATGAACACGACGGCGTTGCCGTCGGCGTCCACCGTGCGGATCGTCACGTCGTAGCGGTTCCCGCCCTCGATCATCCGCTTCAGGCGCAGCCCGGCCTTTGGCTCGACGTACCCGAGGATCGCCCCCTCCTCCGAGAGGATCGCCACCCCTCGAGGGTTCGCCTGAAGCTCCGCCGCATCCCCCGGCTCCAGCTTCGAGATCTCGACGGGGTTCGCTTGCTGCAGCCGGAACTCAGCCGCGGTCGCCGATGCGACCAGCGCCGTCCCGCTGCGCTCGGACGCGGCGGTCTTCTGCTTACCGGCCTTCTTCTTCTTGGTCTTCGCGGCCTTCGGCGTAGCCGCTGCGGATGCCTGCTCGAGCCGGTCGAGGTTCTTCCGCGCAATCGAGTTGAACGCGTCGATCTCCAGCGCGCGCTGGTATGCCTCGATCGCCTTCTTCGGCCGCCCCAGCTCGGTCCACGCCTTGCCCAGGCGGTTCGCCGCTTCCACCTCGCCGGGGAAGTCCTCGAGGATTGCCGCGTTGGCGGCGGCCGCGCCCTTCCAGTCGCCGGCCACCGCCAGGCGGAGCGCCTCGTCGGTCAGGTGCTTGCGGCGTCGTGGAGTAGCGGTTTCGGCTCGTTGAACCATCTCTTCGTCCTGTGTTGAGGGAGGTTGTTGGCCAGACCCATTCGCCCTCAGAACGCACGATGAGGGCGAAAGGTTTCCTCGAATCTCGTCGTCATTCTGAAAGTCATGGCGTATGCGAGAAACCCCGCAACAACGGCCTGATCTGGTCATGTTGCGGGGGCCGTGTTGCACGGCCGTGCCCGAGGTCGGGCTGGAGAGTCGGGTGGGGAATGGTGGTCGGGGTGCCCAGATTTGAACTGGGGACCTCTTCGTCCCGAACGAAGCGCTCTGCCAAGCTGAGCTACACCCCGGGGAGAGCGAACGCATGCGGCGTTCAGCGAGGCAGCGTAGCATCGGCCTCCACCGCCGACTACCACGCTCGTCCACCTGGCGGCTCGCGTTTACAACGAGTCGCTGACGTATCATCGGAACGCGGCAGTTCACACGGTCGCGTGGTGGGGTATTGAAAGGGCGCCAGTCGGTGCACCTGCGACCGTTTCGTGGTCGGATCCCGCCCGCACGCGCACTCCTGCTGCTGGGACTGCTCGTTGGCGCGCTCTTCTTCGCGGCGTCCAGCGTCCGCTCGCTCGGGGCACAGGCGGTCGATCTGCCGGTTGAGAACTCCTGGATCCGGATCCAGAACGTCGGCACCAGTCCAGCCACGATCCAGCTCGATTTCTACGACCAGGTCGGCGACCGCGTCGCCAGCGACGGCTGCCCCGAGGTGGATGGTTGTGTCGCCCTCCGGCCGGGCTTCGGCTGGTCCTTCTTCCAGCAATCGCTCGAGGAGCTGACCCCCGGCTACCAAGGATCGGCCTTCGTCACCGTCGACCAGCCGTTCGTCGCGATGCTCGCGCGCGACTCCTTCCTGCCCGACGGCGGCTTCCAAATCGGGGGCGACGCGCTGCGCCTCGCCGCCTCAGGCGGCCGCCAGTTCCTGCCAGTGGTCGAGAACACCGCCAGCACCGTCTCCCGCATCACCATCGAGAACAGCAGCGACACGAACGCCGCCTGCGTCGCCGTGCGCTACTACCAGCCCGGCTCCGCCGCCTCCGTCGCCGTCGACCCCGCCGGCGGAACGGCCGGGTGCTCCGCCGGCGGGACCCTGCTCCAACCGAGGGCAACCCTCGTCCGCGACGAGCGCTCGCTCGCCGTGCCGCTTGGGTTTGACGGCTCCGCGATCGTCGAGACCTTCGCCACCGACGCTGGCGTCGACGCGGACGATCAGACCCTCGCGGTGACCGTCGACACGCGCGCCCGCAACGGAGCGGGCATCGCCACCTCGCGCAGCTTCGGCCGCGACGAGCTGAGCAACGTCGTCGTGCTGCCGCTCGTCGACCGCAACGCCAGCCAGGGTCAGACCACCTGGAGCACCCGCTTCCGCATCCTCAGCGGGACCCCCGCTGTGCCGAACGAGGTCACGCTCCTCTTCGACGGCGAGAACGCCGAGGGCGATCGCATCGAGATCGAGCACACCGTCACGGTCTCCGGCGCCCTCACCTGCGATCAGCGCTTCGACGGCGCCGCCGGCTGCCTGCCGCCCGGCCAGTCGCTGCCCGGCACCTTCTTTGGCACCGTCCGCATGGAGGCCGTCGACCCGATCGCCGTCGTCGCCCAGCGCCTCTCCCCCGACGGCGCCTTCGCCGACTACCGAGGGTTCACCGCCGAGGAGGCGTCTCGCCAGGTCGTGCTGCCCGTGTTGAACAAGAATTTCGGGCCCTGGGGCGACCTCAAGGGCTGGAACTCCTGGTTCCGGGTCCTCACCTTCGACGGCTCCGTCGCCCACGCCACCGTCGTCTACTACTCGAAGCAGTTCCCGGACGGCCTCTTCCCGGGCGGCGCCGCGCGCGTCGATGGCCAGCGAACGTTTGTCCAGTGGGAGAACTCGCAGCTACCCGATGGCTGGGTCGGCAGCGCCGTGGTCGTGGCCGATCGACCGATCGTCGTGGTCGCGAACCTCGAGAGTGACGTCTTCGGAGGCGATCCAGTGATGCTCTACAACGGGGTGAGCCTTGAGTAACTCCCGCCGGCGCGGCCAGTCCGCCACCCGCCAGCAGTCGCTGACCACCGATGAGGTCCTCGAACGCTTCCGCGACGGTCCGCAGACCGGGATCTTCACCGACGGGTCCTGCTCCGGGAACCCCGGCCCGGGTGGCTGGGGCACCGTCCAGGTCGACGACGGCGCGGTCATCGAGGAACGCCACGGCTTCGATCCGAACACGACCAACAACCGCATGGAGTTCGAGGCGATGATCGTCGGCCTCGAGCTCCTCGAGCCAGGTGCCTCCGGCGACATCTACACCGACAGCAAGCTCGTCGTCGACACGCTCACCAAGTGGGCGACCGGCTGGGAGAAGCGCGGCTGGCGACGCTCCTCGGGGCCGGTCAAGAACCTCGATCTCGTCAAGCGCGCCTGGGACCTGGTGCAGGAACGGCCGAACGTGCGGATCCGCTGGATCCGCGCGCACGACGGTTCGCTCTGGAACGAGTACGCGGACGCCCTCGCGACCGCGTACCTCCGCGACGAGGTCTAGCCGTCGCGAGCGCGCCGGCCCGAACGGCCTCCCGCGTTGGGAACCTGCGTCACTTGTTCCTGCCCCGGATCGACGCAATCCTCGCCGTACCACCACTACGAGGGCGCCCCGTCCACGCGAGGCGTCCGAGGAGCCGCGAGATGTCGGTGCGCCGTCGGTCGCTGTGGTTTGTCGCGGGCCTCGCGACGCTTGCCGTCGCCTGTGGTGGCGCCGCCGACATCGGCTGGAACTCGCGGGGCATCGACCGCACCCAGGAAGACGTGCCCTTCTTCCCGATCCTCGCGAACTCACCCTTCGGCGTCGGAATGAACCGGGTCGCCGTCGCGCTGACCGACGACGGCGCGCTCCTCTCCGACGCATCCGTCACGCTCCGCGTCTATCGCCTTGCCGACCAGCCGGAGGAGGCGCCCAACGAGGCCGTCCTGCGCAGCGAGCAGGTCGCGACCCCCCGCTCCATCACCGTCACGACCGACCACGTGCACGCCGACGGCACCGTCCACGTCCACGAGGGACCGCGCTCGACCGTCTACGTCGCCGACGTCGAGTTCGACTCCGTCGGCTGGTGGGGCGTCGAGGTCGATGTGGAGCTCGAGGGCGAGCGCTACGAGCAGATCCGCCTCTCGAACTCATGGGTCCGCGACGAGAGCAACGAGCCGGGGATCGGCGACTCGGTGCCGCGCAGCGAGCAGCTCACCCTGCGCGATGTCGCTGACATCAGCGAGATCGACAGCAGCAACCCGCCCAACCCGGAGCTCCACGACCAGACCATCGCCGAGGCGCTCGACACCGGGAGGCCCGTGGTCGTCGCGTTCGTCACCCCGGCCTTCTGTCAGACCCGCTTCTGCGGCCCCGTGATGGACGAGGTCATCCTCCCGTCGTTCGCCGAGTACGGCGATGCGGCGGAGTTCGTGCACGTCGAGCCGTTCGATCTCGAGGCCGCGCGCCGCGGCTCCCTGATCTCGGTCCCCACCGTCAACGAGTGGGGCCTGCTCTCAGAGCCGTTCGTCTTCGTGCTGAACCCGGACGGCACCGTGGCCGCGAAGTTCGAGGGCATCATGGAGGTCGACGAGGTCAACGCCGCTCTCGACGCGGTGCTCGCCCGCTAGCGCAACGTGGCTCCGGCGCGGCGACCCCCGAACAACGCCCCTAGAACAGCAGGTTCGTGAGCCGCCGTCTGTACTCCGACGTCAGCGGGTGGCCGTTCCCGAGGAGTTCGAGCCCTTCGAGGATCCGCTCCTTCGCCCCGTCGTCCGCGAACTTCCGGTCGCGGACCATCACGTCCAGCAGGTGCTCGAACCCGGGCTCCCACTCGCCGACGGCGAGCATGTGCGCGCCCAGCTGGTACCGCGCCTCGATGTCCCCCTCGTCCGAGGCCAGCCGCGCTTCGAGGGCGTCCCGGTCGATCCCGACCGCCGCGCGCAGCAACCCGGCGCGCGCGAGTACCCGCTTCGCTCGCTCCTCGTTCGGCGTCCGTCGCGCCAGCTCCTCGGCCCGCTCCACCTCGCCGCTCTCGACCAGTACCACCGCCAGCCCGAGCGCTGCGCCGGTGTGCGCCTCGTCGGCGGCGAGCGCCGCCTCGAACTTGGCGCGCGCCTCGTCGAAGTTCCCCGCGCCGAGGGCGGCGTCGCCGTCCGAGGTGAGCGTGTCGGCCTCGGAAGGCTGGATGCGCTGGAAGAACTCGCGCACCTGGGGCTCCGGCAGCGCGCCGATGAACTCGTCGACCATCTCGCCGTCGCGGAAGGCCTTGACCGCGGGGATGCTCCGGATGCCGTACTGCGCGGCGACGCGCTGGTTGGCATCCGTGTCGACCTTCACCAGCTGGACGGCATCGCCGTACTCGGCGGCAACCTGCTCCAGCGTCGGTCCGAGCACGCGGCAGGGGCCGCACCACTCCGCCCAGAAGTCGACGATCACCGGCACCTCACGCGACCGATCGAGCACGTCGGTCTGGAAGCTGGCGTCGGTCGCGTCGATCACGGTCTCGGTGGTCATCGGAGCCCCCTCGTTCAGTGCTCAGCGTAGCGCAGCCCCATCGCATCGCGTGGCGATCGAGCGCCCGAGGGCGCACCCGTTCGTAGACTGAGCCGACCACCAACGACCACGCTCGGAGCTGCGATGCCCGTCCTCCTGATCATGCCCTCGATGTACGAGCGCTACGCCGAGGCCATCGCCGCGATGGAGGGCGGCGAGCGAGTCGAACCCGTCTTCGTCCCCGAGCCCGGCGAGCGCCTCGCACCCGCCGATCTCGACCGCCTCGAGATCGCCACCCCGCCGCTCCCGGAGAGCGACCCCGCCGGCTCCCGCCGCTTCTACGGATCCGCCACCCGCGCCCCGAACCTGCGCTGGATCCACCTCCCGCACGTCGGCATCGACGACGAGGTCTTCGGCCGCCTCCTCGAGCGTGGCGTCCGCCTGACCAACGTCTCCGGGGCGATGTCCGAGCCGATCGCCTGGACCGCCATCGGCGGCCTGCTCCAGCTCGCCCGCGGCTTCCCGCACTGGGCCGAGGCCCAGCGACGCCGCGAATGGACGCCTCAGCCACACGGCGGCGAGCCCGCCGACCTCCGAGGCCAAACCGCCGTCGTCCTCGGCCTCGGCGCGATTGGATCCGAGATCGCGCGGCTCGCGCAGGCGCTGCGCTTGCACGTGATCGGCGTCCGTCGCAGCCCGCGCCGCGCCGACGATCCCGTGGACGAGCTAGTCCCAACTTCAGACCTGGCGAGCGTGCTGCCGCGCGCCGACTGGCTGATCCTCGCGGCCCCGCTGACCGCACAGACGCGAGGCCTGATCGACGAGGCGTCGCTCGACCTGCTGCCGCCGGGCGCGCGCATCGTCAACATCGCCCGCGGCCAGATCATCGATGAGCGAGCGATGATCGAGCGCCTGCAGGACGGCCGGATCGGCGGCGCCTACCTCGATGTCTTCGAGGAGGAGCCACTTCCCGCGTCCTCGCCGCTGTGGTCGCTACCCAACGTGATCGTCACGCCGCACAACTCCGAGGCCGTCGCCAGCGCCGATCACCGGCTCGATCAGTACTTCTTACGGAATCTCCAGCGCTGGCTGCGCGACGAGCCCCTCGAGAACGAGGTTTCCGAGCGCTAGCGAGCGTTCAGTTCGCCTGCGTCGCTACCGATAATTCACTGTCGTTGCTCGCTACGCGGGCACCGATCCGGCGCCTGCGCCGGTTCCCGAAACGGCAAACCCGCCGAAAGGCGGGGACGCAAAGGCACGGGCCTACCTCGATCCGCCGGGTTCATCCCCGAGGGTCGACACGGCAGCCGGTCTACCGAAAGGACAGAGCGCGGTGTCCACTCCCCGTCTCGCCTGTCACCTCGCTGGGCTCGTCTCGTGACGGCCGAGGAGCGCGTGGCCGACGCCGACCTCGACGAGGTCGAAGCACCGATCGAGGACGACGAGCCCGATCGCGCGGCCACCCCGGACCCCGCCCCGCAGTGCGCCGGCTGCCACCGCCGCGGCATCGAGCTGACGCTGCTGGAGAACGGCAAACGCTACTGCGAGCGCTGCGCCCAGGAGGTCGAGCGCCTCATGGGCATCGGCCCGCTGTTCCCCACCGCCGAGGATCGCGACGCGTTGGAGGATCCCGCCGGCGAGACCGCTGAGCCCGTCACCGCCACGGAGTCCGAGCCCGCGGACACCCCGACCGCCAGCGACGAAACGGCCACCGAGGACGAAGCTGCCTCCGACACCCCGGTCGGCGAGGCTTCCGCCGAGGAGGTTCACGACACAGCCGTCGACGAGCCGTCTGATGACACGACCGAGGACTCGCCTGCTGACGGGCCGACCGAGGTCGCCGAGGTCGCCGTCGCCGAGCAGTCAGAGCCAGACGTGCCCTCGTCCGAGGAATCGGACGCCGACCAGCCCGAGACGGCTACTCCCGCTGCCACGGTGAGCGAACCGGCCGAGGCTGAGGACGAGACGCCGGACACGGCGAGCGAGGAGCCGGCGGCGGTCGAGCCCGACCCGAAGCCGGACCTGTCCATCGTCATCGCAGGGGCGAACCACGAGGCCGCGAACTCATCCAACCCGCTGATCCCGAGGCCCGAGACGACCAGTGTGAGCACACCAGAGGAGCCACCGTTGATGGAGCGCGTACAGGAACAGACCCGCCCGGCTCGTGCGGAGGCGGCCACCTCGGTCGCGGCGCCGCCATCCGATCTCCTTGGGGCGCTCGCCGCGGAGCGGTCGCGGCTGCTCGATCAGCGCGAGCTGCTCGAGGCGCGCTTCCGCGCTGAGACCAGCGCGATCGACGAGCGGCTGCTGCACGTCGAGTCGTTGCTCGGCGACCAGAGCGAGTCGATCGCCAGCTAGCAGCCGGCGTGGGCCGCTGTTCGCCGGTGAGTGTGGTTCAGCCGGCGCCGTTGTCCTCGACGGCGTCGACAAACCCTCGGACGGCGTCGTTCCAGAGCTCCGGCTGCTCGAAGTAAGCGGAGTGGCCCGCTTCCGGGACGACCTCCAGTTGCGAGCCCGGTGTCAGGTCGTGGGAGATCCGGATCAGGTCGGCGGGAATCACGCGATCGTGCTCACCAACGATCCAGAGGATCGGCCAGCCGCCGTCGCGCAACCTCGAGGCGGTTGAGCCTCGGTAGTTCACCATCCGCCCAGTCGGTGCCAGGAAGTCGCGCGGTCGCGGCGGATTGATGCTGCGAATCCGCCGGTAGAGGTACTGCATCGCCGGCTCGCGCTCGGCGTAGCCGTCGGCCAGCGCCCGCTGCAGCAGCGAGCCGCTGAGCGTCCCGTCCTCCTCCAGCCGCCGCTTGAGGTCCCGGTACCTGTCATCGACACAGCCACCGTTCGTGCCGGAGTACACCAACGAGGCGATCCGCTCCGGCTCCCGCGAGACGAGGCTGAATGCCGTCCGGCCCCCCATCGAGTGCGCCACGAAGTGCACCCGCTCTAGCTCGAGGTGATCGAGCAGCCCGCGGAGGTCCGTGCCGAAGGCGATCCGTCCGGGGCCATCCTCGATGTCGGGCGACCGCCCGAATGCGCGGTGGTCGAAGGTGATGACCGTGTAGCGATCCGCGAAGGCGGGGACCTGCTGCCACCAGGACATGCCGTTCCCGCCCGCCCCGTGGGCGAGGATCACGGCCGGGGCCGTGCCGGGCGGTGGGCCGTACAGCTCGTAGTGGAGGGCGAACCCGTCTTCGAAGCGCAGATCAGGCATGGCTCAGTCTCTCAATCCGTACGGTCCTCATCCTCCCACGGTTCGCCGGTCGCTGCCGCGACGACGTCCAGCATGTCCTCGATGTCGCCCTTCAGCTGGTCGTCGGGGTCCGCGTTCAGTGCCCGGAGAAAGTACGCCTTCGCGGTCGCGTACAACGAGGGCGCATCCACCCCCACCGCCTGGTGCCGCGTGCGCGGCCGTTCGAGGGCGTTCGCGACGTACTCGTGGCACCAGCCGGCGGTGTAGAGGATCGCCGGGTCCTCGGGTGCCAGTTCGGCCGCGCGGTCCATTGCGTCGAGGCCGTCCCGAAAGCGCCGCTTCCGCGTGACCAACGTATTCCCGAGGTACGCATGCCCGTCGGCGAATGTCGGCAACCGCTCGATCGCCTGCCGGCCGGTCTCGATCGCGCGATCGATCTCGCCGGCAGAGTGCTGCGCCATGGCGCGCTTCAGCAGCTCGCGCGCCTCATCCTCGGGGGGTGGATTCGCCTCGTGAGCCACGGGCGGCGTCGGCTAACCGCTCGCCGCGGCGGTCCCCTCCTTGACGATCGTCACCGGCACCGAGACGTGACGGATCACCTTCTCGGCCTCGCTGCCCAGCAACGCCGAGGCGAGCCGGGACCGCTTGCTTCGGGTCCCCATGGCGATCGCGTCAATCGAGTGCGTCCCGACCGCCTCGATGATCGCGTCGGCGGGGTCGTCGTTGATGATCAGGTCCTGCTCGATCGTGAAGCCGGACAGGTGCTTCGTCGTGATCGAGTTCAGGTGGTCGCGGAACTCCGCGCCCAGGCGTTCCACGGCCTGCTCCGCTCCCTCGGTCGGACCGGCGAGCGGGCGGTCGCTGCTCATCGCGCTGAGGTCGGCGCCGCGCGCCGCGGTGTCCGTCGACTCCACCCGCTCGTAGGTGGCTCGCGCCTCGCGAGGATGGGCGACGTGGACGGCCACGATCTGATCACGGCCGGCGTCGAACATCTGCGCCGCCGTGGCCGCGATGTCGTCGTCGATCTCGTGACCGGTCAGCGCGATCAGGATCCGCATCAGGACTCCACTCCGTTGTTGACGATCCGCGCCCGGGTCGCCCCGAGCGAACGGCAACCCGCGCGCGAAGCTCGGGTCAGGCGCCCATCGGGCCGAGGCGTGGTGTCTCTACTCCTCCGCGAGGGAGGCGGTGTTCTCTTTGACGATCAGCACTGGCGAGTTGACCCGTCGGACGACGTCCTCGGCGCAGCTCCCGAGCAGCGCCGAGGCGAAGCGGGACCGCTTGCCGCGCGTGCCCATCGCCACGCCGCCGATGCCCTCGGTTTCAACGATCTCAACGATCGCGTCCGCCGGGTCCTTGTTGATGATGACGTCGAAGTCGACGGTGAACGCGCCCAGGTACTCCGTCTTCAGCTCTTCGATGTGGTCGCGCATCTCGTCTTCGACGCGCTGCACGGCCTGCCCCGTGTTCTCCGCCAGTGACGGCTCCGCCAGCTCCGGGCTGACCCGGAGCCCGTCACCGGCGCGGCCGGTGATCGCGCCGATCCGCCCGGTGTTCACAGTGGACTCGACCTCGCGAGGATGCACCACGTGGATCGCGAGGATCTGGTCGCGCGCCGGATCCAGCACACGCGCGGTCGCCGCGGCGATGTCTCGGTCGATCTCGTGTCCCGTGAGTGCGATCAGCGCTCGCATGTCGAGCCTCCTCTCGACGATCGACCGTCGGCCGATCGCCCTGTAATCGCAGCCTAGACGACCGATGGGGGTTTGTCGTCGGGACCTCTGTCATCTTTCGACGTGGTCAATGGCACGTGCCTTGCTGACACGTTATTCGGGTGCCGGCTGGAAGTTCGGGGGCGGCCTGGCGCCTCACGCGTTCATGTCTCACCGGCACTGATGAGCTGGCACGGACGCGCAGGCACAGGCGTGTCAGTCGCGGCGTCTGACTGGCCGCCCGACCTCGCTCACGCTCGCGCCGTCGATGGGAGGCGCCGATCTGGCGACGCCGCGCGCCGGCGGAGGTCAGCGTTCCAGCGCCGTCGCACCGCGTTCCTCCGAGGCGGTTCGGCCCTCGGGTCGGCGAGCGCCCTCGACGTGCGCCTTCAGCCCGCCGAGCGTGCGGTCCATGTTCTGGCCCATCATCCGCCGCCCCATCGTCGCCGCCATCAGCGCGCCGATCGGCCCGAGGATCATCGAGAACTCGCTCGTCATCGTCACTCGCGTCGCATCGCCCGCGTTCTCGAGGTCGAAGCGCGCCCGCATCGAGCGCATCATCTTCGCGCCGCTGACCTCGTACTCCATCGAGGTCAGCTCGTCCCAGTCGGTCACCACCTCCTCGATCGCGCCCATGCTCCCCGGCAGGTCGCAGTGCCGCGCCGACCCGATCCCCGCCTCGCGACCCTCGTCCGACGTCTCGACCGAGTGCGTCACGACCGGATTCCACTGTGAGACCGAGCCGATGTCGGCGAGCGTGGCCCACACCGCCTCGCGCGGCGCCTCAATCGTGACCTGGCGACTGACGACTGGCATGCGCTCCCCCTCGCGGCTGCTGATGTCCGTCGAGTGTCAACCACCGCCCGTGCGATGGCGGTGCGCGTCGTCACACCGGGATTGCCCCGCGAGGCAGGGTTGGTACTCGGCCGAATCGCTGACCAGCGTTCTCGAGACGGGCTTCGCTCGCGACGCGTGCTCGGCGGTCTACCCGACCGCCTCGACCGCTTGCTCATGGACCCAGACCTCGGCGACCAGCAGGACTCGGCCTTCAACGCCGAGGCGCGAGAGATGGATGTCGACAGGGACGTCGCTCCCATCGGCACGGAGTAGCGTCCGGCCGATCGTCTCCGCGCGGCCGAAGCGCATCGCCCGCCCGACCGCCATATCGATCTCGGCGCGGTCCTCGGGAGACCAGAGCTTCAGATTCAGGTTCCCGAGTTGCAGGAGCGCTTCGCGCCCGTACCCGCTGAGGTCAACGGCCTCGTCGTTCGCGAATAGGATTCTCAGGTTCGGATCCTCGCCGTCGAACACAACGACAGCGGGTGTCGTCGGCAGCGGTAGATCGACGATCGGATCGGTAGACCGGGCGATCGTGTATCCGACCCCGCGGACGCCCTCGATGATGTCTCCTGCTCCAGCGTTCGTGAGTGCGCGACGCACCCGCCAGGCGGCGGTGTAGATGAGACGCTTGTCCTCGCCGGTGTCATAGCCCCAGGCCCGGTGTCCAAGCTCCCGGATCGGCACCACGCGACCGCGATCCTCGAGCAGGACGCGCAGGAAATCGAACTCTTGGCGCGTGAGGTCGACCGGAACGCCGTGGATCCAGGCGAGTCGCCGGTCAACGTCAATCACCAGGCCGCTTGGTCCTTCAAGCGCCGGCGATCGGGCGGGCATGCACTCACCTCCCTCTGATGAGCTGAGTGACAGTTTGCCGTGCAAGATAACGATTGCAAGAACCGCCACCCAGCGAGGGTGGGCTCGTCGCCGAGGATCGTCAGACTATTCAGCGGACGGTGAGCGTCGCGTCCATACGCAACGAGTCCGTGATCATCCGGTGACAGGAGCTGCTGGTCGCTGGTCCGAAAGGCGGTGGGGGAGCACTCGTTCGCGACGGACCAGGGAGGCACTGACGACGCCGCTGATAAGATGAACGCCGCCCAGTTTGCAGGCGATTCGTAGCTCGTGGGTCCCGATAGGGTCCCGGCCCCGAACCGAAGGCCCTCCGCGACAGCTCAGATCGTCAAGCCCACGGGCCGTGCGCCGGTAGCTCAGCGGATAGAGCATCAGACTTCGGATCTGAGGGTCGAGGGTTCGAATCCTTCCCGGCGTGCCAGTAATCATGGGCTCTTGCGCGTCATCAGGTGTGCAAGAGCCTTCTCATTTGGGGCCAAAGCGGGGTCAATGCGGTTCGGGGCCGATGGTCGCCGAACGCTACGCGAGGACAGCTGCCAGTTGGTCTGCGGCCTCGTGCTGCATTCCTGGGAGCACGTGGGCGTAGATCGAGTACGTGATGGCCGGGCTCGCGTGTCCCAGCTGGGCGCTGACTGTCGTGACCGGGGTCCCCGCCATCAGCATTAGCGAGGCGCTGGTGTGGCGTAGCGTGTGCAGGGTGACGTCATCCAGCTCGGCGGTGCGCACCGCCGCCCGGAACGCCCGGCGGAGGTTGCTCGGGGACCAGTGAGTGCCTACCTGAGATGGGAACACCAGGTCGGTGTCGTTCCAGACTTCCCCCAGGGCGAGGCGGCGCTCGCTCTGTTTGGAGCGGTGCTGACGGAGCACGCGACAGCACGCCTCGGACAACGCCACGGAGCGGCGTGACCGGTGGGTCTTCGGCTCGAGTTCGACCACGCCCCGTCCCGTAAACTCCCGGACCGATCGGCGGATTCGGAGCTCGCGCAGCTCGAGGTCGATATCGGACCAGCGTAGGCCCAGCAGTTCGCCACTACGCGCGCCGGTTTCGAGCGCGAGATAGACGATCGCGTGCAGCTCAGTGTCCGAGACTGCTTCGAGGAGGCGACGGGCCTCCGTCGCGCTCAGCACCCGCATCTCGCGCTGCACCTTCTGCGGTGGGCGGACGGCGGTGGCAGGATTGACCGCGATCAGCCGGAGTTCGACGGCGGTCTGAAGCGCTGCGTGCAGCTCCCGGTAGAGGCGCCGCACGGTGTTCGGAGATCGTCCGGAGTTGAGGAGCCGCGTGATCAGCGCGTCCACGTGCGCGGGCCGGAGGTCTCTCAGCTTGATGGGCCCCAGCGCTGGACGGAAGTGCTTGTCGACGTCGGCTCGGTAGCCGGCGAGCGTGGACTCCTTCAGGCGGAGGGCTTGGCGGGTGAGCCAGCCGTTCAGATAGTCCCCAACGGTTGTCGATGTCGCCGATGCTGCAATCCCGCGATCTCGCTCACTCAGCGCCTCGCGCAGCGCCCGCTGGGCATCCCGCCGCGTCCCACGGACGGTGAACCGGCGCCGCCGGTACCTTCCTGTAGCCGGATCTCGACCGTCCCGGACCTGGATCCGCCAGCTCGTGGGGCCTCGACGCTCGATGGACCCCTCGGTCCCGGTGGTTCGTCCCATATCTGCCACCTCGGGCTACGCTTCCGGTTGGTGCCCCGGCCAGTCCGGGACTGTTTGGTCCCAGTCGACCGAGAGCTGGGCCTCAGCCTCGATTGCTCCCCACGACTCGGCGGTTACCGGCACGCCCGGATCAGCCACCGTTTCGGCCTCGGTCGGCTCGACGGTCCGGCCGGTCGCGACGCGACGGTCATAGAGCTCCTTGTACTCGCGGTAGGCGCGGTCGCCGCTCCACGGACGGAGCGCGAGGACCGCGTCGAGGTCGGCCGTCGACAGGCCGGACGCCTCTCGACGCGCGTAGAGCTGCGCGAGCCGGTGAGCGAGGAGCGGGTGCATTTTTGGGGCAGCCGCTCTCACGATCGCCACGTAGCGGGCCTCGGCCCGGGTGATGCCAGCGGCTCGGTAGCCGGACGTGCGGATCAAGTAGCCGAGCACCTCGAGGATCGGCGCCGCCTCGGCAGGGCTGGTCGCGTCCCGCACAGTCCACCACTCAGCGGGGCGCGGATCCGCGTAGTTCGCTACCCATCCCTGCACAGTTCGGGGCGCCGGGATTTCGTCCGTCGCGAACTCCTTCGCGAGTACCTCGTGGACCTCGCGGGCGGAGAGTCCTGCCCCGATTAGCTGATCGGCGCGGGTCTGGACGGCTCTGCTGAAGCGGCGACCCGTGCGTCGGCCTCTGTTCATGCGGTAATTGCCAAATACTGCGTCTGAATTGCTATCAGAACCGATTTTCCCGCGCTGAGATGGGAGATCATAGCGCCAGGGGGTACGACATGGAACCTACGAGCACGAAGTCCGCAACGATGACCGTTCCGGAAGCGGGTGCCGAGATGGGCATCAGCCGGAACCTCGCCTACCAGCTAGCCAGGGACGGCACGATGCCGTCGATCCGCCTCGGCCGCCGAATCGTGGTGCCGCGCGTGGCCTTCGAGCGCTGGCTTTCGGCGGCGGGTGCGAAGCACAGCGGGCAGCCGGCGGCTCCCGCACCTGAGGCGGCCCACGAGCCGCACGCCGGGCCGCCGAGGACCGGCGGCTAGCGGGGCACCCGGAGGACGAAGGCGAGAGGTAGGAGGAGCCGAGAGAGACGACGAAATAGGGCGACCACCCCAGTCCCGGAAAAGACAGAGGGGTAGCCGCCTGGCGGAACAGTCGGAACCGTCCCGGCGTGAGCGTATCGGGCGGTCCGGCTGCGGGCCACCTGATACGCGTAGACCGTCCCAAGAGCGTCTGCCGGGGGCGGAGGAATGCGCGCCGGTGTTGGTGCCACCACCACCCAACCAGTCGCCGTGACGGCCTGTTACGCCGCGCACGAGCCGACCGGCAGAACGGGACGCCGTGCCCCCGCAGGGGGCACCCGCTGCGGGATCAATGCCCGGCGGTCTAACTGGCGCAGCACACTCCAGCGTCCTCAGTATGCCCCTCGACGTTGACGCGGTCGCCCGTACCGGTAGTCATCACGGAGAGGGCCTGTTTATGCAGGCCCTCTCCGTCTCCGCAGCCATCCCACCCGGTGGTGGAAGGACTGGGGGGCTGGAAGGGGGAGGTGGAAGAGGGGATCCGGAGGAGGGGTTGCAGAGAGGGGATCCTGAAGAGGGGATCTGAAGGCTAGCGGCCTCGCAGGCCTCTCAGCGGGGATCGTTGGGGTGCACGGACGAGGCACGGAGCCAACTCGATCCATCCCGAGTTCCCGACGGAGAACGGGCTCGCCGGCGATCCGCCAGCGGCTGGCTTTGCCCGCTGCCAACGCCCGCAGGACTCGCGCCTCGTCCGCGCGTTGCACGTCGGGTGGGAGATCCTGCAAGGTCAACCGACACTGGGAGCCGGCCGTTAGAATCCGCCATCCGCGCCCACCGGAGCGTGACGCCGGAGTCGTGGATTCGGGTGTAACAACTCCGAAGGGGTATCGTGGAAAACGAGCCATCAGATCAACTGGCGGACCGGCTGTGGGATGCGGCGGATCAACTCCGCGCCAACTCATCCTTAGGCTCTTCGCAGTACTCAACCCCTGTGCTGGGTCTGATCTTCCTTCGGTTCGCCGACGTGCGCTTCGCTCGGGCCGAGGCCGCGCTCGCGGGGCAATCCTCCGGTCGCCGCGATATCGGTCAGGCCGACTACCAGGCCCAGGGGCTGATGTACGTTCCCGAAACTGCGCGTTTCGCGTACCTGCGACACCAGCCGGAAGGGACGGATCTCGGTCAGGCGATCAATCAGGCGATGGAGTCGATCGAGGCCGAAAACCTGGACCTTCGGGGGCGTGCTGCCGCGCGACTACGCTCGCATCGACAACGCAGTCTTAGCGGAGCTGCTCCGCCTCGTTGGCACGATCCCTGACGAGGTGGAGGGGGACGCTTTCGGGAAGATCTACGAATACTTCCTCGGGAAGTTCGCTTTGGCCGAGGGGAAGCTCGGGGGCGAGTTCTTCACGCCGACGTCCATCGTCAAGCTGATCGTGGACATCATCGAACCTTTCCATGGCCGCATCCTCGACCCCGCCTGCGGATCGGGCGGGATGTTCGTCCAGTCTGCGCGCTTCGTCGAGGAGCACCAGAAGAACCCGACGTCCGAGATCTCGATCTTCGGGCAGGAGCGAGTTGAGGAAACGATTCGACTCGCGAAGATGAACCTCGCGGTTCACGGTCTGTCGGGCGACATCGTCCAGTCGAACACGTACTACGAGGATCCGCACAGCTCGGTTGGCCGGTTCGACTTCGTGCTGGCGAATCCGCCCTTTAACGTGAACGCGATCGACAAGGAGCGGATCAAGGACGACCGGCGATTCCCGCTCGGCATCCCGTCGGTGGACAACGGGAACTACCTTTGGATTCAGATCTTCTCGTCAGCCCTGAACGAGACTGGTCGGGCTGGCTTCGTGATGGCGAACTCTGCCTCTGATGCGCGCCATTCAGAGTTGGCGATCCGTCGGAAGCTGATCGAGGATCGCCAGGTTGATGTGATTGTCGCAGTCGGGTCGAACTTCTTTTACACCGTCTCGTTGCCGGTGACCCTCTGGTTCTTGGATAGGGGTAAGAAGGACATCGATCGATCCGACCAGGTGCTCTTCATCGATGCCCGTCACATCTTCAGGCAGGTCGATCGAGCACACCGAGATTTCACGCCAGCCCACCACGAATTCCTCGCCAACATCGTGCGCATGTACCGAGGTGAGGAACTCGAACTTGCTCACCGGTCATCGGCGATGCTTGAGGAGAGCTTCCCCGATCTCGGCTATGTCGACCTACCCGGGCTCTGCAAGGTGGCATCGATTGAGGAGATCGAGACTCACGGTTGGAGCCTCAACCCAGGCCGCTACGTTGGAGTTGCTGATGGCAGTGAGGACGACTTCGACTTCGCCGAGCGATTCGGTGAAGCGACCGAAGAGTTCCAGGCCCTGAGTATCGAAGCAGGCGAGCTTGTGCAGCTCGTTGTGGAGAACGCGGCACTCATCTCAGCGGACGGCACAGGGCAGCTGACGTGAGGGTTGAGGAGCTGGCCGATCGGATCATCGACTATCGCGGGAAGACCCCGCCGAAGTCCGCTGCGGGAGTCCCACTGATCACCGCGAAGGTGATCAAGGGGGGGCGTATCAGTCAACCTAACGAGTTCATTAGCGAGGACACGTACGATACTTGGATGCGGCGGGGGCTCCCACAACAGTGGGATGTGTTGGTGACAACGGAGGCCCCCCTTGGTGAGGTAGCACTTCTGCGGACAGCGGAAAGGATTGCCCTCGCCCAGCGTGTGATCTTGATCCGGGGCCGCTCGGACATCGTTGACCAGCGCTTCCTTGTATACGCGTTTCAATCGCCCCTCGTGCAAGGTCGCCTCCAGGCGAGGGCCACTGGCACTACTGTGCCGGGCATCAAGCAGAGCGAACTCCGTCAGGTGGACGTGCCTCTTCCACCCCTCGATACTCAACGGAAGATCGCCGCCGCCCTGTCCGCCTACGACGAGTTAGTCGAGAACAACCTCCGGCGGATCGAGATCCTGGAGGAGATGGCGCAAGCGGTGTTCCGGGAGTGGTTCGTCAACTTCCGTTTCCCCGGCCGCGAGGACGTGCCGCTCGTGGACTCAGAACTGGGGCCGATCCCTGAGGATTGGCGGATCACGACAGTGGGGGACTCGATTGACCTCAACCCACGGGTCCGGTTGCCCCGAGATCAGCCCGTTCGGTTCGTGCCGATGGGTTCTCTAATCGAGGGCTCGATGGTTATCGATGCGTTCGAGTCGCGAGACCGTCCGAGTGGATCGCAGTTCCGCAACGGCGACACGCTGCTGGCCCGGATTACTCCCTCACTTGAGAACGGCAAGACGGGGTTCGTGCAGTTCTTGGCCGATGGGGAGATCGGCTGCGGGTCGACCGAGTTCATCACGATGAGACCGAGCGCAGTGCCAGCCACATTTGTCTATCTCTTGGCACGGACTGACGACTTCCGGCAGGTGGCCATCAACAGCATGGTCGGTGCAAGTGGTCGACAGCGCGTCCAGGAAGCGGCGGTTGCCGCGCACTTGTTTCCCTGCCCGGATCGATCGCTGCTGGATCGATTCGAGGTCAGCGTGAGACCAATGTTCATGCTAGTCGAGAACCTCGTCGCGCAGAACAGGAATCTCCGGGCGACCCGCGACCTCCTGCTACCCAAGCTGGTCTCCGGTGAAATCGACGTCTCAGACCTAGACGTTGACACGGAGTGGCTGGCCTCGTGAGCTTCGAGCACGACGAGCAAGAGCTTGAGCTCGCGACGCTCGATCTGTTTGGCACGCTTGGCTGGGACACTGCAGACGCATCGGGGGACGCGTCGGATGGTGTATCGCTCGGCCGCGAGCATTCCGGCGAGGCGTTCCTCCGTCCACGAGTCGCGGCGGCTGTCGAGAGGCTGAACCCAGCTCTCTCGGACTTAGCGCGGGCCGATGCAATCGAGCAACTGGTCCGGCTCCGTCCGCAGGGCGTCGAGGTGCGCAACAACTGTGACGTATGGAACCTCCTCCGCGATGGCGCGAAGGTCGAGACTCAGGCACGCGACGGGACGAAGCAAACTGCCACGGTGCGGTTCATCGACTGGGACGATCCCGACGCTAACGACTGGCTCGCCGTTCGCCAGTTCAGCATCAGCGGCGAGCTGTACAACACTCGGGCCGACATCGTCGGCTTCGTGAACGGCATCCCCCTCGTCTTCATCGAGCTGAAGGCCCCGCAGGTCGATCATCGCCAGGCCTACGACGACAACCTCACCCACTACCGCGAGGCGATCCCGCAGCTGTTCTGGTTCAACGGCGTCTCGATCCTTTCCAACGGCTCCGACACGAAGGTCGGTTCGTTCTCAGCCCCCTGGGCTCATTTCGGTGAGTGGAAGCGCGTGTCCTCCGAGGACGATCCGCCCTCCACCTCGATCGAGACGGCGATCCGCGGCGTGTGTGAGCCGGCACGGCTGCTGGACCTCGTCGAGAACTTCACCCTCTTCCAGGAGGTCCCGGGGGGGCTGGTCAAGATCCTGGCGAAGAATCACCAGGTACTCGGCGTCAACAACTCTTTGGCGTCGCTGAAGGATATCGAGGGCAATCATGGACGGCTGGGGGTGTTCTGGCATACCCAGGGCTCCGGTAAGTCGTTCTCGATGATCTTCTTCGCGCAGAAGGCGCTGCGAAAGGTTTCCGCGAAATACTCGTTCGTCGTGGTCACCGACCGCCAGGACCTCGATGATCAGATCTACAAGAACTTCGTCTCGACTGGTGCGGTGACCGAGCCCCGGGGGCAAGAGCAGGGACCACAGGCCGACTCGGGAGCTCACCTCCAGACCCTGTTGCGTGGCGACCACCGCTACGTGTTCACGCTCATCCAGAAGTTCCGCACCGACACCGGCGAGACGTACCCGGTCCTCTCGGAGCGAGACGACATCATCGTGATGGCCGACGAAGCACATCGCACTCAGTATGACACGCTGGCGCTGAATCTCCGAAACGCCCTCCCCAACGCAGCGTTCCTCGCCTTCACTGGCACCCCGTTGATCGCTGGGGAGGAGCGGACGCGGGAGGTCTTCGGTGACTACGTGTCGATCTACAACTTCCGTCAGTCGATCGAAGACCACGCGACGGTCCCCCTCTACTACGAGAACCGTTCCCCCGAGGTTCAGCTCATCAACGATCAGTTCGAGCAGGATCTTGAACTGATCCTGGAGGAGGCCGAGCTCGATCAGGAACAGGAGCAGAAGCTCGATCGCGAGTTCGCCCGCGAGTACCACCTGATCACCGACGCCGACCGCCTCGACACCGTCGCGAAGGACCTCGTCGAGCACTTCGTCTCCCGGGGACACCAGGGCAAGGCCATGGTGATCTCCATCGACAAAGCGACCGCGGTGAAGATGTATGACCGAGTCCGGGTCGCCTGGCAGGCGAAGCTCGACGCCGTGCGCGCCTCCGTCCAAACCGCGAGCGGTGACTACCGCGCCGCGCTCGAGGCGAAGCTCGTCGAGCTGGAGGCCACCGACATGGCGGTAGTCGTTTCCCCATCGCAGAACGAGATCGCGGAGCTAGCCGCGAAGGGGGTGGACATCACCCCCCACAGGAAGCGGATGGTCGAGGAGGACCTTGCCACGCGCTTCAAGGACGCCGACGATCCGCTTCGGATCGTCTTCGTCTGCGCGATGTGGCTGACCGGCTTCGACGCCCCGGCAACCTCAACGATCTACCTCGACAAGCCGATGCGAAACCACACGCTGATGCAGACGATCGCGCGAGCGAACCGCGTGTTCCAGGGCAAGCAGGCGGGCGAGATCATCGACTACATTCGTGTATTCCGAAGCCTCCAGGAGGCCCTGTCTGTCTACGGCTCCGGCTCCGGTGGTGGAGTCGTTGAGGGCGATCTCCCGGTCGAAGAGAAGCAAGCTCAGGCCGACCTGCTCGCCGAGACCCTCGCGGAGCTGCGAACGTTCGCGTCGGGTCACGAGGTGGACCTCGATGCTGGGATCGGCGTGGCGGGATTTGACTGGGTGACGTGGCTCGCGACGTCTGGCGAGAAGCTTCTCGTGTCCGACGATGTTCGCCGGGTGTTCCTGGCACGGGCCGACATGTGCGCCACGCAGTGGAAGGCAGTGAAGCCTCACCCGGCGGCCACGGAGGCCCAGGCGATCATGTCGGTCATCGTTCGACTCGCGCAGCGGATCCGGATGGAGCTCGGCCAGGCTGACATCTCCAGCGTGATGTCCGAGGTCGAGCGGCTGATCGAGGAGTCGGTCGGAGCGGTCCCGTTCGTGATCGACGATGACGCTGCCCGAGTTGACCTGACCCAGATCGACTTCGAGGCGCTCGAAGCGCTCCTTGCTCAGGGAAGACCGGCGACCGCGGCAGCACGGTTGCAGGCAACGCTCGAGCAGCGCCTGGAGCGAATGGTGCGGCTCAACCCGCGGCGCGTTGATTACGCGGAGCGGCTCCGGGAAGCGATCGATCGCTACAACGCCGGATCAAAGAACATCGAGGAGTTCTTCGAGGAATTGAAGCTCCTCGCCTCGTCGCTCACCGAGGAGGAAGAGCGGCACGTCCGCGAAGGTCTCACGGAGGAGGAGCTCGCGCTGTTCGACCTCCTGACGAAGCCGGATCCCGAACTCACGGCCTCGCAGGAGGCCGCGGTGAAGGTGGTGGTCCGGGATCTCCTCGTGAAGCTGAAGCAGGAGCTCCTCGTGCTCGACTGGAAGCGACGGCAGGCCACCCGTGCTGCGGTGCAGGTTGGGATCGAGGAAGTCCTCGACAGCGGTCTTCCAGATGCCTACGACCGAGCCCTCTTCAGCCGTAAGTCGAAGGACGTGTTCGAGCACGTGTTCACCAGCTACGAGGGCGCTGGTCAAAGCATCTACGCGAACGTTGCTTGATCGCGAGTCGCACCGCGTCGGTCGAGCTCGCGCTTCGGTTGGCTCCTGTGCGGAGATGAGCTGACTGACGCGTTCCCCGACAGCCTCCTGGCGGCCACGGCAGGAATCCGGCGTCAGGCGCAGCAGGACCTCCGTCTCGACGTGCGTCATCGGACACCGCCCGGGCCCTGCCGGTGCGGCCGGCAGCACTCGGTGCACGGCCCTTGGCGCGTCTGAGGCGGATGTTGAGTTCACCCCGCGGCCGATGGGGAAGGGGGCGCAAGTCATCGACACCCGGTTCGGGCGGGACGCTTCGCGGAGCACGAGCTGACCGGCAGAACAGGACGCCAAGCCTCGCAGAGGGCTCTTGTTGCGAGCTCAATACCCGGCGACCTAACGCGCGCATTCCAGAGATCGCTGTGTGGGCCTCTGCACGTTGATGCAGTCTCTCGAGCGGGTCACCGTGGGAATGGGTATGCGCACAAACAGCCTTCCTGCAACTGCAAGCTGGCGGGGCTGGCCGGTCTAAGGGGCTGGCTGGCGACCCTCGGGACTGGGACATCCGGCCGTCTACGCTTGCCTCCAATTCGGATCCAGTAGATCGGTGGTCGCGTGCGACGAGAGGACTACCTGTCCGATCCCGACGTGGCGGCCTTCGTTGCCTGGCTGCGGCCTAGCCTCTGCGAAAGTGGTGCGTTCAACCATTCGTGGTCTGACGGCGAGGGCGTCTGGGCGTGCACGTCGATCTTCGACGCCTACCGCGGCTACCGGTGGAGGGGGGCGAGCTTCTCACAAACCGGGGCCGAACTCCTCGGCCTCGGTGTCCAGCTTCAGGCCGCATACCGAGACGGAGACAAGGTCGCGTTCCTACGTGCTGCGACCGCAGTCATGCGCTGGGGCGGCGTGATGCGGATGAAGTGGCGGCTTGATCTAGACGTCTGGTGGGAGTCGCTCCCCGATATCCTCCGACGCCTAGCCCCGAACAGCGCTGACACCGAGGACCTCCTCGGCATCCCGATGAACTCCGCCTACACGAAGGTCTACGCCCTGATGCTTCCGGGATTCCCGATGTACGACGGCCGAGTAGCGGCTGGACTCGGCCACTTCGTTCGGCTGTTCCTGCTCGATTCCGACAGGCATGGCTACCCGCCCCTGACGCTCGACTTCTCGCGAAGTGGCGAACCGCGGCGGAACCCGAGCGGCAACGGCGTGCGTCTTCGGAGCTTCGCACTCGGTGATGACCGTGAGGTGCGGAGAGCCCGATCGAATTTGATGTCAGCGTGGCTCTTCAGCGTGATCTCGCAGATCGACTGCTTCGGTGAGCTACCTGAAGGACGCCGGATCCGAGCCATTGAGGCGGCGCTCTTCATGATCGGCTACGAGCTGCCGACGCCCGCCACCCCGCGAATGTGACCGGGCCGCCGCTCTCCGGAGCTCCCCCACACGGGCGGGTCAGAGAGCTACCCCTGCCAGGCAAGACCTGGATGGGGAGGTTGGGCGAGAGCTTGGCTGAGATCTGGCTTCTCGATCCTGCAAGCGGGCCCTTTTCTGTGGTCGTCGATGAGGGTGAGCTCAGGGCTGCCGATGATGTCGATCCCTTCAACGAGGTGGCGTTTCACCTGAGTCACGAGTTCGCGATGAATGCCGCCGCTCTGGCGCGTCAAGACGGCGGCGGACGGTCCAGCCGAGACGAGGGGGTGCTGCGCGGTCTGACCGTGCGGAGCATCAAGCTCTTGGATCGGCTCGTGGACGAAACGATTGAGGAGCATGGAGAGATGGAGTCCGTGATCGGGACGCAAGTCGCGCCGAGCGGTCGCCGACTGGCGCGACTCAGGATTCCTGCCAACGCTCCTGAACGGTTGCTCCCCGTGCGGGCGCTAGTCACTCAGCTGGCTGCCACAGCTCAGACACGTAGATCCGTTCCATGGTCCTGGTAGGCCGCAAGACGGACATTCTCCGCCTACGCTGCGTCCGATCGGCGTCGCGCCAGTTCGGCCGCCGTCAGTGACGATCGCCCAATCCGAGCCGCGGCTGATGAGACTCCAACGACCCGGGTCGACACGCAGCTCTCGGATCTCCGCCTCAGCCTCCCGGACGGATTCGGGAACCGACAGCTTTTCTTCGTCGAGGGCGGTGGAGAGCTCGCGATCGACCGCTGCTAGGTCGCCGCCGGTCTTCTCGTTGAACTCGCTGGCGAGGATCTCGAGGTTGTCGTGGAAGGTGCTGTCGCGGGACACGACGCGTAGGTCCTCGCCGCTGAATGAGGCGAGGATGATCTCCCAATGAAGTTCGTCACCAAGGTGTCCACCGCCGGACCCAGGAGGTTGACCGGTCAGCTTCCGCCGATGCGCTCGGTCGACCAGCTCGGCGTCGTAGCTCAGGTTCATCGCTCCCTCTGCGACGAACAAGGCGGAAAGCGCGGAAATCACCGGATCCTTGCTGCTGTCCGCTAGCATCTCCTCCAAGGATCTCGCCACCTCCTTCGCAGCTGCACCAAGCTCAACGCGAGCCGCCTCGAAGCGCCCCATCGCCCGCGCGGATTCGACGACGGCCGGGCTCGGGAAGTCGAGGTTCGGTTTCCGATACTTCTTGGCGAGGTGGGTCAGCAGGCGCCCGCGGTTTCGGAGAATCTCCTCGGTGAGCTGCTGGGTGAAGACGAACTGATCGGCGACCGAAGCCAGGTCAGTGAAGACGGTCAGGGTTGTCTTCGGCGACTCGTAGAAGTCGAGCCACACGTTGGTATCCGCGAAGATGCGTGCCATGTGCGCAGCATACTCTGCGGTCCGAGAGCGGGCGCTGCGCATCAAGTCGAGGTCTGCGTGGACGGGCGGCGGTCTTCCTCATATGTGCGATCGGGAGCCCGCATCGTGATGCTTGGCCGCGCGATCTCATCCGCCACCAGCCTTCGGTGATGCCTGCGAGTAGTTCGACGATGGGCCTTCATCGAGGCACTGACGACACGACAGTACTGGTTGCTGCGAGTCCCAGGTCGAGCGGTGGGGCGGCAACCGTTCCCAGCGCACCAAGCTCAGCGAGTCCGGTTCGCAGCTCTCCAGTCGGCGACCTCGGCTTGGTCGAACGGGGCTCATCAGCCAGCCCGAGCGGTGACCCGGCGTGCGTGCAGGGCCGCTAGCGGTCCGGAGGTGGCCCGCGCGACGTCGCAGGTTGCCCGCTGGGCGGGACCCCACCTTGGACGGGCGTGCGGCAGGCGTCGGGGGCCTCCTGACGCGTCTGCTGCGAATAGTAAGTTCCGGGAATCCGCCAACCCGTGTGCCGGATCGGCTGCCTGCGCTGGCGGGGGGAGGGGGTGCAAAGTCATCGACGCCTCGGCCCGGGTGGGACCCGTGTTGGCTCTTTTTTTGGGGCCCGGATTCGCGAACTTCGACGTCCTTCGGCGGCGGAGAAAGTACGGCGTTACGCTGGGACTGGCCGCCTGAAGGGACGGAGAATGAGCGCGCGAGGGCTGTGCGCGACTTGTCGCACCTCGATCAGGCAATCCGGTCGGGGCCGGCCGGCGAGGTACTGCGGGACACCCTGCCGCCGGGCGGCCGAGTACCGGATCAAACGGCTCAACAGACGGATCGAGCGGCTCGAAGGGACACGCGACGCCCTGCAGCTCGAGAGAGAACAGTTGAAGGCCGGCCCTTCGCTGTTGTCTATGGTCGCCGGGCACACGCTGCCTGAATTGGACACGCGCCTCGCCTGGCTCGACGAGCGACTCGGCCACTATGAGGCGGAGCTGATTGAGGCACTCGCCGATTGAGTGCGAGTCCACGTCGATCGCCACTTCAGGGGCATCGCGGGGCCAAACTGGGGCCAATCAGGGCGGGATCGGCCGACCCTGAAGGCTTCTAGACAAGACGCTCGGGTTGCTGGAGTCCCACGACAGGGGACTAGCTGGCGCTCCTTGGCAGGGGGCGGGACGGGCAGGAGCGGACTTCGGAGCTGGGAGTCGGGGCGCCGAGGCACTCGATCGTCTCCTTGGCTCTAGCCGCACCGCGACGGGAGCCTCCGACCGTTCGATCGTGCAGCTGCAAGCCATGAGGCTTCTCACCTGAGCGGAAGCTCGTGGAGGATCGCTCGGTTTAGGCCGGCGGCCGGTAGGCGCGCCAGAGCTCGCGAGAGTCAGTGAAGAGTAATGAAGTCGTAAGGCAATGCGGATCAACGATTGTTATCGTCCGCGAGCCGCTTCAGGGCCGTCATCTCATCACCGCCGTGCCAAGTCTCTGCGGTAAGGGGGCTTGTCTGGCCTGCCGGAACCCGAGGCTGCCGTGCAGAGGGTGCAATGCCTTTCGGACGACAAGCGCACCGCGGGAGTCGATCCCGCGATGGCGCCGTGCCCTTCCCCAGGTTCCGATGCCGAACTCGAGGTCCGTCTCTTCGGTTCGCTAGAGGTTTGGCTGTGCGGGGACCGGCTGATGCCGTTCGCCACCCGAAAGGCGGAGAGCGTCTTCGCCTACCTGGTGGTCCATGCGCCGAGGGCGGTTCCGCGGGATCAGATCGCTGGGCTCTTCTGGCCCGAGGCGCCGGACCTGCGAGCGCGCAAGAACCTGCGGACGGAGTTGTGGCGGATCCGAGCGCGGATCGAGCCCCGCGGCGTGGCTCCAGGGCGGTTCCTCGAAGCGACGCCACGAATCGTGCGGGTTCAGGACGGCGTTCATTCGGACTACGGGCGGTTCTCCGAGTTGCTCGGCGCGGCCGAACGACTGGGGCGGCATGCATCACGGGACACCGAGTTCGACGACGATCTGGTCGATGGACGGGAGTCGGATGTGTCGCGGGAAGCGGATCTCCTCGACGAGGCGATCCTGCTGCACAGCGATGGGTTCCTTGCGGGTTGCTGGGAGGACTGGGCGATCGAGCTTCGGCGCCACACGATGGAGCGGCTGACCTGGGCGCTGGATCGCCTTTCACGCATTCGACTGAGTCAGGAACAGACCTCGGAGGCGATTGCCGCGGCGGAGCGCCTGGTCGCCGTCGATCCGCTTCGCGAGGATGGCTGGCGAACGTTGATGGCTTGCGCCGCTAGCCAGGGGAATGGCGCACGGGCGCTCGCCTACTACCGCCAGTGTCACGCCACCCTCCGCGACGAGGTCGGACTGTCACCGACGGATGAGACGCGTTCGCTCGCCCGCTCGCTGTCGTCCGGTGGCGAACGGGGCGCTCCAGCGCGCGAGACGGAGACGCAACAACGGCTCGATGCGGCGCTCGACGCGCTCGGCGAAGAGGTCGGCCGGATCGCGCAGGCGATTGAAGATCTGCGCCAGGAACTGAAGCACCTCAACTAGCCAACCAGCTTCGGCGGACCCGCCGAGATCCGTGTTTGCTCTTGTCTCGAGGCGCCCGCTTGCGTCTCGCTCACCGCGGTATCGGGCTCTGGCGTGCGGCCCCGCACGGGGCGCGGGGGTGCCAAGCCGTTCTGCACGGACGCAACTGTGGCGGTCTCGTGGCGATCGCGAGACCGCGGTGGTGTCTGGTACAGCGGACTCAGGCGATCGGTGAGCCGGTTGGACCGCAGATGTCTGGCTACGACGTCATCAGCCAGGTGAGTACCGCGCTCCGGGAGCGACTCTTCCCGCCACTCACGGACGATCTGCGCCAGTTCTTTCAGACGGCGGAGGCGATCCACGTCGGCCCTCCGGATCGGCTGACGGAGAACCACAACCTGAACATCTTCCTCTACCAGGTGACCGAGGACCCGCACCTGAAGAACCGGCCGAGGCGGTCAACTTCGGACACGCCACCGCTGCCAGCGGACGGCCCTAGTCTGGGGATGGAGCGCCAGGCGCTGCCGCCTATGGCGCTGCGGCTCCACTACCTGATCACGCCCAGTGTCCAGACTTCCGATTCCGGACCGGACTCGACCTCGGCGATTGACCTGATTCTCGGGCGGGTGCTCGCGACGATGTACGACGCCCCGACGCTCGACGTGCTCGATCCCGAGACCAGCGCCGGGCATGAGGTGCGGGCGATCTTCGATCCCTTGAGCGTGGCCGAGCAGGCGGAGGTCTGGGAGGCGATCCAACAGCCGTATCGAGTGTCGCTCCCCTACCAGGTGCGGGTGCCGCTGCTCGACAGCAAGCGCACGACGCTGGCGGTGCCGGTGGGCGAGGTGGAGCGGGGCTACGTCGGGGTGCGTGGATGACGGCGCCGATCGAGGTCGTGCGTCGCCGGGTGAGCCTGGTGGTGCGGGCGGTGGACGCGTTCCGCCAGGCGAGGGGGAGGCGCCCGGATCAGTTCCGCGCGATGGGGGCGTTGCGGTTCTGCATCGCGCAGCAGCGCGTGGACGGGGCGTGGCAGCGACTCGCACGCCCGCGCCGCGACGTGCTGAATCTCTCCGGCGACTCTGTGTTCCTCGATCTGGATCTGCCGGCCGGGCGATACCGGCTCGCGCCCCACCCGTGTGAAGCGAGATGGACCGGGCCGGGGATCCCGCGTGCTCATCGGCCGGCGAGCGAGGTGTACGAGGAGCTGACGCCTGGCGATCTGGAGATCGACTGGGATCCCAACGACGCGACGGAGCGTCTCGAGTTCGACGGCCGGCCGCATCCCGCGCGGCTGTTCCCTGTCCTGCGACGACCCGGCGTCGCGTACCCGTTCCCATCGAGAACGACGTTGATCCGGGTCACCCTCGCGTGGTTCGACGGTCTGGGCATGCCGGGCGCCAGGGTCCGGCACGAGGCGACCGGGGTGAGTGCGCGGACGAACCGGTCTGGCGAGGCGGTACTCGCGTTCACGGACGCGAGCGCCGTGGGCGCGCAGATCGAACTCGAGCTCGACTTCACCGGGGTGGAGACGGACGGCCGAGCGGACCGCCAGGCCTACCTCGACGATTGGCCGACGGCGTGGGCGGACGTTGAGGTAGCCCGCGGTGCGAGCGTGTCGGTCAGCCAAGGCCGGATCTGGGGCAGGGTCCTGCGCGCGAACGGCGGCCCGGCGGCAGGAGCGCGAGTCACGGTTGAGTCGGGCGGTCGCGATCTGCCGTCGCCGGTGATGGTCGATGCGTCGAGTGGGCGCTGGGAGTACGCGTTCGTCCCGCCAACCGAGGCGCGGGTGAGCCTGCGGGTCGAGCACCCGGAGTTCGCGCCGCATGCGGTCGAGGGGATCGAGCCGAGGGGTGGAGCGCAAGTCGAAGTACCAGTGGTGAGGCTCAGGTAGGAGTTCGAAGGAGAGGCGGAACGATGGCGGAGTATCTGTCGCCTGGTGTCTACATCGAGGAGATCGAGGTCGGCCCGAAGCCAATCGAGGGGGTGTCGACGAGCAACCTCGGGATGGCGGGGATGAGTGAACGGGGGCCCGAGGAAGTCCGGCTGGTGGGGAGCTGGCTTGAGTTCCGCCGGCTGTACGGGGATCCGGTGGCAGCGGAGCGGGGGCGGTACTTCGCGCACGCGGTTCGTGGCTTCTTCGACAACGGTGGACGCCGGCTGTTCGTCGCACGGGTGTCGGGGACGGGCGCGGGGCGGGCGTTTCGGGTGCTGGGGAATTCGCTGCGGATCCGTGCGCTCGGTCCGGGCGTGTCGGGCAACCACATCCTGGTGAAGGTCAGCGAGGCGTCGCTCGCAGGAGACGACCGATTCAAGCTGCACGTGATCTACTTCCGCGAGGGCGTGCCTGATCCGCTGGTGGATCCGACCTTGCCGGGAGCACAGGCGCAGGATGACTACGTCGAGCCGACGCAGGTCGAGGTTTACGACAACCTTTCCTCGAACGCTGTTGCGCCGACGGAAGCGGTCCGAACGCTGGCGGGGTCGAGCCTGATCGAGGCGTTCTGGGAGGATCCGGACGCTCCAGCAGCCCCTGGGCCCGCGGACTTCGAGGCGCTGGAGGACGGCGCCGACGGCGTTCCACCGACGCTGCAGAACTTCCAGGGCCGCGAGGTCACGGAGCAGCGCGGCGGGGAGACCGTCACCTATGAGACTGGGCTGCTGGGCCTGGAGGGGGTGGACGAGGTCTCGCTGCTGGCGGCGCCCGACGAACATGCGGTTCCGGGCTTGCGGAGCGAGGTGATCGGGCAGTGCCAACGCCTGCGTGACCGATTCGCGCTGTTGTCCGTCGAGTCGGGGCAGCGAAACGTTCAGGGCATCGTGGTCGATCCCCCGACCGACTTCGCTGCGCTGTACTGGCCCTGGGTGTTCGTGCAGCACCCGTCCCAGAACCGTCGAGTGCTGGTCCCGCCAGTGGGCCATGCGGCCGGTATTGCGGCACGCCTGGACGTCGAGAGGGGGGTGCACAAGGCCCCGGCCAACGCGGTCGTGCGTGGGGCGGTGGAGCTGGAATTCCCGGTTTCGCGGACGCACCAGGACATCCTGAATCCGCGAGGGGTGAACGTGATCCGAGACTTCCGTCCGGATGGACGGGGTCTCCGATTGTGGGGCGCGCGGACGATGTCCGCTGATCCTTCCTGGAAGTACATCAACGTCCGGCGGCTCTTCCTGTTCCTGGAGGAGTCGATCGACGAGGGCACCCAGTGGGTGGTGTTCGAGCCGAACAGCGAGGCGCTCTGGGATCGGGTGCGCCGCTCGATCGAGGGGTTCCTGACGACGGTGTGGCGAAACGGTGCGCTGATGGGGACGAGTCCCGAGCAGGCGTTCTACGTGAAATGTGACCGTTCAACGATGACGGAAGACGACATCCAGAACGGGCGACTCGTCTGCTACATCGGCGTGGCTCCAGTGAAACCAGCGGAGTTCGTCATCTTCCGGATTCACCAGTGGACATTCGGCGCAGAGATGGCCGCCTAGATGATCGCGAGCATCGCCGAGCTAGCGAGACAGAGCTCAACGAGGGACAGGAAGACGGCAAATGGCTGAGTCCGGTTCACGAGACGATCCATATGGGGCATTCAACTTCCTGGTGGAGATCGACGGCGTAACGGTCGCGGGATTCTCGGAGGTCGGTGGTCTATCGACCGAGACCGACGTGATTGAGTACCGAACCGGCGCGACGGACATCACGGTCACAAAGCTCCCGGGGCTGAAGAAGTTCACGAACATCTCGCTGAAGCGCGGGTTCACTGCGTCGGACGAGCTCTGGAACTGGCGGAAGGCGGTGATGGACGGCCAGACGCAGCGACAGAGCGGGGCGGTGGTGCTGCTGGACGAAGGCCGTGAGCGGGCGATCCGGTGGGCGTTCTACGAGGCGTGGCCGGCCAAGTGGGAGGGCCCGGCGCTGAACGGTCAGACGAGCGAAGTGGCGATCGAGACGCTCGAGATCGCCTGCGAGAAGCTCGAGATGGAACTGGCGTGACGGGATGAGTTCGCTGGGTCCGCCCGGAGTTCGCTTCGAGTTCGTCGACACGCCGGCGCGGCCGATTCCGAGTCGCTACCGGACCGATGTGGTGGGGTTCGTCGGTTTCGCGGCGCGAGGCCCGCTTCACGTGCCGGTGGCGGTCGAGTCGTGGGAGCAGTACCGGACGGCGTTCGGGGGCTTCGAGGGGGCGGGATACCTTCCGTACGCGGTGCGTCTCTTCTTCGAGAACGGCGGGCGGAAGTCGTTCGTGGTTCGGGTCGCGGATCCGGCAGTGGCCAGGACCGCGACCCGCAGCGTCGACCTCGTGGACCCGCAGCTCCCGCCCGGCTCGGTCGCTGTGCCTCAGCTCCGACTCGAGGCGACGTCGCCGGGGAGTTGGGGGGATGGGGTCAGCGTGACGTTCACGGCCGGCGCGCGAGGGCTGGCCAGCGTTCAGATCGCCGATGGCGAGTCCCGGACGCGCCTGCTGGGGGTGAGCCTGCGTCCGGAGGACGAGCGGTACTTGCCGCGGATCCTCAGCGTGCGCTGCGACCGGTGTGGGCTGATGAGCGTGTCGAACGGGCGCGGGCTCGAGCGGGTCCCTGGCTTCGAAGCGGTGTGCGAGTGCGGTCCGCTCAGCCGACCGCGAGCGGCGTACCCGCTGATGGCCCATCCCGATCCCAGGCATCGGGCCGAACTCCAGCTCCCGCCGGGGACGTTCCGGTTGGAGGGTGGCGTGGATGGGATCCGATCGTGCACGAAGCACCATGTCCTCGGAATGCTCGACCCGATACCGCAGGGGCTCGAGCCGGAGCGGCTCTGGGGGCTGTCGTCGCTGCTGGACCTCCGCGACGTTTCGGTGGTGGTCATCCCCGATGCACATCGATTCCCGACGCCGGACAGCGCGGAGTTCGTTCCGACACCCCCAGAGCCACCGTGGTGCGGCGACCTCATGGAGCCGGCGGCGCCCGAGCCATTGTTCGTGCCGCCGCCGGCGCCGACGCGGGAACGGCCGCCGAGCTGGAGCGACGAGGAAAGCCGAGAGATCGTGGCCGGGGCAGTGCGGTTCTGCGAGCTGCGTGGAGACTGCGTCGCGCTGGTCGATCCGCCGGTTGGCGTTCGCGATGCGGAGGCCGTGGAGGTGTTCCGCGGGAGGCTGACTCCGAGTCATCGCGCAGGTCTGTACTGGCCGTGGGTGGTGGTGCGTCACGAGCTGCGCCAGCACAGCGGCGCGGAGTGGTTCGCTGTTCCGCCGGCGGGAGCCGTTGCGGGCCTCACGGCGCGCCTCGACCTGAGCGCGGGACCTCACCGGACGCCGGCGGGGCACACGATCCAGGGAGCGGCGGCGACGACCGAGGCCGTGGCCGACGACGCGCATGCCTGGCTGAACGAGATCGGCGTGAACGTGTTACGTGCGAGGTCTGCTCGCGGCGTGGTGCTGGAAGGCGCGCGGTCGACCAGCGATCGGCGGACGCGACGTTACCTCAACGTCGAGCGGGCGTTGATTGCGATTCGGGACGCGCTCGGACGCGAGTACGCGGGGTTCGTGTTCGAAGGCAACGGGGCGGTGCTCCGAACGGTGCTGGGCGATCAACTGCGGTTGCTTCTGGGCGACCTCTGGCGGCGGGGATGGCTGACGGGAGGGTCGGCGGCGGAGGCGTTCGACGTCATTTGCGACGAGACGACGAACCCTCCCGAGGTGGTTGAACAAGGGATGGTGGTGGCTGAGATCCGGCTGAGGATCCCTCCGCCGATCGAGTGGCTGGTGGTGCGCATCGGGCGAAGCGTCCAGGGGGTCGAGACATTCGAGGTGGGTGGGGTCCGATGATGACGACCGGCAGCCGCGCCGATCCGCTGCCCGCGTTCCAGTTCCAGGTGCGATTCGACGGCGTGGTACTCGGAGGCTTTGCCGAGGTGACCGGCCTCGCCGCCGAGGTCGAGGTGCTCGATGTGGTCGAGGGCGGTCAGAACGACTTCGTGCACCGTCTTCCGGGGAGAACCCGACATACGAACATCACGCTGAGCCGCGGCCTTGCGACGACGCAGTTGTGGGAGTGGTTCGCGGCGCTGGCGGGCGGTGCGATCGACCGACGGACGACGGTGGTGGAGCTGCATGAGCCTCGCTCGGAGGCGCCGGCGATGCGCTGGGTCCTCGCATCGGCGTTCCCCTGCAAGTGGAACGGCCCGGAGCTGAAGGCCGACCAGAGTCTCGTTGCGATCGAGTCGATCGAGCTCTGTCATCACGGATTCAGCCTGCGCGCGGAGGGTGCCTGAGTGCCCACGTACATCGATGAACTCGAGATCGACGTTTCCACCGGAGGCAGTGGCGCTGGTTCACAGCGGCTGTCGGAGCAGCGATTCGCGGCGCTGGTGGCGAGCGTGGCGCGCGCGCTCGACGAGCGGGCGCGTGGGAGTGAGTCGGCGGATCACGATGCTCGGATCGATGGGCGAAATCGCCCGGCTTCGATCGGCGACTAGGCGGGCGATTTCGCCCATCGATCCGAGCATCGTGATCCGCCGACTCACTCCCACGCGCCCGCTCGTCGAGCGCGCGCGCCACGCTCGCCACCAGC
>JANQNP010000053.1 GCA_028279505.1 Dehalococcoidia bacterium
GCTGGGGAACTCGAGGGGGAGCACACTGCCACGGGCTACTCCCGCCGTGTGCGCAGTCGCCGCCGTACGAGGCGAAGCGTGAACCCGCTCGCCACCGCCATCGTCGCGGCGATCGCGTTGAAGAGAATGTCGCGAGGGTCGAACACCCGATTCGGCAATGCGCCCTGGATCAGCTCGTCGACGATCCCGATCGCCAGGGCAATCGCCACCGCCAGCAGCGCCGGTGCGCGGACCGCTCCCCCGGCCTTCTGGCGTTCGTTCAGCGCCGCATAGACGAACACGCCGACGACGCCGTACTCGATGAGGTGAGTCCGCTCCTCGAGCGGGATCCCCATCCGCACGAACACCATCAGGTACACCGCGAGGGTCCCGACGGCGATCCCGATCTCGAGGCCGCGCGGCCGCACCGTAAACCCCTGCGACGCGATCGTCACCAGCACCAACAGGAACCCGACCACGAAGGCGCTGTCCAGCAGTTCTCGCTCGACCAGCTCGTCGGTCAGCGTCCCCGCGAGCCCAAGCGTGGAATAGATCGCGACGACGACCGCCAGCGTCCAGAGCCACAGCCGCCGTTCGCGCCCCGAAGTGAAGGTGCCCATCGGCCCACCTCGTCGCGCTCAGCCTAGCGCTCGCCGAGCCCGATCCCTCGGCCGTGGGCCGCCCCCTACCGCTGCTCCCTCGTTCACCCGCAATCGCCTGAGCTCGGCCCGCCGGGGGCAGCCGGCCCGTCTCACGTCCGCGGCGCTGCGCTCAGAGGCTGACCAACCACGCAGTCACCCCGCCCTGCCGCGAGCCCCGAGCAGGCGACTACGTCCCCCTGATCACCGCGGCGCGGAGGGTCAGCCGTTGCGCGACCGCCAGCGTCGCGGCGGCGGTCATGGCCATCAGCCCGAACCCGACCGCGAGCGCCTCGACCTGCCACCCGCCCGCGTCGCCGGCTGCGACCAGCGCGCCCACGATCCCCGTTCCGAGGGCGGCCCCGAGCACCTCGTTCAGCTTGAGCGACGCGCTCGCCGCGCCCTCGCTACCGGCGGGCGCCGTCTGCAACAGTGTCAGCGAGAAGCACGGGTACGCGATCCCCATCCCGAGGCCCGCCACGCCCCAGGCGATCGCGGCCCAGCCGATCGGCGTCTCCTCGAACAGGATGAGCGCCGCCGCCGCCACGCCCACCGTCAGCGTCACCAGGCCCCAGGACGCGAGGCGCGCGGTCGACACACGCGAGGCGTACCGGTCGACGATCCACGTCCCCGCGGTCCAACTCAACGTCGAGGCGGTGACCACCACCCCCGCGACGATCGTCGAGTAGCCCCGTATCTCGGTCACCATCAGCGGCACGAACGCGGACGCGCCGAAGAACGCCAGGTTCACGAGGCCCATGCCCATGACGCTCGCGGGCAACCCGCGCGCCGCGGTCAGCGTCCCCGCCGGCAGCAACGACCGCAGCGCCGGCACCGCGATCAGCCCGCCGCCGACCAGCGCCGCGCCACCCAGCCACCAGCTGCCGCTCGTCACACCACCGAGGACCAATCCGGCCCCGATCGCGAGCTGCACCGCTCGCGGCACGGCGTGTGGCGCGCGGTCCGGTCCAGCGGCCGGCTCGCCCGCCGGCACGCCTCGCATCGCCGGGATTACCATCACCGCCGCGATCGCCAGCAGTGGCAACAGGCCCGCAAACACCAGCCGCCAGTGGGCGAACTCGGCGACCGCGCCGGCGACACCGGGCCCCGCGAGCCCGGGTATCACCCACGCGCTCGACATCAGCGCGAACAGCCGCGGCCGCTGCTGCTCGTCGTACGCCCGCGCGATCACCACGTAGACGATCGCCGGGATCATCCCGGCGCCCAGCCCCTGGACGAACCGTCCCGCGACCACCACCCACATCGAGGGCGCCACGGCCGAGATCGCGAGCCCGACCGCGAGCAGCACCAGTCCGATCGTGAACGGTCGGACGACACCACCGGCGTCGCTCGCCACGCCCGCCCACGTGATGCCGATCAGGCTGGCCAGCAGAAACCCGCTGAACGCCCAGCCGTAGATCCGCAGACCGCCGAGGTCCTCCTCGACCGCCGGCATTGCCGTCGACACCGCCAGCGCCTCGAATGCCACGAGCGTCACGATCAGCACGAGGCCCACCGTCATCGTTCGCAGCTCGGCGTCGAAGACCGAGCGAGGCTCCGGGCCGCCTGATCGCTCGTCCGAGGGCGCTACCGCATTGGTCATCCCGACAGCATGCCGCGCCACCGGGTGAGGGACACTGTCCGGCCGGACAGAACCCAGCCGACGTCGGAGTCACCCGAACACAGGCGCCACCCGTAGCATGCCGAGTCGAGGTCGCGCGCCATCCGGCGAGAGGAGCCGCACCGCCATGCCAACCGACGTCATCCTCGATGTGGACACCGGCGTCGACGACGCGCTCGCGCTGCTGCTCGCGGCCACCTCCGAGGAGCTGAACCTCCTCGCCGTCACCTGCGTCCACGGCAACGTCACCCTCGACCAGGTGGTGCCGAACACGCTCAACGTGCTCGCCGCCGCCGGACGCGACGACGTGCCCGTCGTGCCCGGCGCCGACCGCCCACTCAAGGAGCCACCCCGCCACGCCCGAGGCGTGCACGGCTCGAACGGCCTCGGCGGCCTCGAGCTCGCACCGTCGGCGCGGGCGCCCGAATCGGAGCACGCGGTCGCCTACCTCCGCCGTCGCATCCTCGAGGCGGAGCGCCCCGTCACGCTTGTCCCACTCGCCCCGCTGACCAACATCGCCGCCTTGCTCACTGACCATCCCGAGGTCCGCGCCAACATCGAGCGCATCGCCTTCATGGGCGGCGCCATCGGCAGCGGTAACGCTTCGGCGGCCGCGGAGTTCAACGTCCGTCAGGACCCGGAGGCCGCCGACATCGTCGTCCAGTCCGGCCTCCCGACGCTCATGTACGGCCTCGAGGTCTTCGGCCAGGTGCGCCTGACCCGCGCCGAGGCCGAGACACTCGCCGGCTCCGGCAACGGCGCCGCCACCCTCGCCGGTCGCCTGCTCCTCTCGAGGATGGACGCCTTCAACCGCGACGCCTCCGGCCTCGGCGACGCCGGCTGCGTCGCGAGCGTGATCGACCCGGGCGCCCTCGAAACGGCGACGCACCCGGTGCGGGTCGAGCTGGACGGCACGTGGACCCGAGGCGAGACGGTCGTCGACCAGCGCCCCGCGGCGACCGCGAGCCGCGAGGAGCCCTGGCAACCCCCGATGAACGCCAGCATCGAGGTCGCGACCGACGTCGAGGCCGCCCGCTACGCCCGCCTCTTCATCGACACCGTGAGCCGCTAGCGCGAGTCGGGGACCTTGAGGGCGATCTAGGTGAGGCGACGCCCGATCTGCTGGCGTGCCGCGTCGCGGACGCGGTCGAGGGTGGTCAGCACATCCGCGGGATGGTGGATGTTCGAGAGCACGAAGTTCTCCTGCTCACCGGCGGTCTGCACGCGCAGGTTGCCGAAGTCGAGCATGGTCTGCGGGATGCCGTCGCGTTCCATTGACACGTCCTCGATGTCGACGAGGTCTGCTGAGGCGACGCGACGGTGGAACCAGTGCCGGCGGATCGAGTCGACGAGCCGCTGGTTCGTGACGAGCCAGACGTCGTGGTGGTAGCGGTACCAGCGGAAGTAGGCGCGAACGGCGATCGCGATCGCCCACAGGATCGCGACGCCGAGGATGATCAACCGCAGCACGCCGTCCGTCTTCGAGCCGAGCCAGATCGCGATCGCCAGCGGGACGAGGCCCATCAGCGCGTCCACGGCCAGCCACGGGTAGAGCACGATCCAGTGCCGGCGGGTGAGGTGCACCACCGCTTCGCTGTCCTGTAGGTCCACCGGTGTCATCAGCGCCCCCGACTCGATCCGCCACCCGCGACCGCGAGCCTAGTCGATCACCGGTGGCGCGCTGTACCCCGCCACCCGCCGAGGGCGGGCACCCCCCTCGAGGGCTACGCCCCTGCGGCGGTTGATTGCTCGGCGGCCGGCGGCGGGACGCGCCACGCGCGGCGCATCTGCGGCCACACGACGCCGATCGCCAGCATCATCGCGAGGCCTTCGAGGATCACGATCGTCAGCGCCCCCTGTTCGCCGACGGCGGCGACGAGCGGCGCCACCTGCAGCGCGCCGAGCGGTCCGGCGCCGATCGCGAGCGACAGCACGCCGAGCACGCGGCCGCGCATCGCCGGCGTGCTCGCGCGCATCAGGATCGAGGTCTGCATCGTGGCGAAGGACGAGAAGCCGAACCCCGCGGTGAACAGCAGCGCCGCGGACAGCGCGTAGACCTCCGACCTCGAGAACCCGAGCGCGCACACGAGGAAGAGGCCGGTCCCGAAGAAGTAGATGCGCGGGTACTGACGGGTGGTCGACCGGTTGGCGATCAGCAGCGCGGCGATCACGGCACCGAGGCCTTCCGTCGCGCTGAGGAACCCAACCCCGACCGGGTCCGCGCCAAGCACGTCCTTGCCGATCACCGGGATCATGCTCTGGTACGAGGGGAAGACCGCGTTGAACGCGACCGTCACCATCAGCGCGCCCACGATCAGCCGGCTCGACCGCGCGTAGCGCAGCCCGCTCACGAGGTGGGCGATCGGCCCTTCCGTGTCCGCCGCGTCCCGCTCGATCGCCGCGTAACGCAGCCGCGTCGCGAGCAACGCGGCCATGGCGAAGACCGCGCCCATCAGCAGGTACGCGCCCTCCGCCCCCACCGTCACGATCAGCGCGCCACCGAGGGCCGGCCCGACCATCCGGTTCAGCGAGTCCGTCGTCCAGTCGATGCTGACGGCTGGCCCGATCGCCTCCTCCGGCACCACGTCGGCGAGCAACGCGCGCCGCACGGGGAACTCCGCGGCCCAGAACACCCCCGTCGTGAAGACCGCGATCAGGAGCTGCCAGTACGCCAGCGCCCCGCTCGCGATCAGCAGTCCGAGCGTTGCGGCCACGACGCCAAGTCCGACGTTCGAGGCCACCCACATCCGCTTCCGGTTCACCCGGTCGGCCAGCGTCCCGAGCGCAACCCCGAAGAAGAGCCGCGGCAGCATCCGCGCCACCAGCACCAGCGCCACCCGCCCGGCGTCGTCCGTCAACTCGAAGGCGAACACACCCAGCACCAGCAGGTCGAGCCAGCGCATCATCGAGGTCAGGATCCCGGCCACCCAGATCCGCCGGAACTGCTCGTTCCGCAGCACCGACCGGAGGTCGGCATCCGCCGCGGGACCGGATGGCTCAGCTGAGGAGGTGGCCGGCATAGGTGGCGGAGTCTATCGGCCGCTCAGCGCTCGGTCCGTCGTCCGCCACACCTCGTCGCGCAGTACTCGCCGCGCGGTAGGATACAAACACGACCAACTCACTCAAGATTTCGCCCGAACCGGGAGCGCACCTCGATGTCCAAGGTCTACGTCATCCACGAGAACCCCGAGTGGCTCCCGCCCTTCGCAGCCGCCTTCGACGCGCTCGGCCTCGATTGGGAGGAGTGGCTCCTCGACGAGGGCGCACTCGACCTCGATGCCGCGCCGCCCGAGGGCGTCTTCTACTCCCGCATGAGCGCCTCGTCGCACACGCGCGAGCACCCGCACGCGAAGGACTACACCCGCTCGGTCCTCAGCTGGCTCGAGGCCCACGGCCGCATGGTGGTGAACGGGCGACGCGTTGTCGAACTCGAGATGAGCAAGGTCGATCAGCACGCCGCGCTCCGCGCCGCCGGGTTCGACGTGCCGCGGACGGTCGCGGTGATCGGCCGCGCTCGACTCCTCGAGGAAGCGCGCCGCCTGCCGCTGCCCTTCATCACCAAGCACAACCAGGGCGGCCGCGGCCTCGGCGTCCAGAAGTTCGAGGACTTCGGAGCATTCGAGGCGTACGTCACCGGCCCCGACTTCGAGGAGCCGGCCGACGGCATCACCCTGCTCCAGGAGTACGTGCGCCCGGCCGACGGGACGATCACCCGCGTCGAGCTGGTCGGCGGCGAGTTCCTCTACGCCCTCCGCGCCGACACGAGCCAGGGCTTCACCCTCTGCCCGGCCGACAACTGCGAGATCGAGACCCTCGCGGACGGCACGATCCAGGTCATCCCACCGTCCGAGGAGGACGCGGACAGCCTCTTCCACTGGCGCGACGGCTTCGACGGCCACCCGATCATCGAGCGCTACCTCGACTTCTGTGCCCGCTGGGACATCGGCATCGCCGGGATCGAGTTCATCGAGTCCGCCGACGGCCGCCTCGTCACGTACGACATCAACACCAACACGAACTACAATCCGGTGGTGGAGGCGGAGGCGGGTCGCTCCGGCCCCGAGGCCGTCGCGCGATACCTCGCGTCGCTCATCCCGGCGCCCGCGCTCGCCGGTACGGCCGGCGACTAGCCCTCCGAGGGCGGCCCGACCCCGGCGGGCGGCCTAGCGGCTGACGCGCTGGTGCTCCTTCGGCACGACGGTCGTCCCGACCGCGCGCAGCGTCTGCACCGGCTCCGCGAGGAACTCCGCCGCCGAGTCACTGACGTCCGGCCGCGCGCCACCGACCTTCCAGATCTCGAACTCGATCTTCCGGCTGGTTCGACCCGCCTCGATGATCGTCCCGCGCGCCTCGACCCAGTCGCCGGCGTACAGCGGCGCCAGGAACTCCACCGACTCGTAGGCGCGCAGCAACCCCTCGTCGCCGTCGTAGCGCATCGCCAGCTCGGTCGCGAGGTCCCCGAGGATCTCCATCTGCCGCGCGCCGGCCACCAGGCCGCCGCCATAGTGCGCGTCCTCCGTCCCGAGGCGCAGTCGAATCAACGAGGTGGGGAACTGCGGCTCGTCGGCCATCGGTTCAGTGGGCGCCGTTGCTGCCGTTCGATCCGTTCCGGCCGGCGCCGTTCGAGGACGGGGCGACCTGCTCCGCTGGGTCGGGCTGGCCGCCCGTGATCTCCGCGAACGCGGAGTGGTTGTGGATCGACTCGAAGTTCTCGACGGTGACGTGGAAGCGGCCGATGCGCGGGTCGTCGTTGAAGGCGACCGCGACGTCGCGGGCGATGTCTTCGACAAACTTCGGGTTCTCGTACGCCTCTTCGGTGACGTGCTTCTCGTCGGGGCGCTTGAGGATCGGGTAGAGCTGGCAGGAGCCCTTGTCCTCGAGCAGCTCGATCAGGTCCTCGATCCAGAGCGGCTCGTTCAGCTCGACCGTGGCGATGACGTGGCTGCGCTGGTTGTGCGCGCCGTACTCGGAGATCGTCTTCGAGCAGGGGCAGAGGCTGGTCACCGGGACCTGCACGCGCAGCTGCTCCGTGATCTGGTCGCCATCGAGGACCGCCGCCAGCATGACCTCGAAGTCGAGGCTGGAGGTGACGCCGGTGACGGGCGCGGCCTTCTGCATGAAGTGGGGGAAGTGCATCTCCACCTCGCAGCGCTCGGCGTCGAGGCGTGAGGCGACCTCACGGACCAGCTCGGGGAAGGTCGCGAGCGAGTAGATGCCGGCGTGCTCCTCGAGGATCTCGACGAAGCGGGACATGTGGGTGCCCTTCACCTCGGGGGCGAGCTGCACGTACATGCCGAAGGTGGCGACGGTCGGGTGCTCCTCGTTGGAGCGATCAGTGATGCGGACCGGCTGCCGGATGTCTCGGATCCCGACACGATCGATCGACAAGTTCCGCGTGTCCGGCAGTGATTGCACGTCCGGAATCGCGGCTAGTTCGATAACCACGTTGACTCTTTTCTTTGGGTTGTGGGCGCCGGAGAGAATGCCCGGCTACACCAGAGAGTACCAACTTCGCGATTACTGATGGTGAGCGAGGTCTCGCCCCCGCGGCTCGCTCCCCGCGACCAACCGCTGACCGCGACGCTCACCCGCTCGAGGACAGGTCAATCTCCAGCGCCTCGATCGGCGCCGTCTCGTCGGTGAGCAGCGCGTCCGCTGCGCGCAGGCCGTCCCGCTGCCCCGGCCAGGCGAGGCGTTCGAGGGCTGCGTCCAGCGGCAGCCACTCGTGTTCGTCGTGCTCCCCGTCGAGGGCGATTGAGGCATCCGAGGACACCACAGCCACGAAGACGGGGACCGCGTTGATGCGATCGTGCTGCCACTCGTAGAACTGGTTGACGTACGGAACGGCGAGGAGCCGCTGCGCCTCGAGCGCCGTCTCCTCGCGAAGTTCGCGGAGGGCGGCCTGCCAGGCGGTCTCGCCCTCCTCGATCTTGCCGGTGACGACGCGCCAGCGGCCGGCGTCGAATCGGTCGGGCGCGCGACGAAGCACGAGGTACGCCCAGCCCTCGGAGGTCTCGCGCGCGGCGTGGCAGTCGATCACGCGGACGATCGGCGACGCCGTCACGAGCTAGCTCGCGTGCAGTGGGCCGGGCGAGGTGGTGCCGCCGACGACCCGGTCGGTGACCTCGATGGTGGGGCCGCCGAGCAGGGCGACGCAGTCCGGGACCGCGCCGAAGATGCCTTCGAGGATCTGCGCGATCGCCTTCGGGTTGCCGGGAAGGTTGAGGATCAGCGCGCCGCCACGGGTGACGCCGAGCTGGCGGGAGAGGGCGGCCGTGAGCACGTACTGGTGCGAGACGGCACGCATCAGCTCCCCGAAGCCGGGCAGGACGCGGTCGGCGACCTCGAGCGTCGCTTCCGGTGTGACGTCCCGCGGGGCGGGCCCGGTCCCGCCGGTGGTGAGCACGAGCTGGCAGCCCTCGTCGTCGACCATGGCGCGGAGCGCGCCGGCGATCAGCTGCTGATCGTCAGGCACGAGGTGGGTGGTCGATTCCCAGGGGGACGCGATCGCGCCGCTCAGCCACTCGGCAACGGCCGGACCGCCGCGGTCCTCGTACTCGCCGCTGCTGGCGCGATCGGAAACCGTCAGGATGCCAACGCGCAGCGAGCCGTTATTGGGGGTGTTCACCCACCGATTCTACAGCGGGGCATGGACCGGCCCGATATCCTTAACGTTCTACTCAACCGATAGATGTCACAGTCGGAACCGGAAGGAGGATGCGATGGACCGAGCGGAACGTCTGGAGGCTCTGCGCGCCGCGATGCGCGAACGCATCCTCGTGCTCGACGGTTCGTGGGGCGCCCTGCTGCAGGGCAAGGGCCTCGAGGAGGCCGACTACCGCGGCGAGCGCTTCGCCGATCACCCACTGTCGCTGAAGAACGACGTCGACGTGCTGAACCTGACCCAGCCGGACATCGTGCGCGAGGTGCACGACGCCTACTTCGACGCCGGCGCCGACATCACGACGACGAACACGTTTACCTCAACCTCGGTGACGCAGGAGGACTTCGGCCTCGACGGCGACTGCTACGAGCTGAACCTCGCCGGGGCGAGCCTGGCGCGGGAGCGGGCGGACGCCTGGACGGAGCGCACGCCGGAGAAGCCTCGGTGGGTGATGGGGTCGCTGGGCCCGACGAACAAGACGTCGTCCGTGGCGATCGAGGTCTCGAACCCGTCGATCCGCGGGATCGACTTCGACCCGCTGAAGGACGGGTACCTCGAGGCCGCGCGCGGCCTCGTCGACGGCGGCGCCGACATCCTGCTGATCGAGACGATCTACGACACGCTGAACGCCAAGGCCGCGATCGTGGCCGTCGAGGAGCTGCGCGAGGAGACCGGGCTCGAACTACCGATCATCCTCTCGTGGACCGCGACCGACCTCTCCGGCCGGAACCTCTCCGGGCAGACGGTCGAGGCGTTCTGGAACTCGATCCGGCACGCGAAGCCGCTGGCGGTCGGCCTGAACTGCGCCTTCGGCGCGGAGCAGCTGCGACCGAGCGTCGCCGAGCTGTCGCGGGTCGCCGAGGTGCCGATCGCCGCTTATCCGAACGCGGGGTTGCCGAACGACCTCGGTGAGTTCGATGAGACGCCGGAGATCACGTCGGCGCACCTGGGCGAGTGGGCCGAGAGCGGCTTCGTGAACCTGGTCGGCGGTTGCTGCGGGACGACGCCCGAGCACATCCGACAGATCGCGGCCGCAGTCGCGCGGTCGCAGCCGCGAGAGATCCCGGAAGCCGAGCGGCGGATGCGCCTCGCCGGGATCGACGCATTCGAGGTCGTTTCTTGAGCGACGGCCCCGAGGCCGGCGCAACGGACGAGCTGTCGCCGGCCAGCCCCACAGCCTCGTTCATCAACATCGGCGAGCGCACGAACGTCACCGGTTCCGCGCGCTTCCGCAAGCTGATCGCGAACGACGACTACGAAGCTGCCGTCGAGGTGGCGCGCCAGCAGGTGCAGAACGGCGCCCAGATCCTTGACGTGAACATGGACGAGGGCCTGCTCGACTCCGAGGCGGCGATGGTCCGCTACCTCCGGCTGATCGCGGCGGAGCCGGACATCAGCCGCGTGCCGATCATGCTCGACTCCTCGAAGTGGTCGGTGATCGAGGCCGGGCTCAAGAACGTCTCGGGCAAGGCGATCGTCAACTCGATCTCGCTGAAAGAGGGCGAGGCTCCGTTCCTCGAGCAGGCGCGCCAGGTGAAGCGCTACGGCGCGGCCGTCGTGGTGATGGCCTTCGACGAGGAGGGCCAGGCCGAGACGGCGGAGCGCAAGTTCGCGATCTGCGAGCGTGCCTACCGGCTGCTCGTCGACGCGGTCGACTTCCCTCCCGAGGACATCATCTTCGACCCGAACATCTTCGCCGTCGCGACCGGCATCGAGGAGCACAACGAGTACGGCCGCGCCTTCATCGAGGCGACGAAGCGGATCAAGGACGAGCTGCCGTACGTGCACGTCTCGGGAGGCGTCTCGAACTTCTCGTTCTCGTTCCGCGGGAACAACGCCGTCCGCGAGGCGATGCACGCAGCCTTCCTCTACCACGCGATCCGCGCCGGCCTCGACATGGCGATCGTCAACGCCGGCGCCCTGCCGGTCTACGAGGAGATCCCGCCCGAGCTGCGCGAGAGCATCGAGGACCTGCTGTTCAACCGCCGCGCCGACGCGACCGACCGGCTCCTCGACATCGCGCAGGACTACGCCGGCCAGAAGCGCACCGAGCGCGCCCAGGACCTGAGCTGGCGCGAACTCTCCCCCGAGGAGCGCGTGACACACGCCCTGGTGAACGGCATCGACGAGTACATCGTCGACGACGTCGAGGAGATCCGCCCGACCGTCCCCCACCCCCTCGAGGTGATCGAGGGACCGCTGATGAACGGGATGAGCGTCGTCGGCGACCTGTTCGGCGCGGGGAAGATGTTCCTCCCGCAGGTCGTGAAGAGCGCGCGCGTGATGAAGAAGGCCGTCGCCCACCTGGTCCCGTACATCGAGGCCCAACAGGCCGCCGAGGGATCCAACGCCAAGAACGGCAAAGTCGTGCTCGCCACGGTGAAGGGCGACGTCCACGACATCGGCAAGAACATCGTCGGCGTCGTGTTGCAGTGCAACAACTACGACGTGATCGACCTCGGCGTCATGGTCCCCGCCCAGCAGATCCTGGAGACGGCGCGCGAGGAGGAGGCCGACCTGATCGGCCTCTCCGGTCTGATCACGCCGAGCCTCGACGAGATGGTCCAGTTCGCCGGCGAGATGCAGCGGCGCGAGATGGACCTGCCGCTCTTGATCGGCGGCGCGACCACGAGCCTGGTCCACACCGCGGTGCGAATCGCACCGCAGTACGCCGGCCCGGTGGTCTACGTGCAGGACGCCTCGCGAGCGGTCGGCGTCGCCTCGAACCTGCTGTCGCCGACGGCGCGCGATGGCTTCGTCGAGGCGACGCAGGGCGAGTACGAGGCCGCCCGTGAGCGCCACCTTGGACGCCGCCAAGCCGTGGAGCGCCACTCGATCGAGCGCGCACGCGAGCTCGGCGCCGCAATCGACTGGACCGAGTACGAGCCACCTCGGCCGGTGTCGCCGGGCGTGACGGTCTTCGAAGACTACCCGCTCCAGGAGCTCGTCGAGCGGATCGACTGGAAGCCCTTCTTCCAGACGTGGGAACTCTCCGGGAGCTTCCCGCAGATCCTCGACGACCCGGTGGTCGGCGAGTCCGCCCGCGGCGTCTACGACGACGCGCGCGAGATGCTGCACCGCATCATCGACGAGCGCTGGCTCGAGGCGAAGGCGGTGGTCGGCTTCTGGCCCGCGCACGCGGTCGGCGACGACATCCTGCTGTTCACCTCCGAGGCGCGTGACCAGGTGCTCGCCACGGTGCACACGCTCCGCCAGCAGACGAACTCGGAACACGAACGGGAGAACCTGGCGCTCGCGGACTTCATCGCATCCCGCGAGTCTGGCGTCGACGACTACCTCGGCGGCTTCGCCGTGACGGCGGGGATCGGCATCGAGGAGCACGTCGCCCGCTTCGAGGCGGATCACGACGATTACCACGCGATCATGCTGAAAGCGCTGGCCGACCGCCTCGCCGAAGCCCTCGCGGAGCGGATGCACGAGCGCGTGCGCCGCGAGCTGTGGGCTTACGCGCCCGACGAAGACCTCGAGAACGACGAGCTGATCGCCGAGGCGTACCGCGGCATCCGCCCGGCCCCGGGCTACCCGGCGTGCCCGGACCACACCGAGAAGCGAACCCTGTTCGACCTCGTGAGCGCCGAGGCCAATGCCGGCATCGAGCTGACAGAGTCCTACGCGATGTCCCCCGGCGCCTCGGTCAGCGGCTGGTACTTCGCCCACCCCGAGGCGCGCTACTTCGGCGTCGGCCGCATCGAGCGCGACCAGGTCGAGGACTACGCCCGCCGCAAAGGCTGGTCGGTCGAGGAAGCCGAGCGCTGGCTCGCCCCGAACCTGAACTACGACCCCGCGGACTCGGGTCGGGAGCGCGCCGCGACAGGTTAGCGCGAGGATTCGCATCTTCCGCAAGCACGGTCCGCCAGAGCGATCCGAGCGCTACGATCCGGCGCATGAGCGAGCATCGACACGCCCCTCAGGACGCCTCGGAAGAAGGCGCCGAGGAGCACAGTCACGAACACGAACACGGGCATGCCCACGAGGTGCATGACCACGAGCATGGCGAGAGCCGGACGCGACGAGTGCTGCACGACCTGGGGCACCTCGTCCCGATCTTCCACCGGCATCCGGAAGGGGGCGCCGGAGCGGCCATCGAGACGCACGAGCGCGGCATCTGGGCGACGAAGATCGGACTCGCGGGGCTGGGCGCGACGGCGCTGCTGCAGCTGGGCGTCGTGGCGCTCACCGGGAGCGTCGCGCTGCTCGCGGACACTGCGCACAACTTCACCGACGCCGCCACCTCGATTCCGCTCTGGATCGCGTTCGCGCTGGCACGACGCGGCGCAAACGATCGGTATCGCTACGGGTACGGCCGGCTCGAGGACCTGGCGGGTGCCGCCATCGTGCTGATGATCCTCGGAAGCGGCCTCTGGATCGGCTACGAGAGCGTTTCGAGGTTGATCGATCCCCAGCCGGTCGAGCGCCTCTGGCTGGTCGCGGTCGCGGCCGTGATCGGCTTCGCTGGCAACGAGCTGGTCGCCCGGTTCCGCATCCGCATCGGCCACGAGATCGACTCGGCGGCGCTGGTCGCCGATGGCCAGCACGCGCGAGCCGACGCGCTCACCTCGCTCGCCGTGCTGCTCGGGGCACTTGGCGTATGGGTCGGCTGGCCGCTCGCCGATCCGCTCGTCGGCCTGTTGATCGCCCTCGGGATCGTCTTCCTCGCCTACCACGCGGGGCGCGAGGTCTGGGCGCGGCTGACGGACGCGGTCGACCCCGCGCTCGTCGCCTCCTACGAGGCGGCCGCCGCCGAGAGCGACGGTGTGGAACAAGTCGCCGACCTCAGAGCGCGCTGGGTCGGGCACACACTCCACGTGGAGACGACGATCGTGGTCAACGAGGATCTCTCGACCGCCGCGAGCCATGCCGTTGCGGAGCAGGCACGACACGCCCTGCTCCACGCGCACCCTCGGACCCGCAGCGTGAGCGTGCACGTGAACCCGTGCGGCCACGGCGGAACCGACCACCACGCCCCAACGGCCCACCACCGGGTCGAGCCCGCCGCCTGACGAGGATCTGGCCGCTGCTTCAGCCGCGCGATGCCCGTGCGCGATGCCAGGCGTTCGAGGACTCCATGGACTCGTGGAACCAGACGACCTGGATGGCCCAGTCGTTCAGATAATCCTCGATGATGTTGCGCAGCCCATCCGTTCGCGGTGGCGACGGATAGATCATCCCGGGCGACACGTTGATACCGCTGTCCACGTACTGGTCGATGTAGCGCCAGAGCTGACGGCGATGAGAGCCGAGCAGCTTGATGCGGTTCTTCGGTTTGATCGTGTCCCAGTCGGTCGACTTGATCTCGACAATCGATACGAAGTCACCGAGCTCGTTCACCAGGATGTCGAGGCGGCTTCGTCGGGCGACGCCCGCGATCTCGCCAGGAATGGTGAACTCCGGACACGGCGTGCCGTCCTTCGTGTCTGTCAGCCACTCGTCCTGAACCAGCTTGTGGAACGCCTTGCCGCGCCGCAGGATCTCCGGCTCGGGCACGACGACTACACCGTCTCGACGAGTCCGAGCGCGTCGTACAGATCGGTCGTCGCCATCCACCGGTTCATTGGATAGAAGTGGATGCCCGGCGCGCCGGCATCGAGGAGTTCGCGCGCGAGGTTGGCCGCGTGCTCGACACCGATCGCGCGGCCCTCGGCTGGCGTCTCGGCACCCTCGAGGCGTGCGCCAAGTTCGGTGGGGAACGTGCCGCCCGCCATCTCGACCATGCGGCGAGTCTGCGCCGGATTGGTCACCGGGATGACGCCCGGGATCACCGGGGTGGTCACCCCCCGGGCGGCCATGTCCTCCATGAAGTCGATGTAGTGCCGGGCCTCGAAGAAGAACTGGCACATCGCGAAGTCGGCCACTTTGAGTTTGGCGGCCTGGTGATCGCGGTCGGCCTCGCGACTGGTCGCGAGCGGGTGGCCCTCGGTGTGAGCGGCCACGCCGATCGAGAACTCGGTCAGCTCGCGGACGAACTCGACGAGCTCGACGGCGTAGCGGAAGTCGCCTTCGGGGAGGACTCGGCCGTCGGCCGGCGGGTCGCCGTGGAGCGCGAGCAGGTCGGTGACGCCGTCCGCTTCGTAGGTGCGGAGGAGGGCTTCGATCTCCGCCTTCGTGTGGCCGATACAGGTGAGGTGCGGCAGCACCTGCGCGCCGAAGCGGCTGCGAATGTCGTGGACGATCTCCTCCGTGCGCTCGCGGCTCGTGCCACCGGCGCCATACGTGACCGAAACGAACGACGGCTCGAGCGGCATCAGGTGGTCAAGCGTGCGCGCGAGCTGCCGGTCCCCCTTCTCGTTCCGAGGTGGGTAGAACTCGAGGGAATAGGTGGGGCCTGCCTGCAGCAGGGCTGGGATCGTTGGCACGGCGGTGGGCTCCAGGTACGAGGTACAGGGTAGCGAGCGGGTGGTCGAGTCGGCGTCAGGGTCTCGCCCACGCTCACGACGGTCGGCGACAGCGCCCGGCTGAGGAGCCCGACTAGTCGGCCGGGGCGAACTCTTCGATCTCGACCGACAGCTCGGAGCCGGAGATGCGGAGCCAGGCGACGGTGCCCGGAACGAGGAACGAGGGGTAACCCTGGCCCGCGTTGACGAAGCGGACACCCTCGACGACCTCGTCGAGCGGGACGTGAATATGACCGAAGCAGATCACGTCGAGCTTGCCGACCTCATCCTCGGGAAAGTCGGGGAGCAGCCGCTCCGAGGGGAACTCCTCGCGACCCCAGTACGGGTGGATGAGCCCGATGCGGATGTCGTCAACCTCGAGGATCTCCCGCTGCGGGAGCGCCTGGCGCAGCTCGACGGGGTCGGAGTTGCCGTGGACCACCAGCGAGCGTTTGGCCTCCGCCTGGAAGCCTTCGACCACGTCCGCGTGCACCCAGTCGCCCGAGTGGAGCGCGATGTCCGCCGCGCGCGCCGCGCGGCGCAGCTCGGGGTGAGCTTCGTCCCAGCTGCGGATGTGGGTGTCACCCACGAGGAGAACGCTGGTCGTCACGAGGCGCGGCCGTCCAGCCCACGGATGTCGTGGACGATCTCCCCGCCGAAGACCGTGACGACCGCGCGGCCGACCACCTGCTCGCCGATCAGCGGCGTGTTGTGGCTCCGCGACTGGAGCGTGTCGACGCTGACCGTCCACATGTCGCCCGGGTCGATGACGGCGACGTCGCCCGGGGCGCCGACGGCGAGGGTTCCGAGGCCCGGCAACCCGAGTTGTTGGTCGAGGTGCCAGGCGCGCACCGGACCGAGGGTGAGGCGCTCGATCGCCACGCTCAGCGGAACGTGCCCGTTGTCCACGAGGCTCATGACGTACGGGATCGCGGTCTCGAGCCCGACCATCCCGGGTGGCGCTTCCTCGATGGCGCGCGCCTTCTCGTCGGGCTGGTGGGGCGCGTGGTCGGTCGCGATCGCGTCGATCGTCCCGTCGGCGAGGCCGGCGATACAGGCATCGACGTCGTGTTGGTCGCGGAGCGGCGGATTGCACTTGGCGTCGGTGTTGTAGGGCTCGTCGCCGATCACGTGGAGCAGCGCCTGCTGCGTGAGGACGAGGTGATGTGGCGTGACCTCGGAGGTGACGTGCAGACCTCGTTCCTTGGCATCGCGGATCAGGGCCACGGCCCCCGCGGTCGTGACGTGCTGGATGTGAGCGTGGCCGCCGGTGAGAGCAGCCAGGGCGATGTCACGTGCGACCGCGGCGTTCTCACCGCCCGCCGGCCGGCCGGCAACCCCGAGCTGGGTGGCGACCGGACCGAGGTGGATCAACCCACCGTCCACCAACGCGGGCACCTCGCAGTGCTGGGCAATCGGGAGTCCGAGGATCGCGGCACGCTCGTAGCCGGCCTGCATGAGGTGCGTGTCGTCGACGAAGTCCCCGTCGTCGGTGAAGGCGACGACGCCCGCGTCAGCGAGCTCGTCGAGCGCGGCCAGTTCGTGGCCCTCACGGTCCTGAGTGATCGTGCCGGTCGTGACGAGGCGGACGACGCCCTCCTCGGCGGCCCGTCGACGCGCGTCCTCGACGCGCTTGCGCCGGTCGAACGGTGGATCGGTGTTCGGCATCTGGCAGACCGTGGTGAAGCCGCCGGCGGCCGCGGCCGCCGTGCCGGTCTCGATCGTCTCCTTGTGTGACTGCCCTGGGGTGCGGAAGTGGACGTGCAGGTCGACGAAGCCGGGGCTGACGATCAGGCCGGTGGCGTCGATGCGGTCCGCGCCCGGGACCGCGTGGGCGGCGCCCTCGCCGACATGGGTGACGCGACCGTCCTCGACGACGACGTCGGCGATCTCGTCGCGACCGGAGGCCGGGTCGACGACGCGGCCGTGGACAATCGCGAGCGGTGAAGGCGCGTCTGGCATCCGCTCGTTTGTACACGCGGGGTCGCCACCGAACCAGCACCAGCGGCGCCCCCGACCCTGACCGCGCCGACGCGCATCGTCGCGCCGCGTGGCCCCTACACTGAGACCATGACCAACGAGGCCCCCAACCCGACCCGGCCAGGCCGCGCCGACCTGCAGGTGCACACCGCCCACGGTGACGCGATGGGCGACGCCACCGAGATCTTCGATGCCGTCGAGGCGGCCGGCTTCCTCGATGTCGTCGCGATCACCGATCACGACGACGTGCAGGGGGCGCTCGTCGCGCGCGAGGTCCACGCGCGGGGTAACTACTCGTTCGACTTCGTGACCGGCATCGAGGTGACGACGCGGCAGGGTCACCTGCTGGCGCTCTGGGTCGATCAACCGGTCCGGTCGTTCCGCTCGCTCGAGCAGACCATCGCCGAGATCCACGCGCTCGGCGGGCTGGCGGTGGTCCCCCATCCGTTCTCGATGCTGACCCGCTCGATAGGGCGGCGTCGTCTGGAGCGGAATCTGGCGATCGCGGATCCGTCGGTGCACCCGGACGGCATCGAGCTGGCGAACCCAACCTCCTTCGGCTGGGACACCCGCCGCGCGCGCCAGCGAAACGCCGAGCGCTGGCGGCTGGCCGTCACCGGCGGCTCCGACGCGCACTTCACCGAGCTGCTCGGCGCGGCGTACACGACGTTCCCAGGCCGGACCGGCGCCGACGCCAGAGCAGCCATCGAGGCGCACACGTCGGACGGCGTCCTGGGCAAGCGGGTATCGATGGCGGAGATCGGCGTGCGCCAGCTGGCGCACCAGCAGGTGCGCGGGCTGAGCGTGACGCCCCGCAAGGTGCTGGGCCCGCCGCTGCGACGCGCGCGGGCGCGGCTCACGAGGCGCTAGTCACCCGGGAGGCGCGATGCCGGCGATCGAGAACCCCGCGCTGGTACGCGACCTGATCGCGTGGGTGGCCGACGAGCCTCGGCCCTACCTCGAGGTCATCGAGGCGTGGCACACCCACTGCCCGCGACTACCAGTCTGGGAGGACGCGCTCGAGCACCAGTTCGTGCTCCGCGAGCGCGGTACCGACGGCGAGCTGGTCGTCCGCGCCTCCGACAGCGGAATGCGCTACCTCCGAGGTCCTCGCCCCTAGCCCCCCGGCGGCTAACCCCTCGTCGGCCCCAGCCCGCGGGCGGCGATGATGTTGCGCCGTCCCTCGGAGGTCCGGCCCCGGATCGTGGCCGGCCGAGGACCCGCTAGTGGATATCGGGGATCTCGACGGGCGACCAGACGGGATCGCGCTTCTCGGCGAACGCGCGGGGGCCCTCGGTGGCGTCGGGCGTCGTGCGCATGAGGCGGGCGAGGCTGAAGCCGACCTTGAGGCTCTCTGCCATGGTCGCGGCGTCGCGGCCGCGGATGGCTGCTTCTTTCGTGAGGCGGACAGCGGCGGGGGAGTTGCGGAGGATGCGGTGCGCGTACTGCTCGCAGGCCTCGAGTAGCTCTTCGCGGGGAACGACACGGTTGACCAGGCCGATGCGATAGGCCTCGGCGGCGTCGACGCGCTCGCCGGTGAGCAGCATCTCCATGGCGAGCGCCCAGGGGATGGACCGCGGGAGTTGCGAGGCGCCGGTGGACGCGATGACGCCCCAGCGAGTCATGGTCATGCCGAAGCTGGCGTCCTCCGCGGCGACGCGGATGTCGCAGGGAAGCACGAGGTCGATTCCCGCGGCGAGACAGTGTCCGTGGATGCCGACGACGATCGGCTTGAAGACGTCAATGCCGTGGCCAAGGCTGAGCGTGGGTCCTTGCGGCGGTTCGTCAGTGGGGCCGGCTCGATCCTTCAGGTCGGCGCCGGCGCAGAAGGAGCGGCCGTTCGCGGTGAGGATCGCGACCCAGGCATCCGGATCGGCGTTGTAGCGGTGCCAGGCGCTGGCAAGGGCCTGGCTCAGCTCACGGTTCAGCGCGTTGAGGGCATCCGGCCGGTTCAGTGTGATGTAGGCGATGTGATCGCGAGTCTCGTATTCGACGACCGGCAAGGGGCGCTCCTCAGTACGGCGTCCAGTCCGGGCGGCTAACCCCTCGGCAGCCCCAGCCCGCGGGTGGCGATGATGTTGCGCTGCACCTCGGAGGTGCCGCCTCGGATCGTGGCCGGCACCGCCGCGAGGTAGGCGCGCGCGAACCCCCCCGCGGCGGTGGACTCGTCGCCGTTGTTCGAGTGCAGGCCAAAGACGCGCGTGCCGGTCAGCGCCAGGCGCTGGACCAGCTCTGAGTTGAAGAGCTTGGCCGTGGAGGCCTCGTAGTTGGGGATCAACCCCGCCTGCTGCATCGAGACGATGCGGAACGAGTACTGGAACATCACCTCCGTCTCGATCCAGCGCTCCGCGAGCGCCGCGCGGCGCGGCCCCGCCCCGAGCTGCGTCATGCCCGGCGCATCTCCCGAGGTGGCGTGTGCCATCAGCGCGCGCAGCGTGCGGCGGGCGCCGACCGCCCCGCCGATGTTCGAGCGCTCGAAGTCGAGCAGTGTCATGCCCACGTACCAGCCGCGGTTCTCCTCGCCGACGAGGTTGCTCGCGGGGACCCGTACGTCTTCGAAGAAGGTCTCGTTGAAGTAGTGCTTGTCGTTGAGGTTGACGAGCGGGCGGACCGTGATGCCGGGAGCGTGGATGTCCTCGATCAGCAGGAACGAGATGCCTCGATGCTTCGGGGCGTCGGGGTCGGTGCGGGTGAGCGCGAAGATCGAGTCGGCGGCGTGGGCGCCGGAGGTCCAGATCTTCTGACCGTTGACGACGTACTCGTCGCCGTCACGGACGGCGCGCGTCGCCACCGAGGCGAGGTCGGAACCGGCGCCGGGCTCGGAGTAGCCCTGCGCCCAGACCCGCTCGCCCGCGAGGATCGGCGGGAGGTACTTCGCCTTCTGCTCGTCGGTGCCGTGGACGATCAGCGTCGGCCCGAGCAGGCTGACGCCGGACCCGCCGACGGCCGGCGCCGAGGCCTCGGCCATCTCTTGGCGGAACACGAACTGCTCCGCGACGGTCATGCCGCCCCCGCCGTATTCGGTCGGCCAGTGCGGCGCGACCCAGCCACGCTCGGAGAGCGCGGCCGCCCACTCGGCGGCCGCCTCGCGCGCCTCGGGGTCGTCGGCCTTGCGGTCGAACTCCCACTGGCGTTCGCCCTCATGCGCGTGCTCGGCGAGCGTGCGGTAGCGCGCGGGCAGGCGTTCGGCGATCACGGTGCGGACCTGCTCGCGGAACGCCCGCTGCTCGTCGTTGTCGTTCCAGTCCATCGGTCGCTCCGTCGCCTGGTCGTGGTTCGGTCCCGGTGGGGCTAGTCGTCGAACCCAACATAGTGAACGAAGGCGTCATTGGGCTGGCGGTGCGCCTTCACACCGTTCGCGGCGAAGTCGTCGTCTGGGTAGCCGAGCGCGATGCAGACCTCGATCGCCTCCTCCTCCGGGATCCCGATCACCTCGCGGACGATGTCGGAGCGGGTGATGCCCTGGCCGTTCACCACAGTCCCGAGGCCGCGATCCCACGCCGCGAGCACGATGCCGTGCGCGAGAGCGCCGAGGTCGAAGTGACAGGTGACACCCGGGTCGAGCTCGCGGTCGTACGTGAGGACGATGGAGACGGGTGCGTCGAACTGCCGGTAGCCCCGCATGACCCAGTCCTGCCGCCGCTCCTGATCGTGGCGCTCGATGCCCATCGCCTGGAACAGCTGCACGGCGATCTCCACCTGGCGCTCGCGGTGCACGCCCTCGTAGGCCTTGTGCGTGTAGATGTCGCGTTGCGACTTGCCACCGCCGAGCATCGTCTCCGAGACGCGCGTCCGGATCTCATCCAGCGCCGCGCCCGTGACGACGTGGACGTGCCACGGCTGCGTGTTCATCGAGGACGGCGCACCCTTCGCGACGGCGATGATCTCGTCGATCAGCTCGCGTGGGACCGGATCGGGCTTGTAACCGCGAACGCTACGACGGGTGCGAACGAGCTCTTCGAATTCCATGGACGACCCAATCTCATCGCTGACCGCGCCCGACGATTGAGGCGACGCGGCACGCGCCAAACCGGCGACGCTCACCGGGCGCCTGCTTCAAGGCTCGCAGTATGCGACGTGAGACCACTGCAATCCCCGACCCTGCCATCAGTCCGCTAACAGCACCCTTCAGCAGCTCTGAATTCGCCCGCCGCGCCCTGGCACACGACCTGCCCATCGCGTTCGTAGTAGGATTCCCGCGCGAGCCACGTGGTACCGCGCGATCCTGTCCGGGTCGCGATGAGCCGCGGGCGTGCCACTCCGCCGGTGCCTCGCGGAGGAGACCGATGCTCGACAACGTCACGCTGGTTCAGCTACGGACGTTCGCCGCGGTTGCCAGGGAGCGCAACTTCAGCCGCGCCGCGGCCGTGCTCGGATACACGCCGTCCGCGGTTCACCAGCAGATGGGCAAGCTCGAAACGGCGCTTGGCCTCTCGCTGCTCAATCGCGACCAGGCGCCCCTCGAGTTGACCCGCGAGGGACTGGACCTGCTCCCCTCGGTCACCGCGGTACTCGAGGGCGTGATCGACCTCGACCAGGCGGCACGCTCCGCGCGCGGGCACCCGCATCTGCTGATCGGCGCCGGACAGGCGACCGGCGTACACGTCGTACCGTCCTTGCTGCGCGACTTCGCGAGGGTCGCACCCGATTGCTCCGTGGAGTACCGGCTCGGCACCGCGAACGAGCTCCTCGAGCAGGTGGCGGGCGGCCAGCTCGACCTCGCGATCTCGTCTCGTCTCGACGAGTTGATGAGCGGGAAGGACCGCGCGCACCTCAAACTCGTGCCGTGGCGGAAACGCAGCGGGGGCTTGTACGGGTTCTACCGTTCGACCGAATGGCACGACGCGCGGACCGACGTCCCCTTGTACGTGCCGCCCTACGCCAATGCGGCCAGCGCGGCGCGAATGCTCAGCACCGCGTTCGACCAGATGGACGAGGGCGACTGGCGCGTACTGCGCATGCCCGGCGCCGACGCCGTGCGGAGCGCGTCGCTGAGCGGGCTTGGCTACGGCTACCTGCCGGACGACTCGATGGCCGACGCGGTCGCCGCCGGAACGGTCCTTCGCGAGGCGAGCGACGGCCGCTCCGGCTGGATCTACCTGCTGTACCGCCGTGCGCGCCCCGTCAGCCGAGGACTGCGCACCATGGTCGGCTTCCTCGCCTCCCAGCGCCATGAGCAGACGCCCGCCGAGCCCGGCATCCCGGCCGTCTCCTCCGCCTGAACCCCGCCACCTTCGAGGTCAATCGAGCGTCCGCACCACCCCGTCTTCAACGAGCGCCGCAATCTCGTCGGCTGCGAACCCGCCGGCGCCGAGGATCTCCGCCGTGTGTTCGCCGAGCGCCGGCGCTGCCCGCGAACTCCCCGTGGGAGTCTTCGACATCAGTACCGGCGGACCGACCACCCGCTGGGCTCCCGTCACCTGGTGCTCCAGCTCGACGATCATCCCGTCGACGTTCGCCTGCTCGTCGTCGGCCATCTCTTCCGGGAAGTTCAGGCGCGCGGCCGGCACCCCAACCGCCTCGAACCTCTCAAGCCAGTGGTCGACCGGACGCTGGCGAATCTCCGCCTCGATCCACTCTCGCCAGTCATCCGTGGCACGGATGTTGTCCGGATCGCGAGCGTCCCAATCGGCGTCGTCCGAGTGCTCGCGCCCCTCGATCCCGAGCACGCCCCGCACCGCGTTGCGATTCTGCGGGGTCAGGGCTCCGAGGATCACGAACCCGTCGGCGGCCCGGTACGCGCGGTAGTAGAGCTGGAACGGCGAGGCGACCTGCCCTCGGCCCTGGCGAATCGCCGCGAGCTCCGGGAAGCTCGCCCCGCCCGACTGGGCCTCCTGGAGCGCGGCCATCCGCGGGTCGCGGATCGCGGCGTCGGACACTGGCTCGCGCATGACGATGCGGTTCTGCAGCAGCAGGCCGGCGCGGAGCAACGAGGTGGAGACATACTGCCCCTCGCCGGTGCGCTCCCGATGGAGCAGCGCCGCGCAGATCCCCATCGCCAGCGCGAGGCCCGCGGCGTAGTCGGAGACCGGGGTGCCGATCACCTGCGGAATCCCGCGCTCGTCCGACTTGCCGTCCAGCGCCATCAGACCGGAGTGCGCCTGCGCCACGATGTCCGATCCGCCTCGGGTCGCCGACGGTCCCTGCTCGCCGAACCCACTGAGCTGCGCGTAGATCAGATCGGGCCGGATGTCGCGAAGCGACGCGTAGTCGATCCCGAGCCGCTCGGCGACGCCGGCTCGGTAGTTCACCAGGACCACGTCGACCGAGGGGATCAGCCGGCGGATCACCGCCGCGCCGCGCGGATCGCGCAGGTCGACGACGAGCCCCCGCTTCCCGCGGTTGTTCCCCTGGTACATCTTGCTCTCGCCAGGCACCGAGGTGCTGACGAAGCGGTGTGGGTCGCCCGCCGGCGGCTCCACCTTGATGACGTCGGCCCCCAGGTCCGCGAGGCTCATCCCGGCGACGGGCCCCGCCACGATCTGCGTGAACTCCAGCACGCGCACGCCCGCCAGCGGACCGGCGCCTGCCGCTTCGCGATCCTCCACGGGAGTTCCTCATCCAATCCAGCTCGACCGTGTCAGAGCCTATCCGGATCGCGGGCCACCGGGCGCCTGCCCCGCCGGCTACCGGGCGCCGGCCCCGCCGGCTACGAGGCCAGCCAGTACCAGGCGTACTCCTCCGCACCGGCGCCGTAGCCGAGCGTCGAGCGAATCCCGCCCCGCACCTCCGGCTGGTAGGCGGTCCAGATCGTCCCGGCGCCGGCCTGCGTCGGCACCAGGTACATGCTCTCCGCGTTCAGGATCTGCCCCTCGCGAATGATCGCTCGGCGCGCCTCCGCGTCCAGCTCCACCCGCTGCCGCTGGAACACGTCGATCATCTCCGGCGCATCGACCCCGCTCGCGTTGGCCGGCGTTCCATCCGGCGCGACTCGGAAGCTGCGGTCGAAGTACGAGCCCACCTCCGGATAGGGAGCGTTGTAGCCGAAGGCCACTCCCTCGAAGTCGCCGAACACCGTCTTGGTGATGTACTGCGTGCTGTAGTCCTGCACGTCCGTTTCCGGGGCCAGCCCGATCTGCTTGAGCATGTTGAGCTGCGCCTCGGCGATCGGGGGGAACGCGCCCGTGTAGCGGCTCGAGTAGATGTAGGACAGCTCGAAGCCCTCCTCGACCCCCTGAGCATCGAGCAGCTTCCGCGCCTCCCCCGGGTCGAAGCGGAAGAACGCCCCGGAGTCCCCATGATCGGGGCTCTGAGGATCGAGCCAGAACCGATCCCCCCAGCCCGCGGGCAGCAGGTTGTTCCACGCCAGGCTCGCCGGCAGCCCCGCATCGCGCAGCGCGTAGGCGTTGTACCCAACGTCCGTGAGCGCGTCACGATCGAGGGCCATCGAGACCGCCTGCCGGAAGCGCGCGTCGCGCCACGGCTGATCCGTCGTCGAGATGTGGTCGAAGAAGAACTGCGACATCGTGGTCGGCAGCTCCCCGATCCACTGCACGTCCTCGGCTTCCTCCTTCAGATCGATGACGTCGTTGCCGTTGATCCCCAGCTCCTGGATGTTCCCCGCGCGGAACTGCGCGAGGCGGTTCGCGTACTCGGGGATGATCGGCATCTCGAACCGATCGAGGTACGGCAGCGCGACCCCGTCCTCACCGATCTCGTAGTACTGGTCGTGACGCCGCAACGTGATCAGCTCGGACGGTCGGTACTCCTCGAACACCCACGGCCCGCCGCCGATCATCTCCAGCGCCGGGTCGAAGCCGCCATCCGCCTCTCGCGGGAAGATGTGCAGCAAGTTGGCGTCGGAGATCTGCTCGAGGAACGTCGGCGACGGCGCGTCGAGCGTGAATACGACCGTCGCGGCGTCCGGCGCCTCCACCTTCAACCAGTTCGCCACCCCCTCCCGGTTCGGGCTCTCCTCCGCCTGCAAGCGGGCGGCCGAGGCGAGCACGTCCTCGGAGTCCAGGGCGCGCCCGTCGACCGGCGACACATCGTGGAGCAGCAGGTTGTCTCGCAACGTGACGGTCCACGTGATGCCGTCTTCGGACTCGGCGCTGAGCGCCGCATCCGGTCCCGGGAGCGACTCGCCGGGCGATGAGCCCGCGAACGTCTCTCGCTTGAAGAGCCGGTTGTAGACGAATCCCGCCAGAGTCTTCCCGGCGAAGCTCAGGTTCGCGTAGGGGTTGATCGTCGGCGGGTCCCCGCTGGCGGGGACCGCGTATGTGCCCCCGCGTGAAACGCCGGTCGCCGCTGCGGTCGACGTCTCGACCGCCCTCGTCGCCGCCGGCGTCCCCGCCTCGGTCGTCGAGATCGCGGTCGCCGAGGTAGTCGGCTCCCCGTCCTCGCTGTCGCCGCAGCCGATCAGCACCGCCCCGGCCAGCCCGGCCACGCCGGTCCCGGCTCCGCGCAGCGCGCGCCGGCGGCTGATCCGGCGTCCCAGTCTGTGCTCGTTCATCAGTTCCCTCCTTCTGCCGAACGAGATCGACGCCAACGACTCGACGCCCTACGAGCCGGTCGGCGAATCCAACAACGTCCGACATGGCGACTCTAATCGACCGAAAACGGGAGAAAACGAGGCCGTGAATAGTCCTCGTAAACGCATCATTTAGCACCGCTATCAGAGCGGGATTTCAAGTCAGTTGATGAGGTCGGATGACTGATCCGTGAATGAGCCTGAAGATTGTGCTGCTAGGTAACAAGCACGAATACAGGCGGAAATCCTCGAGATTGAACGAGAATTCGTCAGCCCGATCCGGTCGCGCGTCCCCGTCCGGCGGACAGCCCCTCGAGGTGCACCGGGACCGCGAGCGCGCCTGAGACGTGTTCGCGCCATATCATGCGCCCTCGGTAAAGACGTCGACGACACTGCGCGAGGGGGCGGCGTGGCCGAGGGCGAAGCACATCCCGAACCGATCGAGCCGACCGGGCCGCTCGCCGGCATCCGCGTGCTCGAGTTCTCCGTGATCGTTGCCGGTCCGATCGCCGGCGTGCACCTCTCCGACATGGGCGCGGACGTGGTGAAGGTGGAGCCGCCAACCGGCGAGGACCGGCGGAACACGATGGCCGTCGTACCCAACGAGGGCAAATACTTCCAGTCGCTGAACCGTGGCAAGCGCGCGCTGATCGTCGACCTGAAGTCGGGGGCCGGTCGCGCGCTGATCCAGCGGATCGTGCCAACCTTCGACGTGGTGCTGATCAACTACCGGCAGGGCGTCGCCGAGCGGCTGGGCATCGACTACGAAACGCTGAGCGCGATCAAGCCGGACCTGATCTACGCCAGCATCACCGGGTTCGGCGACCACGGCCCCGAGGCCGGGCGCGCCGGCTCGGACATCGTGGCGCAGGCGTACACCGGGATGATGGCGACCGAGGGCAAGGTCGAGGACAACGGCGCGCCCAAGTTCATCCAGTCGTCGCCCTACGCCGACCGCGCGACCTCGCTCGCGATCGGGATGGGCGTCGCGTCCGCCCTCTACCACCGCGAGCGAACCGGCGAGGGCCAGCGGATCGACGCGTCGCTCCTGCAGACGGGGCTCGATCTCCTCGGCCGCCACGTGATGCGCGAGCCGGTGCACGACACCGTGCTGCGCGACCCGATGCTCGAGGAGATCAACGACCTGCGGTCGGCGGGCCGGCCGTACTCCGAGGCGATCGACGTGCGGCAGGACCAGTTCTCGCGGCTCGCCACCCAGCGGCTCTACTACCGCGGCTACCACGCGAAGGAAGGTGCGGTCGTCCTCGGCGCGCTGACGAAGGCGAACCGTCGAGGGGTGCGCGGGGTCCTCGGCGTGATGGACCCGACGGACGACGAGGACTTCGATGCCTCGGTGCCCTCGTGGGGTGCCGAGTTCGAGATGTGGCAGAACCGCGTGCAGGAGCGGATGCTCGAGAAGACCGCCGAGGAGTGGGTGGCGCTCTTCGACGAGGCGGGCGTGCCCTGCTCGGTCGTCCACTTCGCCGAGGAGATGAGCGACGACCCGCAGGTCGAGGCGATGGGGATGATGACGGAGCTAGTGCACCCGGTGACCGGGCCTCAGCGTGTGGTCGGTCCGGTGCTACGGATGTCGAAGACCCCGCCGAACGCGCACCGGCACGCCCCGGTGTTCGGCGCCGACTCCGCCGAAGTCCTCGCGGAAGCCGGGCTCAGTCCCGAGGAGATCGCCGCCCTCGAACGCGACGGCGTGATCGTCACCCCCGACTAGGAGTCGCGACCCACCCTGACCCTTCGAGCCCCGAGCGCGACCGCCGGTTCTCGCGCCGGCGCGGCGGCCCAGGCTCGAGGGTCGGCGACTAGACCGTCGTCCCCGCCAGCTCCGGTGTCGTCGCCTCGGCCTCCTCTTCGAAGCCGACGTAGCTGACCATCTGGTCGTTCGACACGCGGTGCGACTTCACGTCGTTGGCGGCGAAGTCGTCGTCGGGGTAGCCCATCGCGATGCAGACCTCGATGCCCTCGTTCTCGGGGATGTTCGCGACCTCGCGGACGATGTCCGAGCGCGTGATGCCCTGGCCATTCGTGACGGTCCCGAGCCCCCGGTCCCAGGCCGCGAGGCTGATCCCGTAGGCGAGCGCACCGAGGTCGAAGTGGACCGTGTCGCCACCGTCGAGTTCGCGGTCGTAGGTCAGGACGAGTGAGACCGGAGCGTCGAACTGGCGGAAGCCCCGCAGCACCCAGTCCTGGCGGCGCTCCTTGTCCTCGCGGGTGATGCCCATCGCCTCGAAGAGCTGGACCGCGATCTCGATCTGGCGGTCGCGGTGGACGCCCTCGTAGCGGCCGTGGCCGCGAATGTCACGCTGCGGCGCCGCGCCAGCCTGCATCTCGCTCACGACGCGCGAGCGAACCTCGTCGAGGGCCGCGCCGGTGAGGACGTGCACGTGCCACGGCTGCGTGTTCATAGACGACGGCGCACCCTTCGCGACGGCGATGATCTCGTCGATCACCTCGCGCGGGACCGGCTGGTTCTTGTAGCCGCGGACGCTCCGACGGGTACGGACGAGCTCTTCGAATTCCATTGGTGGCCTCTCCTGAGTCGCGCGAACGTCGACGAACGCACACGCGCCGCGCCCGCCTGGCTCGCCATTTGCGCAGTGATCCGCGTCAACATCAAGCACAGGCAAGCGTCCCCGGGTCCCGAATCGACGACCGCAATCTGGCCTTGATGCGTCGAGGGCGTCCCGGTGGTCCACTAGATGGCCGCATTTCTTGAACCTCACGAAGGACCCACCCGTGTCACTCGAACTGCGACCGATCAGCGAGAGCGAGTACGAACGCTGGAACCAGGTGCCCTACGCCGGGTTCAGCGAGATCCCCCCGCCGAGCCAGATCGCGATGTGGCGCGCCAAGCTCGAGTTCGACCGCACGCTCGGAGCGCTCGAGGACGGCGACTTCGTCGGCACGACAGCGGTGAACTCGTTCCAGATGCACGTGCCCGGCGGCGCGATGGTGCCGACCGCCGGCGTGACCGCCGTGTCCGTCCTGCCGACGCACCGTCGTCGCGGCGTGCTGAGCGCGATGATGCGCCGGCAGCTCGACGACATCCGCGCCGCCGGTGAACCGCTCGCGGCGCTGTGGGCCTCGGAGAGCGTGATCTACCCCCGCTTCGGCTACGGCCTCGCCGTGTCCGGCGAGGAGTGGCACATCGACCGCGTGCGCGCCGAGTTCGTGCGGCCACCAAACGAGGAGTCCGGCGGGCGGGTGCGGATGGCGTCGCGCGAAGACGTCGCGAGTCGCTTCGAGGGCATCTACGAGCGCGTCGTCGGTGCCCACCACGGCATGCTCCAGCCGCCCGACTCGTGGTGGTACTCCACCTGGGCCGACGGGCCATGGTCCGAGGCGGCGGAGAAGCACGAGCCGTTCCTCGCGATCTACGACCGCAACGGCGTGGACGAGGGCTTCATCTCGTACCAGGTGACCGACTGGACGAGCCCGCGCGGCGGACGGCAGCTCGACGTCCAGCGACTGATCGCGTCGACCTCCGAGGCGCACGAGGCGCTGTGGCGCTTCGCCTTCGGCGTCGACCTGGTCGACCGGATACACGCGCGGAACCGCAGCGTCGGCGACGCGCTGCCGTGGATGCTCCGCGACCAGCGGCAGCTCGAGCGCAGCGTCTTCGACATGATCTGGCTGCGCCTCGTCGACGTGCCCCGAGCCCTCGAGGCACGGACCTACTCGACCCCAGCGCGACTGGTCATCGAGGTGGCGGACACCTTCTGCCCGTGGAACGAGGGAACGTACATCCTCGAGAGCGACGCGAGCGGGGCCGCTTCATGCACGCCAACCGACGAGGCGCCCCACCTCTCGCTGTCCGCAAGCGACCTGGGCGCGATCTACCTCGGCGGAACATCGCCGACGACGCTGGCGCGCGCCGGCCGCGTGACCGAGCAGCTGCCCGGCGCGCTGGCAAAGGCGGAGGCGATGTTCCGCACGGACGCCGCGCCCTGGTGCGACCTGGACTTCTAGCGGGCCAGCTACCGAGGACGCGCCGACCCGCGGCGGTCCCTACCGGTCGGGCAGTCGGTCCTGCGCGTCCCAGATCCGGTCGAGGATGACCCGCCCCTCGCCGGCGGGGTCGACGAACTCGGGACGGTAGAGCCCGCGCGTGAGCTCGGGCAGCCCTCGGATCACCACGGGCCGGATGCGGTAGCCGAGCAGGCGGTCGGCCGTGAACCCGAGGTCCATCGCCATCCCTTGCGTGGTCTCGACCGACCAGTCCTGGTCGAAGACGAAGTTGCCGAACGAGTAGGCAACGAGCGCGTCCTCGGTCCGGGCGTCCGCGGTCTGCGGGAAGCGGTCGGCCGGGAAGTGCTCGACCGCCTGCACCCAGTGCGGGTGATTGCCGAGCACGACCGTCGCCCCGGCGTCGACGGCGGCGAGGGCGTTGTCCGTCTGGAAACCGATCGGATCGGCGACGTACTCGACGCCCCAGCCCGCGCCCACGATCACATGATCGGCGAGCGGCAGCGCCGCCTCGATGTCCTCCCGGAGGAACTCCGTCTCGAGGGGCGCGGTCCCCGCGGTGTCCGGGCCGGCGGCGTAGAACGCCGCCGCGATCGAGTCGTAGGCGAGGAAGGCGAAGCTGACGGGCCCGTTCTCGGTCTCGACGGTGAACGTCGCCGGCGCGCGAGCCGCCTCGAGATCCTCCCCGGCGCCGGCGGTGACGAGCCCGACCCGCTCGAGGTTCGCGATCGTGTCGAGCAGCGCCTCGGCTGGACCGCAGCCCTCCCAGCAGTCCATCGCGTGGTTGCCGGCCGTGATCGCCACGTCGATGCCGACCCGGGCCATCGCGTCGGCCGCTTCGGCCGGCCCCTGCAGCACGAAGGTCTCGATGCAGGGCGTGGCGGGGGAGAGGTCGGTGAGGCTGACCTCGAGCGGAGCGACCGCGATGTCGGCGGCGGCGATCGCATCGCCGGTCGACTCGAACATCGCGTCCATACCACCAACTTCGAGCAGCGCCTCGTAGGTGCAGCGGGCCGGGATCAGCTCGCCCATCGCGAGCATGCCGGCGGGGTCGAAGGTGGGGGCCGCCTCGAACCCGGCGAGCTCGGCGATCGTGCCCGCCTGCCCAATCGGCGCGCCGATCCAGCGCGCGTCGCGGAGCGGCGACTCCGAGGCTGGGTCGCGGTAGGGGTCGTGCCCGTCGATGACGAGCGCGAGCACCCCGAGGCGCAGCGCCTCCGGTTCGACCACGGCGAGGGCGCCCGGTTCGCTCTCCACCAGCGCGACGACGTCGTCGTCGGGCACGACGATCGCCGCGAAGTCGGCCGTCTCGATCCCGAGCGCCGCGGCAATCGAGGGCGCTTGGGACTCCGGGAGATAGGCGACCAGCGGCATCGGCGTCCCGCCGAGCTGCGCCCAGTTCCCAAGCTCGCCGCGGATCGCGGCGACGATGTCGTCTCGCGTGACCTCGAAGACGTCGCGGCGCTGATCGGTGATTGCGGCCCAGCGCGCGAGGACGATGCGCGCGGCGCCATCGACCGGCGTGTCGCGGATCTCGATCGTCGCCGCGGCCGAGAGCTGGTCCGGGACGATCGAAAGCTCATCGGACAGCGCCACGGCCGCCGCGATGCGCTCGCGCTCCTCGGGATCCGCGACCTCGATCACGACCGGCGTCCCCGTTGCTTCGAGGACCGGTGTTGTGGCGGCGGCGGTCGCGTCCGCCGTCGCGGCGGGCGTGGCGTCCGAGGCCTCGTCCGACGAGCAGGCGACGGCAAAGGCGACCGCCGCCAGGAGCAGCCACGAGGTCAGGCGAGCCGTCATCGGAAGACCTCGGGCGGTTCGCCGTCGCCCCACCACTCGACCTCGGGGACAAGCGTGACGCCGCTGTCGGCGGCGACGCGCGATCGCACCTCGAGCATGAGCGCGGCGACGTCGGCGGAGGTCGCGCTGCCATCGTGGACGATGAAGTTGGCGTGCAGCTCGCTGACCTGCGCCCCGCCGGCGGTCAGACCCTTGCAGCCCGCCGCCTCGATCAGCCGGCCGGCGTGATCCCCCTCTGGGTTGCGAAAGATCGATCCGGCGTTGCGCTCGGCGGTCGGTTGGCTCGCCTGCCGCGCCTCGAGGAGCCGTGTCATCTCCGCTTCGCACTCCTCGCGAGGGCGCGGCGCAAGCCGCAGCGTAGCGCCGAGGACGATCGCACCGCTGCGCCGGAGGCTCGTCGTGCGGTACGCGAACTCGAGGTCGTCCCGCGCAAGCGTGCGCACCGCGCCACCATCGAGGACCTCGACGGTCTCGACGAGCCCGCCGAGGTCCCGCCCGTCGCCGATCCCAGCGTTGCTCTGCAGCGCGCCGCCAACGGTCCCCGGGATCCCGATCGCGAACTCGAGCCCACCGAGGTTCGCGGCCGCCGCTGCACGCGCGAGCGCGGGCAGCATCACACCGCTACCGGCGGTGACGCGATCGCCCTCGAACCTGGTGTCGCCGCAGGCGGCGCGGAGCGAGAGGACGACGGAGGTCACGCCGTCGTCGGCGACCAGCGTGTTGGACCCGCCGCCGAGGACCCGGAGCGGCAGCCCCTCCGCCGCCGCCCAGGCGGCGATGTCCCCCACCGCCTCGATCGTCGGAGGCTCACCCCAGTAGGCAGCGGGCCCACCGAGGCGCATGTAAGTGTGACGCGCGAGCGGTTCGTCGCGCGTCAGCGCCAGCGCGGACGGGGCCTCGGGGAGCGTGCTCGTCATGGCGGGAATGGTAGTAGGAGCGCCCCGGTCGCGCCCTTACGCCGCGTTATCGGCTGACGCGACCTCGGCCTGAGCGAGTCACAGCTGCGGCGATTGGCGGTGGAAGTCCGTCGCCTGCTGGTAGGCGTGCGCGATGCGGAGCGCCTTCGCGTCCTCGAACAGCCCTGTCGAGATCATGAGGCCGGTCGGCAGGCCGTCCGCGTCGAAGCCGTTGGGAACGCTGATCGACGGCTGATGCGTGTTGTCGAAGACCGAGGTGTTGCGGAACTTGCTCGGGGGCGGCGCCTCCTCGGTCGGGTTGTCGGCGATCGGCTCGGCGACGATCGGCGAGGTCGGCGCGAGGTAAGCGTCGATCCCATCGAGGCCCGCCTCGTACGCGGCCTCGACCTGCTTGCGGAACTCGAGCGCCCGAATGTAGTCGGCGACCGGCGTCTCGAGGCCGCGGAGCATGCGGCGGCGCTGCGGCTCGGCGACGCCCGTCCCTTGGAGCGAGACCTCGTTCAGCGTCCCCGCCTCCGCGAGGATGATCGCGCCGACCTTCGCCCGCCAGTTGTCCTCGCCGGTGATCGGCTCGCGCTCCTCGATGCTGGCGCCCAGGTCGCGCAGCGCCTCGACCGAGCGCTCGAAGTTCTCGAGGACCGCCGCCTCGCAGTCCTGAGCGAGCGACGGGATGACGGCGAACGTCATCCCGCCGATGCCACCCTCGAGGTCGGCGGCGAAGTCCTCGGCCGGGCGGGCGACGGAGTCGCGGTCGCGCGGGTCGTGCCCGGCGAGGGCGTTCAACATCAGCGCGCAGTCCTCCGCGGTGCGCGCCATCGGCCCGGCGTGGTCGAGCGTGCCGGACAGCGGGATCACCCCGGCGCGGCTCACGAGGCCATACGTGGGCTTGTGCCCGGTGATCCCGCAGAACGCGGCGGGGATGCGGATCGACCCGCCGGTGTCGCTCCCCAGCGCGCCGAGCGACTGACCGGCCGCGACCGCCGAGCCCGAACCACCCGAGGATCCACCGGGCACGCGGTCGAGGTCCCACGGGTTGTGTGTCGCCCCGAAGTAGGCGTTGTTCGTCGTGCCACCGAGCGCCAGTTCGTGCGTGTTGGTCTTACCGACGATCACCGCGCCGGCCTCGCGCAGCAGACGGACGGTCGTCGCGTCCTCGGCGGGGACGCGCTCGTTGAGGGCGCCCGTACCGCCCGCCGTGACGACCCCGGCGGTGTCGTACAGGTCCTTCACCGCGATCGGGATCCCGTCGAGCGGCCCGAGGCGGTTGCCACCCCTCGCGCGCTCCGTCGCCGCGGCGGCCTCGCCGCGCGCGGAGCTGCCCATAAGCCGCACGAACGAGTTGAGGCGACCGTCGGTCTCCTCGATCCGGGCGAGCGTGACATCGAGGAGTTCGGTCGGGCTGAGGTCACCAGCCTCGATCGCTCGACTGGCCTCGGCGAGCGTCTGGGTGGCGGCGTTGGCGGGCATGGCGACTCTCCTCGGCGGTCTGGGGTGAGGCGCAGCGTAGAGGAAGTTTGTTGCGTTTGACCGTCCCCACGGGGCTGCCTAGGCTCACGCGCACGGCGCGCGTGCGGGTGCGTGCCCTCGGTCGCGCGCCTCGGTTGCGCGTCGCCCCGGACTCAGTCCTCCCCCACCGGCGCGCTGTCGAAGCGGAGACCCATGATCGATTTCGGACTCGTGGACGCCGTCGACGCCGAAGCGATCGGCCCGCCCGGGCAGCGCACCTTCCGGCTGCGGGCAAACAAGGACGAGAACTACGCCGCGCTCTGGTTCGAGAAAGAGCAGCTCTCGCTGCTCGGACGGGAGTTCTCGAAGCTGCTGGCCGAGCGCTCCAAGCAGCGCGGGCGCCCCACCGAGGCGGTCCCGGAGATGGGCCCGTTCCCCGCGACGCCACAGATCGACCTGCAGGTGGCGCGCCTCGGACTCGACTTCGACGAGGAGCGCGAGCACATCGTCCTGCTCGCCGACGACGCGGCCGCGTTGCAGCAGGGCGACAGCCCGAGCTTCCGCATGGAGATCAACCGCGCACAGGCGATCTCCGCGATGGCCTCGATCGACGACGCCGTCGCCGGCGGCCGCCCCCTCTGCCCCCTCTGCAACCGCGTCCTCGAGACGGACGGTAGCTGCATCGCCTGCCCCGGCAGCAACGGGCACAGCAAGGAGCTGGAGCTCCCGCCAGCCGCGGACGACGAGTAGCATCTCGTCCCCGGGACGCACGCCGAGGTCGCGACAACCCGATCGACGGAGTCCCATCCAGCTCGCGCGAAGCGTCAGAGACGGGTCGAAGACCCCGAAGACCCCCGCGTCGGCATCGACTCCACCTCGGCGTTCTCCGGCATCGGCTCGGCGCGGTTGGCCTGCCACCAGTCCGCGTACCGCCCGGCCAGCGGGACCGACGTCGCTCCGTGCAACAGCACACTTCCGAGGACCGTCCACGTCACCGTCAGCAGCAGGTCGTCCGCCACCGGCAGATCGGCATCCTCGAGGACGAACAGCGCAAAGAGGATCGACGCCAGCCCGCGCGGACCGAACCATCCGAGGTACCCCACCGTCGGCAAGCTCAGCCCGGCCCCCAGCATCACGAGGGCGACCGGAACCATGCGCACCACCGTCAGGCTCAGCACGGCGTAGACCGCGATCCGGGGTGTGAGCTCGTCGAGCGCGGGCCCGGCCAGCGCGACGCCGAAGAACAGGAACGTCAGCAACGCCAGCAGCTGGCCCTCGTCCTCCGCGAAGTCGTACGCGCCGCTGCAGTGCTCGCGCGCCGCCGCACCGAAGGCGAGGCCCGCGAGGAAGGCGGCGACGAAGCCGTTGCCACCCACCGCCTCCGCCGCGGCGAACGCGGCCACCCCGATCGCGAGCGTCGCGAGCTGTCGGAACCCGCCCTCGATCCAATCGCGACCGGCGAACCAATCGAGGAGCCGCCCACCGATCGCGCCGGCCGCCACGCCGACGAGGACGCCGTAGCCGATCTGCTCGAGCGCGAACGTGGCCCAGTACCCCGGCGTCTCGAGGTCCACCTCGGCCGCTGCCAGCGCGAGCAGGATCGTGATCGCCGGCAGCATCAGCCCGTCGTTCAGCCCGCTCTCCACGTTCAGCGCCTGCCGGATCCGCACCGGCACCCGAGGGTTGGAGACCACCGCCTGCCCGAGCGCGGCGTCTGTCGGCGCGAGGATCGCCGCGAGCAGCGCCGCCTCGAAGACCCCGAACGCGGGGAACAGCGCCAGCGCGGCCAGCGTGCCGGCGCCGACGGTGAGCGGGAGCCCGGCGCCGAGCAGGCGAGCGGGCAGCTCGATCTGGTGCCGCAGGCGCATGAGGTCGATGCGAATCGCGTCGGTGAACAGCACCAGCACCAGCGTCGCCTCGGCCAGCACGCGGACGGCGCCCTCATCGATCTCGAGGTCGAGGAGATCGAGGGCGTCCGGGCCGAGCAGGATGCCCGCCGCGACGAACGTCATCGGCGCCGTGATGAAGGTCCGCTCGAGGCGTCGCGAGACAAGCGCGAAGAGGAAGATCGCGACGGCGACGATCGCGATCGCTTCGACGTTCATGCGCCACGCCTCCCAGCAGGGAGCGTAGCCGCATGAAGCCGAATCGCCGCGCGCCCGCGATCACGCCTGTCGCTGATCAGCGCCGCTCGATCTCGATGTCGTAGGTCGCGGTGCAGCCGGGCACCTCGACGATCCACTGGATCGGGTTGCTGAACGTCGGGTCGAGCACCCCGATGTACCCGTCATCCATCTCGATCGCACCGGTGTCGTTCACGATCGTGCCGTAGCTGGTCCGCAGCCCGTCCACGAACCCGATCGTCCGCGTGCCGTCGTCCCGCAACAGCCCCTCGACCTCGATCGTGATCGGCTTGGTGAAGCTCGGGTTGCCGCCGCTGCACCCGGGCGCGCGGACGCCGTTGAACGTCACGTCGTAGCGCCCCGGCGGCAGCACCCCGGGCGCCGCCGACACCGCGTCCGGCGTCTGCGTCGGGCTCGCCTGCCCGGCGGCGGGAGTGCTCTCGAGGACCGCGGCCGCGCCGAGGCCCGCGGTTGGAGTAGCGGTAGCTGCCGGAGCCTGAGGCGCATCGTCCGAATCCCCGGTCGCGATGACGTAGACCGCCCCGGCGACGAGCACCGGAGCCACCGCGAACGCGCCGACCAGCAGGGCGCGCTCGCGCAAGCGATCGAGGAACCCCACCCGCCGAGGTTGCCGCGGCGCCACCGGAGGCGGCGTCGCCGGCTGAGGCGTGGCCCCCGGCTGAGGCGTGGCCCCCGGCTGAGGCGTGGCCCCCGGCTGAGGCGTGGCCGCTGGCGGCGGGGCGGCCGGAGGTTCACCGTCCGGCGGAGCGTCCTCTTGCTCAACCCGGTCGAGGGCTTGGCGGATCGCCTCGGGCGTGAGTTCGCGCCCTTGGACTGGCTGCCGTTCGAGGGCCTCCGGGCCTGCGTCGTCAAACGGGTTGGGCTGGCCCTCGGGCCAATCGCCGGGTTCGGTGGGAAACTCTCGGCCTCGGACCGGCCCAGGGGCGTCGTGCACGGTTGGGTCGCCCGGCTGGGGTGGGCGATCCGGGTCCTGCAGCTCGCGCACCAACTGCGATAGCGAAGGCTCGTCAGCCGAGGGCGCCCCCTCGCTGACCTCGGTCTCACCGGCGGCGTCCTGGTCCGATCCCCAGTTGTGCCAGTTCGCCCGATCGGCGCCGTCGTCGGGGCTCGGATCGTTGAGCGACTCGATCGCTGCCTGGCGCTCTTCCGCTTCTTGTTGCCGCTGGGCGGCGCGACGCAACCCGGCGTCGATCGGTGACTCGTCGACCGGGCCGCTGTCGGAGGCGTGGTCGCCGGTCGTCCATGGCCGGCCCTCGGTGGCATGGCGCAGGGCGTCGGGAGGGTCAGAGGCGTCGGCGTCGGGAGGCGGCGGCTCGGGCGCAGGCGTCTCGCCGTCGGGAGGCGGCGGGTCGGTGGGCGGCTCTCCGGCCTGGTCGCGCCCAGGCTCGTCCGGATCAGCCATCCGACAATCCTAGAGATCTTCGACGCTGTTTGGGCGCCTCCGGAGGTCAGGCCCGCGAGTGCGGTGACGGGCCTGCCGTTCGCTCGAGGAGCGGCACCGGCGAGAGAAGATCTCGGGAGTTGGCGTCACCACCAACTCCCGAGACTGATCAGCCGTCAACCTTCGCAGCAGGCGCGAAGCGTCCAGGAAGGGGTCGAAGACCCCTAGACGATGTTTCTCGGCACGAACGACATCACGTCGGCGAGGTTCGTCGACCCGATCTTCGTCACCGTCCCCCGCCCGAACTTGAACGGCTGCCGCGGGTTCTGCGGCGTGGAGGCCGCATCACCCGTGGTCACCGAGTTCCCGGGCGACCCGGGGTAGTGGAAGAAGGAGAACACCTGACCTTCCGTCACCTCGTCGGTGACGTACGCCACCGCCGTGAACCCGCCGAAGCTCGTCCCGAGGTCCTGCGTCCGCACGCGGTCGCTCTCGACGGCGACCATGTCGCCGCTGACCACGTCCCACTTATCCGCGTCCTCGGGCGAAATCTCGAGGAAGGCCACCGGGTACCGCTGGATGAGGTGCGGCTTGCGGAGGTCGTCGTAGAGGCTCTGCCAGAGGTGGTTGGCACGGCCGGTGAGGACCCACACCTCGTCGTCGTTCGGACCGAGCAGCTCGTTCCGCTCCTTCACGGCGTCGAAGTCGACGATCACGAAGCGTGACTTGCCGCCCTTGAACGACATATCGGTGTGCAGGCGGTCGGTCCCGACCGGCTCATCGTTCTCGATGACGACAGGGGTCTGGATGCCGCTGGTGCCCTGCTCACGCAGCCAGTCGTGGAGCTTGATGCCCTTCGAGGCGGTCCACTCGCCGAGCGCCGAGAAGTCCTTGCGACCGCTGGATCGGGGCGCGTAGGCCTCGATGATCTCGTTCGTGTCGGCGTAGTCGTAGCCGTCGAAGCCCATCTGCTGGGCGACCTGGGCGACCGCCCACCAGTCCGGCTTGGCTTCGCCGGGCGGGTCCATGAACTTGCCGTAGAGGCGGAAGCGCCGCTCGGCGTTGTTCCGCGAGAAGTCCTCCTCGCCCCAGGTGGCGGCGGGGAGCACGAGGTCCGCGTACTCGGTGGTGCTGTTCGTGTAGATCTCGCTCTGCACGATGAACAGGCCGTCGTTGTCGAGGCGCTCCTTGAGCGCGGCGATGGCGTTGGCCGGGATCGCCGAGGTGATCTGCGGACCGATCTCCCGCGTCATCTCGCGGAAGCGCTGGGCGACGTACTGGCTGGCGCCGGATCCGTTGATCCAGTCGTTGCCGATGGACCACACCATCCGGGTGTTGCCCTCCATCATCCAGCGGTCGCAGTCCATCTCGACCTTGTTGCCCTCGAACTCCGTCGGCGACTTGTCCTTCGGGTACGACGCACCCGAGGCGCCACCACGCTGGTGACCGCCCATTCGCGAGGTCGCCCGACCCGGTCGCCCCCGCGCGCCGATCAGCGCCGACAGGTTCCCGAGCGCCGCGGTGTTCTCATAGTTGTGCGACCAGTACAGCCCCTTCTCGTAGAGGATCGAGGCCTTCGGCATCCCGCCGTCGACCGGCGCGGCGAGCATCTCCGCCGCCTGGCGGAGCTTCTCCACCGGCACCGTCGTGATCTCGGACGCCGCCTCGAGGGTCAGCTCGTCGTTCCCGAGGACCGCTTCCTGCCACTCGTCCCAGGTGAGGCCGAAGCGACGGCGCCGCCAGGCGCTGTCCTCGTCGATCTCGACGCGATCCTGGACCACGTGGTCGCGGATGAAGTCCGCGTCCTGCCAGCCCTGCTCGAGGATGTGACGCGCGATCGCGCCGTAGACCCACGCGTCGGTGCCGGGCAGCAGCTGCAGATGCAGACCGCCGTTCGCCTCCGCGTACGCCGCGGTGAACGTCTTCCGAGGGTCGACCTGGATGATCTTCGCGCCGCCGGGCTGCAGCCATTGCGTGAAAGCGACCGTCTTCGTCTCGTAGGGATCGCTGCCGATCACCATCGCGACGTCGCACTCTTTGTAGTCCTCGTAGCTGGCGCTGAACGCGTCAACGCCGGTGTCGTCGAGGCCGGGCGTGTCGGTGCCGTGGCCGGTGTTGTGGTGCGGCGCGACGTTCGGGGTGCCGATCGCGTCGTAGGCGAACTTCGTGATGACGTAGTTGTTCTCGAAGTACTCGTACGAGTAGTGCTTGAACCCCATCGCCAGCTCGCCGAACTCTTCGACCGTGTAGCCGATCATCTCGGCGATGATCTCGATCGCGGCGTCCCAGGAGATCGTCTGCAGCGTGCCGTTGACCCGCAGCATCGGGTGCTGGAGCCGGTCACGGGTCGGACCGTCCGGCCGGTACAGCTTGAGCGCCAGCGTGCCACCGCGCACCGAGTGGTTGCCGCCCACGTTCACGTGCTCGGCGTCGGGGTCCGGCAGCACGATCGCGTGCTGCAAGATGCCGTCGATCGTCACGGTGCTGTGCATGTTCGGCGAGGGCCAACGGCCACTGAGGATCGGCGCCGGGAAATCGATGCCGAGCGCGTTCTCCGAAGCGGCCGGACCACCCTCGATGCCGACGGGCCAGGTGTAGACCTTGTAGCCGCAGGCGACGGGGCAGTACTCGCACGCGGTCGTCGTGACCTTGGCGTCGACCGGCGGCAGTGGGACCTGGGTCTTGGGGCTTTCGGCGGGCATGCCTGCCATGGCTAGATTCCCTCCACGATCGTGATGTCAGCGAGGTTGTCCCGGAAGCCGTAGAAGATGCCGAGCGTCCCGACGGCGATGATGTCGTCGCCCTCGATGTCGAGCAGAATCTGCGGGAGGTTCGAGGTGGCCTGGCCGAGCACGACGCTGCCGCGCCGGCCGAGGTCGAACGTGGTGAAGTGACAACCGCAGGGCCCGAGGATCCCGTGCTCGACCTTGAAGGTTCCGGCGAGCGGGCAGCCCATGTGCGTGCAGTCGGTGCCGAAGGCGACGATGTCGCCGTCCTCGCCGATGCCGCCCGCGGCGGGGCGGCCGAGTTTCACGAGCGACGCAGCGCTTTGCTCGGTGGGGTAGTTGAAGTCGATCACGTCGCCCGTGTTGAGGCCGGAGACGGTGCCAACCTTCACCCGCGGATGCGCCGTCGCCACCATCGGCGTGACCACCGGGTCGCCGTCGGCGGGCGTCGGCGTCCCGTCGCCACCATCCGAGGGTGGTCGCGCGACGGCGTCCCCGTCGTCGTCATCGCCGCCGACGCCCGGGATCGCCACGCCGATCACGGTGCCGACAACGACGCCGCCCGTGGCGAACCCGAGTCCCTCGATGAAGCTGCGACGGCTGACCGTCCCCTGTGGCTCATGCTCTTCTGTCATACCTGCATCCCTAATCGGTTCCCAAGTTCGACCTGTTCGGCTGACGGAGCGGCCACCGAGGCGACCCGTCCCGTCGAGGTAGGCGTGTAGTAGCTGCCCCGCGCGCTGGCCCCGTATGACCCGCCGTTGGCGCAGGACAGGCACAGCGGCCGGCCGTCCACCACCAGCTCGCGGCCGTTCACGATCTCCTCGTGGCAGACGCCGCAGTTCGTGCGGACCCCGGGCCGACCGAGGAGTGCGTCGACGTCGAAGGTCAGCGTCACCTCGGCGACGGACAGCAGATCGGCGTCGCTGATCGCCTGGTAGCCGTCCATCTGCTGGTAGTAGCGGCGGGTCTGGTGTGGCGCGTACTCGGCGGCGAGCTCACGGATCCCGGCGCGCGGCGCCACGCGCACCGCCCGCCCGCTCGGCACGTCGACGAACGTCGCCGCGATCTTCCCGACGTCCTCGAGACGCAGCGTGTGGTGCCCGAGGCTGCACCCCGTTGCCACCTCGACCGCGTCCGCGAAGCAACCGTCCGTCTCGACCAGGACCAGCAGCCGCCGGTCCGTGCGCGGCACATCGAGGCCAAGCGCGTCCGCGCCCGCGAACCCGATGCGCACGCCCAGCACCTGCCGAGGGCACAACCGCCCGTGACGCGCGGTCGTCGCGTCGAGCGCGGACTGGATGGCCGGGCGCCTCGAACGGATCATCGTCGCCTCCCCGGTCCCGCCGGCGGAACGCCGGGTCCGCCGTGTGAAACCACTGTCGTGGGAGGCGCCCGCGGGCGAATCGCCCGCGGGACGTAGATGCCTACGATCTATGTCGTAGATCGACCAACGAGGTCAGCGCGCGGTCAGGTCGAGGCGGCGAGCTGCTAGGTCTGAGCATCCCCGGGCGGCAGCAGTCCGAGGCGAAGCGCCGCCGCAGCGGCCGCGAGCTTCGAGTGCACCCCGAGCTTCTGCAGCACGTGCTGGACATGCGTACGCACCGTGTGTGGGCTGATCACGAGCCGCTCCGCGATCGTCGAGTTGGTGTGCCCCTCGGCGATCAGCTGCAGCACCTCCCGCTCCCGCGGCGTGAGGTCGAGGTCGGTCGTCGCCGGCTCGGCCGGCTCCGCGTCCCGACGCAGCTCACCGAGGAGCGACTGCAGCGCACTCGCCGGGAGCAACGACTCGCCCTCGTGCGCTGCGCGCACCGCGTTCGCCACGTCCGCGAGCGAGCTCGTCTTCGGCAGGCACGCCGACGCACCCGCGTCGATCGACTCCACGAGGATCGACACCTCGTCGAACTGCGTGAGCATCACCGCGTGGCATTCGGGGAGATCGACCCGCGCCTGCCGGCAGATCGCCGTGCCGTGGCCGTCGGGCAGCTCGTAGTCGAGCAGCAGCACGTCCGGCCTCGAGCGTTGCAGCGCGGCGAGCGCGGCCGCCACCGTCCCCTCCGTCGAGAGCACCTCGATGTCCGGTTCGAGGCTGAGCGCCGTGGCGATCGCGTCGGCGAAGACCTGGTGATCGTCGACGACGAGCACGCGGATCAGGTCGTCACGGGCGGCGAGGGGCTGGCTGATCGTTCGGCTCCGACGGATGCGAGCGGCAGGCGGATCGTGAAGCGAGCGCCGATCGCGCCGCGGTCGACGCCGATCGAGCCACCGTGGGCCTCCACGACGCTGCGCGTAATGTACAGCCCGAGCCCGGTACCGGATGGCCCCGTCCCGCCGCCCGGCGCCGCGAGTCGCACGAACCGCTCGAACACGCGCTCGCGGTCCGACTCCGGGATCCCGGGCCCCTCGTCCTCCACGGTGATGACCGCAACCTCGGCGTCCGGGTCGGCCTCCCAGCCCACGTGCACCGCGCCGCCGGGCGGCGAGTACTTCGCCGCGTTGTCCACCAGGTTCAGCAGCGCCTGCTTCAGCAGCATCGGATCCGCCACCACCAGCGTCGGTTCGCCACGCTCGAGGATGATCGGATGCGCGTCCTCGTCGATGCGCGCGACCTCCCCGACCACCTCGTCGATCAGCGGCCCCAGCAGCGCCGGCCGGCTCTCCGGCACCAGCCGCCCGGCGTCGATCCGGCTCACCCGGAGCACGTCCTCCACCAGCTCGGTCAGGTGCTCCGTCTCCGCCGCGATCACATCGAGGATCCGGTCACGCTGCGCGTCGTCGATCGTGTCGCCGTGCGCGTTGATGATCTCCGTGTACCCCCGCAGCGCGGCGACCGGGCTGCGGAGCTGGTGCGAGACCGTCGAGACGAAGTCCGTCTTCGCCTGGTTCAGCTCCTCGAGGCGCGTCACCGTCTCCCGCTCGCGCGCGTGCAGCTTCGCGTTCTCGATCGCCACCCCGACCTGGTTGGCGAGCGTCTCGAGGAGCTCCCGGTCCACCGGCTGGAAGTCCGCCCGGTCTGGCGACCGAGCGACGCGGATCTCACCGAGCCGGACCCCGCCGCCGCTGACCGCGTCCGCGATCTGGTGCGCGCTCTCGGGAATCCGCTCCGCGCCGGGCAGGCGCGGCGTCGAGGGATGATCGGGGTCGTCGAAGACGACGACCGCGTGGTCGGCATCGGTGAGGCGGCGCGCGTAGTCGGCGGCTCGCGTCGCGATCTCGTCGACCGCGCCCGCGGTGACGAGGCCCATGCCGATCTCGTTCAGCCCGCGCAGCTTCCGATCGCGGTCCTGCAGATCGTGCGTCCGCTCCGCGACGCGCCCCTCGAGCGTCCGGTACGAATCCTCGAGCTGCTCCGCCATCTGGTCGAAGGCGTGCGCCACGTCCCCCAGCTCGTCGGAGCTCGGCAGATCGATACGGTGCTCGAAGTCTCCGCGGCCGATCTGCACGGCGCCCTCGCGGAGGAGCCGGGCGGGGCGACTGAGGCGGCCCGTCGCGAACCAGATCACGCCGAGGCCCACCGCCGTCATCGCGCCGAACACGAGCAGCAGCTGCACCCGCAGCGTGCGCGCCGGCGCCAGGATCGCCGACTCCGGCGCGCTCGCCACCAGCAGCCAGCCGCGGTCCGGTGGCCCGACCTCGCCGGCCACGAGCTGCTGGTCCGACGCCCGCAGCTCGAGCTGCGCCTCCCCCGGCGTCCGGTCCCCACCAACGAGGGCTGCGAACTCAGGCACCTCCTCGAACAGGTTCCACCCCGTGTTCAGGTCCCGCGGCCCCGACCACGAGCGGGCGGGATCGGGATGCACGAGGTAGTAGCCCGCCTCATCCACGAGCATGAGGTCGGTGTCCGACTCCGCGCCGCCCGCCGCCCGCAGCTCTGAGACCAGCGAGCTGGCGTCGAGGTTCACGATCACGAACCCGGCGGGCGCGCCGTCGTCGTCCGTCACCGGAGCGGCGAACCGGATCACCGGCACGTGCGGCTCCTGGATCCCGCCGCGCTCTCGGTTCAGGTCGAGCGGTGAGACGTAGATCTCACCAGGGCTGAGCTGGCTCGCTGCCTCCACGTAGTAGCGGCCGGACTTGTCCTGCAGCCCCGCCTCCGGGAGCGCGATCAGCACCCCGTCGCGCCGGTCGACGCGCACCCGCTCGTGCCCCGTCTGATCGATGTACCGCACCTGCAGGTAGTTGGCGTGCGCCCCCGCGAAGAGCAGGAAGTCCGCCTCGACGTCCCCGGCCTGCGCCGCCTCGCCGCTCGCCGCGTAGCGGCGCACGGCGGGCAGCTCCGCGAGGATCGTCGTGTCCGCCTCCACCCCCGCGATGTGCCGCTCGAACACCGACGCCGCCCCGCGCTGATCCGAGGACAGCTCGACCCGCGCATCCTCCTCGAGGCTTCGCGGAAGCTCGTAGTAGAGGTACCCCGCCGCAATCACGAGCGGCGGCAGCGCGAGCGCGACGAAGACCGCCGCCAGCTTCCACCGCAGGCTGCTGAAGCGCGCACCGAGGCCTGATCGCGTCGCCGGAGCGGAGTCGACCGGGCGGCCACCGCCCTGCTGGGTCGGCTGCCGGGTCGTCTCGGGCGTCGCGATTCGCCCGTCGGGATTGTTGGCCGGGAGTTCCACCATCGCGGGATGCCTCCTCCCCGAGGTGGTGAACGTAGCCTCATTGGACGGCGCTGACCGACCGGCCAACAGGGACCTCGGGGCACCGCCGCTGGGACCTTCGGCCCCCTCGCCCCGTGACCCTCGCCACGCGGTCGGGGCTAGACTGCCCCGGCGGACGAAGGGACGTGGCGATGAGTACCCCATCCGAGGTGTTTCGAAGCTGGGCGGCGGCGAACATCACCGGCGACATGGCGGCGTGGAGCCCGCTGGTCGACGACCGGTTCACCTACGTGCACAGCCGCTCGAACCTCGAGACGAAGGACGAGCTCGTCACCGCCTTCGAGGGTGGCCGCCGCTATCGCAGCTGGGAGATCGAGTCCCTCGAGGAGCGGACCTACGAGGGCTGCGCCGTCCTCAACGGTGTCGCGCACCTCGGGGTCGGGCCCGCAGATCAGGGCGCGGTCCTCGACATCCGCTTCACGGCGACGCTGGTACCGGGTGGCGAGTCGGAGTGGCAGCTCGCGGCGCTCCAGTCGACGCGACTGGCCGAGTAGGGCGCCGCGCCCCCTCGCCGCCCCCTATGCTGGGGCGGTAGCGGTGAGGGTCCATGGACTTCAGCGAAGTCGAGATCACGACCGAGCTGGTGATCGCGGTCATCGGCGGGATCGGCCTCCTCGTCGAGGTGCTGGTCCTGCTCGGCCCCGTCCTCGGTGACCCGCAGCGCAAGCGAAAGCCGAACGGCCGGGTCTAGAGGGTCTTCGACCCCCCGCCGTTCGCACCAACCGAGGCTCGACAACCGTGGGAGGCGGGACTCCTCGGCGGACCCCGGGTGCACAGAACACAGGCGTGATAGTGTCGCCGCCGTGTTGGACCGAGTCGTTCACTCCTGCCTTCCGAGCGTGCATCGCGTCGCGCGGCTGGCCGGCTGATGGCGACGTCGGCGCCGCCTGACCGCGAGCCAGCGGATCCCCCTCGGTCACTGCGACGGCTCCGACGCCGGCGCCCGGTGATCTTCTACGGCTACTACCTCGTCGGGGTGGCGTTCCTCGCGCAGCTGATCTCGGCTGGCTCGCAGACCTACGTCGCGGGCGTATTCCTCGTGCCAATGACCGAGGACCTCGACTGGACGCGCTTCGAGTTCACGACCGCCCAGACGATCGGCCGCTTCGTGATGGCGTTCTTCGGCATCTTCGTCGGCACGCTCGTCGACCGAGGCCACGCGCGCCGCATGATGTTCATCGGCATCACCATCCTTGGCGCCGGGCTGTGGGCCACCAGCTACGTCACCGAACTCTGGCAGTGGATGCTGCTGCGCGGCCTGCTGTTCACGGTCGGCGCGGCGCTGGTCGGCAACCTGATCGTGAACGTGACGCTCTCGAAGTGGTTCGTCGAACAGCGTGGGCGAATGATCGGGATCGCGGCGATGGGCGTATCGTCCGCGGGGATCGTCCTCCCCTTGGTGCTGACACCGGTCGTCGACGAGTTCGGCTGGCGCGTGGGGTGGCGAGTGCTCGCGCTGATCGCGATGGGCCTCATCTACCCGGTGTCGTTCCTGATGCGCAGCACGCCGGAGGCGCACGGCCTCAACCCGGACGGCAAGAGCGACGAGGAGATGGCCAGCTCCGCCGGTGACCGCGCACGCGCCGACTTCGCGAACTCGCTGACCCGCGCCGAGGCGCTGCGCACGGCCACGCTCTACCAGATCGTGATCGCATTCGGCGTCTCCGGGATCGGCCTCGGGACGATGCTGTTCACGACCATCCCGTTCGTCACGGACGCGGACTTCAGCCGGCGGACAGGCGCGCTGATGCTCGCGCTCGCCGTCGCCGCGCCCTCGGCGCTGAGCAAGCCGGTGTGGGGCGTGCTCCTCGATCGCGTCGCGCCGAAGGCGCTCGCGGCAGGCAGCTTCCTCGTCGCCGCCGCGGGGATGGTCGTCGTCGTGCTGGCCGCGCAGGCACACGAGGTGGTGCCACTGGCGGTCGGCTTCGTCCTCGTCGGCGTCGGCCTCGGCGGTCAGATCCCCATCCAGGAGGTCATCTGGGCCTCCTACTTCGGCCGCCGGCACCTGGGCGCGGTGCGCAGCGTCGCCATGCCGTTCACCCTCTTCTTCGGTGCGGGCGGCCCGCTCCTCGTGCAGTGGTACTTCGACGAGGTCGGCGACTACAACGGCGCCTTCTTCGCGGTCGGCGCGGCCTGGGTGCTGGCGGCCGCGTTGGTGATGCTGGTCCGGCGACCCACGCCGCCCGCGCGACTTACCGAGGCGCCGCAGACTGCCGCCAGCTAGCGTATTGCATTCCACTGCTAACACATGCAGAATACATGCATGTCAGTTTCGATCACGATCCGCGACGTCCCAGATGCAACCCGCGACGAGCTGGCGGCGCGTGCCGCGCGCAGCGGGCGGTCGCTGCAGGAGTTCCTGCGCGGCGCGCTGATCGATATGGCGCGGCGCCCGGAGCCGTCGGAGTGGGTCGCGCGGGCGCGGGCACAGAAAGCTCGCACGGGCGCGCTCTTCACCCGTGAGGAGATCGCCGAGTACCGCGCCGCCGACAAGCGTTGACGCTCGTCGTCGACGCCTCGGTGGTCTTCGCGGCGCTCGTCGACAAGGGCTCCGATGGTGCCTGGGCCGAGTGGCTGATCACCAGCGATGACCTCTACGCGCCGCAGCTTCTCCACGTCGAGGTCGCCAGCGTCCTGAGCCGCGCCGAGCGGTCGGGCCGCCTCTCTGCGGACGCGGCGTCGCTGGCCTTCGGCACGCTCCTCGACCTGCCGGTGACCGTCGTCGAGTTCGAGATGCTCGCGGAGAGGGTCTGGGAGCTGCGCCAGAACGTCACCAGCTACGACGCCTGGTACGTCGCGCTCGCCGAGGGGCTCGGCGCCGGCCTCGCGACGCTCGACCAGCGCCTCGTCCGCGCGCCCGGGCCACGCTGCCCGTTCGTCGTCCCGCCCGACTGAGCCATCGCGTCGCCCCCGAGGCCTGCGACGCGGCCTGCGGCGTCCCGTTCCTGTCACCCGAAGGGATGACAGCGGTCTAGACCAACGGTCGATGTCTCGCCGCGCCCGAACACAGATGATGACTGTGGTTCGAGGAACAGCGCGGAGGAGAGACCACCATGACCGATCTACTCGCCGCCCTCGGACTGTTCGGGCTCTACGCCTTCGCCGGTGTGATCACCGGCGGTGCGGCGCTCGGCACCGCGCTCCCGCTCCTGTTGGGCGGGATCGGGCTGGTGCTGATGGGCCGCGAGGAAGCGCGCCGGCGCCAACGTTAGCCGGATGCGTCGAGCCCGACCATAGACCCGTTTCAAGCGAGACCCGCCTCACGGCGGGTCTCCTCACGTCCGGCGACTGGCACGCCCTCGGCGGACGATCGGACCGCTCGAGGTCAGACCGTCGCCGCCTCCTTTGCCAGTTCGAAGCCCTCGTACCCCGCGGCCGCGATCTCGTCGCACTTCTGCCGGTACGGACCGACGCCCGCCACGTACGGCATGAACACCCGCGGCTTCCCGGGGATGTTGGCGCCGACGTACCAGGAGTTCGCCTGCGGGAACAGCGTCGCGTCGCCGATGTCGTTCACGTGCTGCACCCAGGCGTCCTGGGCCTCCGGCGTCGCCTCGATCGTCCCCAGGTCACGCTCCCGCATGTACTCCAGGCAGTCGGAGATCCAGTCCACGTGCTGCTCGATCGAGATCAGCATGTTGCTGAGCACGGACGGGCTACCCGGCCCCGTGATCGTGAACAGGTTCGGGAAGCCGACCACCTGCAGGCCAAGGTACGTCCGAGGCCCCTCCGCCCACACGTCGTTGAGACTGACGCCGTCCCGCCCCCGAATGTCCATCGCGAGGAGCGCGCCCGTCATCGCGTCGAACCCGGTCGCGAACACGATCGCGTCGAACTCGTACTCGGCGTCCGCGGTGCGAATCCCCTTCGCCGTGATCGCCTCGATCGGCGCGGCGTGAAGGTCGACGAGCGAGACGTTCTCCTGGTTGAAGGTGTCGTAGTAGCCCGTGTCGACGCAGATGCGCTTCGCGCCGAGCGGGTGATCGTGCGGCGACAGCAGCTCGGCCACCTTCGGGTCGGTCACCAGCTCGTGGATCTTCTCGCGGACGAAGCTGGCGGCTGTGTCGTTCGCCTGCTTGTTGACCAGCAGGTCGGCGCAGGACGTGAGGAAGGCGACGCCGCCCATGTCCCAGAGCTGCTCATAGCGCTGCTGCCGCTCCTCGTCGGTCAGGTCGAACGCCTTCGGGATCTGCATCGCCCCGCCGGCGCGCGCCGGTGCGGCGGTCTCCATCTCACGCCGCATCTCCTGGAAGACCTGCTTGTTCTCGTCGCGCTGCTCCTGCGTGAGCGGCGCGTTGTGTGCGGGGATGCTGAAGTTCGGCGTGCGCTGGAAGACGGTCACCGAGTCGGCCTGCTCGGCAATGACGGGGATCGACTGGATGCCGGATGACCCGGTGCCGACCACCCCGACCCGCTTGCCGGTGAAGTCCACGCCCTCATGCGGCCAGTCGCCGGTGTGGTACCAGTCGCCCTCGAAGGCATCGAGCCCCTCGTAGTCCGGGAGTCGCGGCACCGAGAGGCAGCCGGTACCGGCGATCAGGAAGCGGCCGCTGTAGCGATCACCCTGGTCGGTCTCGACGTCCCAGCGGTTGGTCGCGTCGTCGTAGTGGGCGGCGGTGACGCGCGTGTCGAACTGCATCCCGCTCCGCAGATCGAGCTTGTCGGCGACGAAGCGGGCGTACTCGAGGATCTCGGGCTGCGTCGCGTACCGCTCGCTCCAGTTCCACTCCCGCTGGATCGAGTCGTCGAACGAGTACTGGTACGACAGGCTCTCGATGTCGCAGCGGGCGCCCGGGTAGCGGTTCCAGTACCAGGTGCCGCCGACGTCGGAGCCGGCCTCGATCACGTGGGACGTGAAGCCGAGCTGGCGCATCTGGTGGAGCATGTACATGCCGGCGAAGCCGCCGCCCACGATGATCGCGTCGTACTCGGCGGATTGAGCGCCCTCGGTGGCTGCTTCCGGCGCATCGATCGTCATCGTGGTCCTCCTCGTCGCGTCATCGGTACGCGCGTGCGTTGGCCGCCGTATCCGGCCATCGCAGGCAGCATATGAGAAGAATCGAACTAAGTTCGATAAGCCAGCAGGCTGAAGGTGCGGTGTGCTCAGCGGTACGCGGCGGCCTGGATCTCGTACAGCTCCGCGTACTTGCCGCCAGCCTCGATCAGCTCCTCGTGGCTCCCGACCTCTACGACGTGCGCGCCGTCCATCACCACGATCAGGTCGGCCATCCGCACGGTGGAGAAGCGGTGCGACACGAGGACCGTGATCCGCCCGTTGCCCGGCTCGTCGCCCCCGCCCCGCGCCGCCGACGCGTACCGCTCGAAGAGCGCGTGCTCCGTCTCCGCGTCCAGCGCTGCGGTCGGCTCATCGAGGATCAACAACAGCGGCTCATCGCGCATGAAGCCACGCGCGAGGGCCAGCCGTTGCCACTGCCCGAACGACACCTCGACCCCCTCGGGCCACGTCGGCCCGAGCTGCGTATCGAGGCCGTCGCGCAGCTTGGTCACCACGTCGTCGGCGCCGGCCCGCCCGACCGCGGTGCCAACGGCGACGCGATCCTCGATCCGTTCGACCTCGCCGAGGCCCACCGTCTCCTGCGCGAGGAACTCGAACCGGAAGAAGTCCTGGAACGCCCCGGCCAGCCGGTCGCGCCACTGTTCGGCATCGATCCGCGCGAGGTCCGCTCCGTCGACCTCGATCCGCCCCGCTGTCGGCTCGTACATCCGCGCGAGGAGCTTCACCAGCGTCGTCTTCCCCGCGCCGTTCTCCCCGACCACGGCGACCACCGCCCCGGCCGGCAGCGTGAGGTCGACATCCTCGAGGACCAGCCGCTCCGTCCCGGGATAGGCGAACGAGACCCCGCGCAGCCGGATCCCCTCCTCGAGGGCGTCCGGCGCATCGACGTCCCCGGCCGCCTGCTTCGCCGCGACGTACCGCTCGAGCCACACCAGCCGCCGCGCCCCGTCCAGCCAGATCCCGCGCAGGAACCCGATCTCGCCAACGGTCAGCGACACGTAGCGCGCCAGCAGCGCGCCCGAGGACAGCACCAGCACCACCTCGCCCGGCGTCCCGTTGATCCCCGTCGCCACGAACACCACCGCCCCGATGAACGAGCCGGCGAACACCGCCCACCCCAGCGTCTGCCAGACCGCCGTGCCCCAGCGGGCCACCGACACCACGTCGTACCAGTCCCGCCAGGCGTCCTCCCGCCGCGTCGCGAGCCGCTCGCCCGCGCCCATCACCCGGATCTCCTTGCTCGCCGACACGTCTGTCGCCGTCTCGAAGATGTGCCGCGCGAACCGGCTGTTCGAGGCCGACTGCTCCTCCGCGTCGCGCTCCACCCCGGCACGCCGGCCCGAGGCGTAGAAGGTCGGCACCGCCGCCACCAGCAGCAGGATCAGCGCCGGATGCACGCTCACCAGCAGCCCCGTCACCACTAGCAGCTGGAACAACCACCCGATCGTCGTGAACAGCGACAGGTACAGGTGGTCCAGCACGAACACCTGGTGGCGCAGCACCTCGAGCCGGTCGAGGTACTCCGGCCGTTCGTGCAGCTCGATCGTCGCCACGTCCGCCTGCAGCCCGGCCACGTGCGCCTCGAGCGCGATCGACATCCGCTCGCGGAACCGACGCTGGATCCGCTCGCTGATCGTCGCCAGGAACCACGTACCGACGGCGGACCCCGCGAGGCCGAGCGCCGCAATCTCGATCGCCCGTCGGTCTCCGTCCACCGCACCGTCGCTCAGCATCCGCAGCCAGAACGGCGTCAACACCCCCGGCAGCGCCGCCAACAACACCAGCCCGAACGAGACGTACAGCAGCGCCGGCTGCGAGCGCATCCCCAGCACAAACATCCGCAACATCGCCGGCGCCGCGGGCGGCAGCTCGTCGATCGCGTCGACGCGGACCTCAGCTGAGGAGTTCATACGTGACCCCCTCCTCCGCCGGTTCGCCGAAGCGGCTCGCCTGCAGATCGAACATCGTGAAGTAGCGTCCGCCGGCCGCCATCAGCTCGTCGTGTGAGCCCAGCTCGGCGACCCGCCCGTCCTCGATCACGCAGATCTGATCCGCGTGCCGCACCGTCGAGAAGCGATGTGAAACGAGGATCGTCGTCACGTCCCGCGTCGCCTCCAGCAACCGGTCGAAGATCTCCGCCTCGCCCCGCACGTCCAGCTGCGCCGTCGGCTCATCGAGCAGCACCACCCCCGCCCCGAGCCGCACCGCGCAGATCGACCGCGCGAGGGCGACCCGCTGCCATTGCCCGCCCGACAGGTCCGTCCCGCCCGCGTAGCCCTTCGACAGGATCGTGTCCAGCTCCGCCAACCCGGCGCCCCCCGCCGCCTCGAGGGCTGCGCGCACGTCCTCGTCGCTCGCGCCCAGCGGCGCCACGTTGTCGCGCAACGGCAGCTCGAACCGCACGAAGTCCTGGAACGTCGCCGCCAGCCGCCGCCGCCACGACTCGATCTCCAGCTCCCGGACGTCGACCCCGTCCACCTCGATCGCCCCGGAGTCCACGTCGTAGAAGCGGCACAGCAGCTTCGCCAGCGTCGTCTTCCCCGCACCGTTCCGCCCCACGATCGCCAGCGACGACCCCGCCGCGATCGTCAGGTCGAACCCCTCGAGGACCGGCGTGTCCCCGGTCGGGTAGGTGAACGTCACGTCGCGGAAGCGGATCTCGCTCGCCGGCATCCCCGCGGCGTCCCGCGACCCTCGAGGGAGCTCGCCGTACTGCGCCATCGTCCGCGACAGCCGCAGCACCGCGTTCGCCGGCGCCGCCGCTCCGTCCAGCGCCCACTGGAAGTTGCTGAACGCCAGCTGCGCCGTCATCCCCGCCGCCGACGCGAACGTCACCGCCTCGCCCAGCTCGATCGCGCCGCTCGCGAGCCGGTCGGCCAGCACCCAGAAGAACAGCACGTTCGCTCCGAGCGTGAAGAGCAGGCTCCACACCACCGGCCGCTCGCGCATCCGCGTCGCCTGCCACTGCAGGTCGAACAGCCGCCGCCGTCGCTGCGCGAACCGGTCCAGCGTCCACCCAGAGAGCCCGAACAGCCGCACCTCTTTCGAAGCCGGCGGGTCCACCGCGAGCCGGTACGTGTAATCCGCCTGCCGCTGCGCCTCGCGCACCTCGTCGCTGAGCCGCGTCTGCCAGACGCCGCTCTCGCGCAGCATGTACTGCGTCCCCAGCCACCCCGCCGCCAGCAGGAACGGCGCCCACCACGCGAACGCGAACAGCAGCGCCGCCGCGATCACCCCGCCGAGCAGGATCCCGAGCCCGCCCCCGATGAACCCCATCGAGATCGACAGCGGCGGCCCCGAGATCCCGCGGTCGAAGTCCTGCGCGATCGTCAGGTCGCACTTCAGCTCGGGATGCTCCAGGTGCGCGATCCCCACCGGCGCCATGCTCGCCCCCGTCAGCTCGCGCCGCATCCATCCCGCCGTGCGGCTGCCGAGGTTCTGCGACACCGTCTGCGTCAGCGGGCCCCCGGACAGCGCCATGAAGAAGACGACACCGACCGCGATCAGCGGCACCGTCAGGTCGTCGCCCGCCTCCACCGCGCCGACCAGCACCCCCATCGCGATCGCCGCCGACGGCGCCACCACCCCCTGCAGGATCAGCATGAACCACCACAGCGCCGAGAGCGGCCGGTGCGCCCGGTCGAGCACGCCGAAGAAGCGGAGCTGTTCGCTGAAATCGGGAAGCAGTCGCCGCACGCCGGCCATGGGTCGCCTCACCCCATACCGCGGATGCTAGCCGGAACGGCGCGGCGGCGTGCGCGCGCTCGGCCCCCGGCCGGATAGCATGCGTGGCGCGCGAGGAGGTGCCCGGTGGACTACGACAACCTGCGATTCGAGCTGAACGAGGGCGTCGCGCTGGTCACGCTGAACCGTCCGGAGCGCCTCAACGCCCTCAACCCCGGCCTCGTCCACGAGCTCCTGCACGTCGTCGAGACCACCGAGCGCGACGACGACGTCAAGGTGCTGGTCTTCACCGGCGAAGGCCGCGCGTTCTCCGCCGGCGCCGACGTGCTCGCCGGCTACGAGGAGCGCGAGTCCGCGAAGGAGCTCGACGAGCGCGCCGGCTACCGCCGCATGCTCGAGGGCCCCATTGGCCGCTGGGGGGTCCTCTATTCCGCGCTCGGCCGCTACCCGAAGCCGATCATCGCCGCCGTCAACGGCATCTCTGCGGGCGCCGGCTTCTCGCTCGCCCTCGCCGCCGACATCCGCATCGCCTCCACCGAGGCCAAGTTCATCTCCGTCTTCATCCGCCGCGGCCTCGTCCCCGACACCGGCGCCACGTGGCACCTCCCGCAGCTCATCGGCCGCGGCCGAGCGATGGAGATGATGCTCTCCGGCGACGAGGTCGATGCCGAGACCGCCGACAAGTGGGGCCTCGCCAACCGCGTGGTCGAACCGGACCGGCTCCTCCCCGAGACCATGGACCTCGCGAGGCGCCTCGCCGGCGGCCCCACCGTCGCCCTCGAGCTCACCAAGCGCCTCGTCAACGACATCACCCGCGACGGCCTCGACCGCCAGCTCCAGAACGAGGCCTGGGCCGCCACCCGCGCCGGCGAGGCCGAAGACGCCGGTGAGGGCATCAAGTCCTTCGCCGAACGCCGCGACCCCAACTGGACCGGCCGCTAGCGACCTTCGAGGGCCTTCGACCCTCCTCGCGCCCGCGGCGGAACCACCTCGCGACCAGCCAGACATCCCCCATCGAGACGACGTTCGGCCCAAGGCGCGTGCTCGGTGCCTCCGTACCCTCCCCGATCCCGCGATCGGAGGTCCGCCGATGATCCTCGACGACGTCATGCCCCACCCCGAGCACGCGCTGGTCGCCCACACCGTCGTGGAGGCCAACATCGAGGCCACCTGGCGCGCCGTGCGCGAGGCGAACCTGCTCGCCGACCGTTCGGTGCGCTGGCTCTTCGCCGCGCGCGACCTCCCCAACCTCGCGTGGAACCGGCTGCGCGGGCGACCGACGGCGTTCGTCCCGCCGTCGATCACCGTCGGCGAGATCGCCCAGCTCGAGGGCTGGACGATCCTCGGCGAGGAGCCGGAGCGCGAGTTCGTGTTCGGGTCGGTCGGCAAGTTCTGGCAACGCGACTTCGGGTGGGCCGACGTCCCTCCCGAGGACTTCGCCGCCTTCGACGAGCCTGGCTTCGCCAAGACCACCGCGGGCCTCTCGCTCCGCCCCTACGGCTCGGGCCGCACCCTGCTCTCCTACGAGTCGCGCACCGCGACCACCAGCGACGACGCGCGCCGTAGGTTCGGGCGCTACTGGTTCGTCCTGCGACCGTTCATCGGGCTCGTGATGCGCCGTGCGCTCACCGCGATCCGGCGACACGCCGAACGAACGACCGCCCCCATCGAGGTCCGCTAGCCGGGGTAAGCGTTCCCGATCACGCCGCTCTCCTCGAACGCCCCGATCTCCTCCGCCGAGTACCCCAGCTCCGTCAGCACATCGGCGTTGTACTCACCGAGCAGCCCCGCCGCGATATCCACTGAGGGTGCGTCCGGCTCGAGCTGCCAGAGGAACCCCGGCATCAGCTGCACCCCCATGTAGCGGTGTTCCACCGCCTGCAGCCAGCCCCGCGACGCGAACTGCGCGTTCGTCAGGAACGAGGAGTGGTGCTTCACCGGCGCCGCGATCCCGCCCGCCGCCGAGATCGCGTCCGCGATCGCCTCGGCTGTGCCGCTCGCGGCGAACTCAGCCATCGCCGCGTCCACCTCGCTCCGCGCGCGTAGCCGGCCCACCACCGTGGCCCACGGGTGTCCGAGGTCTGCCCACTCCGGGTGCCCGGCGGCGGTCGCCACCCCGCGCCACTCGGCGTCCGTCCGCGCCTCGATCACCACCCACGCCGACTCCTGCAGCGGCGGCGGGCTCTCCGCCGTCGCGTCCTCCGCCTCGCCGCCCGCCGCCCGGTAGGCGCCGTGCGGCACGATCTGCGGGTCGCGGTTCCCGAGGCGTTCCGGCAGCCGGTCGTTCATCGTCACCTCGGCGAACGCGCCGGGGAGCTGCCACGCGAACGCCTCCGCCTGCGACATGTCGATGAAGCAGCCCGCGCCCGTCTGGTCGCGCTGCGCCAGCCCGGTCACGATCGCCTGCACCAGCGCCACCGCCCCCGTCGCGTCGGTGTGGAAGATCGGCGGCGTCTGCTCCACCGGCCGCTCCGGGTACCCGCGCAACGAGGCGTGCCCCACCGTCGAGTCGAGCCCCGACCCCAGCGTCACGTACCCCTGGTACGGTCCCTCGGCGCCCCAGCCCGGCATCGAAAGCATCACCAGATTCGGGTTCAGCTCCCGCACCGCCTCCCACCCGAAGCCGAGCCGGTCCACCGTCCCGGCCGAGTACGCCTCGATGTAGACGTCCGCCTCGGCGATCAGCTTCCGCAGCGCCTCCGCGCCCTCCTCCATCCGGATGTTCAGCGTCAGGTTCCGCTTGTTGCGGTTCGCCATGTGGTGGATCGCGATCCGCTCCCACGGTGGATCGTCGTCCCCGCCCGGCGCCGGTGGCGTCGTCCGCGTGATCGACGACGGCCGCGGGAACGACTCCACCTTGATCACGTCCGCCCCGAGGTCCCCGAGCATCGAGGCGCCCATCGGCCCCGCCCACACCTCGGTCAGGTCCACCACCCGCACGCCCTCGAGCAGTCGCCCGCTCATGCGGTCACCCCCGCGCGGAACAGCGCCAGCTGCTCCTCCGCGCTGTACCCCGCCTCGCCCAGCACCTCGGCCGTGTGCTGCCCGAGGGTCGGCGCCGCCCGCGCCACCCACGTCTCCCCGGAGTCGTCGCGCACCCGGAACGGCGGCCCCGCGATCGTCTGCGCGCCAACCCCGGCCGCCTGCTCCACCTCCACGAACGACCCGCGCGCGACCGCCTGCGCATCCTCCATCGCGTCCCGCACACCCAGGAGCGGCGCGCACATCACCCCGTGCGCCTGCAGATCGGCGAACGCCTCGTGCCGCGTTCGCGCCGCGAGGTACGGCCCCAGGTGCGTCATGAACTCGTCGAAGTGGTTTGGCTTCTCCAGCGGATCGGTGAACCGCGGATCCGTCGCCAGCTCCGGCACTCCGAGGACCCCGCACAGCCGGCTGAAGAACGGCTCCGTTCCCGCCGAGAACAGCAGCAACCCATCGCTGCACTCGAAGTAGCCGTTCGGGAACCCGAGGCGCGCTCCCGCCACCCGAGGCAGATCAACCCCCGTGAACGCCCACGGCACGTACCACGAATCGACGTTGCCGCTCAGCGCCTCGGTCGCCGCCACCTCGACGCTGCGGCGCTCGCCGTCGCGCCGGCTCCCCCAGATCGTCGCCGCCGCGATCGCCGTCGTGCTCGACGCCCACTGCATCGTGGGGACGAACGGTGCGTAGCGCAGCGGCTCCTCGCCGGTGTACGAGTGGCGCAGCATCCGGTTCGTCCGCGCGAAGATCGACATGTCGTCCTCGGGGTGATCCGCCAGCGGCCCCTCGAGCCCATGCGGCGTCATCGTCACCGTCGAGGGCGCGTCACCCTCCAGCATGTCGAGCGCCGCCAGTAGCGGCTTCGCCTCGGCCGGCGGCACCTGCAGCACCACGAGGTCGGCGCCCCGCGCCACGTCCAGCAGCACCTGCACGCCGCTGGGCGACGACAGTTCGAGGGCCAGCGACCGCTTCCCGGTGTCGAGCGCCAGGTGATACGCGCCGCGATCGAGGTGCGGAACGTCGTCCGGGAACGGCGGCACGCGACGCACCTCGCCGCCCGCCGGCGGCTCCACCTTGATCACGTCCGCACCGAAGTCGGAGAGCGTCTTCGTCGCGCCGGCCGCCGCAATCGTCCCGCCGACCTCGATCACGCGAACGCCGGAGTACGGCTGCGTCATGCGTCCACCACGCGGCGAATCGGGCTGGGGGGCGTGGGCTCCTCGGTCATGGCGAGCGTGATGATAGAGGAACGCCACCCCGGTCGTGGGCGCGGCAGCGAGCGCAGCTACTCCGGCTCGAGGATCACGTACGTCCCCGTCGCCCGGCCGATCGCCTCGCCGTCGGCGTCCGTCAGGTCGGCGACCGCATGGCTGAGCGTCCGTCCGCGGCGCAGCACCTCGCCCCGCACGCGGATCGTCTCGCCGCGCAGCGGGCGCAGCCAGCGAAACTCCGACTGCGCCGTGATCACCCGCTCCTCGGGAGCCGCGATCGTCGCCAGTGCCCCGCCCATCGCGGAGTCGGCCAGCAGCAGCCACACCCCGCCGTGCACGATCCCGTAGAGGTTGCTGCTCTTCTCCGACGCCCTGAAGGTGATCTCGGCCCACCCCTCGCCCGCGTCGGTGAACGCGTAGCTCAGGTCCTCGAAGAGATGCACCGCCTGCATCTCCCGCAGCACCGGGTAGCGATCGAAGTGGTCCGGCATCGCCGCAATCTGGCATGCCCGTCGGGCGGCGATCCAGTCGCCCCGAGGGCGCGCGTCGCTAGACTGCGCTCCGAGCCGGGCGCAGCGCTGGGAGCACCACGATAGCCATCAAGCCGATCTTCGAGACCGTCGCGGCGCTCAAGGATCAGATCGAGAACCTCAGCGTCGAGCAGCTCAAGCAGGAACAGGCGGACAACCCCGACCTGCTCGTCGTCGACATCCGCGAGATCCAGGAACGCGTCGACCTCGGCACCATCCCCGGCGCCGTCCACGCCCCGCGCGGCATGCTCGAGTTCTGGGCCGACCCCAGCAGCCCCTACGGCCGCGAC
>JANQNP010000056.1 GCA_028279505.1 Dehalococcoidia bacterium
GGAACCGCCGTCGATGCGCTCGATGGAGTTGAGCGCGGGGCCCGAGGAGAAGTCGAGGGTGTCGTCGCCGCTCGTGCCGGCGATCGTGTCGAAGCCTGACCCGCCGTCGATCGATTCGATTGAGGTCAGGTTGTCGAGGTTCGAGGTGACGCGGATCGTGTCGTTGCCGGAGGAGCCGCGCACCGTGTCGTCGCCGGTCCCGCCGTCGAAGGTGTCGGTGCCCTGGTAGTGGCCGACGACCTCGAAGGTGTCGTCGCCGTCGCCGCCGCTGAGGCTGTCATCGCCGGCGCCGCCACGGATGGTGTCGTCGGCATCGGTACCGGTGATCGTGTCGTCTCCGGAACCACCGTCGATGCGCTCGATGGAGTTGAGCGTCGGCCCCGAGGAGAAGTCGAGGGTGTCATCGCCGCTGGTCCCAGAGATGGTGTCGAAGCCGGATCCGCCATCGATCTCCTCGATGCTGAGGAGGTTGTCGAGGTTCGAGGTCACGCGGATGGTGTCGTTACCCGACGAGCCGCGGACGGTGTCGTTGCCTGCACCTCCGTCGAAGGTGTCGGTGCCCTGGTAGTGGCCAACGACCTCAAAGGTGTCGTCGCCATCGCCGCCGGCGAGAGTGTCATCGCCGCCTGAGCCTCGGATCGTGTCATCGTTCGCGGTGCCGGTGATCGTGTCGTCACCCGAGCCGCCGTCGAAACGCTCGACGTTCTCGATCGAGAAGATCGTTGAGAAGTCCAGGACATCGTCGCCGCTGGTGCCAGCGATCGTGTCGAAGCCGTCGCCGCCGTCAATTACCTCGATGCTCCGAAGATTCTCGAGGTTGCTTGTCACTCGGATCGTGTCGTTGCCCGACGAACCCTGGACGGTGTCGTAGCCTTTGAGCCCCTCGTAGATATCCGTGCCCTGGTAGTGCCCGGCTGTCTTGAAGGTGTCGTCGTGCTCGCCTCCTGTCAGCGTTTCGTCGGCGCCGGTGCTGGTCAGCGTCTCGCCGGGGATGGTTGGTGCAGGTGGTGGCGGAGGTGCCGGCGGCTCTACAACCTCGGGTGCGGGTTCGATGACCTCCGGCACAAAGTCGACGGCCGGCGTCTGAGGAGGATCGACCGGTGCCTCGTCATGTGCGGGCGCACCGAGAAGGCCCTCAGGGGGATCAGGCACGGGTCCACCGGGTCCGCTGGCCGATGCGAGCGGGAAGGGATCGTCACGATCGAGGTCGAACGCGGGGATCACGCTGTCGAACGGCGTCGCGGCACCAACGGGAGCGCTTGCCGGTGCCGCAGCCGGGCCAGCAGTCGCCGGGCCGACAGCTCCCAGCTGTAGCGGAGAATCGTCTTCGTCGGCGAGCAGCTCTGGCAGTGCGTCAGCGAGTGCGGGGTTGGTTGCAGCCAGTTCGACGATCTCAGGCGGGAGGTCGTCAACGAATGTGCTGGCCGGCAGCTCCGGCGGGCTGCCACTCCCAGATCCGTCGAGTAGTTGGACAGCGGTCGGGCCTGCGTCTCCGCCGTCCCCGGCGTCCGTAGCGGTACTGCCCTCCATCGCGCCTGCTCCGCCGGCGAAGCCGGTGAAGAGGATCAGGCCACCAACCGCGGCGAAGCCGACGGGCTGCGCCTGCTCGGCAAACTCCTCGCCGAGTAGTCGCACCATCTCGTGCTGCTGTGCGGTGAGTCCGAGCTCCGGCTCGAGCGCGAGCCAGACATGCTCCAGGTCGAGCGTCTGTTCGGTCGCGTGGCGGCGGAGCGCCTCACGCGCTCGACGCAGTTCTGGCGTAAGTCGGGTCTCGGTCGATCCTCGCAGCGCCTCGATCTGGAACTTGACCTCGGCGAGGTCGACTTGATCGCCGAGCGATTGGCGATGCAGAGGCGTGTGACGGGGTTCGGATCGATCGAGCGTGTTGGTCATCGGCACCCGGTAGGTTCGACCGCGGGGTGATGCGGTCAGGGCTTTCCCTGATCATCGGCTGATCGGGGATTTCCCTTGACGCACAGGAGTCGCCCAGATCGCCCATCAGCGCTTGGCGGATCCGATGTGGGAATGGGCGTAGCGGTAGGCAGTACCGTCGATTCGTGGCGCGTTTAAGCGGCTGTGGTGTCGATTGCCGACAGCAGCGCTCTCCGCACGAGGGCGAACTCCGCGGTCAACGCGTCGGCGGCAGAACGTGCAGCGATTAGATCCTGCGCGTCGACGGTACGGCTGAGCCAGGCGGCCCGACGCTCCAGGCGACGTGCACCAAGTAGACGGCAGCTAGTGGTGATGCTGCGGACGATCGGGTCGAGCTGCGCAGCGCTCAGTGCGAGCGCGGCATCACGCGCCTCCAGTAGCTGGCGGGGCGTCGCGTCGAGGAAAGCGCCGACCAGCTCCTCGGTGAGGCGGTCAGTGCCGTCGGGATCGAGTTCGCGGAGACGCGCCAGCGCATCCTCGTCCATCACCGGGTCGTCGATCACCGGCAGGTCGGACCCCTCATCGCGTTCGACCTTCACACCCACTGCCGCGAGGCCCCGCGGCAGCGTCGTGAGCTCGAGCGGTTTCTCAAGCACGCCGTTGAAGCCGGTGTTCAGCGCCTCGATGCGCGTCGTACGGCGGGTGTCAGAGGTGACCGCGATGATCGGCAGGTCGCGGTGGGCGTCGGTTCGCTCGCGAATCGCGTTCGCAGTGGCGAAACCGTCCAGGACCGGCATGTGCAGCTCGGTCAACATCACGTCGAACTCGTCGCCGGTTGCATCGAGGAGTTCGATCGCTTCGGCGCCGTGACTCGCTGTCGTGACCTGGTGGCCGAGCTGCCGCAGGAGGTGGCTGCCGACCTGCGCCTGCACCCGACTGTCATCGACCAGCAGGATGTGGAGGGCGCGGCCATCTTCCGAGGGTGCCGGGGCCTGCGCGACCAGCTCCGTCAGCGTCGCTCGCGCGAGCGGGAGCTCCACCCGCAGCGTCGTACCAACGTTGACACGGCTCTCGACCGTGAGGTTCCCACCCATCGCCCGCGCCAGGAGGCGTGCGATCGGCAGCTCGAGGCCAGTCCCACCAGAGCGGATCGACCACATCGCCGCCGGCGACTCGAGGCCATCGAAGATCCGGCTGAGTGCATCAGGGCTCAGGCCGCGTCCGTGGTCCTCGATAGTGATCACCATTGAGGACTCGTCAGCATCTCGCCCCGCCTCATCGACATTCACCAACACCTCGCCACCAGCGTTGGTCCCCAGGGCGACTGCGATGAGCAGGTCGAGCATCTGCTGAACCTGTTCGCGATCCCCACTGAAGTGCTCTGACAGCTCGAGCGGATAGCGAGCACTCAGCGAGGTGCCGTCGCGCTCTGCTTGCACCTGGTGCTCGTCAACGATGGCGTCGACTACCTCTCGAAGCGAGAACGGCTCGGGAGCGGTCTCGAACCGCTCCGCGTCGAGTTCCATGTAGTCGATGAGGTGGTGCACGAACTTGAGGAGCTGGTGGCCGCTACCGGTGACGATCTCGTTCCACATGCGCTGCTGCTCGGTCAATGACGTGGTTCCAAGCAACTCGCTCACGCCGAGCATCCCGTTGAGCTGACCGCGCAGCTTGTGGTTGATCGTCGCGAGCGCACGGGACCGCATCTGAGCAAGACGTTCGGCCCGTTCAGCCTCACGAGTTGCCTCGGTGTGATCCGTGACGACGACCAGCGCCTCGATGACCTGGGCGTCGTCGTTCCGCAGGGGAGTGCAGGCAATCCCGAGGACCATCTCATCGACTTCGATAGCTGCCCTGGCGCTGTCGCCGCGCAGCGAAGTGCGCACGGCTTCGAGCCACTCGGGCCAGGCCGCAAGTAGGTCATGCACCTCGTTGCCGACGGTGCTTCGCATCGAGAGGTCCGTGCCAGGGATCGCAGAGCCTGCGAACCAGGACACGCTCCCCTTGCTGCCGACGGCGAAGATCGAGATCCCGGGCGCGGCTAGCCCCTGATGCAGGCGTCGCTTGATCTCGCTGAGTTCCCGGCTCGTGTTCCTGAATCGACGATCGCGAGCACGAACCACCAGCACCGCGACGGTGATCACCGCGAACACGAACAGACCTAGTGCGCCGGGAAGGATCAGGATGGGCCGAGTCCTCTCGTTCGACATAATCGTCGGTTCCCTGCGATCCCCCGTCAGGTAGGGCGCTCGGGGTTTCCCCTCGGTCGCTGACAAACGGCTTCGTCACGACGCAGGCGACCGAGTTCTGTGGCGAACCCGCCATTGCGCGGTACGATGCGCCGCAAGCGAAAGGCGTCGGCAATGGCCGATCACGTCCCCAGGTAGACCCGAGGTCCACCACCTCCTCTGTTTCGACCCACCCGTCGAGTTCGTTGCGAACTCGCTGACGGGCGCTGACATGCGCCCGATCGTCGGAGACAGAGATGTCATTTCGCTTTCGTTTGTCCCCAATTCCTCGCGCGCACGGCGTGTCCGATCGCGTCGTGCGACTCAGCCTGTTCGGTCGGTTCACCGACGAGCTGTTCTCAGGCCTGTTCGACGTGCTGATGCCAAGCATGCGCGCGTCGTTGGGCTTCACCTACACCCAGATCGGAGTGCTCCACCTCGTCCTGAGCTACGTCGCCGCCGTCGTCGAGCCGATTCATGGGCTGCTGATCGACGTATGGCAACGCCATCGCCTGCTGGCGTGGGGTGCCGCCGGCACCGGCATCTCAGTGGTGGTGATGGGCATCGCGCCCAACTACTTCGTGCTACTTGCCGGGTTCGCGATCTACGGCCTCGCCTCCGGTCCGCTCGCCCATACGGCTGACGTCGTCCTCGTCGAAGCGCATCCCGAGGCTCCCGGTCGCATCTACGCACGGGCTACGCTGCTCGACACCATCGGCGCGTTGTCCGGCCCGGTCCTGGTCACCGCCGGCATCTGGGCGGGTATCGATTGGCGCTGGATCATCGCCGGCGTCGGCCTGTGGGGCCCGCTGTATGCGGTGATGTTCCTGCGCACTCGCTTCCCCCCGCCCCCCGGCGCTGGTGCAACCCGCGAGGGCGCTCCGCCGTCCGAATCGTCCGCAGCCGAGGAACCGTCCGAGGGGGTGTCGCTCCTCAAGGCGTTCCGCCGGAACCTGAAGGCTGCGTTGTCCAGCCGGACGGCATTGATCTGGCTGCTGTTCCTCTTTGCCCACGACGTGCTGGATTCCCCGCTACCACTACGCACCGTCTGGCTCGTCGATGAGGTGGGGATGAGCCAGAGCATGGTCGGTGTCTACACCGCGTTTGAGCTGACTGCATCGTTGGCGGCGGTCGCGTACCTCGATCGCTGGCTACGCCGATCGACGCCGCGTTCGATCCTGGGTGTCGCGGTAACTGGCCTGCTCGTGCTGTATCCGGCGTGGTTCGCTGTCCCGGGAATCGTGGCGAAGTTCGCGATTGGACTGCCGCTCCAGGTGCTCCTCGCCGTGCTGTGGCCGGTGGCGCAGGGTGAGCTGCTTTCGAGCGTGCCCGGCCGCGCCGGCGCGCTTACGGCGCTTCGCTCGCTGTTCGGCTTCGTTCCGCTGACCGTCCTCGTCGGGTTGATCGCGGAGTCCCAGGGGCTCACCACGGCGATGCTGGCGTTCCACCTCGCAGGCCTTGCCGTGATGGCGTTCGCCGTGCTCCGCCTCCCTCGAGGGGTGCGAGCTGTCTCGTCGGCGGATGCCGTGGAGTGACCTACGACGCTCGGCCAAGGAGCACCGTCCGGTCTCCCCCCGGATGGGGTTCGCCTACTCTACGGACCGTCCCGGAGCAGCTGCGTCACTTCGATCTCGAGGCGGACGGGCTCGCCGAGTGCGCGCTCGAGGGCGGCCCGCAGCGCCTCGGAGTGCTCGGGGAGCATCGCCTGTTCGGCAAGCAGGCGAGCGCGGACCGTCAGCGGCTCACCGCCGACGTCGTTCGTGACTTCCAGCGAGGCCAACTCGAGGCCGCCGATGGTGGTCGCGACCTGCGTGATCGCTTGCTCGGCGTCAGCCGCGCGAGCGTCGCCCTCGAGGGCGCGCGCGCTCAGGACTCCAATGGGGATCGCGACAATCAGCAGTAGTGCGAACAGGCCGGCGACCCCGCGTCCGAACACCCCGAATCGGTCCGCACGGTCAGCGTCCGGCCGGAAGCCGAGCCAGAGGAATGTCAACGCGGAGGCAGCGGCGATGGCGACGAGGTTGGTCCCAAAGAGGAGTCCGGCGCCGGCTGCATCCTGCCACTCGGTGAGGACGATGCCGACCGACACGCTCGCCAGTGGGGGCACCAGCGCGGCGGCGACGGCGACACCCGGGAGTGCCGCCGAGAGCCCAGGTCTGGAGAGCGTGTAGGCAGCGGCGACTCCGGACCCGAGCGCCACCAGCAGGTCGAGGAGGCCTGGCTCGGTCCGCGCGGTGAACTCGCTGGTTGGCTCAGTCCCCGGCAGCGCGTAGGCGACCACTACCGCGACCCCGATCGCGGCTGCGGTGCCGGACAGCACTGAGCCGATCGAAAGGCGGAGCAGCTTAGCGTCACCCTGCACGACGCCAAGTGCCGAGCCAGCGATCGGCGACATCAACGGCGCGATCAGCATCGCGCCGATCACGACGGCCGCCGAGTCGAGGAGCAGTCCCAACGTCGCTACCGCCGCGGCCAGCGCCATGAGCACGTAGTAGTCGACGTTTGCTCGCGCGGCTCGGCGGAGCTGCATGTAGGTGGCGATCTTTTCTTCTTCGGTCTGCTTCGGCAGTCGCTGATAGACCGGATTCCACATGCGATGGAACCAGGTCAACGGTCGAGCCTCGGGCCGGTTCACGATCAGCACGGGAGTGGGAGCTGGCTGGAGCAGTCGCTGCGGCAAGCGGGTGCGGCTGAGTGAGCGAATCACGCCCTCCCGGGGCGCCGCGACGATCGCGAGGTCCGCCGGTTCTTCGGCGAGCAACTCGAGGACGGCACCCTCGCGAGAACGGGCGGCGCGCGCGACTACCACGGTCCGGATGCCGTTGCGGCTCTCTGGCGGATCGACCGAGAACGTCTCACTCGCTTCGGCGATCTCGGCGTCCGTGGCGTTCGGCGCGAGCACCTCGAGCATTCGCAGCTCCCCGCCGCCCGTCACCGCGAGCAGCGCGGTTGCTGTCTCGATCGCGGCTCCCGTGGCCCGTTCACCGCTCCCGGCTACGAGGATCGACGGCGTTCCGCTTGGCTCGAAGCGGCCGCGCAGCAACAGCGCCGTGCAGGGCGGTTGGGCGAAGAGCTGGGCGAACGCGGCGCGTTCGGCGCCCGGGATCGTGACCTCGTCGGATTCCCAGTGGAGCACCAGCGTGCTCGCCTCCAGCTCGCGCGCGGTGTCTTCGATCGCGCCGACGACGCTCTGACCGAGCCGGGCGACGACCTCGATCGAGATGCCGTCGAAGTCGAGTTCGCTCACGATCTCGTTGAGCCAGTCTGGGACCCGGTCGGGGCGCCCGACCATGTCGTAGCGAAGCTGACGCACCGTGAGGAACGTGATGGCTCCACCGCTGGCTGTTGCAAGCAAAGCCGCGATCGGCGCCGTCCGGCGGACCGCCGCAGCTGATCCGACGGGCACAAGCACGACCGCGGAGGCGTTCGCGCCGTCCTCCGTTGGTTTGCCGGGTGCCTCGTCGGTGTTGGGAGTGGTGGTCATGCGGTGCAGTGTGGCCGCTACAGATCTTCAGCGGTAGACGCTGGGCTTCCCCACAGGGCCCGCATGCTGGTGAACCGCACGTGACCTCGAGGATCGCGCAGGCCTGGCGCCGGGTCGTCGTGACGGTTGCTAGGGTGAGGCTGACGACGGAGGCGCGGTGGATCCGATCCTGCTCGGCGTGATCTGCGGCAGCGTCTTCGCCGCGTTCGAAGGCGTGTTGGTCCTACTCGGCCGCTGGCCTCGACCGTACGAGGCATTCAGCGTCTTGATCGCCGCAGCCGCGAATCGGTTTGCGACCGGCCTCGTGATCCCCAACGCTGACATCGGATTGACTCTCTGGGCTAGCGGCCTCGTGCTCGGGCTGTTGCTGGCGATACCGATTGCGGTGGTTTCCCGCCGAACAGTGGGACCGCTTGGGATGGGCGCGGTCGGCGGGATCACGATCGCGGCACTCGCGGAGTTGGCGAACTGACGACTCGGTGCTGGGAGGTAGTGGATGGGGTCACGCTCAACGATGGAGACGATTCGGCTCCTCGGCATGCTTGGGTTGGTCGGTCTCGTCATCGTCTTCACACTGCAGAACACCGAGACGATTGGCGTCGACCTCCTGTTCTGGGAGCTTGATGCGTCAGGGGCGATCTTCGTCTTCCTGAACTTCGCCGTTGGTGTCGTCGTCGGTTGGCTGCTTCGCGGACGAAACCGCTCAGTCCTGGGCTTCGCCACCGAAGAAGACGACTGCCAACCGCTGAGCGAGTGACGGTCAGTCCGACGTGGCAGATCGTCGAATGCCGAGCCGAGTCATCAGATCGTTGTGCGGCTCTCGCTTGTTCTGATCGGGAACCGCGGCGCACGATGGCGTCGAAGTGGAGGCGCGCATGACGACCACAGGCCGGCGGGCCGCGACCCTCGAGGAGTTGCGCGCGATCCAGGCACCGATGTCGACGGAGGCCGGCCGAGCTGCAGGGCTGGCACTCAAGCTCCGGCCGACCGACGTCGTGATCTCGCCCTTCGGGAAGTCGGGCACCACGTGGACGCAGCAGATCGTCCACGGCCTCCGCACGCGCGGCGACATGGACTTCGACGACATCTCTCGAGTGGTGCCATGGATTGAGATGTCGACCGATCTCGGGATCGACCTCGACGCGGAGCAACGCGCGAGTCCTCGAGCGTTCAAGAGCCACCTCGGCTGGCACGATGTGCCGAAGGGCGGACGCTACATCGTGCCGCTTCGCGACCCTGGCGATGCGCTCGTGTCGTCGTACCACTTCATGGAGGGCTGGTTCGTCGAGCCGGGCGCGATCTCGATTGAGACGCATGCCCGCGAGAACTTCATGAAGCCTCGCCCCGGCGGCGGCTACTGGGCGCATCTGCGCTCCTGGTGGGAGCAGCGCGACCACCCGGCTGTCCTGCTGCTCGCGTTTGAGCAGATGAAGGTCGACCTCGAAGGCACGGTTCGCCGCATCGCCGACTTCATCGATGTCGAGCTGGACGATGAGCTGCTCGCGATCGTGATGCGCCAGTCCTCGCTCGAATTCATGACTGAGTACAAGGACCGCTTCGACGACTTCCTGATGCGCCGGCGAAGCGAGGAGGTCTGTGGGCTCCCGCCAGGGAGCGACTCTGCGAAGGTTCGCGCCGGCGAGGTCGGCTCGAGGAAGGTCGAACTGCCTGCCGAGATCCAGGCCGAGCTCGACGCCCGCTGGACGGAGGAGATCACCCCCCACCTCGGCTTCGCCGCCTACGAGGATCTGCTCGCCGCGCTGCGAGCGCGTGCTTAGCCGCAATCGCCCTCGGGGAGCGCGCCGCGCGTGTCAGTGAACCGTCGAGCGCGCACTTACGACGAGTTTCGAGGGCTGATCGATCAGCTCTCGACCCCCGCTGGCTTGAAGCGCGGCCTCTCGCTGCAGCTGCGTCCAACCGATGTCGTGATCTCGCCCTTCGCGAAGTGCGGGACGACCTGGCTGCAACAGATCGTTCACGGCCTCCGTACCCGCGGCGACATGGACTTCGATGACATTTCGCGCGTGATCCCGTGGATCGAGGTCGGCACCGATGTGGGCCTCAACCTCACCGCGGAGCAGGTCGCCGAGCCGCGGGCCTTCAAGAGCCACCTACCGTACGACTCGTTGCCGAAGGGTGGGCGCTACCTCGTTTCGCTCCGCAACCCTGGTGACTCCTCGGTGTCGATGTACCGGTTCATGGAGGGCTGGTTCATCGAGCCAGGCGCGATCCCGATTGAGGAGTTCGTCCGCCGTCAGTACGTCAACCGCGAAGGCGGCAACTACTGGGCGCACCTGCTCTCCTGGTGGCCGCACCGCCATGAGGAGCATGTGTTGCTACTCGCCTACGAGGAGATGAAGGCCGACCTCCCGGGCACCGTTCGCCGGATCGCCGAGTTCATCGGCGTTGATCTGGACGACGAGTTACTTGAGATCGTTGTGCATCAGTCGTCGTTGGCGTTCATGACGGAACACAAGGACAAGTTTGACGATCTGCTGGACCGCGAGCGGAGCGAGCGGGTGATTGGCCTGCCGCCCGGTAGCGACGCGGCCAAGGTCCGTGCCGGGACCGTCGGCGCGCGCAAGGCCGAACTCTCGCCGAAGACCCAGGCCGCCCTCGACGCCGTCTGGACCGCCGAGGTCTCGCCCCGCCTCGCCTTCGCCGACTACGACGAACTCCTCGAGGAGCTGCGTACCGGCGGATAGCAGCTGTCGCGGAACGCTCACCTGGGTCCGTGAGACGTTCGGTGGCGCGGAGGCCTACCTCCTTCTCTGCGGTGTCGGAATGCCACCATCCGGAGGCTCCGGGAAGGATTGCCTAGTGCAGGCCCGTTCCGACCGGCGTTGGACTGGCCGCTACGGTGCCGCCGGCGATCGAGGGCCGAAGCGCTCGGCGGACCGGACGTACGGGTCGCCGTTGACCCCGACGATGAGTACGTCGCCGTTCGGCAGCATCGTCATGGAGTGCCATTGCCGTACGTCGGTCATCGGGCCCACCGAGGTGAACGAGCCGCTTCGGGAATCGAATAGCTCGGCTGAGTCGAGGCGGGGACTGCCTTCTCCGGCGGCCGCGAGACCACCGGTGAGTAGCACCCGTCCGTCGAGAAGCAGCATCGCCTGATGCGCGAACCGCGCCTCTGACACGGGCTCGACGAGCTCGAGAGTCCTCGCGAGGGGATCGAGGATCGCCGCCGCGTCGAGAGCCGAGCGGCCGTCGTCGCCGCAGCAATCGCCGGTGAGGAGGACAAGACCATCCTCGAGTCCGACAGCGTTCGTGGGCCAGCGGAAATCCGCGGGAAGATCCGCAATGACGAGCGTTTCGAAGCGGCCGGTCGCGGGATCGTAGATCTCGGGCGGCGGCAACTCGCCGAAGCCGGCTCCAACCACCAGGATCCGGCCATCCTCCATGGGTATGAGGGACGGGAACTGACGGCCGACCTGCATCGGGCCGGTGATGGAGAACTCGCCTGATACCGGATCGAGGAGTTCGGTCTCAGCGACGTACGGATTCCCGAAGCCGCCCACGACGAGAACGCGTCCATCCGGCAGGAGCGTGCTGCCATGCGCGAGCCGAGGCACAGTCATCTCTCCGGTTAGCTCGAACTCTCCGGTCGTGGGGTCATAGATCTCGGCCGAGGCCAGCATGGCGGCTGCACCACCCTCTGCCACGCCGCCGGTGATTAGCACCCGCCCGTCCGCAAGTCGCGTTGCCGCGTGGGTCTGCCGTGCCTCGTTCATCGCACCCGTTTCGAAGAAGGTTCCCCGGAACACCGCAGGGTGCTGCGGATCGCCCTCGAGAGAGGGCGCCGGGCTGCCCGGTTGGAACAGCTCCGCGCTAGCCAACAATCCCTCGAACGTCGCCGACCCGCCGGCGATGAGGACGCGGTCATCCTCGAGGGCGGTTGCGGTATGCAGAGAGCGCGGGGCGCTCAGCTGCCCGGTGCCGGTGAATGCATCGATCGGTGGTGGTAGCGGGGTTGGGTCGACCGGTCGGGTGCTGGTAGTCGTCGCGGTTAGCGTCGGCAGTGCTGTCGCGCTTGGTGGGGCGGCGGCCACGCCCTGGGTCTCGACCGGCGTCGCTTTTAACGTCGAGCCATCCGAGTTACACCCGGCGGCGGCCAGGGTGAGCGAGGCAAGGAGTCCGAGGGCGACCGCGCGCATGTTCTTTCCCAAACGCGGTGGCTTCGCGATCGGTTCCGGTCCGGTTGGGCGCGTTGTCGGGCAGCTGGCGGTCCTCGCGTCCGCTACATCAGCAGGTACGGACGTTCGAGGAGCTGGGCGACCCGTCCGAGGAAACGCGCGGCGGGCGCACCGTCGCTGATCCGATGATCGATCGTCAGGCTGAGCGTGGTCACCTGGCCGACCTCGATGTTGTCGTCGACGGCGACGGGTTGCCGGCGCACGCGCCCCACGCCGAGGATCGCGGCCTGTGGCGGATTGATGATCGGCGTGAACGCGTCGATCTCGGTCGACTCGAGCGACGTCACGGTGAAGGTCGCGTCAGTGACGTCGATCGCCGCTAGCTCGTTGGCTTCCGTCTTGCGCGAGAGCGTGACGAAGTCGGCGGCGACCTCTTGCAGCCGACGCGCGGCGGCGTCGCGGACGACTGGGACCATCAGCCCCTCGTCGTTGTCGGCCGCGAAGCCGATGTTGATCGCCTCGTTTCTTACGATCTGACCGTCGTCGAGCCGGGAGTTCAGTCGCGGGTACTCGACCAGCGCTCGCGCGGCCGCGCGAATCACGAGCGTCGTCAGTGTGACGACGGTTCGATCGGCGCGCCACTCGCGCGAGAGCCCACTGGCCATCCGTACGGCGTCCTCGACGCGGATCTGGCTGGTGAGCGTGAGCTGAGCGCTGTCGCGCAGGCTCGCCGCCATCCGTTCACCGATCGCGCGGCGGCGACCGCTGTAGGGGATCGCTTCAGCGGTGGCGGTCGGCTCGGCACTGTCGTCGGTGGGAGCCGCCGAAACGGGTGGCGCTGCTGCGTCCACTGCTGGTGAGTCGGCCTCGGCGGTCTCGGGCTCGGCCGTAGCTGCGGCGGCGAGTAACCGCACGTCCGCCTCGACGATCCGGCCGCCGGGGCCGCTGCCCTGCGCTGCTTCGAGGTCCACACCCAGTTCCGAGGCCAAGCGTCTCGCAAACGGGCTCGCGATGATTCGTTCGCCCTCGGGCGCGGCTGGCGCCTCCGCACCGTTCGTTGCGGGCACCTCTGCGACGGCACGGATGTCCGCTTCGGTGATTCGGCCGCGCGGTCCGGTGCCCTGCACCTCCGCGAGGTCGACCCCGAGCTGGCCGGCGAGTCGGCGCGCGTATGGGCTGGCGGCGACTCGACCGCCGACGGCAACCGCGGGGGCCGGCGTGTGCGGTGGCTGAGGAACCGCGCCGGTTGACGGGCGGTCGGGCGCGCCAGCTGCCGGAGTCGCTGCCTCGGCGACCGCCGATGGGATGGCCGGCGTCGCGCCGACCTCGCGGTACTCCTCGGCAGGTTCGCTCCACTGGGAGGCGACCCGTTCGAGGAGTTCGGTCGGGACGGCTTCGCCGTCTGCGAGCAGGCAGGCGACGATCGCGCCCGGCCGGAGGCGTACGCAGTCGCCGACGAGGTAGCGGAGCGTCCCGTCGCCCTCGACTTCGACGTCCTGCAGCACCTTCTCGATGTCCATCTCGAAGATCGAGTCGCCTCGGGAGACGGTGGCGCCGTCGGGCACGAGCCAGCGTGTGAGGACCGCGTCCTCCATCGTCATGCCGATCTTCGGGAGATGGACCGCCTCAGCCATCGCGTCCGTCCTCGGTCACGCGCGTTCCTTGCTAGCCGTTCACCGTCTTCAGCGCGGCTTCGACGATGTCGTCCGCGTTGATCAGCCACTCCTGCTCGAGCGGTGGGCTGTACGGCACCGGGCTGAACGGCCCACCGAGGCGGCGTGGCGGTGCGTCGAGGTAGTCGAATGCGAGGTCGGCGACCTGCGCGTTGATCTCCGCGCCCATGCCGGCGAACTCCACTGCCTCGTGCACCGTCAGCAGCCGGTGCGTCTTCTCGACTGAGGCGACGATCGTCTCGGTGTCGAGCGGTTGGAGGCTTCGCGGATCGACGACCTCGACCTCGACTCCCTGCTCAGCGAGCCGGTCCGCGGCCGCCATCGTCTCCTGCACCATGTAGGCGCTCGCGACGATCGTCAGGTCACGTCCCTCGCGGACCACCGCGGCCTTACCGATCGGAACGGTGTACTCGCCTTCGGGGACGACGCCGCGCAGGCGCTGGCAGCGCTTGTGCATGATGACGAAGACCGGGTTGTCCTCGCGCATCGCCGAGGTCATGAGCCCCTTCGCATCGGCGGCGTTGCTTGGCATCACCACCTTGATCCCGGGGATGTGGCACAGCAGCGCCTCGAGGCTCTGCGAATGCTGCGCGGCCATTCCGGTCCCCGCACCCGAGTTCGCCAGCACCGTGATCGGCAGCGTCGCCTTGCCGCCGAACATGTACTTCATCTTGGCCATCTGGTTCATGATTCCGTCGAAGGCGACGCCGATGAAGTCGATGAACATCATCGAGACAACCGGCCGCAGGCCCTGGGACGCGGCACCGGTGGCGAGGCCGGCGATCGCATTCTCCGAGATCGGCGTGTCGAGGATCCGCCGTGGGCCGAACTCGCTGAGGATGCCGGCGGTGACGCCGAAGACGTCACCGCGCTCGGCGAGGTCGATGCCGGCGACGAAGACGCTGTCGTCGCGGCGCATCTCCTCCTTCAGCGCCTCATTGATCGCTTCGCGGTAGGTGATCGTGCGGCCGGCGGTAGCCGCCTCGGGCGTCGCCGTGGTCATCGCGCACCTCCAGTGACGGTGTACACGTCGTCGAGCAGCACCGAGGGGTCCGGGTACGGCGCCGCGTCAGCGAAGGCGATCGCTTCCTCGACGGTGGCGCGCACCTCCTCGGTGACCCGCTCCGCGCCCTCGCCGCTGAGGATCGACTGTTGCTCGAGCACAGCCGCGAGGATCGCGATCGGGTCACGCTCACGCCAGCGGGCGCGTTCCTGCTCGGACCGAGGATCGCCCTCGGAGCGTCCGGTGTGGTTGTAGTAGCGGTAGGTATCGGCCTCAACGATGCTCGGGCCGTCGCCGCGGCGGGCGCGGTCGATCGCATCGCCGGCGGCTCGATAGACCTCGAAGACGTTCTGCCCGTCGACCGTCACGCCCGGAATGCCGTAGGCGGCGGCGCGCTTCGAGAGCTGGGTGACGGCACCCTGCTTCTCCTGCGCGGTGAACTCGCCGTAGTGGTTGTTCTCGATCACGAAGACGGCGGGGAGCTTCATTACGGCGGCGAAGTTGAGCGCCTCGTGCCAGGTGCCCTCGTTGGTTGACCCGTCCCCCGAGAAGCAGACCGAGACGCCGTCGCTGCCCCGGTACTGCGCGGCGAAGGCCGCGCCGACGGTGATGGGTGGCCCGCCGCCGACGATCCCGTTCGCGCCGAGGATCCCGATGTCGAGGTCGGCAATGTGCATCGAGCCACCCTTGCCCCCGCAGTAGCCGGGCGCACGCCCGAACAGCTCGGCGAACATCGCCTTCACGTCGCCGCCCTTGGCGATGCAATGGCCGTGCCCGCGATGCGTCGAGGCGATCGTGTCGGTCTCGCGGAGGTGTGCACAGACGCCGACGGCGACAGCCTCCTCACCGGCGTAGAGGTGGACCGCACCCGGGATCTTCGCTTGCTCAGCGAGCCGGCCGGCCGCCTCCTCGAACTCGCGGATCGTCACCATCGTGCGGAACATGTAGAGCAGTTGCTCCGTATCCGGCGCAGCTGTCGTCTCGGTGGTCATGGGGGCCTCCTTGGGCGCATCGCGCCGCTGAGCGCCCGAATCCTATCACCGTCGTGATGCCGTCCGGAGGTGCCGTTCGGCCCTCACTGTCGCCAGCCGGCGGCGTCCGGTTGAGGTCATGTTTCCTTGCCGAGCCCTAGCGACGAGGCTGTGGGTTCGCCGATGTCGTTACCTGGAGGTCGGCGCCGTCCGCCACTCAACGTCCCGCGAGCGGGGGACCTGAGGCTCTTTGAATCGATGTGCGACCAACGAGGATCGCCTTCCCTGGGGCGCACGGTGCGATCGCGACATCGGTACGTCGCGACAATCCGCAGCGCCGGAAAACGGATCACTGAGCGGGGAAGGAGCCTGACATGACGCAGACAACGATTCACCGTGTGGTGGTTGTCCGTCACGGCGGACCGGAGGTGCTGGAGTATGTCGAGCACCCGTTGCCCGAACCTGAGCCCGGCGAGGTGCGGGTGAACGTGATGGCCGCGGGCGTATCCGGCTTCGATCTGATGTATCGGAAGGCCCGATGGCTCCCCGGAATGCCGCGTCGCCCCTTCGCCCTCGGCGAGGATGTAGTCGGCACGGTCGATCGACCGGGGCCGGGCGTGATCGGACTCGAGCTCGGTCAGATGGTGGCTGGCACGACGCTGGCGCTCGGCCTGGGCGGTGGATACACCGAGTCGCTCTGCCTGCCTGCCAGCGACCTGGTGCCCGTCCCGCCGGGACTCGACGCTGCCGAGGCGGTCTGTCTGGTCGTCAACTACCTCACCGCGCATCTGCACCTCCACCAGTACGGCGAGGCTCAACGGGGGGAGCGCGTACTCGTTCACGGTGCGGCCGGCGGCGTCGGAACCGCGTTGCTCGACCTCGCCCGGAGCGCCGGCCTCGAGGCCTACGGGACGGCAACCGGCGCAGGTCTCGAGGTGGTTGCCGCCTTCGGCGCTACGCCAATCGACTATCGTCGCGAGGACTTCGCCCAGCGCATCCGCGCGCTCACCGGTGATGGCGTCGACCTCGTGGTTGACCCGCTGGGAGGTGGCCCGCATCTCTGGCGTTCGTACCGCGCGCTGAGGGAAGGCGGCCGGCTGGTCTGGCTCGGCTCGTCCGCGACGAAGGACCGGGGGTTCTTGCGCGTCGCCGTACCGAGCCTCGTGTTGCAGCTCCTCCTGCGGTTCGTGCCGGACGGGAAGCGCGTTCCGTCCACGCCTGACCTGGGTGCGTTCACCCAACGCCACCGCGACTGGTATCGCGACACGCTCGCAGAGCTTCTCGCTCTCGGGGCAGCGGGTGAGCTGACGCCTGTGGTCGCTGCCCGCATCCCGCTCGCCGAAGCCGCCCGAGCCCACGAGCTCCTCGAGCGGGGCGGGCACATCGGCAAGGTCGTGTTGGTCACGGATCACTCCGACGTGCCGGCCTAGGGTCAGCTCCCGAGGTTCGTGAAGACGCCGACGGCCAGCTCCGCCCAGATGAACAGGAATGCGGTGAGGATCGTGGCGCCGACCACGGCGCGGTGCCGTGGCACCTTCTGAGCCGACCACACGAGGCAGACGCCCGTGCCGAAGAGGAGAGCGCCCATGACGAGGAAGTCGGGCAGTGTCCACGCCACCTCGTCGGTGAACTGCATCACGACTAGTGGGACCAGGAGGAGCGCGGCGGCGACCAGCGCGAGCCGCACGAGGACGTCGTTCCGAAGGCCCAGGCTGCCACCACGCGTCTTCACGGCTGACCTACCGTTCTTGGATTCCGGTGAGCGGCCGGTGGCGCGAGGCCGTTGCCATATCGGCCAATGTCAGAACCCTCATCATCATCGGCAACGACGCGGTGCGCACCCGAGCTTGTTCTCGCCCAGAGCGGCATTCCGGCCTCCGATGCTCGTTCGACGCCAGGTGGAAAGAACACCCAGACAGATACGCCATCGCTGCACTCGCGCTAGACGAACCGCCCCGCCGCTAAGTTCCCGCGCTGGAAGTCGGCGCCTCCTGGCAGCGGCCGCGAAGCTGCGTGACGTCCCGGCTGGCCTAGAACATCGCGATCGGGTTGACCGGGCCGGTGCCCGTCGTAGCTGATGCGGTAGTCGCGCGACGGCGCCGCCGCACACATCGCGGTTGGTTGGCGGGATGGCCTGACGGCGAGCGTCCCGTAGCATGTCCCCGGTCTCGACCGCTCCCGATAACCGAATCCGCCGGACGAGTCGGCTCAGGCAGAGGAGATCGACATGCTGTCATTCGAGGGCAAAGTCGCCGTGGTCACTGGCGGCGCCAGCGGGCTCGGGCTCGCGATGGCGCACCGGTTCGCCGACGCCGGCATGAACGTAGTGCTCGGCGACATCGAGGCGGAGCCGCTTGCGATGGCCGAGGCGGCGATCGCCGAGAAGGGCGTGCGCGTCCTCCCGCTGCGGACGGACGTGGCGAAGGCGGACGAGATCGAGGCGCTGGCCGAGCGGGCCTACGGCGAGTTCGGGGCCGTGCACGTGCTCTGCAACAATGCCGGCGTCGGTGGCAGTCCGGGTGCGATGTGGGAGCTCTCCCAGTCGGACTGGGAGTGGACGATCGACGTCGATCTCTGGAGCGTCGTGCACGGCGTGCGGAGCTTCGTGCCTCGGATGATTGAGGGCGGCGATGAGGCGCACGTCGTCAACACCGCCTCGATCGCCGGGATGGTGAGTGGCGCCGTTGGCGGGCCGTACACCGTCGCGAAGTTCGGCGTCGTCGCGCTCTCCGAGCAGCTCCACTACGAGCTGGGACGCGCCGGTCACGACATCGGCGTTTCAGTGCTCTGCCCCGGCTTCGTGAACACGGGTATCTACGATTCGGCCCGCAACCGTCAGGCGGAGTACGGCGAGTCCGCAGTGCCGGTTCCCGCCGGTCCATCGCCGATCCGCGCGGCCCTCGAGGAGCGCCGTCAGACGATGATGCAGCCTGCCGAGATCGGCGAGATGGTCTTCGAGGCGATCCGCGACCGAGCGTTGTACATCATCCCCGCCGGGAGCGAGGCCCTCGAACAGTCGATGCGCACGCGGTTCGAGAACATCGTCGAGCGGCGCACCCCGGCCTTCGAAGTGCCAATCATGTAACGGTAGTGGTGGCACGAGGGAGCGGAGCCCTCGAAGTGGCTCAATCCCTACTCGGAGCCTTCCACCGGCACGAATCGCATCGACAGTGAGTTGATGCAGTGGCGTGTCAGCTTCGGTGTGAAGCCTTCGCCGAGGAAGACGTGGCCCAGATGGCCGCCGCAGCTGGCACACTCGACCTCGGTTCGCATCCCATCCGGGTCGGGTAGGCGCCTCACAGCGCCGGGGATCTCGTCGTCGAAGGCGGGCCAGCCGCAGTGAGCGTCGAACTTGTCCTCTGAGCGGTAGAGCGGGGCGTCGCAGCGACGACAGAGATAGCGACCGGCCTCGTAGAAGTCATCGTACTCGCCGGAGAACGGCGGCTCCGTGCCCTTCTGCTCGATCACGTAGCGCTCCTGCGCCGTCAATTCGTTGTGCTTCGCCTCGACCATCGATTTCGCCGCCTTCCTCGATTGGTGCACTGATTGTAGGCACAGTCGCCGCCACTTCGGCACGCGGTCCGATATCGACAACCAATCGCGCTCGTTAGTGCTTCCAGCCGGGCAGCGCCGCCGCGAGGCGGTCGAAGCTTTGGCCCATTCCCTCAGCCATGCCGGTCGCTGCGGCGGCATCGCGGGTCTCCTCGGACTCGAACCGCATCAACAGCGTCATCGTGGTGCGGCCATCCGCTTCGCGCAGCGTCATGGTGTTGAGCGTTTCGCTGTCGAACCCATCCATCCGTTCGGCTGAGACGAGCTTCGAGGTGGGATCGACCTCGGTGAAGGCACCACTGGTGCCGAAGGATGGTTCCTCTGGGTGGGACCACTCGTAGCGATAGCGGCCACCAACGCGAAGATCGATGTCGCACACCGTCATCTCCCAGCCGTCGGGGCCGAGCAGCCACTGACGCACCAGTTCGGGCTTTGTGTGAGCATCCCAGACCAGGCGCGCCGGTGCCTCGAATACGCGTTCGACGCAGAGGTCAGTCGGGGCCGGGGTGGTGACGATCATGGTCGGTTCGGTCATGGGGTACCTCCTCCGCGGCGCCCTGTCGGCGTTCCGCTCTCGGTCGTCGGGGCGCCTACTCGTCGTCTGTCGTCGTCTGCATCTGCTCGAGGAGTGCATCGAGACGGCGGTAGTTGGTCTCCCAGTGCTCGCGATAGCCCTCGAGCCACGCGACGGCCTCGGCCATCGGCGTCGCCTCGAGGCGACACATTCGCCGCTGGGCGTCGCGATGTCGGGACACAAGACCGGCACGCTCGAGGGTGCTGAGGTGCTTCGAGATCGCCGGCTGGCTCATCGCGAACGGTCGGGTGAGCTCGGCGACGGAGGCGTCACCGTCCATCAACCGCCCGAGGATGGCACGCCTCGTGGGGTCGGCTAGGGCGGCGAAGGTGTCGTTGAGCTGTTGGGTGGCGATAGGCACGATCACAACCTTTCGGTTATCAGAACCGTATGGTTATAGACCGTACAGAGACTCGCTGTCAAACGCCGAGGAGATGACCGATCGGCGGCGACGGGAGCGTGCCGCGACGAGGCGTAGGACCTTCGTCTCTCCGGCCGCAGACCTCGATCTCGTATGCTGGCCGCGCCCTCACGCCGGCCTCCCGGCAATCCCGAGGTGCAATCGAGATTCCCGAGGCGCCGCGACCGCGCGCCCGGCGATGGGAGTACGAATGAAGTTCCACTGGTTCAACCTGATGCCGTGGCCGGATCTACCCGACGATTTCCGCGAGACCCACAACAGTGTCTGGGTGGACGTTGACTCGCGACTGTACGACCCGGTGCGTGGGCACGAGGTCTACAACGACTACCTCGACATGCTCGAGTTCGCGGCGGACCAGGGGTACGACGGGGTCGGCGTCAACGAGCATCACCAGAACGCCTACGGGATGATGCCGTCGCCGCAGATCATGGCCGCGACGCTGGCGCGACGGACGCGCGATGTCTCGATCCTGTTACTGGGCCAGTCGATCGCCTACTACAACCCGCCCACGCGCGTCGCCGAGGAGATGGCGATGCTCGACGTCATGTCCGGTGGTCGCCTGATCGCCGGGTTCCCGGTCGGCACCTCGATGGACGGGAACTACGCGGTCGGCGTGAACCCCGCGACGCTGCGGGAGCGCTACCAGGAGGCGCACGACCTCATCAAGAAGGCCTGGGCCGAGCCGGAGGTGTTCGCGTGGAACGGCAAGTTCCACAAGCTCCGCTACGTGAACATCTGGCCGCGGCCGATCCAGTACCCGTCGCCGCCAGTCTGGATTCCCGGTGGTGGCTCGATCGAGACCTGGGATTTCTGCGCGGAGAACGAATACAACTACTCGTACCTCTCCTTCTCCGGGTACCTGCGGGCCGAGAACCTGATGAAGGGGTTCTGGAAGCGCATGGAGGAGATGGGCCAGGACTACAACCCGTACCAGGGCGCCTTCGCTCAGCAGGTTTGCGTCGCCAACAACATGGCCGAGGCGCAGGAACTCTACGAGGAGCACATCCGCTACTTCTTCGAGCGCTGCCTCCACGTCTCGCCGATGTTTGCCGACGCGCCCGGCTACCGCACCGAGGCGACGATTCGTGCCGGCCTGCAGGCCCAGGTCGGACTCGCGGGCGGCTCCGCTCGAGCGCTCGACCTGACCTGGGACCAGCTCATCGAGGAGGGCTTCATCCTCGCGGGCTCGCCGGATGACGTAGCGCAACAGATGGAGAAGGTGGCTGACACGCTGAACGTGGGGCACATCGTCACGCTGATGCACTTCGGCAACATGCCGCTGGAGAAGACGCTCTACAACACGGAGCTCTTCGCCCAGCAGGTCATCCCGCAGCTCAAGGACAAGTTCAGCGAGTACGAGGACAAGTGGTCTCCGCACCCGCTGCCGGCGGCCGACATGCGCTCGCCGCGTGAGGTCCCCGGCCGTGAGATCGGGACCGCCGCGTTGCGCGCTCGACTCGCCTCGGAGAGCGCGGTGCCCGAGGGTGCCCCGGCCGGAGGCGGGGACTAATGCCCGACCTCCAGACGATCGCCACCCAGCCAACGGGCCGTGAGGCCCATTACTACCGCGCCGGCAGCGGCGCGCCGTTGCTGTACCTGCACGGCGTGATGGGCCTGACCGGCTGGGAGGACACTCTCGAAACGCTGTCCCAGTCCTTCGACGTGATTGCCCCGTTCCACCCCGGCTGGGGCCCGGCGAAGGACCAGCTTCCCGAGGTCTCGACGACGCTTGACCTGCTGGTGCACTACGACGACCTGCTCGAGACTTTTGGGCTCGATCAGGTGAACGTCGCGGGCCTCAGCGTTGGCGCCTGGATCGGCGCGGAGCTGGCGGCGATTCTCCGCCGCCGCGTCGACAAGCTAGTGCTGATCAACCCGCTCGGCATCTGGGACGAATCGAACCCCGGCGAGGACTTCTTCGCCCAGAGCCCGGCCGCTCCGATGGGCGTCCAGTTCTCCGATCCGGGACTCCGCAAGGAGCTGTTGGTCGGTGAGCGCGACGGTGTCGAGGCGATGCTGCAGGAAGCTCTGGATCTCCGGGCCGCCGCGAAGTTCCTCTGGCCAATCCCGGATGCCGGCGTCGAGGCGCACCTCGCCCGCATCGGGGCGCCGACGCTGGTTGTCACCAGCGGCGGCGACCGCGTCCTGCCGGCCGCCCTCGGCGAGCGTTGGGCCTCGGCGATCCCGAACGCGCAGTCGACTGTGCTGCCGGAAGCCGGCCACGCGGCGCAACTCGAGCAGCCGGCGGCTGTCGCGGAACTGATCCGCGCCTGGATCGCCGACGGCGTGGTCGCAACACCCGAGGTGCGAGAGCTGGCTCCGGCGTAGCCGCTCGGGCGTTCGACACGCCTCGAAACGAACGGGCTACCCGTGAGGGTGGCTCGTCGTCGATCTCGCCTCGGACGATGTGGGCTGCGGGGTCGGAGGCGTCCGTCGGTCGGGGCTGGTTTAAGGAACCAGAGGCCTGTCAGCCTGAGATCACCAAGTAGAAGCGACCGAATCACGATGAGCGGATCACCACGACGGCTTTGCGCCCGCGTCCGCCGTGCGGTTGTGGTGGACCGCGCTGCCTGTACTCGGTCGCGAGACAAGGGAGGGCCATTTCGTGGCGAACTTCGGATACGAGAGCATCACCGTTGGTGCGACGGCGGTTGAACTGGCTGATTCGGTGCGCAGTGGTCGGAATCGTGCGCTGATTACTGTGGAGACGGATCAGATCCGATTCCGATCCGACGGACCAGCGCCGACGGCGTCAGAAGGACATCTCGTCGATGCGGGGGCGTCCGTCATCCTTGAGAGCGCGGCGGAGCTTGTCAACTTCAAGGCGATCCGTGTCACCGCGGACGCCACGCTTAAGGTGACGACCGATGAGCGCGCAGGGGTGGCGTAGCCGTGGCGATCATCATCGCGCCGTCGGACGGCGGTCACGGTCTGTCGGATGCAACGCCGACCGACGTGGATGCAAACACTCCGGGCGCTGCGGGCACTGGAACGTCAGGATCGAGAGACGATCATCGGCACCCGGCCAACGCAGACCTGGCGACCCAGGCCGAACTGGATGCCGTGAAAGCTCAGATCACTTCGATTACGACGGGTACGCCGTCCTTGACGTTCGGCACGAAGATCACACCCGGATCGCCACCGAACGGAGGCGGACGAGCTGTCGACTTCGCACACGACGGTAGCGCAATCGCCGTCGCACACGACACAAGCCCTCGATTGTCGGTCTACCCGTGGGATGGCCTTGCGTTCGGCTCACGAGTCCAGCCGTCTGTGAACGTGCCCGCTTCCAACCCGGTCGAGGTCAAGTTCTCGCCCGGCGATGACTTCATCGCCGTCTTCGGTCCAGCGAGCAATTCTAAGCCGTTCACTATCTACTCATGGGACGGAGCCTCGGTGGGTGCAGGTGTCGAAGCCGCAAACATTGTGCCACTGGCCCGAGGCGGTGCATGGACGCCTGACGGCAGTCACGTGATTGTCGCTGAAGGTACGGGAGGCGCAGCTGCCTACCCGTGGGACGGATCGACGATCGGCACGAAAGTCACTCAGACGGGCATCGGCGAGGTCTTTGACGTAGCCGTCTCGCCAAACGGCGACTACATAGCCGTCGGCCACGCCAGCAGCCCCCATGTGAGCGTCTATCAGTGGGATGGTGCCGCCTGGGGCACAAAGGTATCCGACCCGTCGACGCTGCCCCCAGCTGCTAACGTCACCAGTGTCGAGTGGTCGCGAGATGGCGCGTACCTCGTAATCAGCAGCAGTGGCACTCCGCGGGTGATTTCCTACGAGTGGACGGGTTCTGCCTTCGGCGCACGGCATGACATCGGTGCCACCATCCCGACGTCGCCGCCAAACGACATCGAGTTCTCGCCAAGTGGTTCTTACATCGGAGAGGCCCTGACGGCCTCTCCCTACATCGAAGTTCGTCCGGTTGCTGCCAACGGCGATCTCGGCGATGCGCTGTCTCCAGCCGCCCTGCCGGGTCTCGGCTGGGATGGCTCATTCTCTCCGGATGGCTCCCATCTGGCGATCGCGCATGATGTAACGCCGTTCGTCACCGTCATTCCGGGTGATCGGGTGATCGGCTTCTAAGGCTGGTGACCGCTGCGCGCCTACTCCTTGGCCTGGCCAGCGGTGACAGGGTGCTTGCACGGCGATACGTCATGGCTCGTCTAACGCTCGTATCGCGGCTGGCGATATCGGCGTGCGTCGGTCGCGGTCGCGGGCTTCGATGCGGAGTTTGGAGGCAACTGGGGGCATGACGGTTCGATGGAGTCTTCGAGGTGATCGACGAGTGTGCCGCGGTGACTTGAGCCTGATGAGTTACAAGGTGCTCTTGACCGAACCAACGCGCGGCGATGGGCCACCAATGAGGGTGGCCCGTCGTCGATCTCGCCTCGAATGGGGTCGCTAGCTCGCCGCCGGGGTGCCCGCCTTCTCGAGCTTGTAGCCCTCGTATCCGGCCGCCGCGACCTCGTCGCACTTCTTTCGGTAGTTGCCCACGCCGCCGACGTAAGGCATGAAGACGCGCGGCTTGCCAGGGATGTTCGCCCCGAGGTACCAGGAGTCCGCGTACGGATAAAACGTCTTGTCGGCGTTATCGTTCACCTCGGCGCCCCAGGCCTCCTGCGCTTCCGGGTCCGCTTCGACGAGGTCGATGTCGTGCTCGCGGGTGTACTCGAGTAGGTCCGAGATCCACTCGACATGCTGCTCGATCGAGACCGGCATGTTGCTGAGGACGCTGGGACTGCCCGGGCCCGTAATCATGAACAGGTTCGGGTAGTCGGCGACCGAGAGACCGAGATAGGTCTTGGGGCCGTCCGCCCACGTGTCCTGGAGCTTCTCGCCGCCGCGCCCTTCGATGTTCATCCGGAAGAAGCTGCCGGTCATTGCGTCGAAGCCGGTGGCGAAGACGATGATGTCGAGCTCGTACTCGCCGTCCTCTGTCTTGATTCCGGTCGGCATGATCTCCTCGATCGGAGCGTGGCGAATGTCCACGAGCTCGACGTTGTCGCGGTTGTAGGTCTCGAAGTAATTCGTGTCGATCAGCGTCCGCTTCGAACCGAAGGGGTGGTCGCGGGGGAGTAGCTTCTCGGCCGTCTCCGGGTCCTCGACGGTCTCGCGGATCTTCGAGCGAATGAACTCCGCGGCGGTGTCATTGGCCCGCTTGTCGAGGCCGATGTCACTGAACGAGGTGCCGCTGAAGCGGAAACCGCCTTCTGCCCAGGCTTCCTCGTAGATCTCTCGACGCTCCTCGGGCGTGTGGTCGAGCGCCTTACGGTCCATCGGCTTGTACGGGTATCCGGCGATCGAGTGGCGGGCGGTGTCCCAGACCTCGTCGTAGCGCGTCTTGATGTCGTCGAGGTAGTGCTCGTCCACGGTGTGGTGGCGGGCCGGAATCATGAACTGCGGTGTGCGCTGGAAGACGGTGAGGTGCTCCGCTTGCTCGGCGATCACGGGGATCGACTGGACGCCGCTGGAGCCGGTCCCGATCACCCCGACACGCTTGCCCGTGAAGTCGACACCCTCGTGAGGCCACGAACCGGTGTGGTACCAGTCGCCCTGGAAGTCGTCCCGGCCGGGGATGTTGGGAACCTGGCCGGTCGAGAGGCAGCCAATGCCTGTGATCAAGAACTTCGCTGAAACCTGCTCACCCTGATCGGTGCCGACGTCCCAGCGATCTGTCTCCTCGTTGTAGCGGGCCGAGGTGACGCGGGTGTTGAAGTCGATCCCGCTCTTGAGGTCGAAACGATCCGCAACGTGCTGGAGGTACTTCAGGATCTCCGGCTGTTCCGGATACTTGCCGCTCCAGGTCCACTCCTGGAGCAGATCCTCATCGAACGAGAAGCAGTAGACGTAAGCCTCAGAGTCGCATCGGGCGCCTGGGTACCGGTTCCAGTACCACGTGCCACCAACGTCGTCGCCGGCCTCGAAGACGCGGTACGACATCCCGAGGTCGTCGCGCAGCTTCTTCGACATGTAGAGACCGGAGAACCCGGCCCCGACGACAACGGCATCGACTTCCGTGGGCTTCGTTGCTGCAGCCATAGTCGCCTCCCCGGCCGCGCCCGATGTCACGGGCGGCGTCTCCTTGTTGGTCAGTCTATTGAGTCGTCGATCAGACCGTGGCCATCGCCGGCTGGCCCTTGACGTGGCGGACAACGCAGGCGCGGACAGCCTTCACCACCTGTTGCATGCCCCCCTCGCTGCCGTGAAGCATCAACAGGTTGAAGAACCCGTGGATCTGGCCTTCGTGTCGCTGGAAGTTCACCGGAACGCCAGCTGCTTCCAGCTGTTCGGCGTACTCCTCGCCCTCATCTCGGAGTGGATCGTACTCGGCGGTCATGACCACCGCCGGTGGCAGTCCCGCGAAATCCGACGCACGCAGTGGGGATGCATCCGGTTCTAGGCGGCGCGACTCGTCTGGCACGTAGTGATTCCAGAACCACTCCATGCTCTCGCGGCTCAGCGAATACTCCGGTGCGAGCCCGGCGTACGAGCCGCGATTGAGGTCCGCGTCGGTGACTGGATAGATGAGAAGCTGCAACGCGATCTCCGGCCCCCCGCGGTCACGCGCGCGCTGCGCCATCACCGCCGCCAGGTTCCCGCCAGCGCTGTCGCCACCAATGATGAGCGGCAGGTCAGCGCGACCAGCGATCCCCTCGAGGTGTGCCGCGGTCCACTCGAGCGCGGTCCAGGAGTCTTCCACCGGCGTCGGATACGGGTGTTCTGGTGCGAGCCGGTAGTCGACCAGTACGACTGCGCACGAGGTCCGCTCGGCCATCTTGCGGCCAACCGTGTCGTAGCCATCGAGCGAACCGAGCACCCAGCCACCACCGTGGTAGTAGACGATCACCCCGTGCGGCTGTTCGATCGGGGCCAGAAGGCGCACGGTGATCTCGCCGTCCTCGACGGCAACCGTGTGCTCCTCAACCCTTGCCATCTCCGGGCCCGGGCCGAGCGCCTCGACCATTGCGGGACCGCGCGCACGCGCCTCCTCGACGGTGCACTCGTACGTTGGTTTCAGGCCAGCTTCGGCGGCCTGCTCCAGGTACCTGGCCGTCCATCGATCAACTGGCATACACGCTCCGCGTTAGGATTCGCGACTAGGACGGGGGAGCACGTTTGTGCTGGTGGCGACGATACGCGTCGCCCGTGACGTGCATCAAGACGCCGAGCGCACGCCAGCAGGCTTCCGTCAGGGCCCACCTCGGCGCTCCGAATCGGGGGATTCCCCGTCCTGCTCATCTCGTGAATCGCTGACGATCGGGGCGGGAGACACGATGAACCGGATCGCCTTCGGCCTCGGAATGGTAATGCTGCTGGCTGTGGCCGGTAACGGGCTGATCGCCGTTGCCGGCGCGAACGTGACGCCGCAAAGCTCGGCAACCATCGAGACGGTCGCCGTGACCGCTCAGGATCTCGCGCCCGCGGCCTGTGCAGGGATGGGCCTGACGAACGTCGTCAGCGGCGCTGGCGTATTCAGCGGGACCGCGGCCAACGATCTGATCACCGGAAGCGCGGGCGCCGACACGATCGATGGTCAGGGTGGTGCGGACTGCATCGTCGGCGGCGGTGGCGACGACGACTTGCAAGGCGACGGCGGGAACGACGTGCTGCTGGGCGGCGGCGGGAACGATGCCCTCGATGGCGGGGCGGACACAGACGTGTGCACGGGCGGTGGACAGGCCGGCGACACGTTCAACCTCTGTGAGACGGTGAACCCGTAGCCGCCGCTCACCAACTGCGCTACACGTCCAGATTCGGGTTGACCAGGTACTTCTCGCCGGTCGCACGCTGGTTGTAGACGGCGATGTTGTCGAGATCGAGCATTCCGGCTAGCGAGATCGTCTTCGCGTAGCTGCTGGCGAAGGTGGTCTTGACCTCGTTGGCGACGCGCTGACGGAGGCGCTCGGCGGCCTCCGGGCCGATGCGGGGGAGGAACGGGGTCAGCAGCCACCCGCCGATCCCCCAGGCCATCCCGTAGGCGCGACGCAGCTCGGTCGGTGAGGTGTCGAGGCTGCCGTAGATGTAGAGCTGCTTGTGCACGGTGGACCCGTAGCGGCTGAACCCATCTTCGTTCGCCATCGCCGCCCGCTCCATGGCGGTGAGGATGTCGCTACCGAGGCGACCACCCCCGACGGCGTCGAACGCGAGCGTGGCACCGGTCTCTTGGAGCGCCGCGGTCAGGTCGTCCATGAAGCCTGGCTCGCTGGAGTCGACGACGTGCTTGGCGCCGATCGACTTCAGCAGCTCGACTTGCTCGGGCTTGCGCACGACGTTCACCAGCTCGACGCCGTCGGCGATGCAGATCTTCTGAAGCATCTGACCGAGGTTGGAGGCGGCGGCCGTGTGTACCAATGCGCTGTGGCCCTCGAGCTTCATGGTCTCCACGAAGCCAAGCGCGGTAAGGGGATTCACGAAGCAGGATGCGCCCTCTTCAGCAGTTGTCCCTTCAGGAAGCTGCAGCACCTGAGCAACGTTGACTACCCGGAACTGCGAGTACATCTCGCGTCCGAGGGCGGCGACGGTCTTGCCAAGCAGCGCCTGTGCCTCGGGGCTGGATCCGGCCTCGACGACAACGCCGGCACCTTCGTTGCCGACAGGCATCGACTCGTCGAAGCGCGCCGCTGCCGAGGGCAGTAGGCCCTCGGGGATTGGCGCGGTGACGACGGTGTCAGCGCCGCTGCCGGAGACCGTGGCCCTCGACATATCGGCGGGGCCAACGAGGAGGCCGAGGTCTGACGGATTGATCGGCGTCGCCTCGACGCGCACGACGACTTCGTTCAGGCCGGGCGTGGGTGTCTCGACTTCGACGAGCTTGAGCTCGAGTTGGCCGGCGCTGGAAATGGTGGAGCGGAGCTGAAGGGGCATGAACGGCCTCGATGGGTGGGCGCTGGAGATCGGTTCGAATGTGCGTGGCACTCGATCGTATCTCACGTGTCGATGGGCTCGACCGTGTAGGCCATCGGACGGAGTGGCGGCGGGACGCACCGCTTCTGGCCATCGCGAGCTGGCTACGTCATCGGCTCGGTGAACCCATGACCAGCGCCGCCCGCGCGGGTCGGAACCGACCAACGTCATGCGCTTCCGATCGGCTCCGATAGTTACTCTGGAATCGGGAACGGTGGTCGATCGCTGAATCTGGTCGCGGTCGGGCCGGCAGGGAGCGCGAGCGGTGATCGGTCCGGACTTCATCATCATTGGCGCGATGAAATCGGCGACGACAACGCTGCACGAGCAGCTAGCTCGTCAGCCGGGAATCACGATGTCTGATCCGAAGGAGCCTGGCTTCTTCAGTCACGATGAGCACTACCGGCAAGGCTGGGCTCGGTATGAGCGGCAGTTACGACGGACCCCGGAGACCATGCTCAACGGCGAATCCTCGACCTACTACACGAAGTTGCCGACGTATCCCGAAACTGTCGATCGCATGGCGCGGGACCTGCCGGACACAACGAGATTCATCTACGTCATGCGCCATCCCGTCGATCGGCTCATCTCCCACTACCAGCATGAGTGGCTGAGGGGTTCGGCCCATGGAGATATCCACCAGACGCTCAGATCCGACCGGACGTTGGTGGCGTACTCGTGCTACTCGATGCAGCTGGAGCCGTACCTACGTACGTTCGGCCCCGAGCGGGTGCTCCCTGTCTTCCAGGCGGCGCTCAGGGTGCGACCTCAGGCCGAGCTAGAGCGCATCTGCCAGTTCATCGGTTACCCAAGCCGGCCAACCTGGCTCAGCGGCAGCGACGAAAACGTCTCGGCCGAGCGGCTCCGGCGCGATCCACGTCGACAGTTTCTGGCGTCACTGCCCGGGTTTGGCCTGGTCCGACGAGTCACCCCGCCGGGTCTGGAGCGCCGTGTGCGTGCGCTCTGGCAGCGACGCGATGTTCCGACGCTAACGGCGGAGGAACTCGAGGAGTTACAGGAAGTCTTCAATCGCGACCTGGCGATCCTCGGGAGCTGGCTGGCCCTCGACTTGACCTGCGAACGCTTCGACGAGCTGGCGGCTGCGGCAACGCCGGATTGGTCAGCCGTCGCGCCACGGACCGCCGCTGTCCCGTAGGAGGCGCCGGGCGAATCGGACTCCTCTTCGATGTTGGCTTTTTCCCAACGATGGGTCCGCGGCTAGACATCGTCCGAGTCGGCGAGGACGTGGTGGATCCGTGCGTCCTCGAGATCGAGGAATGCGAGGTCAGCGTCCGGCGTGTCGCGGGGTGCGATCAGCTCGCCGGCCTGGTTGCCGACGTCGAAGAAGCCGGCCCGCTTCAACGCCGAGCCGTACGGGTGATGTTTCGGCAGTCTGGTGACGAGCGACGCCGCACCACCTGATTTCGCGAGCTGAACGGCGTCCCTGATCAGCGTCTCGGCGACGGCCACCTCCCCAGGTAGCGCGAGGATGTCCGCCAGGTACGCTTCACCGTTGTGCACTCTCGTCACGGCGTAGCCGAGGGGTTCTTGTTCGTTTGCCAGCCGGGTGGCGATGCGGACGGTGAAGGGGCCAGCGCGATCGTCGCAGTAACGCCAGTTCAGGTAGCTGACTGGCCGTTCGCCGTAGAACTCGAACTGACTCAACGCCCGATTGACGAACAGGGCATGGCGATCCTCGAATCGACCGATCGTCGTGATCGCCCATCCATCGGGCCGGGTCGCCCTCCGGCGGGCGAGCAGCGCACCGAGCGCCCGCTGTGCATGGCGCGCGTAGCCGAGGAGGCGGCCGCGCTTCGTCTGGTCGCGTTCGCGCAGGACGCGCGAGGTATTGCTGACCACCGCTGGTTGCGAGGGCTGGCCTCGCCGAACCGTCCGACGGAGTCCGTTGACAACCAGGCGGCGCAGTGACTGGGCAACGCGGCGGAATGGGCGGACTCGCAGGATCCGGACGTAGTCGTGCGTCTCATTCGCTGGTGCACGTTCGCCGCGCGCGATCGCGCGGGTCCGGTCGCTGGGGTGCGTGAAGTACTCGAACGAGAAGTCCTCGGACGGATGCCAGTCGCGGCCCGCGAACGGATCGAAGGCCTCGCGGATCCCACGTCGCTGCCACCCCGGGAGCCGGCAGAGGTCGTACGCAGCACGAGTGACGTAAGGGCGACCCTGGAGCATCCAGATGCGTCGCACCGAACCGGCGAATCCTACGACCCGTCTCTCGGAATCGAGTGTCAAACCGACCGTGACCCCGGTCGGTCGATCGCGGTACTTCCAGTCGAAGTGATCCGCGGGCGCGACGGGGAGGCGGTGCCAGCTCACGTCGTGGTTGAACGCCACGGCAATCACCCCCAGGACCTCGTCGCGCAGCGCGGGAGGAAGGTCGCGGGCGTCCATCCAGCGGCGGGACAGCCCAACCTCGGGGACGTCGTAGCTCCCCTCGGATGGGGCGACTGGACTCACGGCTCCCGAGGTGTTCTGGGGCATCTAGCGACTGTCAATGCTGCGAGCGGGGGTGGCAAGTGGCGAGGAGTCGCTCGCGGATTGCGCGCGGAGTGAGTCATGGCCCTCTCGCGATGAGAGGTTGAGGCGACGCCACCTCTCGTGTCCGGCGACCGCGTGATCGCTCGTTCGTGGGGCACTCACCGTTGTGCACCTACGCTGGCCGAGAGTTCGAGCGCTGGATCTATGGCTAGATGAAGTCCGTGTCTCCGTAGGTGAAATGGATGGAGGCGTCCGACCGCTCGAGGAACGCGAGTTCCTCCGCCGGCATCGATACCGCCCGGTAGACGATCGAGGTGCCACCGAGCGGGACGAAGCCGCGCGCCTGAAACGCCGCCCGGTAAGGATGATCCTCGGCAAGCCAGCCGGAGACCGCCGCAGAGCCAGCAATCTCAGCATGTTGGACAATCTCGTCGAGGAGTGCGCCGGCCACAGAGGGTTCATCCTCGTCAACGAGGATGTCGGCGAGGTGGGTAGTCTCGGCCCGCTCGATGCAGACGACATAGCCCAACACCTCTGTCTCGCGTTCGGCGACGAGGATGGTGAAGCTTCCGCTTCGTCGGTCGGCGTACCGCCAGTTGAGGAACGCGCGGGTCCGCTCCGGTACGAACTCGAAGCCTGCAACTGCGCGGGCGCAGAACTGGTCGAATCGCTGATCGAAGCTGTCGATCTCGCGGATGGCGCATGCGGTGGCGTGGCCTCGCTGGCCGCGAGCTCGCAGCTGCGCGAGGCGAGACGCGGCGCGTAGCCGGAGCGTCGCGATCAGCGTCGGGAGGCGACCGCTCTCCGCTCGAGCCACGCGTGACGCGTCGAGCGGCAGCACCATCGGTCGAACCGCGTTGCCGAATGCCTCGGTGCCACCGCCGAGCCGCCGGCGGCCGCGGATCATGTGCGGATTATTGCTGTCGTCGATCGAGAGGTCGAACCGCGACTGGTAGGTACCGTACATCAGCTCTTGGGTTGCCCGATTCGCACCCCGCCCCTGGAACGCCGGATCAACGGCGGCGTCAACGAAGTGAACGAAGAGCTTCGGTTCCCCTCGGACGAGGACTCGCCGCACCAGCACCGTGCGACAGCCCGCGAGCTGACCGTCGACCTCCGCGGCGAGGAACGCGGGGAACCCGGGGATCGGGCCGCTGGCCTTCCACGCGAGATGGTCCACCGCGGAGACATCATCGCGAAGTGAGACTTGCGGCCAGCGGCCGAAGGCCCGGTCCAACACGGCGACGGCCTGATTTAGGAACGTTGGCGTGACGTCGTCATGCTCGACCGCACGTGCCACAACGTCATCAGGCATGTCCGGACGGTACATCGTCTCGCTGCGGGACGGGTGCACGGGTGTCGATCTGACGGCCGCCCGTTCCCTCATTCTCGGCAGCCGGGATCGTGAGATCGTTTGCCGTCGACCGGTCGTATTGATCACGAAATAGTCACAAACAGAGCGATCAGTCATTTGACGGTGGTTCTAAAGGTGATTTATCTCAGCGATGTGTCGCCCAGTTTCCTCACTCTCCGTACCATCTAGTGACCTTGGTCCCTATACGGCAATCCGATCCTCTGGATGGAGCGGTGGGCATCAGTGTTGGGAGAGCGTATCTCAAGCGAATCGCGTCCCGATGACTGGTTAATAGGCCCGGACGGTCTTCGTCTCAGTTGGTCGCGTCGCCGTGCCTTCGCGGGCTCGCGTGAGCTGCCGTTGACGAAGACGACGTTCGACGTCCTGGCGCTGTTGCTCAGCCGGCACGGTGAAGCGGTGACGATCGAAGAGCTCGTGCGCGAAGTGTGGGGCTACGAGGACATCGGCCGATCCGGCTTCGCTCGCACCGCCGTCTACCGCCTTCGTAAGGAGTTACGAGCCGCTGGCATCGATGACCCGATCGAGGCGATTCGTGGCGTTGGCTTTCGGATCGCCGACGAGCAGTCCGAAGCCGATGCGGAGGAGGATGCTCGGGCGACCTTCAATTCGCACGAGGCGCTGATGTTCGCGGCCACCGCGATCTTCGTGGTGAGTCCTGACCAGCAGGTCCTCTGGGCGAATCACGCCGCGGAACGTCTGAGCGGCTACAGCCTGGACGAGCTGTGTGCTCTTCCGTCGACCGCGGAGCTGGCGGGTGGCACCAACCCAGAGGTGTATGAGCGATTCCGTGAGTTGATCCGATCTGGCCAGACGCTGCAGGGACCGGCAAAGACCCGTCAGAAAGACGGGACCGTACTCGATCTTCCTGCGTCCTGGAAGCCGGTCTTCGACGCGGATGGCGAGCTGTTGTACACGATCGTCGAGTTCTGGTCGGAGAGCGGCGAGATCGTGGTTCAGCGAGCAGGTTAGTCCCGCCGCAGACCCCGTTCGACATACCCCGGCTCGGCGGCGCCTATCCTCCATCGGTAACGAGGAGGTGGTCGAGATGACCGAGCCCGGTGGCTCCGGCACGCCCTTCAGCGCCCGCAGCTACGAATGGCGCCTGCATTCCGACCACGAAGCGGTTGAGCGTCACCTGGAGACCGAGGTGACTCGCGCCGGCGCGCGTCGCGCCTTCGTGATCGCCTCGCCCTCGATCGCGTCGAGGACAAACACGATCGACCGCATCGCAGCGACGCTCGCCGACCGCTACGCCGGCGCCTTCGCCGGGATCGAGGTGGACTCGACTTACCGCTCCGTTGCTGCCGCGACCGATGCGGCGCGCGAAGCGGAGCCGGATCTCCTGATCGCCGTCGGCGGCGGGAGTGTGATCGTCGGGGCGCGCGTTGTGGACGTCTACCTCTGTGAGGATGGCGATCCATTCGAGCTGATGACGCAGTATCCGGAGGGGCGGCCGGCGGTCAGCCCGCGACTGATGGCGCCAAAGCTGCCGATCGTCAATATCCCGACGACGCCCACCAGCGCGATCAACCGCGCCGGGTCGGGCCTGGCGAACCCTGAGCTCGATCATCGGATGGAGTACTTCGATCCGAAAACGCGCCCAGTCGCGATTCTCTGGGACTGGCAGGCGCTTCGGGCGACGCCATTGCCGGTGATGCGCTCCACAGCCACCACGACCTTCGCCGGTGCCGTTTCCGCTGCTGCAGCTGCTGAGGCCAATCCGCTCGTCGAGGGCGACCGCGCTCAGATCCTGCGTCTCGCTCGCCGCGCCTACCCGCGACTGATCACGGACCCGGACGCGATCGCGCCTCGGATCGACCTGTGCGCAGCCGCGCTGCTACAGAACCGCTCGGCGGATGACGGCGCCTCCGGTGGAATCGGGACCCGCGACCCGGTGTTCGGTGGCGACTACGCGATCTCGACGGCGTTGCACGTGCTCTACCCGGCCATCGGGCAGGGCGAATCCACCTCGGTCTTGCAAGCGACGGTCGCGCGTCGCGCTGCAGCGTCGGGTCTAGTAGACGCGGAGGCATCGCGGCGAGTTGCCGAGCTCCTTGACGCGTGGCGGGCCGGAATGACCGGGGCCGACGCAACGATGGCCGCGGCGGAGGCGATCGACGAGACGTACCGTGCCGCGGGGATGCCGGTGCGCATCCGCGACCTCAAGGTCCCTCGAGAGGACTTCGGCCGGATCGCCGAGGCGACGCTGAAGAACTTCAACGCGAACCAGGGGACGCGAAGCCCCGCGGAGCGCCGGCAGCAAACGCTCGAACTCCTTGAGGCCTGTTGGTGAGACAGACGTAGGCTCTCGCGGAGTTCCGCCTCGTAGAGCTCGGTCCTCAGTTCACGTGGTCTGACTCGGGCTCGGGGTCGTTGCCCTGCGGCGGAGGTGGGCTGATTCCTCGTTAGAGCGCGCGCATCCGGTTGTTGCGGGCGTTGTGTTCGACCTCGGCCAGGCCGAGGGCCTCGAGGACGGGTGGGACGTAGTTGCCGAAGCGGCCTCGGAGCCCCTTCTTCAGGCCGTACCAGCCGCCGACCGGATTGTCCTCAGAGCGGCCCCACGCCTCGACGGTGCCGTCGGCAGCAGCCTTCTGCTCGTCGGCGTTCCCGAGCGGCACCCAGTCGCCGCGTTCCTTTAGCATCGCGTGCAGGTCATCGATGCAGCGCAGGTCGTAGCGGAGCTGGGTCTTGCCAACCTGAACTGCGAGGGTCGGCGGGTCCGTGGTCTCGTCGCGCCATGCTTGGAACCCAGACTTGCCGGGCGGCGTGGTCAGCGACCACGGATCGGCCTCGGTCCCTGCGCCTTCGACATCGGTCGCCATCGTTCGCCCCCCTAGCGTTCACCGACGAACGGTAACTGCTTGGCTACCAATAGGCGAGCGCGATACCAGGTGAAGAGCGAGAGGAGGGCCGCCCGTGTGGGGGCGACCCTCCGATCCCCTGCCGCCACAGGGGGCGCTTCGCCGTGGAACCTCAGGCGGGGCGGGCCACGGCGAAACGGACTGAAGTGGATCTGGCGCGGCGCGGCTGGGCCTCCGGGTCTCACGCTAGTGTGTGAGACACCCCGCACTCCCCGGGGCGGGGCCCAGCCGCGCCACATGAGGCGCCGGACGGCGCCGCTAGGTTGCTGGGCCGACGGTCGAAGCTGACGCGCGGCGATGGCGTCCCGTCCCTGCTTCGAAAACGGCTGCTCGATTGATCGAGACCATCAATCGGTGGCCCGGGTGCGCATCCGGACGCGATGGAGAGGGTTCTGCCGCTGGGGGCGTTGCCTGGAGCGATGGTCCGTTGGGCGAGGTGCCGGCTGACCGCGGACTGCGGAACGGTGGTCTGGCGCCTTGCGTCGCGCTTCGATGCCATGGCCAACGTCGGCCCCTTGTCGATGCCAAGGGGCAGGAGCGGTTGCGATCGAGACTAGGGGTCGCAGGCCCCGCGTGGGGCTCCCGCGCCGTCGATATTGGGATCCCGAGATATAGATTCCCGGACGGCCTCGCGGTCTGGTTCGCATATTAAGGTTCTGTGGCCGGTGATGGGTGCCGGTGTGTCATCGAATCATCGTCCCCTATTGGGGGCCGGCTGCCGTCTACGGCGCGGCGAGCGGCGCGTAGGAGCGATGACGACGATGCGGGCGACCCCAGTGGGTCGCGGGAGGGGAGGCGGGCCGACATGGTCCTCGATCGGTGCGAGTTTGAGACCGAGCGCCTCGCCGTCTCGGCCTGGGGGATCGACGCGCCTGATGATCTGCCCGCGCGAATCGCGCTCGTGCTGACCGCCACCACCACCCAGTTCCTGCCGCCCGCCTGGCAGGGTGACTACACAGAGGACCGCGCCCGCCGGTGGATCGGCGAGCGGAACGGCGAGAGTCCGACGTTGTTGGTGGTCGGCCGCACGACGGGCGACGCCGTTGGGCTCGTGATCCTCTTCGAGGAGCCGCGAGCCACCGACCCACCGACGATCGAGGTTCGGCTCGGCTACGTCCTTGCCGAGCCGCACTGGGGGCGAGGGCTGGCCTCGGAGTTGGTTGGGGGCTTCGTGGCGTGGTGTCGCGGCGAGCCCTCGATCGGTTCGATCGCGGGTGGGGTGGAGGTCGACAATGCAGCCTCCGCGCGAGTGCTGACGAAGAACGGCTTCACGCTCGTGGACCAGGGCGAGGACGAAGCGCCCGGCGAGGAGCTCTACCGCCTCGATCTGCGCTGATTGCAGATGGCATAGCGGTTGTGCGGCCCGGGGAACTCCGGCTGTGCGCGTGACGTTCGGCGATCACCCCTCAAGAGTGGGTCCGCTCACCCCACTGAACGGAGACTTCGTTGAGAACGATCACCCCGAGGCGGCCGCTCCTCTTCCTGGTAGCCGCGCTGACCATCTTCGCGATCGGTCTCGCCGCCTGCAGTTCGGACGATGACGACCCGACCGCGACACCCGCCGACGGTCGCGACGCCGTGGAAGAGCAGGGGAGTCCGGACGATTCCGTGAGCACTAGCGCCCCTGCACTCAGTGACGACCCCGCCGGCGACGACGTCGACCTGCCGGCGCGCGAGCCCGAGTCGTTCGTTGGCCTGACTCGTGACGAGGCGACCGCGCTGGCCGAGTCCGAGGGCCGCATCTGGCGAGTCGGGCGCGAGGATGGCGTCTACCTGCCAGTCACCGAGGACTATCGAGTTGGTCGCGTGACGTTCGAACTCGAGAGCGACCGCGTGACCGCCGCGACGATCGAGCAACCTTTGGATGACATCCCGGGCGACGTGGTCGACCCCAGCGTGCCGCTCGATGTCGAGGATCAGGATGCGGCGGCGATCGTCGCGGCAGCGACGATTCGACTCCTCACCGTGGACCACAGTTTCGGCCCGGATGCGCCGCCGCCATTCTCGGACGTGCGGGTTGCCTCGACGGCGAGTGGCACCGGCGGGACCCTGTTGGCGCCGCTCGCCCTCGAGATGATCGCGAGCGCCGTGCAAGACACAGGCGCAACGGTCCAGTTTGTCGACGACTCGCGTGCGATGATCGACGAACTCTTCGATGGCTCGACACCGGGTGTCGCGGTGCTGACCGTCGGCAGCCTGCGGATGGACGGCGACCGCGCCGAGGTGGAGATGCAGCTCTGGTGCGGCTCGTTGTGCGGCGTGTACCTCACCTACGAGGCGGTTCATTCCGACGGCGGTTGGACGATCACGGACACGGTTGGTCCGATCGCGCTCTCGTAGTCTCGCTGATCCTCGGTTGACCGAAGCGGCCACCCCGTCGGGGTGACCGCTCATGCTGAGGTGTTGCATATCGCTACCGCGTTCTCGGCCGGCCTAGCTCGCGCCGGGCGTCGTGAGGAGACCGCGGAGCTCGCGAGCGGCGCGGTAGTGCTGGGCGCGGACCGCCTCCTCTGACTTACCGAGGGCGGTGCCGATCTCTCGGTGGGAGAGCCCCTGGAAGTGCCGGAGGACGAGCACCTCGCGCTGCTCGTCAGGGAGACGGAGGAGCGCGGTGCGGATCCGCTCGCGCTCCTCGGACCGTTCGGCCACCGCCTCGGGAGCCCCGAGCGCATCATCGTCGGCGATCTCGGCGACGCCTTCGAGGTCGACGGTGGCGCTTCGCTTCGCGGCGACCGCGAGGGCGCGGCGGTGAGCGATGCGATAGAGCCAGCCATCGAAGGCAGCGGGCCTCCGCAGCTTCGGTAGGTCGCGCCACACCTCGACGAAGGTGTCCGCCACCGCGTCTTCGACAGGGTCCTCCGAGCGAAGCAGCCCTCGGACATAGCGCATCACGGGGGCGATACGAGCGCGGTAGAGCGCAGCGAAGGCGTCTCTGTCGCCGGAGCGGGCCGCCTCGACGAGGGCGGTGAGCTCCTCGGACGAGGCGGCGGCCGGCGACTCCTGGTCGAGCGACGCCACCGGGCTAGTCGTCGTCATCTGAGTCGCTGCTGTCGTCGTCGCTGGAGTCCTCAGCGGCGTCGTCCTCGTCGTCGTCCTCGTCGTCGTCGTCTTCGAGGTCGTCATCGTCGTCGGAGTCGTCGACATCGACGTCGTCATCATCGTCGGACCGTGCGTCGTCTTGGTCGTCGTCGCTGCCGCGCGCGTCGCTCTCCCCATCATCGTCGTCGCTGCGGGCGTCGTCGTCGTCACCCCTGCCATCGTCATCGTCGTCGTTGTCGCGAGCGTCGTCGTCATCATCGCTGCCACGGGTGTCGTCATCATCGTCGTCGCTGCTGCGAGCGTCGTCGGTCGCGAAGGAGTTGATTTCCGCCGAGAACGCGTCGCCGTCCAACTCCAGCTCAAGCTCGATCGCGCGCCCGTCTTCGTGTGTGAACCAGACCCCGATGTCGTCGTCATCGAACTCGCCCCGCGTCACTACCCAGCCAGCGTTCGGACGCAGTCCAACGAGGTGAAGCGAGTCGTCGCTGACCTCGATCACCGCGGTACCCGCATCGGCGACCACGAGCGCTCGCCGCCCGTCGTCCGGATTGAGGAGGTCGATCGAGTCGTCGTCGGTGATCGCCGCGGCGAGCAGGACGTTGTCGGGGTCGCGGGCCTCGAGGGCTGCTTCGACCCACTGGGCGACGCGCCCGACCTGGCCCCCGACCTCACCATCGTCGCCGAGCGTTGGCCGGTCGATCAGCAGCGACTCTACTCGCTGCAGAGCGACGATCGCGGTGCTGAGGTCGTCGAGGTCGAGATCATCGAAGGCATCTGGGTCGTCCTCGATACGCCGGAGGAGTTCGTCGGCCTGGGAGCGGAGTGCCTGCAGCTCGGCGTCGTCGAGGTCGTCGTCATCGAGTGCCGTGGCAGTCGCCTCGGAGAGTTCATCGACGGCATCGAGGATGGCCGCGCTCGCGCTACTTCCGCCGAGGGCGGGGACGACCAGAACGGCGGCGATCATGACGCCGGCGAGGCCGCCGACCATCGCCGCGCGACGCGCCGGCAACCCGAGCACGCTCCCGCCGAGCAGTCTGGTGACCGGCGCGTACCAGGGCTGCGACTGTGGCCCCATCTCGGATTGGACCCGGTTCCAGAGACGCGTTTCCGTCGCGGCGTCTGGCTCGGCGCCGGCGTCATCGAACAGGGCGTCGAGGGCACGGTCGGCCTCGTTCACATCGGGCGGTTGGCTGTCGTGTCGGTCGCTGGTCCCCGCCACAGTTGTCCTCCTCGTCCTCGGCGGCACCGTCTTCATGATGCCGTCAGAGATACAGGGGCGCGCACCCGTGAAAACGTGACGCGGCGGTCGAACACGCGCGTCGTATCCTGCTCGCTGACCCGGCGAAGCACGCCTGACAGGACGGATGGCCTCGGGTGGATGGAACGCTGACCTTCTCGGGGAACCCGCTGGCGCGAGCCGAGCGCGAGCTGGCCGACCCTGCGTGGATCGATGCGCAGCGCGCGGATCCTCGCGGGCGCTACCTGGTGCTCCACCACTTCGACGCGCCGGTCACCTCTGAGGACGATCCACACCTCGCCTGGCTGCCGCCGGATGAGCTGCCGCTGTTCGAGGGTGAGCCGATCGTCCTCGGGATCGGGGACGGAGTGCCGCACTTCGCCGTCGTCACCTCCGACGCGGCCGAGGCGGACGCGCGCGCCGACGGGGTTGGACCGGCGGGGCTGAGCTATCTCGATGCGCGGACACTCGCCTCGATGCTGCCCGCCGAGGAGGCGGCGATCGTCGCCCAGGCGCGGGCGCTGGCCGAGTGGCACGAGCGGTACGCGTTCTGCCCGCGCTGTGGGGCAGCGAACACCGCGATCGAGGGCGGTGCGCGGCTGGAGTGCACAAGCTGCGGGGCGCGCCACTACCCGCGTGTGGACCCCTCGATCATCACGCTGGTCGAGAAGGACGGGCGCGCCCTGCTGGCGGGGCGCGTCGGCGGGCCGCCGCTGCGGAAGTCATGCGTCGCCGGCTTCCTCGAGCCGGGCGAGTCGATCGAGGAGGCGGTGGTGCGCGAAGTCCTCGAGGAGACCGGCGTGCACGTCGGCGACGTGCAGTACTCCTACTCGCAGCCGTGGCCGTTCCCGGGGGTGCTGATGATCGGCTGCCGAGCGGTGGCGCGGACCTCAGAGGTGCGGGTGGACGGCGTCGAGATCGGGCACGCTGACTGGTACTCGCGCGAGCAGGTGCGCGACGCGCTGGCGGGCAGCTCGGACGAGTTGGTGGTGCCGCCGCCGCTCGCGATCGCCCACCACCTGCTGCAGGATTTCGTCGCGCACGGCGCGGACGGGGAGCAACCATGACCAACCGACGCTCGATCACCGAGAGCGAGCCGCTGCGGATCGGCGTGCTCGGAGTCGCGCGGATCACGCCTCGGGCGCTGACCGAGCCGGTGAACGACGAGCCTCGGGCGGTGTTGCAGTCGATCGCCGCGCGCGACCGCGCTCGCGCTGAGGCGTACGCGGCCGACGAGGGTATCCCGAACGTCCACGACGGCTACCAGGGCGTGATCGACGATCCCGGGGTGGAGGCGGTCTACAACCCGCTGCCGATCTCGTTGCACCACGAGTGGACGCTGAAGGCGCTCGCCGCTGGGAAGCACGTGCTCTGCGAGAAGTCGATCGCCCTCAACGCCCGCGAGGCACGGGAGATGGCGGACGCCGCTCGCGACGCCGGACTCGTACTGATGGACGCCTTCCACTACCGCTACCACCCGGCGTTCAAGCGGGCGGTCGAACTGCTCCGCGAGGGCCGAATCGGCACGATCGAGCGCCTCGAGGCGGTCTTCCACACGGCCGTCACGAACACCACGGACATCCGGATGATCTACGAGACCGGTGGCGGCGTGACGATGGACATCGGCTGCTATCCCGTCTCCTGGGTCCGCCACGCGAGCGGCGAGGAGCCCGAGGTGGTCTCCGCCACCGCCGAGGTCGGTCCACCCAACGTCGACACGATGCTGGAGGCGGAGCTGCGCTTCCCCTCGGGCGCCACAGGGCACGTCTCCGGCGACATGCGCGAGGGCACGGAGTTCGCGAACTCGCTGACCGTGACCGGCAGCGCCGGGCGGCTGCACTTCGAGAACCCGCTGGTCCCCCAGCGAGGTCACTACATCGACCTCGAGACGACCGATGGCAGCGAGCGCCTCGAGTTCGACCGCCGTGGCACGTACCACTACCAGCTCGACGCCTTCCTCGATGCGATCGACCACGACGCACCGGTGCTGACCGACGGCGACGACGCCGCGCGCCAGATGGCTGCGATCGACGCCTGCTACGAGGCGGCCGGTTTGCCGATCCGCAGGACCTAGGCCGCGGAGCCTCAGCGCGACGGAGGGCGGCGCGAATGAACCACGACGAGCTGATGGCCTGGGCCGAGGAGATGGTCGAACCACTGGCGGAGCGGGCGGCGGAGACGGAGCGGCTGCGCGAGCTGCCGGCGTCGACGATCGCGGCCGCCGAGGAGGCCGGCTACTTCAAGCTGGTCGTGCCGGAGGACCTGGGCGGATGGGGCCTCGGGTTGCCCGGGCTGCTGCAGAGCACGCGGGTGCTGGCGCACGGCTGCGTGTCGTCGGCGTGGGCGCTGTCGTTCCTGGCGCTGCACAACTGGTTCGTCGCGCGCGGTGCTCGAGAGCTGCAGGCGGAGATCTGGGGCGAGCGGCCCTACGCGAAGATCCCCTGCCCGCTGGCGCCGACGGGGACGGCGGCGCCCGTCGACGGCGGCTTCGAGATCAGCGGCCGCTGGCAGTGGGCGACCGGCGTGCAGCACGGCGACTGGGTGATGGTGAACTGCATGGTTGACCGCGGCGCGGGCCGCGAGTCGATCTTCTGCCTCGCGCCGATCGGCGACGTCGAGGTGGACGACGTGTGGCACACCTCGGGGATGCGCGGGACCGGCAGCAACGACGTGGTGGCCTCGGAGCTGTTCGTGCCCGCTGTGCGCACGCTGACCGCCGAGGAGCTGCGCGGCGACGCCCCGCCGGGCGGCGCGGTCAGCGCCGACCCGTTCGTGAAGTACCCACTGACGCCGGTGCTGACCCTCGTCGCCGCCGCGCCGGCCCTCGGTGGTGCCGAGGCGGCGGTCGACCTCTTCCGCGACTACATCCGCTCAAGGGTGCTGCCGTACTCGGCGGGGGACCGCCAGGCGGAGCAGGCGCCCTCGCAGGTGCGACTCGCCGAAGCGCTGGCGACCGTCCGCGCCGCACGCCTCGTGTGGGAGGACGCGATGAATCAGCTGCGCACGACGTACGACGCGGGCGGCAGCATCGACCGCGCTCAGCGCGGCCGCTTCCGCCTCGCGGCGGCGCACACCGTGCGGCTATCGCTGCAGGCGGTGAGCCACATCGTCGAGGGTGCTGGCGCCTCGGTGCACTTCGCCGACTCACCGCTGGGCCGCATCCACCGGGACCTGGTCACCCTCAAAGGCCACGTTGTCTACGACTGGGACCGCGCCGCCCAACTGGCGGGGAAGCTCGAACTCGGGATCGAGCCTGGGCCGGCGGACATGCTGTAGGGCTCTGTACCGCGCTAACACTACGTGCGCGCGCCAGCTCTCGTTGCTGTCTCGCAACACCCAGGCGGTTCGACGTCTTGCGCGCTCATCGAACGGACGAGCGGCATTCCCTTGACTAGCTCCGCACATCCGGTCTTGACTCCCGAGTAGTCTGCTCGAATGAGCACACGGAGGCGCGGGCTAAGCGTGACCTACCGCCCCTTCGCGGTGGTGGTGGCGCCATTCATCGCGACTTCTGCTGCGGGGGCCGGGTTCGTTCTGGTCCGCGCGCGATCCGATACATCGTTCTTTGACCCGCTAGAAGCGAAGGTCTGGTCGCTTCTAGTCGGTCTCCTCATCGTTCTCGCCTTTGTTGCGGCAGGAGCGTTGGCGAGGATCGCGTACGAGCTCTTCATCGACGACACCTACGTTGAACGACCATCCCGAGGGAACGTCACATTTGCGGCAGTGACCTTGATGGGCCTCTATGCGGCGACGCTGCTGATCTTCGCTCTCGTGCAAGGAGCAATCGCGCCGGTCCGCGACGTCGGGCAGCCAACCGAAGTTGCACGCGTCGCGTCCGCGCTCTCCCTTCTGGCCGGGATCCCCGCCGCGCTGTCGTTCTCCGTCGTGGTTCACCGAGCCAGCTCCGTCGATCGTCGGTTGGGTGAGGCTTCGGGCTCGACTCTGGATCAACTCTTGTTCCTGAGGAGCAAGCTCGACCGCTCGCTGATCTGGCTGGCAACCCTCCTATCGCTGGGCGTCGTCGCCACCGCGGCGTTTCAGTCAGCAATGCGGACCGCTTGTGGGACGACCGAGGTCGACTGTGAGCTCATCATCTCGCCTGATCACGTGTGGCTATATGGAGCTGCGCTGAGCCTCCTTCTCGGGTTGCTCTACCTTCCGGCCGAGCTTGCGCTCCGCGGGGTGTCAGAGCGGTTCGTCGAAGCTGCTCAGGCCCCGGACCGGACGGACAACGACCACGAAGATCGCTGGCTGCTGCCGCCGCGTGCGGCTGGCGCGCTGCGGGTCGAGGGCAGCACCATCGAACGACTCCAGGGTCCCGTAGCGGTCGCCGGACCGCTGGTAACGAGCGTTGTCGCTGCGGTGTCCGGGCCTGTCTAGCGAGCCACTTCGCGCCGGAGTCCGGGCCTGTTCCTGCGCCCGCTATCATCCGCACGCACCGAGGAGGGGCGTGTGGCTGGGCGGCTCAGGGACAAGTACGCGATCGTGGGGATCGGGCAGACCGAGTTCTCGAAGGAC
>JANQNP010000064.1 GCA_028279505.1 Dehalococcoidia bacterium
TTGGAACTGCATCGTCACGAGTTGCGTTGCTTTGAACATACTGCGGTTGCATTTGCTTGCATTGCAGTTGCGGAATGATTGCAGAGGTTTGGAAAAGCAATCATTGCGGAATCGAAATTGCAGCCGCAGTGTTGGCGGCGCGCTCCTCCATGGCGTTGAGGAGGCCGACCTGGATGCGCTCGGCGAGGTCCGGCAGCTCGTTGATGGCGAAGATGCCGCGGTTGGTGTGCGGGATCAGGCCGTAGTGAATGGTGAGCGCGTCGGAGAGGTAGCGGCCCTCGGCGACCTTGATGGGGTCCACCTCACCGATCAGGTCGGCGATGGTGATGTCCGGCGTCGCGAGCTTCTCGCCGTAGCGGTCGTCGCGGTGCAGCCAGGAGATCGGCGTCTCGTCGCCGTGCTCGGCGATCATCTCCATGCCCTGTGGGGTGATCGGCGCGAACGGGTTCTCGGGGATCTCGCAGCCGGAGATCACCGGTGTCCACTCATCGAGGAGCGAGGTGAGGCTGCGGATGATTCGCGACTTCGCCTGGCCGCGCTCGCCGAGGAGGATGATGTCCTGCCCGGAGAGGATGGCGTTCTGGAGCTGTGGGACGACGGTCTCGTCGTAGCCAACGATGCCCGGGAACAGCTCGTCGCCGGCACGCAGCTGGGCAATCAGGTTGTTCCGAAGCTCCTCGCGAACGGGGAGCACTTCATAACCCGCGGACTTCAGTTCGCCGAAGGTCGCTGGTCGCTCATTCACCACGTGTGGGCTCCTCTAATCATCGGGTCGCCGGTGGGGGAGCGGGTCCGGCGGACGCTACGTCCGGATCGCGGCTGGGTCTGATCAGTGAGTGGGTCTCGCCGGCGGCGCCGCATCGCCGTCGGGTGCCGCGAGTGGTTGCAGTATACGTACGACGAGCGAATCGAACGGTCCCGAGGGATCTCGGCGTGCCTGCTGGGCGACACGGCACCTCGGTCGGGGGCTGCTCGCGAGCGCGGTCGCGCCCCCACGAGCGGACACGAAAACGGCCCCGCTGGTGGCGGGGCCGTGAGTCGAGGGAGGCGGAACGTTCGCGCTAGCCAGCGGCCTCGCCGCTGGCGACGCGCGGGAACTCCGGGCGCTGGACGAGCTGCGTCACAGCCTTCCCGAGCGCGGAGTCACGGACGACGATCACCTCGGGCACGTCGAGGACGTCGCCGAGGCTAACGTTCAGCGCGCCAGTGACGCCGAGCAGGGTCGAGAGCGGCATGTCGCGCTTGCCGTTTTCGTAATTCGAAAGCGAGGCCTGCGTAATGCCCGCAGTGCGGGCCACGTCGGCCTGCGAGAGTTCCCGGCGCAACCGCCATTCGCGGATGCGCTGGCCAACCGCCCGCCGCTGCACCTGCGTTTCCGGTGCGACTTCTGTCACCATGTCCGCTCGACCTTTCCCATCACGATGTTCGCGTCGGCGCGTCGTGATCTAGTTTGTGCTTGACTGCACAATCCATGATGGACGTGAAGTTCGCGGCCAGCAAGAGCAAACGGTCACGAAATCGTTAACCACGGATGAATTCCGCGCCTGCAAACGTTCGCCGCGGTCAGACCGGGCGTGGCGACGGTCGATTTGACTAGTTATTCGACGATCTCGAGGATCGCGCGCGTCCCCACCGACTGAATCCAGGGCCACCCGTCCGCGGCGCTGTAGAAGAAGATGTCGCGGTGCAATCCGTGCACCGCGCTCCCGGTGTCGTGACAGGTATAGGTGCGCTCCGTGGGGTCGCCGACGATGCGGAACCGCTGTCCGAGGTAGGTGAACGCGCAGGCCGCGGCGCCCTCGTAGACGATGGTGCCGTCGCGCATCGCGCCGCAGAATCCGCCGCCGTCGCCGCCGTCCGGCGTGTCGCCCTGCTCGCAGTAATAGAAGCTGACGGTTGCCTCGATCACGTCGCCGGCGGCGAGCGGTGGGCTTGCCGTGAGGCCGGGGTTGCGGCTCAGGGTGACAACGAACGGGGGCTCGATCACCTCTGGTACGTCGTCGCGCTCCGCGGCGCGCTGGACAGCGGCGGCGCGCCGCTCGTCCTCGGTCAGCGGCGGGCCGGCGAGCTGGCCGATCGCCGAGATGCCGACGCGGCGCGTGCCCTCGCTGGGCGCGACGGCCTCGAGGGTGGGGGGCTCGACGACGTCGAGCGACGCCGCGAGGTCGGGGACGATCGACTCGAGCGGGGCGACGAGGTCAGGCGCGATGTCGAGGGGGTTCGACTCGCCCTCGATGGGGGGCGGGCCGGCGAGGCGGTCGAGTGCGGCGACCGTGGGGGGCGGGCCTGCGAGTTCGGTCGCCTCGCTGTGGCCGGGGGTGGCGGTCGCCGCCACGGCGAATCCGATCGCCAGCAGCGCGACGGCGACTGAGCCGGCGATGGCGCGACGAAGCGCGCGCGCCACTGTTCGGCGCAGCCGCAGGTAAGGATTCCCCCGCACGCCGGACAGTATTGCAGCGAGAGGCGGCGTCGCCTACCCGGGCGTTCCCCGACCGGAACATTCGTCATGAAGCGGCGTCATGCGGCGACTGCAGCGAGGGTCGGCGGGTGCTACGAGAGCAGGCCGTCCGCTCGGAGATCGCCGATCGCGGCGCGGAATCCGGCGACGGTGTCCGCGACCTCGGCGTCGCCGTGGGCCGAGGAGACCATGCCGCCGTTGCCCATGAGGTCGACGCCGTGGTTGAACAGCGCCCAGCGCAGAGGGCGCATCAGGCCGTCGGCCACGCCGCGCGGGGGCTCGGCGGCGTCCCACTCCACCTCGGCGGGGACGGGCGCGTCGTAGCCGAGGTTGAAGTGCCACATGCTCGACACCGCCCAGGCCGAGCCGGGCACCGACTCCTCGGCGAAGAGGGCGTTGAGGGCGCCGACGATCGCCGACGCCGTCGCGTCGGCCCGCCGGACGGGGGTGCCGTCCTCGATGATCCCGAGGGCGGTCAGACCGGCCGCGGCCGACGCCGGGTTGGCGTTGAACGTGCCCTGGTGGCTGACGCGGCGCTTGCTGTTCCAGTCCGGATCGCCCTCGCGCATCTCGAGCATGCTGACGATGTCGGCGCGTCCGGTGACGCAGCCGCCGGGTAGGCCGCCGGCGAGGATCTTCGCGTGCGTGGAGAGGTCAGGGGTGACGCCGTAGCGCTCCTGGGCGCCGCCCGGCGCCATGCGGAAGCCAGTGATCACTTCGTCCATCACCATGACCGTGCCGGCCTCCTCGGTGAGGCGGCGCAGATCTTGGAGGTAGCTGGCCGGGAGCGGCTCGGTGCCCCAGTGGGCGCCGGTTGGTTCGAGGATCACCGCGGCGACGTCGCGACCCGACAGCGCCTCCTCGAGGGCCGGCACGTCGCCCTGGGGGACGATCGTCAGCGCGTCGTAGAAGCCCTCGGGCACGCCGATCGAGTGCGGGCGCGCGTCGTCCGGGCCGAGCCGGCCGACGACGACGTCGTGCCAGCCGTGGAAGTGGTCGGCGAGCTTCACGACGCGCTCGCGACCGGTGTAGGCGCGTGCGAGGCGCAGCGCCATCATCGTGGCCTCGGTGCCGGAGCTAGTGAAGCGGACGCGCTCCGCGCAGGGGACCATCTTCAGCACCTGCTCGCCCCAGGCGATCTCGAGGTCGTGCGAGGAGCCGAAGTGGGTACCGCGCGCGAGCGCGCCGTGCACGGCCTCGATGACCTCGGGACGGTTGTGGCCCAAGAGCAGCGCGCCGTGGCCGCCGATGTAGTCGACGATCTCGTTGCCGTCGACGTCCCACTTGCGGCCGCCCTCGGCACGCTCGACGTAGATCGGGAACGGCTCGAACGCGCGCGCGTCGTGCGTGACGCCGGACGGGAAGACAGTGGCGGCGCGGGCAGCCATCGACTTCGAGGTGGCGTGGAGGGCTTCGAACGTCTCGAGGATGGAGGGCATGTCGGCCGCCGTTTCTGGTCCGCGCCGGGTGTTGGCCTCAGTCTCGCGCCCGTGCCGTGGCGCGACAAGTGAACGGTGAATCTTCGGGAATCGGCGCGTGCTACGCTCCGCCCTAGCTCCGGATCCCGGCCCCGGGATCTCGAAGCGACGGGGGGCGACGATGGCCGACCGACTCAGCGACGACGCGATCTCGAGCGCCCTCGGTGGGCTCGATGGCTGGTCCCGCGACGGCGATGCGATCGTGCGCGAGTTCGAGTTCCGCGACTTCGTCGAGGCGCTCGGGTTCATCGCGCAGGTCGGGGTGCTCGCGGAGCGGAAGAACCACCACCCGGAGCTGAGCAACGTCTACAACCGCGTGCGGATCGCGCTGTCGACGCACGACGCCGGTGGGATCACGGACCTCGATGTCGCGCTCGCCGGCGAGATCAACGAACGTGTCTAGCCACCTCGGACGGGAGGGTTTCGGATGGGCATCGCACTGATCGTCCTCGTCGTACTGATCGTCGTGATCGGCGGGTACCTGGCGCTGACCTACAACCGGCTGGTCGGGCTGCGGAACCGCGTCGAGACGGCGTGGTCGCAGATCGACGTGCAGCTCAAGCGGCGCTACGACCTGATCCCGAACCTCGTCGAGACGGTGCGCGGGTACGCCTCGCACGAGCGGGAGACGCTCGAGGCGGTGATCCAGGCGCGCCAGCAGGCGATCGCCGCGCCCGACGTGGAGCAGCGCGCGCAGGCGGAGAACATGCTGACCGGCATGCTCCGTCAGCTCTTCGCGCTCTCCGAGGCCTACCCGGACCTGAAGGCGAACGAGAACTTCGCGTCGCTGCAGGATGAGCTGACCCAGACCGAGGAGCAGATCGCGTTCGCGCGCCGCTACTACAACGAGCGGGTGCTGAACTACGACAACTCGATCGAGATGTTCCCGTCGAACATCGTCGCCGGGATGTTCGGCTTCGAGGAGAAGCCGTACTTCGAGGCGGAGACCGAGTCGCGCGAGCCGGTGCAGGTCGACTTCGGGACCCGCGAGTAGCCGACCGCCAGCCCGCCGCCCGTCCGTGACCACCTCGATACGTTCGATCACCCTCGGGGGGCTGCTGCTCGCGGCGGCGTTCCTCGTCGCCCCGACCTTCGCGGCACCGGCCGCGGCGCAGTCGGGGATCGAGCAGATCCTGAACTACGAAGTGACGTGGGAGATCGAAGCCGACGGTGACGTCCTGGTCACAGAGCTGATCAGGTACGACTTCGGTCCGAACGAGCGGCGTGGCATTTTCCGCGACATCCCCTACCGGTTCACCTACGACGACACACACGACCGCGTGCTGCGAATCGAAGAGGTCTCGGTCAACACGTCGGTGGGGGCGCCGAGCGATCTCGACTTGAGCACCGAGGGCGACCAATTCCGGATCCGCGTCGGCGACCCTGACGTACTCATCACCGGTATCCACACGTACCGCATTGGGTACCGGGTGGTCGGCGCGATGAATCGATTCGAGGGGGACCACGACGAGCTGTTCCTCAACGCGATCGGGCCGGGCTGGGACGTCCTGATCAGAAACGCCTCCGTGAACGTCAGCGCACCAGAGGCTTTCGAGGAGATCACCTGTTTCTCCGGGTCTCCCGGCTCACGCCGTTCTTGTGACAATGCCTCGCTCAACGGATCGCGGGCCAGCTTCTTCGAGGAAACGATCGTCCCGGGCCAGGTGCTGACTCCAGTGCTGGCGCTGCCACTCGGCGTCGTCGACGTGCAACCCCCGCTCCTAGAGGAGCGCTGGTCGCTGCTGCGGGCGTTCTCGCTGACGCCGTTCACGATCGGGGCGGCGGCGGTGCTGCTGATCGGTGGCATCGGCACGGTCAGCCGCCTGATCTGGGTGCACGGGCGCGACCGGCGATTCGTGGGCTCGGCGGTCAACGTCGCGTTCGGCACCGAGGATGACCAGACGCGGCGCGTGCCGCTCTTCGAGTCGTCCGACGACTCCGCGATCGAGTTCGCGCCGCCCGAGGATGCGCTGCCCGGCCAGATGGGGACGCTGGTCGACGAGGTGGCGCATCCCCTCGATGTGACGGCAACGATCATCGACCTCGCGGTGCGGGGCTATCTGTCGGTCGAGGAGATCGAGGGCGAGGGCTGGTTCGCGAAGGACGACTGGCGGCTGAAGCGGCTGAAGGAGACCGACATCTCCTTGCACGAGTACGAGCGAGAGCTCCTCGATGGGTTGTTCGAGGACGGCGACGACGTGCTGCTGTCGGACCTGAAGACAAAGTTCGTGAAGCGGCTGAAGGCAGTGCAGGACGACCTCTATCGAGACGTCGTGGCCAACGGCTGGTTCCGGCGCCGGCCGGACCAGGTGCGCAGCTCGTGGGTGGCAACCGGCATCGTCACGTTGATCGTCGGGGTGGTGGCGACGGTGCTGCTCGCGATGTTCACGACCTGGGCGCTGATCGGGATCCCGATCGCGGTCGCCGGCCTGATGGTCGCGATCGCCTCGAACGCGATGCCGCGGCGCACCGCCAAGGGCACCGGGATGATGCGTCGCGTGCTGGGGTTCCAGCGGGCGATCGCGACGGCGGAGCGGGACACGGCTCGCTGGGCCGAGCAGCAGGGCATCTTCTCGAAGTACCTGCCCTACGCGATCGTGTTCGGGCTGACCGACCGCTGGGCGAAGGCGTTCGAGGGACTCGACGAGGAGTTCACGGGGGCCGGCGGCTGGTATATCTCACAGCGGCCGTTCACCACGCTCGCCTTCGCCTCGATGATCGGCGATTTCTCGACGACCACCGCCGGGACGATCGTGGCGACGCCATCCTCGTCCGGTGGCAGCGGCTTCGGCGGCGGCGGTTTCGCCGGCGGCGGGATGGGCGGCGGGGGCGGCGGCTCCTGGTAGCCACCGAGCACCGCGAGTCAGCGAGTCAGACAGCGCGAGCGAGACGAAGGAACACGACATGGACATGGGACTGAATGGCAAAGTCGCGATCGTGACCGGGGGGAGCGACGGGATTGGCAAAGCCGCGGCACGCGCGCTCGCCCTCGAGGGTGCACGCGTCGCGATCTGTGCGCGGCGCCCCGACGTGCTCGAGGCCGCTGCGACGCAGCTCAGCAACGAGACGGGCGGCCAGGTCGTCGGGGTCGTCTGCGACATGACCGAGCAGTCCCAGGTGGAATCGATGGTCAACGAGGTGGTCGCGAAGTGGGGGCAGCTCGACATCCTCGTGAACAACGCCGGGACCTCGTCGGCGATGCCGGTCGAGGTGCTGACCGAGGACGCGCTGAGCTACGACCTGAAGCTGAAGGTGTACGGGGCCGTCTACGCCTCGCAGGCGGCGATCCCGCACCTGAAGGCGGCCGGCGGCGGGCGGATCATCAACATCACGACGGGCGGCGGGAAGGCGCCGGGCGCCGGGTCGCTGCCCACCTCGTTGTCGCGCGCGGCCGGGATCGGGCTGACGAAGGCGATGTCGCGGGACCTGGCGGCGGACAACATCCTCGTGAACACCGTCTGCATCGGGCTGATCAAGGCGGGACAGCACGAGCGGCGGGTCGAGGCGATGCAGGATTCGAACCCGGAGCTGACGCTCGAGGATCACTACGAGCGGATGGGCGGTCGGGTACCCCTCGGTCGCGTCGGTGAGGCGCAGGAGGCGGGGGACGTGATCTGCTTCCTCGCGTCGGAGCGCGCGAGCTACGTGACCGGGGCGTCGGTCAACGTGGACGGTGGGACGGCGCCGGTGGTCTAGGGCCGCGATTCGCGCCTCGGAGGGTGGTTGGTGCCTCGGAGGCGCCCGAATCCGAATCCACCAAATCTGGCAAACCTGCGCATCGCTTCGAACCGGAATCTCAATCTGGGTGGATTCTTATGCGCAGAAGTCCACCAAATCTGGCAATAGTGCACCAAGTCACACATTGATGGTGCGAGGAACGACGGCGATGGTGCTTCGAGGCCCAACCACCCTGCCTCGAGGAGTCGTCGATGCGTTATCGCACCATCGCGGGGACCGACCTGTCGGTCTCCGAAATCGGGTTTGGCGTCTGGACGCTGACAGCCGGTTGGTGGGGCGATCACTCGGATGAGGACGCGGCGCAGATGCTGCGCGACGCGACCGATCGTGGCATCAACTTCATCGACACGGCCGACACCTACGGGCAGGGACGCGGCGAGCGGATCATCGCGACCGCCTTTCCCGGTGCCGAGCGCGACCGGATCGTCCTGAGCACGAAGTTCGGCTACGACTGGGAATCGGTCGACCGCTCCGCGAAGAACCACCAGCCCGCCGAGCACTGCTTCGAGCCCAACTTTGTCGAGCGCGCGCTGCACAACTCGCTCGAGCGGATGGGCACCGACCGCATCGACCTCTGGCAGCTCCACAACGTGCGGATGGAGCACCTCCAACGCGATGACCTCTGGACGCTGATCGATCGCGTCCGCGCCGAGGGCAAGGTCCGCTCGGTCGGCGTGGCCCTCGGTCCGGCGATCGGCTGGCTCGAGGAGGGCGTCTACGCGATGGAGCACCTGCCGATCGAGGTGGTGCACATGATCTACAACGCGCTCGAGCTGGATCCCGGGCGCGAGCTGATCGAGACGGCACGCCGCACGAACAAGTCGCTGCTGACGCGGGTGCCGCACTCCTCGGGGATGCTCGAGGGCAAGTACACGCTCGACACCAAGTTCGCGGCGAACGACCACCGCAAGCACCGGCCGCGCGCGTGGCTGGTGAACGGCCTGAAGAAGATCGAGCAGCTCGACTTCCTGACCGCCTCGGGTGAGCGGACGCTCGGCCAGGCGGCGCTGCGCTACGTGCTGCGCACGCCCGAGGTCGTGAGCGCCCTCCCGAATATCTACGACCGCGAGCAGCTCGATGAGTTCGCGGGTGCCTCGGACGTTTCGGACATCACCGAGGGCGAAGCGGCGCGCATCGAGCAGCTGTTCGAGTGCAACTACGGGCTCGAGCGCGAGCGCGAAGCCGGATTGGCGACGCGATGACCAGCGGACGTCCGACCTCGAACGGATCGAGCAACGGCAGCGCGGGTGGGCCGCCGCCGTGGGTGAAGGCGGCGGCCGAGGCGCCTCGCCGGCCACAGTCGCCGCACGGGAAGCAGTTCGTGAAGTTCAGTTTCTTCAAGGTGCGTGACGAGGTTCGTGCGAAGGGACGGAAGAAACGGCAGCGCCTCGGTGAGCGGCTGGCCTCGCTGCTGGTCGACTCCAACGAGCGGATGCTGACGCGGGTCTACTCGACCGTCGGGTCGCGCGGCGACTCCGACTTCCTGATCTGGCAGGTCGCGGATGACCTCGACGTGATCATGGACTGGCACGCCGAGCTGCTCGACACGAAGCTCGGCTGGGCGCTGGAGCGGCCGCACTCGTTCCTCTCGATGACGATGCGCTCGCAGTACCAGAACCAGTACACGCCGGGCATCGAGCAGCGCGACCGCTTCCGTTCGGACGGCGGCAAGAACGACTGGCTGTTCATCTACCCGATGGCGAAGACGAAGGCCTGGTACCAGTCGTCGGCGACGCGGCGGAACAAGGCGATGGCGGAGCACATCGAGATCGGCCACGCCTACCCCGAGATCAAGATCAACACGACCTACTCGTATGGCATCGACGATCAGGAGTTCGTCGTCGCCTTCGAGGGCGATTCACCCGGGCAGTTCCTCGCGCTGGTGAAGGACCTGCGCGTCTCCGACTCGACCTCGTTCACCGAGTTCGACACGCCGATGTTCACCTGCCGGCGGATGGAGATCGGGGAGCTGGTCGACCAGATCGGCCTCGGTAGCGGGGTGCGCCCTCGCGAGGTGCACTCGGAGCTGGCCGAGGTCGCCGCGGCGGTGGCTGGCTCATGACCACCACCGCGCCCGTCCCGGTCACGATCGACGACCCGGTCAACGTCGCCATCCTCGGTGTCTCCGAGGACCGGCTGCAGGGGTTCCAGCGCGACCCGTTCGGGGAGATCGCGCGGCAGTCCGGCGTCGAGCTGCCGACCGTCCTCGAGCGGATCGGCGCGATGCTCGAGGCGGGGACGATCCGCCGAGTTCGCCAGACGATGATCACGACCAGCCTCGCGACGGGCTCGCTCGCGGCGTGGCAGGTGCCGGAGGACCGTCTCTCCGAGGCGTTCGACTACATGTTCGAGCAGGATCCGTTCTCGGGGCACGTCGTGGTTCGGACGACGGACTCGGTGACCGCGGGGTCCCGCTACCGGCTGTGGACCACGCTCAAGGTCCCGCCGCAGTTCTCGATCGAGGCGCACGCGCGTTACCTCGCAGAGCAGGTGGGCGCCGAGGCGTTCCGGCTCATGCCGGCGAAGAAGCTGTTTGCCCTCGGTGTCGGGCATACCCGCCGGCGGGAGATCGAGCCGGGGGCGCGCAGCGACGAGCCGGGGCGGGTGATCGACACCGACGTGATCCCGCTCGACGAGCACGAGTGGCGCGTGATGGAGGCGCTCAAGCGCGAGTTCGACCTCGACGAGATCGTCGCCGACCCGTGGACCCGCCGGGCCGAGGAGGTGGGAGTCACCCTCGATGATCTCTTCGCGACCGCGGACGCGCTCCAGGCGAAGGGCGTGATCGGACGATTCTCGACGTTCCTCGAGCATGTGAAGCCCGTCGCCGGTGGCCAGCGGGTCACCCGGTACAACGCGCTCTTCCACTGGGCGGTGCCGGCGGGCCGCGAGCTCGACGCAGGGCGCGAGGTGGGTCGCCACCACATCATGACACACGCCTACTGGCGTGAAGGCGGTCCCGAGTTCCGCGACGTCAACATCATGGGCGTCGCCCACGGGACCGAGAAGCAGCTCGTTCTGGACCACAAGGCCGCGATTGATGCCCACCTCGAAGAGGCGGGGATCAGCGTCGGCTACACCAACGTGTTCTGGGGCGGACGCAGTGAGATCAAGCCATCGGAGATCTCGCCGATCGCGTACCGAGCCTGGTGCGATTCGGTGGGAGTGGACCCGGAGGCGATGCGCGCGTAACGCAACGAGGTGGAGGCAACTCGTGGGTTACTACCCGGTCTTTTGGGAGATGGGCGACCGACCAGTGCTGCTGGTGGGCGGCGGCAACGTCGCCGACGAGAAGGTGCACAAGCTGGTCGACGCCGGCGCGCGTGTGACGATCGTCGCGCCCGAACTGATCCCCGAGGTGAAGCAATACGTCGACGACGGTCGCGCCAGCTGGATCGAGCGGCCGTTCGAGGCCGGCGACACCGAAGGCTACGAGGTCGTGATGGTCGCGACCGACGACGGCGAGGTGAACAAGCAGGTCGCCGACGAGGCGCGATCCCGCGACATCTGGGTGAACGCGGCCGACGACGTCGACAACTGCGACTTCATCCTCCCGTCGCTCGCGAAGCGCGGGAAGATCGCGATCGCCAGCTCGACCGGCGGCAGCAGCCCGGCGCTGGCCCGCTGGCTACGCGAGCGCATGGAGGAGTTCCTCTCCGAAGACGTGGAGCTGCTCGGCGATCTGCTCGCCGAGGTCCGCGTCATGGCCCGCCAGCGCGACCGTGAGTGTGCGGGTGGCTGCTCGCTCGTGCGCACGCCACCGCCGCTGCTCTGCAAGGGCTGCCCGAACCGCATCTCCGCCGACACATGGCAGGAGGCGATCGACGACGAGCTGCAGGCGCTGCTGAAGGCCGGCGACTATGAGGCCGCGAAGAGCCGCCTGATCGCGTCGCTCGGCATCGACCAGCCGCTCAAGCCCCGCGCCGCCGAGGTCGCCGACGCCGACAAGATCACTGCGGACGTTGCGGGCGGGGACTAGACCCGTGCTGACCCTCGCGACGATGAGCCATCGCACCGCGCCGATCGCGGTGCGCGAGGCGATCGCCATTCCCGGCGACGCCCTCGAAGACGCGACCGCGCGCGCCCAGGCGACGCTCGGCCCGAGCGCGATCCTGTCGACCTGCAACCGCTTCGAGCTCTACGTCTCCGGGCACCAGGAGCCGGAGCGGCTGATCGAGTTCATTGGCGCCGAGACGGGGGCTTCCGAGGACCGCGTCAGCCGGCACTTCGAGGTGCGGCATGACGCGGAGGCGATCCGCCACCTCTACCGCGTCGCTTCCGGCGTCGAGTCGTTGGTCCTCGGTGAGTTCGAAATCATGGGGCAGCTCCGTGGCGCCTTCTCGGCCGCTGCGGGCGCCGGGATGGAAGACGCGATCCTCGTGCACGTGATGCACGGCGCGATCCGCGCCGGGCGTCGGGCCCGCCACGAGACCGCGATTGGGCACCACGCGATGTCCGTCTCCTCGATCGCCGCGCGCCAGGCGCGGGATCTGCACCCGGATATCAGGCGGGCGCGCGTCCTCGTGATCGGGGCCGGCGAGGCCGGCCGTCTGACGGCCGAGGCGCTCGTCGACCAGGGCGTCAGCGACGTCGTGGTCGTGAACCGCACGTTCACCCGCGCGGAGGCGCTGGCCGGCGAGCTGCGCGGACGCGCGATGCCCTTCGAGGAGCTGGGCGATGCGATCGCGACGAGCGATGTGGTCGTTGCTGCCTCCGGAGCGCCCGGCACGCTGGTCGACCTCGAGCTGATGCGGAAGGCGGTCGAGCGGCGCGAGGGTGCGCCGCTGATCGCGATCGACATCGGGATGCCGCGTGACCTCGATCCACGGGTGGCGTCGCTGCCCGGCGTGACCTACTACGACATGGAGGGGCTGCAGGAGATCTCCGCCGAGAACGGGCGAGCGCGCGAGCGGGAACTGCCAGCGGTCGAGGCCGTCCTCGACGAGGAGGTCGCCGACTTCCTCGCCTGGTTCGATCGGCTGCGGACGAAGCCGACGATCGCGTCGCTAAATGGGCGCGCCGAGGAGATCCGTGTTGCCGCCCTCGAGAAGTCGCTCAAGCGGATGGGCGCGGACGACGACCTCCGACGTGAGGTCGACGCGCTGACCCGCTCGATCGTGAAGCGGCTGCTGCACGACCCGATCATGACGCTGCGCACGCGCGGCGACCGCGAGCAGCACTACATCGAGGCGGTGCGCACCCTCTTCCAGCTCGACGACGCCGAGCCGGTCGGGGCGCCGCCGCGCGACACCGACGCCGCCGGCTGATGGCCGCGCTCCGGATCGCGACGCGTGGCTCTCGCCTCGCACTCGTGCAAGCGACCACCGTGGCCGAGCGGCTGCGGGATGCTCACCCCAACCTCGAGGTCGAGCTCGTCGAGGTCAGCACCGAGGGCGACCAGGACCGCTCAACGCCGCTCAGCGTGCTCGGCGGTCGTGGCGTCTTCGTGGAGGCGGTGGAGGAGGCCCTCCTCGACGGCCGTGCCGACGTCGCCGTCCACTCGCTGAAGGACGTACCGACCGAGGCCGTTCCCGGCCTCGTGATCGCCGCCGTCCCGGAGCGCGCCGATCCGCGAGACGTGCTCGTCGCTTCCGAGGGCCGGCCGCTGGCGGCGTTGCCTAAGGGCGCGCGTGTCGGCACCAGCTCGCGGCGGCGGGTGGCCCTGCTGCGGGCGCTGCGACCCGACCTCGAGATCGCGGAGATTCGCGGCAACGTCGATACGCGGCTCGCGAAGGTCGCCGGCGGCGACTACGACGGCGCGATCCTCGCCGCGGCCGGGCTGGAGCGGCTCGGCCGGCTGGGCGAGGCGACGCAGCTCTTCGACGCGATGCAGTTCCTGCCGGCGCCGGGTCAGGGCGCGCTCGGCATCCAGTGCCGCGACGATGATGCGACGACCCTCGGGCGGCTCGCAGCCCTCGACGATCCCGACGCGCACGCGGCGACCGACGCGGAGCGCGGGTTCCTCGAGGCGTTGGGCGCCGGCTGCTCGCTGCCGGTCGGCGCGTACGCGACCGTCGACGGCGCGCTGCTGTCGGTACGCGGGATGCTCGCGGCCAGCGACGATGCGATGCCCGACTTCGGCGACGCGACCGGACCGACGATCGACGCCGCAGCGATCGGTCGCGCCCTCGGCGAGCGATTGCAGGCGGCGGTGGCGAGCGGAGCGTCGGCGTGACTCCGCTCGGTCACGTCTGGCTCGTCGGCGCCGGGCCGGGCGATCCGGGCTGGGTGACACAGGCCGGCCTCGAGGCGCTGCGGCGCGCCGAGGTGGTGGTCTACGACCGCCTCGCGCCAGCCGAACTCCTCTCCGAGGCTCCGGCGAGCGCGCAGCTGATCAACGCCGGCAAGGAGCCGACCCGCCACGCGATGACGCAGGACGAGATCAACGCCTGCCTCGTGGAGCACGGCCGCGCTGGCCGGCGCGTCGTTCGCCTCAAGGGCGGCGACCCGTACGTGTTCGGCCGCGGTGGCGAGGAGGCGATCGCCCTCTCCGAGGCCGGCGTCCCCTGCACCGAGGTGCCCGGCATCACCTCCGCGATTGCCGGACTGGCTGCCGCAGGCATCCCGATCACCCACCGAGGAGTGGCGGTCTCCTTCGCTGTCGTCACGGGCCACGAGGATCCGACGAAGCCCGAGGAGCAGGCGAACTGGCACCGTCTCGCGACGGCGGCCGACACGCTCGTCGTGCTGATGGGCGTCGGGCGGCTCGAGGCGATCGCCGACGCGCTGATCGCCGGCGGGCGACCGGCCGACACGCCGGCCGCGCTGGTCCAAGAAGCGGCTACCTCCAACCAGCGCGTGGTGGCCGCGCCGCTCACGGCGATCGCCGCGGCCGCACGCGAGCACGAGGTGCGGTCGCCGGCGCTGTTCGTCGTGGGCGAGGTCGTACGGCTCCGCGAACAGCTCGATCCCGCCTCGCTGGGCCCGCTCGCGGGGAAGCGGGTGCTGGTGACGCGGAGCCGGCGGCAGGCGTCGACGCTGGTCGACGCGCTGCGCCTCGAGGGGGCGCGCCCCCTCGAGCTGCCGACCATCGAGGCCCAACGGCGCGCCGACCCGGCGGCGGTCTCGGGCGCCGCTCATAAGCTGCGTGAGGGCCGGTACGCGTGGGTGGCGTTCACCTCGGCGATCGCGGTCGACGCGTTCCTCGACGCCCTCGCCGAGGCTGGCGCCGACGCGCGGGCGTTCGCGAACACTCGGCTGTGCGCGGTCGGCGCGGCGACGGCGCGGACGATGGCCGCGCGCGGGTTGATCGCCGACCTCGTGCCGGACGAGGCGACCGGCGAGGCTGCCGCTGCCGCGATGATCGAGGCGGGCGGGATACGCAATGAGCCGGTGCTGCTGCCACGCGCCGAGGGCGCCCAGCCCGCGCTGCCGGCCGGCCTCGAAGCCGCGGGCGCCCTCGTGGAGTCGCTGACCCTCTACCTCTCCGCGGCGCCCGCGGAACCACCAACCGAGGTGCTCGCCGCGATCCGCGGTGGCGCCGTCGACGCGGCGACGTTCACCTCCTCATCCACCGTCAAGAACCTGGCCGCGATCTTCGATGGCGACCTCTCGCCGCTGAGCGACGCGACGATCGCCTGCATCGGACCGAGCACCGCCGAGACCGCGCGGGGGCTGGGCCTGGAGCCGGACGTGGTCGCCACCGAGCACTCCGTGCCCGGCCTGGTGGCAGCGCTGCGCGGTCACCTCTGGGAGCGGCGCGCGGCCACGACGACCGCCGCCGCGGAAGTGGAGCACGCCTCGTGATTGCCGAACTGGAACGACGGACCGCGACCAGCGGGTTCACGCGAACGCGACGCACGAGGCGGACTGCCGCGCTGCGCGGGCTCGTGCGCGAGACGCGGCTCGAGCCGTCGTCGTTCGTGTACCCGCTGTTCGTGACGCACGGCAGCGACGTGCGCGAGCCGATCGAGTCGATGCCGGACCAGTACCGCCTTTCGACCGACCAGCTCGGCGCGGAGGCGCGCGAGCTGCGATCGCTTGGCGTGCGCGCGGTGCTGCTGTTCGGGCTGCCGGCCTCGAAGGATGCGACCGGCAGCGAGGGCTACGCGTCGGACGGTATCGTGCAGCAGGCGGTGCGCGTGCTGAAGGACGTCGACCCCGACCTCGCGGTGATCTGTGACGTGTGCCTGTGCGAGTACACCGACCACGGGCACTGCGGCGTGCTCAGCGCGACCGGCGAGGTGTTGAACGACGAGAGCCTGCCGCTGCTGTCGCAGATGGCGGTGAGCTGCGCCGAGGCTGGCGCCGATATCGTCGCGCCCTCGGACATGATGGACGGGCGCGTGGGGGCGATCCGCGAGGCGCTCGACGAGGCGGACTTCGCCGAGACGGCGATCATGGCCTACAGCGCGAAGTACTCCTCGGGCTACTACGGCCCGTTCCGCGAGGCCGCTGACTCCGCGCCGCAATTCGGCGACCGCCGCGGCTACCAGATGGACCCCGCCAACGCGCGCGAGGCGCTGCGCGAGGTCGAGGCCGACGAGGCCGAGCACGCCGACATCACGATGGTGAAGCCGGCGCTCGCCTACCTCGATGTGATTCGCCAGGTCCGCGACCGCACCGACCTACCGCTCGCCGCGTACAACGTCTCGGGCGAGTACTCGATGCTCAAGGCCGCGATCGCGAACGGCTGGCTCGAGGAGGAGCGGATCATCCTCGAGACGCTGACGTCGATTCGCCGCGCCGGCGCCGACATCCTGATCACCTACCACGCCAAAGAAGCAGCACGATGGTTGGCCACGCATGACTAACGCAACGACGACGTCACCCGCATCCGCGGTCAGCCACGAGCGCTCCCGCGCCGTGATGGAGCGCGGCCGAGGGCTGCTGCCCGGCGGTGTCGACTCGCCCGTCCGCGCCTACAACTCCGTCGGCGGCGACCCCGTCGTCCTGGCGAGCGGCCAGGGCGCGATCGTCACCGACGTCGATGGCAACGAGTACGTCGACTACGTCTCCTCGTACGGGCCGCTGATCCTCGGGCACGCACACCCGCAGGTGGTCGCGGCGGTCCAGCAGGCGGCACCCCTCGGCACGTCGTTCGGCGCACCGACGGAGGCCGAGCTGGAGCTCGCCGACCGCGTCATCGACGCGGTGCCGTCCGTCGAGATGGTGCGCTTCGTCAACTCCGGCACCGAGGCCGCGATGAGCGCACTCCGCCTCGCACGGGGTGCCACCGGCCGCGACCTGATCCTCAAGTTCGAGGGCTGCTACCACGGCCACGCGGACGGGCTGCTCGCCGCCGCTGGATCCGGCGTCGCGACACTGGCGCTACCCGACTCGCCCGGCGTGCCCGCGGCGATGGCGGCGCAGACGCTGGTCGCGCCGTACAACGACCTCGCAGCAGCGCGTGAAGCGCTCGAGGCACATCGCGACCAGGTCGCGGCGATCGTCGTCGAACCGATCGCCGGGAACATGGGCGTGATCCCACCGGCAGACGGGTACCTCGAGGGCCTGCGATCGCTGTGCGACGAGTCCGGCGCGCTGCTCGTCTTCGACGAGGTGATCACCGGCTTCCGCGCCTCGAAGGGTGGGGCGCAGCAGCGGTACGGCGTGACGCCGGACATCACGGTGCTCGGCAAGATCATCGGCGGCGGGCTGCCCGTGGGCGCCTACGGCGGGTCGCGCGCGCTGATGGAGCAGATGGCGCCAGCCGGCTCGATCTACCAGGCCGGCACGCTCTCCGGGAATCCGCTCGCGATGGCCGCCGGGACGGCGACGCTCGACGTGCTATTCAGCACCGAGGGCGCGTACGGGCGGCTCGAGGCGATGGGGCAGCGGCTGGGGGCGGGCCTCGAGACTGGCGCCGCCGCCGCCGGGGTGCCGCTGACCGTTGTGCAGGCCGGCTCGACGATCACTGCGTTCTTCCGCGAGAGCGCGCCGACCAACTACGCCGAGGCGACGACCTCCGACACCGAGGCGTTCGGTCGCTTCCATCGCGCGATGCTCGACGGTGGGATCCACCTCGCGCCGTCGCAGTACGAAGGATGGTTCCTCTCGCTCGCACACGACGAGGAGCTGATCGACCGCACGATCGCCGTCGCGCGCGAGGCGTTCGCCGCGGTCTGACCTCGGTCGATCGCTAGCCCTCGAAGCCGTGCCAGTCGACTACCGGCGGGCGCCGCTCGGCGCGCTGCGCCTCAGTGCCCTCGGGCGGGTGGGCGAGGTAGAGGTAGCCGACGATGCGGTCGTGTGGCTCGAGGCCCAGGTGCTCGAACACCGGCGGCATGGTGGCGAGCTTGCCGGTGCTCCACTTCGATACGAGGCCCTCGGCGGTGGCGGCGAGCAGCAGGTTCTGCGCCGCAGCTGAGCAGGCGGCGTAGTCCTCGAGGTCGCGCATCGGATCGTCGGGCGTGCCGGCCTGCGTGAGAATGATGAGCACCGGAGCGCGGACAAGCTTCTTACACGTCGACTCGATCTGGGACTCGCTCGCGCCCTCGGAGTCACGTAGCCAAGCGGCGACTCGATCCGCGAGAGCAGAGCGGGCGTTGCCCGCGAGCACGTGGAATCGCCAGGGCTCGGTGTGCTTGTGGTTCGGCGCCCAGGTGGCGGCCTCGATCAGGCGCTCGACGACGGCGCGGTCGACGGGATCCGGCGCGAAGCCGGCGGCGGTACGCCGTGTCGCGAGCGCAGTCAGTACATCCATCGATGATCTCTTCGTCTGAAGTGGCTTGTGAGATCAGTCTACGCGAACACCGACGGAATCACGTACATTGCGCGCTGGCACGGAGGCCAGGGCGCGGTGCTGCCGCGCCGGGAGGAGCGACATGGGACTGTTGGATTCGATCAAGGGCATGTTCGGCCGAGGCTCCTCGGCCGTCGGCGACGCCGCTGATCGCGCGACGGACGCGGCCAGCGACGCAGCCGAAGCCGCTGGCAGCGCGGCGTCGCGCGCGGTGGAAGCGGCGGGCGATGCGGCCGAGGCGGCGATCGACGCGGCCGGCGAGGTGGCCGAGAAGGCCGGCGACGCTGCGGCTTCCGCCGCGGACATGGCCGGCGACGCCGCGAGCCGGGCGGCCGATGCCGCGGGTGACGCGGTGGAGAAGGCGCGCGGTCTCGCCGGTGGCGGTGGCGACAGCGGCTCAGACGGAGCACCCGAGGGCGACGCGGGTGGCGGTGAAGGCGGCGACGGCGGCGAGTAACCGACGCGCCGAGACAGCAGCTAGGAGCAATACGTGGGTTTCGTTCGGCTCGATCACCTGGGACTCGTCGCGTACACGATCGAGGAGGCGAAGGCGATCCTCGGCGATCAGCTCGGCCTCACCGTCGACGAGGAGCGATCGAAGTGGCCGGACGGCAGCTTCTTCGTCCCGGAGCAGACCTACAACTACTTCTTCCAGGTGGGTGACGGCCAGACCCAGGTCGAGGTGCTGATCCCGAAGGAAGGCGCGCAGACCGGGACCGCGCGCTACCTCGCGAAGTTCGGGCCGGGGATGCACCACATGTGCTTCGCTGCGGAGGACGTCGCCGAGGAGGCGGCGCGCCTGGAGGCGGCGGGCATGCGACAGGTTGAGCTGCCTCGGACGGCGGACGGGCGGCAGACGGCGGCGTTCTTCCACCCGACGAGCGTCATGGGTGTGCTCACGGAGATCGTGCCGCTGCGCGACTAGATTGTCGGGCCCGGTGCCTCGCCCGGCCTGGTCACTGGCGTGACCGGGCGCCCGATCCTGCTGCTCGACCTCGACGGAGTCATTCTCGACGTCGATCGGTACTACCCCGAGTGGGAGCGCCTCGCGGGTGAGGCGTTTACGCCGCTGCTCGGGGGCGATCCCGAACGCTGGATCCTGGCTGAGCGTGAGGCGTGGCAGGGACCAAGACACGCGGAGTACCTCGAGCTGCTGCGCGCCGATCCGGCTGCGGTGCCGTCGCCTGAGCGCTGGGATCACGAGGTACACGCCGAGTGGATCGAGCGGGCGTGCGAACTCGTTGGCGTCGACGCGCCCTCGAGCGAGGGCGAGCGCTACGAGGCGGCGCGAGCCGCGAAGCAGTACTACTACCTCAACACGAGGGCATCCGAGGGAGCGCGAGGGCCGGTCGCGGCGCTGGCCCAGAGCTTCGAGATTCACATAACAACGCAGAGCTGGAGGGCAAACTGGTCCAGCGCATCAAGCTGTTCCGC
>JANQNP010000065.1 GCA_028279505.1 Dehalococcoidia bacterium
CTGCGGCGACAGCGTCATCCGCAGCGACCCGATCGCCAGCTCCAGCGGCACGTTCATCGCCAGCAGCACGTGGCTCGGCTCCCACGTCGCCGAGGTGCACGCCGCGCCCGCCGAGCACTCGATCCCCCGACCATCGAGCGCTTCCACCAACGCTTCGCCCTCCACGCCGGGGAAGCAGAGGTGGAGGTTGTGCGACAGGCGCTCCGTCGGATGACCGTTGAGCCGCGCGTCGGGACAGGCGTCGAGGATCCGCTCCAGCAGCCGGTCGCGCAGCTCCGAGGTGCGCTCGCGGAAGGTGTCGCGCTCCGCCTGCGCCAGCTCGAGCGCTCGCGCCATCCCCGCGACGCCGGGCACGTTCTCGGTGCCAGAGCGGCGCTGCCGCTCCTGCCCCCCGCCAGACGTCTGCTCGAGGAACGGCACCCCACGTCGGATGTAGAGCAGCCCGGTCCCCTTCGGCCCGCCAAACTTGTGCCCGGAGAGCGACAGCAGATCGACGCCGAGCAGGTCGACGTTCAGCGGCAACGACGACGCCGCCTGCACCGCGTCGGTGTGAATCGGGATCTGCCGCCCCAGCTCCGCCGCGCGCGCCTTCACCGCCTCCGCGATCGCGGCGATCGGCTGGACCGTCCCCACCTCGTTGTTCGCGTACCCAACCGACACGAGGATCGTGTCCGCCCGAACCGCCTCCGCAACCTCGGCCGGCGTCACCCGCCCGAACTCGTCGACCGGCAGCAGCTCGACCTCGAACCCAAACCGCTCGAGGTAATGCGACGAGTGCAGCACCGCGTGGTGCTCCACCTCGGTGGTGATGACGTGGCGCCCGGCCCCCGCGTCCGCCTGCGCAAACGCGACCCCCTTCAGCGCCGCGTTGATGCTCTCCGTCCCACCCGAGGTGAACACGATCTCCTCGGAGAGCGCCCCCAGCACCTCGGCGACCGAGTCGCGCGCCGCGTCCAGCGCCTCGGCCGCGCGCCGCCCGCCGGCATGATGCGCCGACGGGTTGGCAAAGTCGTGCGAGAACAACGGCAACATGACGTCAAGCACCTCGGGCCGCACCGCGGTCGACGCGGCGTTATCGAGATACACCTGCCGGACAGACCCGCCCGCAGGGGGCACGTCAGCAGGGGGAGAGTGCGAATCCGGGGACGCGGTCATATCGAAAACGCTACCCCTCGGGGGTATGACGGGTCAATGTGATACCGGGGGTGTCCCGCGCCAGGCTCTGAGGGCTGCGACTTCGGGCTCCGCGCTGCTCGTCCAAGGATCGATCCCAGGAAACGCCATCTGATCCTCTATCGGGAGGTCGGTGTCAAAAGGCTCCGGCCCGAGAACTTCCAAGTCGATCGCTTTCATGACGTGGGGGAGGGCCGCGTCGCGGATCCAAGCCAGGTACTGAAGCGAATCGAACCGCGGATACGTGTCGGAATCACCGGCTGACCCCAACCTCCGGAACTCCAAAACCTTCGAACCCTCTTGCCGCTCCGGAATCCATGGCGCTTGATCTCGGGCCTCCTTGAGGCCCTCGTTCCGAAGGGCGCGGAACTTACGACGGAGGGGATCTTCCCCAAGGATCGACCAACTCTTGATTAGGACTTGGTCACCCGTTCTTCGCACGGCCTTGTCGACTTGGCTGAGAGTGCTGTCTGCCCAAACCAAGAACTGGATGAAGTGGCGTGCTTCACCATCGGACTTCGAACTCCAGTGCAACGACGGGCTGTCCCACCAGAGGTCAAGTTCAACGGCAGCGAAACGAAGCGATGCGTCGATCGAGCAGAAGCCCGAGCGCACGAGTTGCTCTCGAATCCGAAGCGGAAGCTCGAAATCTTCCAGTCCGGAACGGCTAACAAGAGTCATCGACTTCACCCGGCCGTGAACGCTGGTAGCTACACCCACTCCGCCGCCGCGGACCCGATCTCCGAGGGCGCCCGATCCCATCGAGGTGGGCTCGCCGCGAGGCCGCCGACCGCGCGCACCGCGGTGAGCCGCCCGAACCCCGAATCCACCTCGTCCATGTACTCCTCGAGGTCGATCGGCTCATCCGGCTCCCCGCCCTCGCCGAGGCCGACGAGCCAGTTCCGCGTCCGCAGCAGCGACAGCCGCGCCAGCCACGACCCGCCCTCGGACTGCCGGCGCGCGAGGCCCCGCATGGCTGCGAACGCTCCGAGGAACCCGGTCGCGTGGTCGAGCGCCTGCACCGGCAGGTGCACCGGCCGGCCGGCCTCGCCGGCGGCGGCCATCGCGATCCCGGTCGTCGTCTGGATGATCGAATCGAACCCGCGCCGGCCGCCCCACGGGCCGTCCCAGTCGAACGCGCAGATCTGCACGACGACGATCCCCGGGCGAATCCGCGCCACGTCCTCGGCGCTGAACCCGTGGCTCGCGAGGGCGCCCGGCCGGAACGCGTCGATCAGCACGTCCGCCTCGCCGAGCAGGCGCGTGAACGTCGCCCGTCCCTCCTCGCTCCGGAGGTCGATGTTCGCGTTTCGCTTGCCGAAGCCAGTCGCCACCACCGCGCCGGTGAACGGCAGGTGGTCCGCCCCCACTCGCAGCACATCCGCACCGTGGCTCGCGAGCGTCATCCCCGCCACCGGCCCCGCGAGGACACGCGAGCAATCGAGGACCCGTACACCCTCGAGCGGTCGCGACGCGAGAGCCAGCTCGCGCCCGCCCGCGCCGTCGAGCTGCGTCAGTTCGAGGACCGGCAACCCTCGGGTCGCCGCGGCGTGAGGGTGCGCGTCCCACTCCTCCAGCGTCCGGTACATCGCGCCGACCATCCCGACGTCGATCAGCGCGCTCTCCAGCTCCTCGGCGTCCCAGTCCGCGATCGCCGTCTCGAACGCGGCGCGCTCCTCGGGCACCCCGAGCCGCCGCGCGACGCCGGCGGCGTGGTGCGGGAAGTTGCAGTGCAGCTGGACGAAACGACCATCGCGAGCCTCGTAGAGCCCCGACAGCGAGGCCCAGAGGTCCCCGCTCGAACCGTCACGGCGGAGCAGGCGCTCCATCGAGAACGCGGCAGCGGCATGCGCGCGGTCGATCGTGACGGCCTGCCTCGGCCCGCCGCGAGCGACGAGGAGGTCGGCGGCCGCGGCCGTAGCGGCGCCGATCGAGGCCGTGGCCGACTCCGTCACCGCGAACCGCGACGGCAGCACCTGTGCGGGCCCGCTGACGGTCAGCGCGTCGATCGCCGAGGGCTCGCCGCCGGTCAGCGCCCACAGCGCCTCCACGTTCGCGTTCGTATCCGCCACCGATCCCACCCCTCGTCGGCGGCCAGTATCGCAGCCGGCGATCGCAGCGCGCCCATCGGTTACATTCGTCTACACGAATGAATGGATGAGCGATGCGACCGTTCCGGTTCGGCGTCAGCGCGCGTGCCCTCGCCGGTCCGAGCGACTGGACCGCGCTCGCCCGCCGGGCGGAGGCGCTCGGCTACGACACCCTCTCGGTCGCGGACCACCTCGTCGAGGGCCTGCTGCCGCCGTTCGTCGCGCTCGCGAACGCTGCGGCGGCCACCGAGCGGATTCGCCTCGGGACGCTCGTCCTCAACAACGACCTGCGGCACCCGGCGATGACCGCGCGCGAAGCCGCGGCCCTCGACGTGCTCAGCGGCGGTCGTGTCGAGCTGGGGCTCGGCGCGGGCCACTCCCGCCCCGAGTACGAGGAGATCGGCCTCCCCTTCGACGACGCCGCCACCCGCGTCGCCCGCCTCGGCGAGTCCGCCACCATCGTGAACGCCCTCCTCCGAGGCGAGTCCGTCACCTTCGAGGGCGATCACTACCGGCTCCGCGACCACACCCTCTGGCCGTCGCCGGTCCAGCAGCCGCTCCCGCTGCTGATCGGCGGCAACGGCCGCCGCCTACTCCGCCTCGCCGCGCGCGAAGCCGGCATCGTCGGCTTCACCGGCATGGGCCGCACTCTCGAGGACGGCCAGCGCCACGAGCCGGCGGGCTTCGGCCCGGCGGCGGTCGACGAGCGCGTCGCGCTCGTCCGTTCCGAGGCCGGCGAGCGCCTCGCAGACCTCGAGTTCCACGCGCTGGTGCAGTCGGTGGTCGTCACCGACGACCGCGACGCAGAGGCCGCGGCGACGGCCGAGCGACTCGCCCCGCTGACAGCGGAGGACGTCCTCGGATCGCCGTTCGTCCTGATCGGGACGGGGGACGAAATCACCGAGGAGCTGCGCGCGCACCGCGAGCGGTTCGGCTTCTCCTACTTCACGGTCTTCGAGAAGGACCACGAAGCGCTCGCGCCGATCGCATCAGCACTCGCAGGGAGCTAGCGGCCGAGGATCACCAACCTACCCGGCGTGGTAGCTCACGACCCGGCTCAGGCCCTGAGCGCCCTCAGCGCGTAGCGCTGATCGAGAAGACGGGGAGCGGCGCCCCCTCAGGATCGAGATCGGTCGGGAATCCTAGCCAGCGTGGTAACTCACCACCCGGCTGAGACCTTGGGCGCCGCGCTCGAAGGTCGGATAGACCGGGAAGCCGCGCTCCGCGCAGCGATCGCGGACGCTCGCGGCCTCCTCGACATCACCGGTCATCACACCGTGGGTTGGCATGACGAGCACCACCGGCTGGTTCACCTTCGTCCGGTAGTCGTCGAGCAGATCGAGGATCTCGTCGAGGTCCTCGGGCTTGTCGTAGCCGCGCGAGCGGAACTCCAGCGCAACGCCGCCGGTGATGATCGGCTCGTCAGCGAGGATCTCGAGGATCTTCTGCAGGTTCTCCGCCTCGCTCCGGATCGTCGACGCCGCGTCGAACGGGTTCCGGTAGGACCCACCGACCGTCATGAAGAACTCGGCGAATCGGTCGTACGAGGACTGCGACAGCTCCGGCACGTTGAACCCAAAGCGCTCGAACTGGTCGGTGATCGCCACCGACTGCCCGCCGGTCATCGCGATCAGCGCGATGTCGCGGCCGGTTGGCTTGTTGGTGTGGACGAGCGCCGCCATCGCGTCGATCGCCTCCTCGATCGAGCCGACCGCGATCGCGCCGGTCTGCTTCAGCATCGCGTCCCAGACCGACTGCGAGGAGGCGAGTGAGCCGGTGTGTGAGTTCACGGCGCGCGATCCGGCGGTCGAGCGACCACCCTTCCAGACGATCACCGGCTTCCGCTTCGCCGCCTCGCGCAGCGTGTTGAAGAAGCGGCGGCCGTCGCGCGTGCCCTCGAGGTACATCGCGATCGCCGGCGTCTCCGGATCGTTCATCAGGTATTCGAGGTAGTCCGACTCGTTGAGGATCACGCCGTTCCCGAACGAGATCGTGCGCGTGACCTTGATGCCGACCGACTGCGCGCCGTTCGTCATCCCGATCCCGTGCGTCCCGCTCTGCGAGATCACCGAGATGTCGCCGCCGTCGCCGTGCTCGAGCCCCTGGCCGAACTTCACCCCGAGCTTGCGGTTGTAGACGCCCATGCAGTTCGGCCCGACGAGGGGCATCCCCGCGTCGGTGCACATCTGCACCAGCTTCGCCTGCAGCTCGATCCCCTCGGGCTCCCTCGTCTCCGCGAAGCCCGAGGTGAACATGCTGATCCCGCCGACGCCCTTCTCGATCGCGTCGCCGACGACGAACGGCGTCACCTGCCGCGGCACCGCGCAGATCACGAGGTCAATCTCGCCCGGGATGTCCTTCAGCGACTTGTAGTTGGTGATCCCCTTCTCCTCGATCCCGGGGATCTCCTTCTCGTCGAGCTGCACGGAGTACAGCTCACCGGTGAAGTCCTTCTGGTTCGAGAGCCACTGGTACTGCGGGCCCTTGTCGCCGACGACAGCCACGCTCGAGGGGTTGAGCGCCCGGTGCAGTCGCGCCTGGTCGATCGGCACGGGTTACGCCTCCGCCAGCACGATGTGCGCGTCGGCCGCCATCGCGCCGTTCGGCGAGGCGAAGATCGGGTTCAGGTCGAGCTCGGCGATCTCCGGGTTGGCGTCGACCACTTCGGAGACCTTCAGGATCAGCGACTCGAGTGCATCGAGGTCCGCCGGCTCCGTCCCCCGCGCTCCCTCCAGCAGCGGGAAGCCCTTGATCTCCCGCACCAGCTGCTTGGCGTCGCGCTCCTCGAGCGGCACGATGCGGAACGCCACGTCCTTCATCACTTCGACGAAGACCCCACCGAGGCCAAACATCATCACCGGGCCGAACTGCGGATCCGTCGTCGCTCCGACGATCACCTCGGTCCCAGGAGGCGCCATCGCCTGGACGGCGATGCCATCAACGGTCGCGTTCGGCGCCGCCGAGGAGACGGCGGCGTTGATCTGGTCGAAGGTCGCGCGGACCTCGTCAGCGTCTTTGACGCCGACGACGACGCCACCGATGTCCGACTTGTGAGCGATGTCCGGCGACACGACCTTCATCACCAGCGGGAACCCGAGCGCCTCCGCGGCTGCGACCGCTTCGTCGGCGGTCGTCGCCAGGCGCGTCTCCGCTACCGGCACGCCAGCCGCGCTCAGCAACTGGCCGGCTTCGACCTCGGTCAGTTGCGAGCGCCCGCGGGCGCGCGCAGCGGCAATCACGTCGTTCATTGGGAGGGGCTCCGTTCGGTGAGGCAGGCCACCCGGTCACCCCCTCGCACAAGCGGTGGTGGGCGCCGGATCAGGGCGCGGCCAGCATAGAAGCGGCCCACCTGCCGAGCAATAACAAACGCCGTTCGGCGGGACCGTGGGCGAGAAGGGTCGAGCAAGTGGTGGGACCGGGGAGAGATGACCGGCGGTCTCGAGGTGGGCGAAACAGCCGTGCGTGTGTCCGGTCGGTCCGGGCCTTCGCGCCGTCCGGTTGCGTCTAGACGTCGCGAACGGCGAATGTCGCGGGACCGCGCGGCTGCCATCGCTGGCGGCGGGCCTCGGACCGGCCGAACAAGCAGAAACGCCCGTCTCTCGTACGTAGAGACGGGCGTTTCCTGAGCCCTGTTGGTGCCTGCTCGGCTCGGAACCCTGCAGACCAGGTTCTGAGTCGACCCCCGCCAAGGCGTACTCAGAGATTAGGCCACCAACCGAGCCGCAAGGGGTAGTTGCGAACAACGTCATGCACATCGGATCCACATCCGCCGGCTAGGCGGTGGATTCCCGGTCGAGAACCCGGTTGCGCTCCCCGCCGGGCCACATCAACCATGGTCCTATGTCCCTGAAGAGCCGCTTCGCCGGCTTCCGCAACGCCCGCAAGCGCGGCCCCGTCGACGCTACCGAGGAGCAGCCACGCTCCGAGGTCCCGTTCGACGGACGGCCGCTGCTCGTCGTCGGCCTCGGCAATCCCGGGGGCGAGTACGGCAACACGCGCCACAACGTCGGCGTCTGGGTGCTCAATCTGCTGGCGAAGCGCCACGGCGGCGCCCTCGCCCGCCACGGCAAGGTCGACCGCACCACCGTCACGATCGAGGGCCGCGAAGTCACGCTGGCGCGGCCGCGCGCGTTCATGAACGTCTGCGGCCCGCCCGTCGCCGCCGAGGTACGCCGCCTGAAGATCCGCCCGGAGGCGCTCCTCGTCGTCTACGACGACCTCGACCTCCCGGTCGGCCGCCTACGGCTGCGCCAGACCGGCAGCGCCGGCGGCAACAACGGCATGAAGTCGCTCATCGGCGCCGTCGGCAGCAAGGACTTCGCCCGCGCCCGCATCGGCATCGACCGCCCCTACGAGGACGGCAAGGGCGTCCGCGACCCGGACCGCATCGCCGACTGGGTGCTCTCGCCCCCGACGCCGGACCAGCGCGCACTCCTCGACGACGCGGTCATCCGCGCCGCCGACGCGATCGAACTCGCGATCCGCGACGGCATCGAGGCCGCCATGGGCGAGTTCAATCGCCGACCGGATCCAGCTCCCACCAACGGAGCATGACCTCCCGCATCTGCGTCTTCACGGGGTCCAGTCCGGGTCGACGCGACGAGTACCGCGACGCGGCGGTGTCGCTCGGAGCCAAGCTCGGCGAGTCGGGCTACGGCCTCGTCTACGGCGGAGCGCAGGTGGGACTGATGGGCGCGGTCGCAGACGCGGCGCTCGCCGGGGGTGCTGAGGTCATTGGCGTTCTTCCACGGAGCCTGATCGAGTACGAGATCGCGCACGACGGTTTGACCGAACTGCACCTCACCGACTCGATGCATGAGCGCAAAGCCTTGATGGCGGAGCTCTCGGACGCCTTCATCGCACTCCCGGGAGGCTTTGGCACCCTCGACGAGTTCTTCGAGGTACTCACATGGGGACAGCTTGGGCTCCACGAGAAGCCGTGCGGGTTCCTCAACGTCGCCGGCTACTTCGACGGCCTGTTCGAGTTCATCGACCACGCCGTCGAGGAGCGATTCCTTCGACCCGAGCAGCGCGACAGCCTGATCGTCGCGACAGACGTGAGCGAATTGCTCGCGGCAATCACCAGCTACGAGCCCGTCCACCTCGACAAGTGGATCGACCGCACCGAGTCCTAACCCCGCCGGCCACGGTTCACCCGTCCACCGGCATCAGGCGAATCAATGGGAGCCGTCGGTCCGTCCGCTGCGGGTAGCGCGCGTAGTCCGGCGCCACCTCCAGCACCCGAGGCCACCACGCCTCCGCCTCCTCCTCGCTGAGTTCGTGCGCGAGCGCGCGGCGGCGCCGTCCGTCCACTTCGATGATCACCCGCGGGTCCGCAACGAGGTTGAAGTACCAGCCGGGCGGTGACGGCATCCCGCTGTTCGCGGCGACGACGATCACGTCGTCACCGTCCGGGAAGAACTGCACCGGGACCTCGCGCCGGCGCCCCGACCTTCGGCCGTGCGTCGTCAGTACGAGGGCGCGACGACCCCACAGCCGCGTCGCGCGCCCGCGCGTGACGCGCAGCAGCCAGACCGCGAAGCCCGCGCTCCGCGTGTCCATGAAGTGCTCGTACCTGGTCTTGAACCGCTCGAGGAATGAGCCCCGAGCGCCGTCCCTGAGCGTCACAGCGCGCCTCCCGCCGCCAGCCTGCCTCCGCGGTCAGCACGGCCCCAAGGGCCGAAGGTCGAATCGGGCAGGGTCCGACCTCATCAGGCCCAGCGCGACGCGCGCTACACTGGTGGGAGCGCGACGCCCGAGGGCCACTCCAGCAGGAGCGGCCCCTTCTTAGCGTGCCGTGGCGTGCGAGGGTTTCGAGGAGACCTCAAGACCGGATGGATTTGAGCCCGACGCTCCCCCTCCTCCAGGCGGTCGAACCACTGACCGAGGTCTACGCGCGCCTCGACGCTGGCGAGCGCGTCACGCTCGGCACGCCGGACGGCGCGAAGTCGGTCACGGCCGCACTCCTCGCGCGGCGGCATCGCCGACAGCCGACGCTGCTGATCGTCGCTCGCGAGGTAGACGCGCAGGCTTACGCCGAGCAGCTCGACGCCTGGACCGGCGGGGCGGCGCTGCTCTTCCCGTCGCACGGCACGCTGCCGTACCAGCGCGAGGCGCCCGACGCCGGCGTCACCGCCGACCGGCTGCACGTCCTCGCCGAGATCGCCAACCCGACCGAGGCGCCACCGCTGATCGTCGCCTCCGCCGCAGCAGTCGCGAGCCGCACGCTCGCGCCGGCCGACCTCTCGAGGGGTCCCGGCACAATCGCCACGGGCGAGTCGGTCGGCCTGGAACAGCTCGCACGCGATCTGGTCGCCGCCGGTTACGACGTCGGCCCGCTCGTCGAGGTGCCTGGCCAGGCCGCGCGGCGCGGCGGCTTGATCGACGTCTTCCCGCCGATCCTCCCCTACCCGGTACGCATCGAGTTCTTCGGCGACGAGGTCGAGTCGATCCGCGTCTTCGACCCGGACACCCAGCGCACGGTCGAGCGCCTCGACCGGATCACGATCGGCCCCGCCCGCGAGTGGTACGCCGACCCGAGCGACCTCGTGCGGCTCGCGGCGCGCCTCGGCAGCGTCGACACCGACGACGCCGAGGCGGAGCTGGCGGACCTGCGGCGCGGCCAGCTCCCGACGCCGGACCGGTACGGCCACCTCGCCAGCGAGGCGACCCTGCTCGACCATCTGGGGCGCGACGCGCTGATCCTGATCGACGAGCGCGAGAGCGTCGAGGCCGCCGCCTCCGACCAGGACGACCTCGCCGAGGAGCGGCGTGCCGACCTCGCGAAGCAGCGCGACCTCGACCCCGACGCGCCGCTGCCGCACGCCAACCGCAACACGCTGGTCGCGGCCATCGAGGCGCACCCGCGCCGCGTGGAGCTCGCCCGCTGGGCGACAGGCCGCGAGCCGGGCGCCTTCCGCCTCCCGTTCGGCACCGCCGACGCCTACGCCGGCCGCCTCCCCGCCGCCGCCAGCGACCACGCGCGCCAGCTCGCCCGGGGCGACCGCGTGCTCGTGGTGACACAGCAGGCGCAGCGCTACGCCGAGGTCCTCGCCGACGAAGGCAACCAGGCGAGCGTCGTGTCCGACCTGCAGGAAAGCCCCGAAGGGGCCTCGCTCTCGCTCCTCCAGGGCGCACTCCTCGAGGGCTGGACCGTCTCCACGCCGTCCGGCGTGCTCAGCCTCCACACCGACCGCGAGCTGTTCGGCTTCGTCAAGCAGCGCCGCAAGCTGCGCAAGCGCGCGACCCACCGCTCGCAGTTCCTCGCCGAGGTGCAGCCCGGCGACTTCGTCGTCCACGCCGACCACGGCATCGCCCGCTTCGGCGGCATCGTCCGCCGCCCCGTCGGCGACGAGGATCGCGACTACCTCGAGCTGCGCTACGCCGACGACGACCGCATCTACGTACCCGTCGAGCAGGTCGACAAGGTCTCCAGGTACAGCGGCCCCTCTGGTCACGCGCCGCGGCTGACCCGACTCGGCACCCAGGAATGGACGCGCGCTCGCGCCCGCGTGAAGGCCGCCGTCTCGATCGTCGCCGCCGACCTCGTGCGGTTGTACGCGGCACGGCAGATGCTCCACGGCCACGCGTTCGGCGAGGACACGCCCTGGCAGGGCGAGCTCGAGGCCTCGTTCCCGTACGAGGAGACCGAGGATCAGCTCGCCGCCATCGAGGCGGTCAAGGCCGACATGCAAGCCGAACAGCCGATGGACCGCGTCATCTGCGGCGACGTCGGTTTCGGTAAGACGGAGGTCGCCGTCCGCGCCGCGTTCAAGGCGGTGCAGGAGGGCTACCAGGTCGCGGTCCTCGTACCGACGACCGTCCTCGCCCAGCAGCACCTGCAGACCTTCCGCGAGCGCGTCGCCGGCTTCCCGCTGACCGTCGACGCCCTCTCCCGCTTCCGCAGCGACACGGAGGCCGCCGACGTCATCGCCCGCACCCGCAACGGCGAGATCGACATCCTGATCGGCACCCACCGCATGCTCGCTGCGAACGTGCAGTTCCAGAACCTCGGCCTCGTCATCATCGACGAGGAGCAGCGCTTCGGTGTCACGCACAAGGAGCGCCTGAAGCGGATGCGCCTCGAGGTCGACGTCCTCACCCTCTCGGCCACCCCGATCCCGCGCACCATGCACATGGCGCTCAGCGGCATCCGCGACATGTCCACGATCGAGACCCCGCCCGAGACCCGGCAGGCCGTCCAGACCTACGTGACCGAGTGGGACGAGGCGATCGTCCGCGAGGCGATCCTTCACGAGGTCGAGCGCGGCGGTCAGGTCTACGTCGTCCACAACCGCGTGCGCAGCATCGACGGCTTCGCCGATCGCATCCGCGCGCTCGTCCCGGAGGCGCGGGTCGTCGTCGGCCACGGTCAGATGCCGACCTCGGTGCTCGAGAACGTGATGACCAAGTTCGCCGCGGGCGAATTCGACGTGCTCGTCTGCACGACGATCATCGAGTCGGGCATCGACATCGCCAACGTGAACACGCTGATCGTCGATCGCGCCGACCGCCTCGGCCTCGCGCAGATGTACCAGCTCCGCGGCCGCGTCGGCCGCGGCTCCAACCAGGCCTACGCCTACCTCATGCACCCGAAGGACCAGGTGCTGAACGAGATCGCACAGCAGCGCCTCTCGACCATCTTCGAGGCAAGCGAGCTCGGCGCCGGCTTCCAGGTCGCCCTCCGCGACCTGGAGATCCGAGGCGCGGGCAACCTCCTCGGCGCTGAGCAGAGCGGCAACATCGCCACCGTCGGCTTCGACCTCTACACCCAGATGCTGGCCGAGGCCGTCGAGGAGCTGAAGGCCTCCCACGAGCAGCGCGAACGCGAGCCGCTCCCCCACGAGAAGCAGCGCGACCTCCGCCAGGTCGTCATCGACCTCCCCGTCGCCGCCTTCATCCCCGAGCCCTACATCGAGGAGATCGACGGCCGCCTCGCCCTCTACCAGCGCATCTCCGCGCTCACCGACCGCGACGCCTCGATCGTCCTCGAGCAGGAGACGCGCGATCGCTTCGGCGAGATCCCCGAGCCGCTCGCGCAGCTCTTCCAGCTCGTCCGCATCCGCGTCGCCGCCGCCGCGGCCGGCCTCTCCTCGATCCGCCTCGATGGCGACGAGCTCATCCTCACCGCCGCCGGCCGCCCGTTCAGCTCCCGCACCCTCCCCCGCCTCCCCGAGGGCGTCCGCCGTGGCTCCACCCAGCTCCGCCTCGACCGCCGCGCGCTCGGCGCCGAATGGCTCGCCCCCCTCGAAGCGCTGGTACGCCTGTTGGCGGGTGAACTCGCGGCTACCCCGGCCCCCGCCGCCGTCTAGTGAGACGGAACCGGCCGCCCCTCCCGCTCGTCTGATCAGGGCAGCAAGGAGCCACGCGATGTCCCGTGTCCGCCGTCCGCTCGCCTTCCTCGTCGCTTCGCTCCTGGTGCTCGCCGCCGCAGCGTGCAGCGACGGAGACGAAGACCCCGATGTCGCCGGCACGTGGCTGCTGGTCTCGGGCAACCACGACGGCAGCGAAGTGCCGATCGTCGACGGCTACCGAATCAGTCTGACGCTCGAGGACAGAACAATCGGCGGTACAGCGGCCTGCAACCTCTATGGCGGCGACATCGAGATCGACGGCGAATCCCTGAGCATCGGCCCGCTGAGCGTGACTCAGCGCGGCTGCGAGCCGGCAGTCATGGCCTCCGAGCAGTCCTACCTCGCCGCGCTGGCCGCGGCGGACACGATCGCCCGCGACGGCGACGAGTTCGTGCTCTCGGGCCTGGCCACCGAACTCCGCTTCGCCGAACTCCCACCCGTCCCGACCGCCGAGCTGCTCGGTACCGTCTGGGTGCTAGACACCCTCATCGAGGGCGACTCCGCCTCCACAGTGTCAGGCGAGCCCGCCACCCTCGAACTACGCGAAGACGGAACCCTGGTCGGGTCGACCGGCTGCCGCACGCTCGCCGGCGAGTACGTCGTCGCCGGCGACGAGGTCGTCGCAACCAGCCTCGCGGCAGAAGGCGAGTGCCCACCCGACCTCACGGGGCAGGATGACCACGTCATCACCGTGATTGCTGACGGCTTCACCGTCGCGATCGACGGAGACCGCCTCACGCTCTCGTCAATCGGCGGAGAGGGCGCCGTCTACCGCGCACGCTGAGCGACCCGAACATCGGCCGCCACGCAACGGAGTTCACGAGGTACGCGCCACGAGCATCGCCCGCGACGGCAACGTTGACCGCAAACTAGGTTCGACGCACCCGCGTTGAGGCCCCCTCCGTCACCCGCCTGGAGACCGCATGCGCTTCCGCCCCTGCATCGACCTCCACGACGGCGCCGTGAAACAGATCGTCGGCGGCACCCTCACCGACACCGCCGACGGCCTCGAAACCAACTTCGAGGCCACCCGCCCCTCCGACTGGTTCGCCGCCCGCTACCGCGACGACGCGCTCGAGGGCGGTCACATCATCCAGCTCGGCCCCGGAAACGAGGCCGCCGCCCGCGCCGCGCTCGCCGCCTGGCCCGGCGGCATGCAGGTCGGCGGCGGCATCACCATCGACAACGCCGCCGCATGGCTCGAAGCCGGCGCCAGCCACGTCATCCTCACCTCGTGGGCCTTCGAGGACGGCAACATCCGCACCGACCGCCTCGAGGCGCTGCGCGACGCCATCGGCAAGGACCGCATCGTCCTCGACCTCAGCTGCCGCAAACGCCGGTCCGAGCGCGGCGACGAGTACGTCATCGCCACCAACCGCTGGCAGACCCTCACCAACGAGGTCGTATCCCACGCTCTCCTCGATCGCCTCGCCGGCTACTGCGCCGAGTTCCTCGTCCACGCCGTCGACGTCGAGGGCCTCGCCGCCGGCATCGACCCGGAGCTCGTCACCCTCCTCGGCAGCTGGAACGGCGTCCCGATCACCTACGCCGGCGGCATCGCCACCCCCGAGGACATCGCACTGATCGAGGATCTCGGCCACGGCCGCGTCGACTTCACCGTCGGCAGCGCCCTCGACCTCTTCGGTGGCACCGGCCTGCGCTACGACGATCTCGCCGAGCGGTACGGCGCTCGCTAGCTGGCTCGGGAACCCCACGACCCTCTCCGTCGTCTGACAATGGACGTCGGAGGATCCACGTGCTGCGCACCCCGTCCGTCCTGATGCTCGCGTTGGGCGCACTCCTCGTTGGGGCTTGCACCTCCCCCACCCCAACGCCCGAGGCGTCCCCAACGCTCGACGCGTCGCCGACGTCCGATGCAACCCCGGCCCGTACCCCAATCGTGCCCGTGACGTCGAGCCCCACCCCGGAGCCTGAGCACGTCACCCTCCCCGCCACGGTCTGGGTCGCCAACGTCCAGACGGGTGTCGTCACCACCATCCGCGAGGACTTCGACGACTGGTTCTACGACGCGTCCTTCACCGACGAGGGCAACGTCCTGGTGCGCTACTGGCTCGGTGATCGCCGAACGAACTTCGTCTATGCAGACGACGGCACACTGCTCGCGGAGACAACGCCCCCACCCGATCGCTCCGCTCAAGGCTGCGTCAACACCGACGCAGGCGCCGAGCTCGATGGTCGCGTCTACCCGGACGTGGCCTGCGGCCTCGTCTCCCCAGACCGCACCCGAATGACGTACATCGTCGATGCCGGCGAGGTTGCCGTCTCCAGCAACGCCTCCGTCCCGAGCTGGGATCAGTGGCTCGTTGACCTCCGCACCGGCGACACCACACTGCTCCAGCCCGGCCTCCGCCACTGCGGCGGCTGCGACGGCAGGTTCGGTCCCCGCTGGTCTCCGAGCAGCCGCTACCTCGTCGTCCCGGATCTCATCGACCAGCTCTTCCTGATCGACGCCGTCGCGGGCACCTCCACCGACATCGCCGAGGGCAACAACGCGACCGAGATCTCCCGCGCGCCGGTCTGGCACCCCACCGACGACCGCCTCCTCCGCCCCGGCCCGGAAGAATCGACGATCCTCGAAGACCTCGAGGCCGGTACGTCACGCCAGCTCGCCGACCTTCCTTGGCCCGCCTCGTTCGACGCGACCGGCGCCTTCATCTACTCCCCGTCCTGGTATACCGATCCTCCGGCCGGCAGCCGCCGCCCGCAGGCACCCGTCGAGACGTCCATCGCTGACGCCGCCACCACCGAGGTCGTCGCCGCGCTCCCTGGCGCCCCGGGCTGGGAGCGTCTCTGGGGACAGGCGGGCGAACCCGTCGTCGCCGTCGAAGATGGCTTCGTCGCCGTCCTCGCCGTCTCATCCGGCACGTGCCGCGGCACCCTCGTCTACGACCCGGGTGACCTCCAGGGCACCTGCCTCACAGGCGCGACCGCCGCCACCCTCTCCCCGGACACGCGACTCGTCGCCTTCGCCCGCCGCACGGGCAGCTTCGGCCGCGCGAACTACCCCGGCGGCGGATCGATCAATCTCCCGAGGTGGGAGATCGCTGTTCACGACCAAATCTCAGGCGAGACGACGGTCGTTGCGGAGGACGCCGCCGGTCACCTCTTCCCCTCGATGACGTGGAACGCCGAGGGCACGCAACTCCTCATCCGCTGGCCGCACGCCTTCGGCATCTAACCGCCTCCACCCGTACGCTGCGCCTCCACCCCCACCCTCCGAGGAGCCAGCCGTGACCGCCTACTCCCACCACGTCCTCGCCGTCCCCTCCCGTACGAGCGACGACGTCGGCCGCCGGCTACTCACCGAGGGCGCGCCACGCATCGAGGCCAGCGGCGGACGCCTTGTCGGCATCTTCAAGCCGGAGGCGGGCCTCAGCCGCGACCACGTCGTCGCCCTCGCGGAGTGGCCGGACGAGGCCGCGGCGACCGCCAACGCCGCTTCGCTCCTCGCCGGCATCGACGGCCTCACCGTCGAGCGCGACGAGGTCTGGACCCCCACGCTCCGCCCCGAACCGGGTGCCGTCATCGAACCCACCGAGGGCGTCTTCACGCACCGCTGGTTCGACGTGGCCGACGGCGACACCGACCGCTTCCTCGAACTGTCCGAGGTCGGCTGGGGCAACTGGGAGGCGTCTGCGGACAACTACGTCGTCGGACTCTGGCGGAGCCACACACCGAGCGCCGCCGGCGTGACCCGCTTCTGGCTCATGGCCTGGTACCACAACCTCGACGCCTGGGAACGCTCCCGCTACTGGAGCGCCGCCGCGAGGCCGGAACTCGCCGCAGGCAACGACCGCTTCCGCGAGCGCAACGAGATCGTCGTCGACCGCGCCGTCTCGATGCTCTGGCGGATCATCTAGCCCCCACCGTTCGAGGTCGGCGGCGCAAGTTCACCCTCGACCGTGCACACTGTTCGAAGTCGATCGACCTGATCGAGGGGACATGCACCTGATGCTGCCGCCCGCCGTTCGCACCGTCTTGTTCGACTTCGACCGCACCCTCGGTCAGGCGAAGTCGCACTTCGGCATGTACGTCCGCGCTGCCGCGGAGCACGGCGTCGAGGTCAGCGAAGCGGCGCTCGCCGAAGCCGAGCTGGACGACGCCTGGGCGCCCTGGATGACCCCCGAGGGCCCAGCCCACCCCGAGGCATCGAAGAGCGAAGCGGCCTTCGCCGAGGTGCGGCGAACGATCGCCGCCGACCGCCTCCGCGGCGCCGGCGTCGACTGCGATCAGTCGACGCTCGACCGGATCACCGAGCGAATCGCAGCCCTCGAGGGTGAGCCCGACAACTACATGCTCTACGACGACAGCGTGCCCGCCCTCGAGGCGCTCGCGCGCCGCGGCGTGCAGTCGCTGATCGTCTCGAACCACGTCTGGCGGCTCCCGGAGATCATCCGCGGCCTCGGCGTCTCCGCCCGCTTCGAGGGCGTCATCACCTCTGCTCGTGCCGGCGTGCGGAAGCCGAACCCGGCCATCTTCGAGGCCGCCCTTCGCCTCGCCGATACGCCCGTCGACGCCACGATCTACGTCGGCGACTCCTACAAGCACGATGTCGAGGGTGCGCGCGGCGTCGGCATGGCCTCGATCCTGATCGACCGCGAAGCCCGCTATGCGACCGCCGAGGTCGATGTCCCCGTGATCAAGACGCTGACGGAGCTGGTGTCATGAGCGTCGCGCTGGTGCCGATCGCCGCGGACGAGTTCGACGACTTCTTCGAGGTGTTCGGCGACTACCACGAGGAGATGTCCGAGTTCGAGGACGAGCCCGAAGCCGTGGAGTCGTTCATGAGCCACTACCGGCCGGCGATGCTCGCCGACATGGAGGGCCGCGAGCTGTACTGGATCGAGGCCGACGGCGAGACCGCTGGCTTCATCGTCACCCGCTACCTGCCCGACTGGCCGCACGAGGAGCGCATGATCGCCTCGATCGCCGAGTTCTACGTCGACCCGGACTTCCGCCGTGCCGGCGTCGGCAGCGAAGCGGTCGAGCTGCTGCTGGCGGAGCACCGCGATCGCGGCACCCACCTGGTCGAAGCGGACATCCTCCGCGCCAACGAACCGGCCAAGGCGTTCTGGTACGGCCTCGGCTTCGAGCTCCAGTTCCACCAGACCGGCCGCAAGCCCTAGCTGGCACGGCCACCCACCTATCACGACGAGCCGACCGACCGAGGCCCGATGTCCGACGACCGAGGCACCCCAACGACCGAGCCGCGGATCGACTACGCGACGGATGCCGACGCCGAAGAGATGGTCGCGCTGCTGCAAGCCGCGTTTCCCTCGTGGCCACCGGTGGAGGTCACCGTCCCCGCCGTGGACCACCTGCGTTGGAAGATGGAGGGGCCGCCGAACGCGCGCCCCCGACCGAGCACCGTCGTCCGCGAAGGCGACGCCATCGTCGCCATCCAGCTGCGCTGGTTGGCGCTCGCCCACGTCGGCGACGAGGTCCTCACCTTCGACCGCGGCGTGGACCTGTCCGTGCATCCGAACCATCGAGGTAAGCGACTCGCGAGCCTGATCTTCCGCGACGACCGCCGGCTCAGCGACTCGTTCGCGCCGTTCCTGCGCTGGGACCTGCCGCCGAGCAGCGAGGCGGTGCTGCACCTCGAGGACGACGTGAACATCATGCGCCACGCTTACACGTGGATCCGCACGTTCAGTCCCCGCACCGCGCTCGGCCTGCACACGCGGGCCGGGGCGCGTCACGCGCTTCGGGTGGCGGCGGAGACCGTCCGTCGGGCTGTCGCCACGCGGTTCGGTGGACGCCGGCCGAACCCTGTAGATAGCCCCGCGCGGATTGGGGCGCTCGAACAGTTCGACGATCGAACCGACGCCCTCTGGGAGCGAGCGCGCACCCAGTTCGACGTCGCCCGCGCCCGCGACGCCGCGAGCATGAACTGGCGGTTCACCGACCCTCGGGCGGGGCGCTCCTCCACGCTGGCTGCCTTCGCCGAGGACGGCCGCGCCCTCGGCTACGTCGTCTCCAAACAAGCCGCCGAGGAAGGCGCCATCCTCGACCTGGTCATCGACCCGGCGGAGCTGCCCGCCGGGCGCGCCCTCCTCGCGGCCGCGTGCGAGGAACTCCGAGCTGCCGGCTGCCGCCAGGTGCGCTGCCTGCTCCCGGTCAGGCACCCGCTCGAGGCGGCGCTGACCGATACCGGGTTCCATCGGGTCGGCGCGCCACGGCCGATCCAGATCGGCGTCGGGCACATGCCCTCGGAGGTGCGAGCGCTCGAGGTCCTGCGCAACCCGGCTGTGCGCATCCACATCACCCTCGGCGACTTCGACTTCGAGTGACAACGCGGGCCGACCCAGACCGACCGATTCAGCCCGGCCGATCCAGCCCGGCCGATCCAACCCGAGCCGCGACCCATCGGCTCTAATTCCCCCGTAACGTCCTGCCCCGTAGCCTGCGGGGCGTTCGGCGACGTCGACTGAGTACTGACCGGCGGGATCGCAATGGCCGAGGCAACCAGCACCCCAACGATCCGCCTCGCCTCGGTCGACGACGCGCCAGCGATGCTGGAGGTGATCCAGGCCGCGTTCGGGAGCTGGCCACCGCTGCAGATCGACGTCCCGGCGGTGGAACACCTCCGCTGGAAGATGACACCTCCCGGCCTGAACCCACCCCATGATCTGCTCGAGATCGACGGCCGCCTCGCCGGCGTGCGGCTGCACTGGCAGAACCGGTTGCAACTTCATGACCTCGAGTTCGTGGCGGAGGCGGGAGCCGACTTCGCCGTTCACCCCGACTTTCAGGGGCGAGGGCTGTCGCGAGCGCTGAGTGCGAATATCCGCCGCCGCCGAACGGCGGAGCCGATGCCGTCGATCAGCTTCCTCAGCAACGCGCCGCAGATCCGGCACATGAACGAGCCGGACTACATCCAACGCCCCGTGTTCACCTGGGTCCGGTCGTTATCGCTCCGCTCGCTGGCGGCCGTGCACCACCGCGAGCGCGGAATCGGCGGGCTCGCACGCGCGGCGGCTGTGGCCCTGCGAGGCCTGGCGCGACGCCGAACAGCCCGTCCCGCCGGCTCCCGGATCGAAGTCCTCGAGGGCTTCGACGATCGCTTCGACGCGCTCTGGGAACGTGCCCGGCGCCGCTACGAGATCACGTTCTTCCGGAACCGGACCTACCTCGAGTGGCGGTTCAGACGGCCCGCCTCTGGTAACAGCGTGATCCTCGCGCTGCTTCGAGGCGAGGAGCTGCTGGGATACGCCGTCGTGAAGCGATCGTGGGAGCGTGGCGATCTGCTCGACTTCCTCGCGGACCCGGCCGAGCCCGAGGCCGAGGCGGCGCTATTCGACGCGGCGATCGAGCAGTTGAACGAACTCGGCGCGAACGACGTGACCTGCTGGCTGCCCGCTGGTCACCACGTCGAGCCGAGCTTGCGCCGCGCCGGGTTCGCGGTGGTCGGCACACAGACGCTGCTGATGGGCAGCCCGACCAACGGCGAAACGCCACCGGAGGCGCTGGCGATCCTCGACGACGGATCGAGATCCATCCACATGACGATGAGCGACTTCGACTATGCCTAGCGGCGAGTCGCCGGAGGAACCGACCTTCCGCCGCACGAGTGTCGACGAGGCCCCCGCGATTCTCCGCGTGCTCGAGTCAGCCTTCGATCGCTGGCCCGCGTTCGCGATCGACGTCTCGCCGCTCGACCACCTCCGCTGGAAGATGACACCGCCCGGCGACACCGCGCCGCTCCACGCCGTCGTCGAACTCAGCGGCGAGGTCGTCGGCGTCCAGCTCCGTTGGATCGGTCACATCGAGGTGCGCGGGACGGAGCTGCCGTTCGACTTCGGCACCGACATGTCGGTGCACGAGTCGGCCCGCGGGAAGAGGCTGGGCAGCCTCCTCCGGGACAGCGAGGGGGAACGCCTCTTCGACCAGCGGATCGTCGGGTTCGACACGGTCTCGGCGAACCAGCAGGTCGTCGACATGTACGAGGAGCGCCAGCCGATTCGGCGCCCGCTCGCCCGCTGGACGCGACCGCTGACCCCGCGCGCCTTCGTCGCAACCCATCGCCAGCAAGGGGTGGGCCGGCTCGCGACAGCGACCCTTCGAGCTGCCGCCCACCGTCTGCGGCCGCGCCGTCGCGCACCTGCCGGCCAGCAACAGGCCTGGCGCATCGAACCCGTCGAGGCCTTCGACGAGCGCACGGACGCGCTCTGGGCGCGCGTTCGCGGCGGTTACCAGCTCAGCCGCGTCCGCGATGCGGCCTGGCTGAACTGGCGCCATCTCGACCCCCGCGCCGGCCAGATCGAGGCGTTCCAGGCCATCGAGGGCGATCGCTCCCTCGGCTACGCCGCGTTCCGACGGGACGGTCGGGCTGGCCGAGTCCTCGACCTCGTCACCGACCCGGAGGTCCCCGGCGTCGGGGCGGTGCTCCTCCAGCACGGCTGTGCGCGCCTCCGCGAGGCGGGCTGCGACATCGTCGACGGCATCGTCTCCTCACCCCATCGCGACGAAGCCGCGCTGCAGGCAGCCGGCTTCAGCCGGCGCGAGGCGGCGCTCGCGGTGCAGGTCACGCGCGCTCGCAACCGAGCGGTGCCCGAGATCCTCGAGGTCTTCGAGGATCCGACGACGCCGATCCACCTGATGTACGGCGACTTCGACCATGGCTAGCGAACGGCCGTCCGAGCCGGAGTTCCGGCGCGGAGACGTCAGCGACGCCGAGGGCATCCTCCGCGTGATCAGCGCCGCCTTCCCCGAGTGGCCACCGGTCGAGATCGACGTCCCGCCGATCGACCACCTCCGCTGGAAGATGACGCCACCCGAGCCGTTGCCCCGCGCCGACCACGCGATCGTCGAACTGGACGGGGAGATCTTCGCCGTCCAGCTCCGCTGGCCGGCCCGCGCCCACGTCCGAGGCGAGGACGTCCCCACCGAGGTCGGCACCGACCTCGCGGTTCACCCGGACGCCCGCGGGCGCGGACTCTCCCGGCTGATCCGGGCGCACGAACAGGAGCGGATCCACCCGCTTCGCCTCGCAGGCTTCGACACCACGCCGCAGAACGAGCTCGTGCGGCGCATGCAGGAGAGCGACGGCCTCCGCATCCTCCGCCCGATGGCCGTCTGGACGCGAACGTTCACGGCGGCCACCTTCCTTCGGGACCACCGGGCGGCCGGCTCACTCCACCTCGCGCGAGCGGCTGGGGTCCACCTCGCCCGATCGGTCGCGCGCCGCCTCGCCCGCAACCGAGGATCGGCGAACCGCACGATCGATCGCGTCGTCGAGTTCGACGAGCGGGCGAGCGACCTCTGGGAGCGCGTCCGGCGCGACTACGACCTCGCCCGGCGCCGCGACCATCGCTGGCTCAACTGGCGCTACCTGGACCGACGCGCCGGTCACATCGAGGCCTATGCCATGACCGAGGGCGATCGGCTTCTCGGCTACGTCGTCGTCCGGCGCAACCGCGTCGAGGGCACCGTGCTCGACCTCGTCACGGATCCGGCCGAGCCCGGCGTCGGCGGGCCGCTGCTCGACCGCGGCGCGCGAGCCCTCCGCGACGCGAGCTGCGGCAGAGTCACCTGCCTGCTCCCCGTGGGACACCGCGAGGAAGCCGCCCTCACGGCCGGCGGCTTTCTGCGAACGGGCGAGGGTCGCTCACTCGACTTCAGCCGCGACCGGCACCAGCAGCTCCCCGAGATCCTCGAGATCGCCGCCGACCCGAGGACGCCAATCCACGTCATGCTCGGCGAGTTCGACCACGCCTGACCGACCCGAGCAACCGACTGGCTCGCGACGGAGCGCCCGTGATCGATCCCCGAGGACTGGCTACCCGTTCCGGCGTCGCGCGCGCTCGGCGAGGTACTCGCGCGTCCGCGCCGGGCCACCCTGCTCCGCGCGGAAGATCGCGCCGTTGAACAGCGTCACCCCGGCTGCCTCCAGCCGGTCCAGCTCCGCGTCCAACTCCGCCTCGTTGCCGAGCAGCGCGGCGTCGCCCGGGTTCGCCGCCCCGCCGTGATCGAGGATCGCTCGGTACGACGGCAGCGTCCCGTACATCGCGAACTGCCGGTCCGCCTCCTCGCGCGCGGCCGCAACGTCGTCCGTCAACGCGATCGGCAAACTCGCGATGATCTGCGGGGCGTCCGCACCCGCGTTCGCCGCCGCGCGCTCCACACGAGGCTTGATGTAACCCTCGATGGCCGGCGCGTTTGCCATCCACAACACCGTCCCGCCGGCCAGCTCGCCGGCGAGCCGCAGCATCACCGGCGCGAGCGCCGCGATCCCGCACGGCACGGCGCCGGCCTCGGAGGTGCCGCGCGCCTCGCCGCTGTAGCTGTAGAACTCGCCGCTCACCTCGACAGCCTCGCCCTGCAACAGCGGCATCAGCACCCGCAGGTACTCGCGCATCCGCGCCGCCGGGCGCTCGAACGAGTAGCCCATCCGTCCCTCGACCATCACCGCGTGCGACAGCCCGATCCCGAGCGTGAACCGGCCGCCCGAGGCCTCGTGCGCCACCCGCGCCTGCCCGGCGATCACCGCCGGGTGGATCCCGAAGATCGGCACGACCGCCGTCAACAGCTCGATCGACTCGGTTTGCGCCCCGATCAACGCGAGCGTCGATGTGGAATCGCCCGCCATCGAGTACGCCGCGAACCCCTCGGACTCCGCGCGCTGGGCGTCGGCGATCGTCCGCCCGAGACTGGGCCCGCCGCCGTTCAGACCAATCCGCATCGCGTACCTCCTCGAAACTGCCGGTCGCACCCGGTCAGCGCTGTGGTTGTGAATGGCACCAACGTACCGCCCGTCATCGGACGGCGATCAGGCGGCGACTGGCTACGATGCGGTCACCCAGCATCAGCCACCACGATCGAGGAGACCGGATGCCCATCTACGCCGTCGGTGACAAGGTCCCGCGCATCCACCCCGCCGCCTTCATCGCCCCCACCGCCTCGATCGTCGGCGACGTACGCATCGAGGCCGGCGCCTCCGTCTGGTACAACGCCGTCGTCCGAGGCGACACCAGCTACGCCGTGATCGGCGAGGGCGCCAACGTCCAGGACGGCGCCGCCGTCCACGGCCGCGCCGACCTCCCCGCCCTCATCGGCCGCCAGGCCTCCCTCGCCCACAACTGCGTCGTCCACGGCGCCACCATCGGCGAACAGGCCCTCATCGCCAACGGCGCCCTCATCCTCGACGGCGCCGTCGTCGGCGCCCGCTGCCTGATCGCCGCCGGCGCGATCGTCCTCCCCGACACCGAGATCCCCGAGGGCATGCTCGCCGTCGGCGCCCCCGCCGAGGTCAAGCGCTCCATCCTCGGCTCCGCCTCCGAGGAATGGGTCACCGGCAACCCGGGCCGCTACGAGCGCCTCGCCCGCGAGCACACCGCCGGCCTCCGCGAGATCACCCGCGACGAAGCCGCCCGCGACTAGCCGGCACCGGAGGGCCACGCCTCAGCACCCGGCGGCTATCATCCCGCCCGTAGCCAGCGAGGCCGCGCGCTTCGCCCAGTTCCGAGGAGCTCCCCAATGTCACTCGACGGACAGGTCGCACTCGTCGCCGGCGCCAGCCGCGGCATCGGTGCCGACATCGCCAAATACCTCGCCGAGGCCGGCGCCAACGTCGCCGTCGCCGCTCGCACCACCGAACAGAAGGACCCGCGCCTCCCCGGGACGATTCACAGCGTCGTCCAGGAGATCAAGGACGCGGGCGGCGAGGCGTTCCCGGTCGTGATCAACATGCGCGACCCGGAGAGCATCAGGTCCGCGGTCCAGGAGGTCGTCGACACCGCCGGCCGCCTCGACATCCTCGTCAACAACGCCGCCATCTTCGTCCCCGGCAACCTCGAGACCGTGCAGGAACGGCACATCAACCTCAGCATCGAGGTCAACTTCCGTTCCTACATCCTCGCCATGCGCGAAGCCGTCCCCCACATGCGAGCGGCCGGCGGCGGCCACATCGTCAACATCTCCTCGGTCGGCGCGATCCCCCTCGGCCCCGGCCCCTACACCGAGGACCAGCAGAACCGGGCCGGCGACATCTTCTACGGCGCCGAGAAGATCGGCCTCGAGCACTTCTCCCAGCGCCAGGCGGCGATGCTGCAGAAGGACAACATCTCCGTGAACGTCCTCAGTCCCGAGGGCGGCGTCCGCACGCCCGGCAACAAGTACGCCGCCAACGACCGCGACAACCCGGACCTCAATTTCGAGGTCGCCGACGACATGGGCCAGGCCACCGTCTGGATCTGCGAGCAGCCGGCCCAGCAGTACACCGGCAACATCCTCTTCGATAAGCCCCTGCTCCGAGAGCAGGGCATCGAGCTCAAGGGCCCCTTCCGCTAGCGCGACCGCGTGCCGCGAGCGCGAAGCCTTGCGCCCGCGGCACGGCGTCCGTCACAAGGCGCGAAGCGTCAGGAGAGGTCCGAACGACCCTCGAGGTCACCCCAGAAGCCGGCGACGCGGCGAAGCTTGCCGTCCTCCGCCACCTCGCCCGTGTCGACCCCAGCCAGCACCACCTCACCCGAGGGCGACACGAACTCCCACGCGTAGCGGAACTGGTCGTGGTGCGCATCGACCGCGCTCACCTGCCGGAACATGTGCCCGGGGTACTGCTCGTGCACGCCGCCCATCGCCCCGAGGATCGCCTCGTGGCCCTGCACCGCGAACGGCGGATCGATGAGCTGCCCGTCCTCGGCCCAGACCGCCGCGATCATCGGCGCGCGCTTCGCCGCATCCGGCTCGTTCCACGCCTCGAGGTAGGCGCGCACCGCCGCGGCCGCGGTCTCTGTCGTCGCTGCTTCAGTCGTCATCGCGAGCTCCTAGCTTCCGAGGCCGCGCCACCCTCGGCGCGACCTGCGATCCAGTGAGCACCCACCTCGCAGGCGTCGCGATTACCTGAGGAGTAGCGAGCCGCTCGGGACCGGCCCGTATTCGGCGCGAAGCGTCAAGAACGCCCCGAAGGGGCGCGATGGCGGAGGAAAGTCTCGGTGACCTCGTCGGCCGGGAAGAACAGCTCGACTGCCAGCTCGCTCAGCGTCACGTCCTGAGGCGTGCCGAACTTCGTCAGCGTCGTGATCAGCGACAGCTCGGTCCCGTCGATCTCCAGCCGCAGCGGCACCAGCAGCGTCGGCTCGTCCGACTCCGGCGAGTCGCGCCAGTCACCGAGGGCTGCCACGTCCGGGTACGCCTCCACCTCGGCAAGCAGCGCCTCGAGTTCGGGCGCTCCCGACACCGAGGCCGCTCGCCGCAGCTCGCCGAGCAGGTAGCGCGCCCAGTCCGCGAAGTTGCGCACCTGCGAGGCCATGCCATCCGGGTGCAGCGACACGCGGAACACGTTCGGCGGCGGGCCGAGCAGCGCCGGGTTCGCACCTTCGACCAGCAGCGCGCCGGCATCGTTGGCCAGCACCACGTTCCACATCCGGTCGATCACCGCGCCCGGGTACGGCAGGTGCGAGTCGAGCAGCCGGCGCAGCGCGTTCCGCACGCGCCGCATCTCCGCATCGCCGAGGTCCGTCTCCTGGTAGCGAGGTGCGTACCCCGCCGCGAGCAGCAGCGTATTCCGCTCGCGCAGCGGGACCGCCAGCTCCTCGGCAAGCGCCACGAGCAGCTGCGGGCTGGGATTCGACCGCCCGGTCTCGACGAAGCTCAGGTGCCGCGTGGACACGCCCACATCGAGGGCGACATCCATCTGGCTGCGCCGGCGGCGCTGCCGCCAATCGCGCACGAGTTCACCAACCGCGGTTGCCATCCCGCGATCCTAGCCCGCCCCAGCCTCGAACCGATGACCTCCGAGGTAATGCGAGCGCCTCCACGGCGGCCTACGATGCCGCCATGACCACCGACGACGCCCCGAACTACGCACTGCTCGACGACGTCTCGTACATCGGCACCATGTTCCACCCGCGCCCGGACGGCGGTCCGCCGCCGCCAGGCGCCGAGGACCACCTGATCGAGGTCGAGCCCGGCGTCTCCCTCGGCGCCCGCTTCTACCCAACCAACCCCGGCGGCCCGTCGCTGCTCTACTTCCACGGGAACGGCGAGGTCGTCAGCGACCACGACGGCATCGCCCCGCTCTACCACGAGATCGGCGTCAACCTCTTCGTCGTCGAGTTCCGTGGCTACGGCCGCAGCACCGGCAACCCGACCGTCGCCGGCCTGATCGACGACGCGATCCCGAGCGCCGCCTACTTCCACGACCTGCTCGACCGCGGCGGCTACTCCGACGCCCGCTTCGTCATGGGCCGCAGCCTCGGCGCCGGGCCCGCCCTTGAGGC
>JANQNP010000091.1 GCA_028279505.1 Dehalococcoidia bacterium
GCCGGCGCGGTCGCGGGAGGGGGGTGGTTAGTCCTCGGTGGTGGGGGCGGCGACGTTGGCGATGGGGGCGTCCATGGCTTCGCCCTCGATGAAGGCTTCGACGCCGAGGCGGGCCTCTTCGTCGCGGATCTGGACCGGGGGGGACTTCATGAAGTAGGCGGAGGGCTCGAGGAGGGGGCCGCCGATGCCGCGGTCGAGGGCGAGCTTGGCGCAGCGGATGGCGTCGATGACGACACCGGCCGAGTTGGGGCTGTCCCAGACCTCAAGCTTGGTCTCGAGGTTGAGGGGGACGTTGCCGAACGTGGTGCCCTCGACGCGGATGTGGCACCACTTGCGGTCCTCGAGCCACGGGACGTGGTCGGAGGGGCCGACGTGGACGTCGGCATCGGGGAGGTCGTGCTCGATCTGGGAGGTGACGGCGTTGGTCTTGGAGATCTTCTTGGACTCGAGGCGTTCGCGCTCGAGCATGTTGAGGAAGTCGGTGTTGCCGCCGAAGTTGAGCTGGTAGGTGCGGTCGATCTGGACGCCTCGGTCCTCGAAGAGGCGCACGAGGAGGCGGTGGAGGATGGTGGCGCCGACCTGGGACTTGATGTCGTCACCGATGATCGGGAGGTTCGCCTTCTTGAAGCGGTCGGCCCAGTCGGGCTGGCGGGCGATGAAGACCGGGATGCAGTTGATGAAGGCGCAGCCGGCCTGAAGGATCTGCTCGACGTACCACTTGGTTGCGAACTCGGAGCCGACGGGCAGGTAGCTGATCACGACGTGGGTGTTGGTGTCCTTCAGGATCTGGACGATGTCGGCGGTGGGGCCGTCGGCCTTGGTGATGACCTCGGAGAGGTACTTGCCGATGCCGTCGTGGGTCATGCCGCGCTCGACGCGCACGTCGTGCGCGGGGACGTCGGTGAACTTCACGGTGTTGTTCTGGCCGGAGAAGATGGCCTCGGAGAGGTCCTTGCCGACCTTGTCGGCGTCGACGTCGAAGGCGGCGGTGAAGTTGATGTCGCTGATGTGGTAGTCGCCGAGGACGGGGTGCATGAGGCCCGGGATCTGGTCCTCGGCGCCCGCGTCCTTGTAGAACTCGACGCCCTGCACAAGCGACGAGGCGCAGTTGCCGACCCCGATGATGGCGACGTTGATTGGCTCAGCCATGGTTGTTGTGGTTCCCCTTCAGCCGCCGACCGAGGGCCGGTCGCGCGGTGCTGGTTCATTGATAGCACCAATGAACTATGATTAGCCAATAGGTATAGATTATCATTGGTGAATGGCCGACTCACCCGAATCGACCGGGCCGGTGACGCGTGGGGCGCTGTCGCATCTGACGCTGCAGCAGCTTGCGTATGTGCGCGAGGTGGGGCGAGCGGAGACGGTAACGGCGGCGGCGGGGCGGCTGGGGGTGAGCCAGCCGGCGCTGTCGCAGGCCCTCGCGGAGTTGGAGCGGCGCCTCGATGTGGCGCTGTTCGACCGGCGCGGGCGACGGCTCCGGCTGACGGAGGCGGGCGAGCGGGTGGCGCGGCTGGCCGACGAGGTGCTGGGGCGCGCGGAGGCGTTCGACCGTTGGCTGGAGGCGTACCGCCTCGGGCGGTCGGGGACGCTGCGGGTGGGGATGATCGACGCGGCGAGCCTGTACGTGCTGCCGGCGGCGGTGCGCGGGTTTCGCGAGCAGCACCCGGAGGTGGAGCTGGAGCTGACGGTGGAGCGGAGCGGGCCGCTGCTGGATCAGCTTCGGCGCTCGGAGTTGGACCTGGCGTTCGTGGTGGGGCCGGTGCCAGAGGAGTTCGTGGCGACGGAGCTCCTCGATGAGCCGCTCTATCTGTACGGGCCGCCGGGGGCGACGGATCCGGCGGCGGGGGACTGGGTGCTGTACCCGAGCGGGCGGCAGACGCGCGCGCTGATCGACGAGGGGCTGGCGCGGCTGGGGGTGCGGCCGCGGGTGACGCTTGAGAGCGACAGCCCGGAGGTGCTGCGGCAGCTGGTGGCGTTGGGCCTCGGATGGAGCGTGTTGCCGGTGGGGGTGGCCGAGGCGGGGGCGTCCGCTGCGGATCGCCCTGGCGGGCGAGGGCCGCTGGCGCGGTTCAGCGACGAGGCGGTGGGGGTGCGGACGATCGTCGCGGTGACGCGGGCGGGGGCAGACGCGGATCCTCGGCGGGATGCGTTCCTCGAGCTGGCGCTCGGGGCGTCCGCGTAAGGGGTGGAGCGACCTCGAAGATCCCTTGATCGGGGCATGGGCGCGGGGTGTAGCGCGGCGTAGGCTCGGCGGCGTTCCTGCACGGGCGGGAGGGGCGCCATGAGCGAGACGGCGATGCGGCGGCGGGTGCGGATCGCGTCGATCACCGAGCCGGTGCAGCCGGGGATGAGCGGCCGAGTCGTGGTACTGGAGGTCGAGGGCGGCGGGCTCGGGTTCCCGGTCTGGATGGGCCAGCGCGAGGGTGACGCGATCGGCTTCGCGCTGGCGGATGTTCGGGTGCCGCGACCGCAGACACAGGATCTGCTGAAGTCGCTCGCCGAGGCGCACGGGGCGCTCGTGACCGAGGTGGCGATCACCGACATCCGAAACGACACCTTCTTCGCGGAGGTGAGCGTCCGGCTCGGCGAGGAGATCGCCGCGGTCGATGCGCGGCCGAGCGACGCGATCGCGCTGGCGGTGCGGTGCGGCGCGCCGATCTACGCCGCCGAGACGGTCCTCGCGCGTGCCGGGGCCGAGGTGGTTACGGGAACGCTCGAGGCCGACGAGTCGGGCGCGCTTCAGCTCGCAGCGCCGCTGGGCGACGGAGTTCCGATCCGTGTGGGGGAGCCGCTTGCCCGACGGTTGCGGCTGAGGGCTGAGGACACGGTGACCGGTCGGGCGGCGCGGCAGCCTGACGGGCCGGGGCTTGCCCTCGTGATCGTCGAGGAGCTGAACGGGGCGACGCCGGTTGCGTATCGGGATCTGAGCGACATCGGGCTCCCGGTGGTGCTGTGCCTGCCAAACGACTGGTCCACGCCACCGCTCCCACCGTGGTTGGTGCGATACGGGATCGGCTTCTCGCCGCTGCATACCCGCCCGGGCGAGCTCACGATCGCGGTGCGCTCGATCGATGTGAGTGGGCGCGATGCGGCGCAGGTGCTCGACGATCTCCTCGCGGAGCAGGACGGCGCCTATGAGCGGCTGGAAGACGATCGCCGGTTCAAGCTGCCGGCTGGCTTCGGGGCGACGGCACTGACCTGGACGGTTTCGCCGATCCGCGTCCGGGGCGGGCCGGAGCACCAGCTGCAGTGGTGGGGATCGGATGAAGGGATGACGACTAGGTGGATGGTGGCGGTCCAGGCGCGCCGCGCGCTCCTCGTCGTCCTGGAGGCCCGCGATTGGGCGCAGGCCGAGGCCGTGGAGCCGCTGCTGTCCCGCTGCGAGATCCACGAGCCGGTTCGTGACCGAGCGGGGCTGACGGATCGTGAGATCGAGGTGCTCAAGCTGATCGCAGACGGGGCGACGAATCCGGCGATCGCAGAGCGACTGGACATCAGCCCCCATACGGTGGCGAACCACGTGAAGAGCATCCTGTCGAAGCTGGAGGCGGCGACGCGTGCGGCGGCCGTCTCTACCGCAGTGTCGCGGGGGATCGTGGATTCGGGACCGAGCTAGCCGATCAGGGCGGGCTCCTCGGGAACGACGTGCGGACTGGGGGCGTCTGGTCCTCAGAGGGCCGATGGTTCGACGCAGGGTGCGGCTGGCGCGGTGGCAGCGGGTGGTGCTGCTCGCGGGGGTGGCGATCCTCGGCGTGGTCGCTTGCACTCGGACCTGGTCGGAGCCGCCGGAGCGGGCGGAGGTCGAGGCGTGGAGGTTGGGCGGGGAGGTGGTCGCGTACGAGGTGTTCGGTCGTGAGCCGCACATCGTGTTTCGACGCGGCGACGGGCGGGTGGTGTTCGGCCATCTGAAGCTCGATTGGACCTCGATCGAGTGGCCGCCGGCGCCGCGGTGGCAGCTGAGCGGGCACTTCGTGGGGATCTTTGCGACCGACGGTCCGGCGAGCGTCGGGGTGTCGAGGTGCTGGCCGGATGACGACCGACCGAGGCCGGAGGCGGGGGAGGTCGAGGACTGGCTCGCGCGTTGCGATGGGCCGGCGGTGGTGTTCGGACAGATCAACGATCCGCGGATCGTGGTGCTCGAGGTGGGCGACGGAGTGTGGTCAGAGCGGCACCGGGTGGCGGCGCCGGGGTTCATCGTGCAAGCGGACGAGCTCAGCGAGGGCGCGACGCGCTTCCGGTTCCTGGACGAGGTGGGGGCGGTGGTCTGGGAGACGGAGCGCTAGCGGTCGGGGCGGACCGATCTCGTGAGGTCAGGCGGGTGGGACGACGCGGTAGGGGTGCCAGGCGCCGACGACGAGGCCCTGTTCGAGCAGGGCGATGAGGTGGCCGTCGGGGCCGTAGCAGCGGGCGCGGCGGGGCTTGCCTTCCTCGAGGGGTGGGGCGACGTAGCCGGGGCGGGGCATGGCGATTATGTCGCGGCCCTGGCGGAGGTCGGCGGCGTCGCGGGTGCCGACGATGACGGCGGGCCACTTCGTGAGGACGGCGTCGAGGGCGTGGGCGAGGTCTTCGGTCTCGCCGGCCTCGAGGAGTTCGCAGGCGCGGTCGAGGCGGGTGGCCTGCTCCACGGTGAAGGCGCCGACGGCGGTGCGGCAGAGGCCGTCGAGGTGGGCGCCGACGCCGAGGGCGGCGCCGAGGTCGTGGGCGAGTGAGCGGACGTAGAAGCCGCGACTGCACTTGATGTCGACGGTAATGGCCGGGCGTTTCGGGTCGCTGGTGTCGAGGTCGCCGACGGCGAGGTCGTAGACGGTGACGGGGCGGGCCTCGAGCTTCATCGGCTCGCCGCGGCGGGCGGCGCGGTAGGCGGGTTCGCCGTCGCGCTTGACGGCGCTGAAGGCGGGCGGGACCTGCTGGATCTCACCTCGGAACTGGTCGAGCTGGGCCTCGATGGCCTGGCGGGTGACGGCGGAGGCGTCGCACTCGGAGACGACGGCGCCGTCGCTGTCGTAGGTGTCGGTGGCGGCGCCGAAGCGGATCACGCCTCGGTAGGCCTTGTGTGCGTCGACGAGTTCTTCGATGAGCTTGGTGGCGTCGCCGATGGCGATGGGGAGGACGCCGGTGGCGGCGGGGTCGAGGGTGCCGGCGTGTCCGACCTTGCGGATGCCGGCGGCGCGGCGGACCTGGCGGACGACGTCGAACGAGGTGATGCCGGCGGGCTTGTCGATGTTGAGGAAGCCGCGAAGCTTTCTTCCGCTGTGGTCTGTTCGGCGGCCCATTAGCCCTCAGCCGTGGGGGCGGGGTCGTCCGCCGAGAGCTCGCGGCCCTCGCTGGCGGCGACGTCGCGCATGAGGGTGGTGAGGCGTTCGGCCTCCTCCATGGATCGATCGTGCTCGAACTCGAGGCGCGGCACGCGGCGGAGGTGGACCTCCTTGGCGAGTTCGCGGTGGAGGAAGCCCTCGCTGTGCCGGAGGCCGTCGAGCACCTCCTCGCGGAGGTCGTCGTCGCCGAGGACGGAGACGTGGACGGTGGCGCGCGAGAAGTCGGCGGCGACCTGGACGCGGGTGATCGAGACCATGACGTTGGCGAGGGCGGGGTGCTTCACGCGCCGCCGGATCAGGTCGGCGAGCACGCTTTGCACCAGGTCGCCGACCTGTTCGGTGCGTCTACTCATCGGGCCGCTCCGGGTGGCCAGCCGTTGCGGCTAGCGGGTGCGCTCCATGTGGTAGGCGACGATCTCGTCGCCTTCCTGGAAGTCGGTGAAGCCGTTGATCTGGATACCGCACTCCAGGCCGGCCGCGACCTCGCGCACGTCGTCGTCGAAGCGCTTGAGGCTGGAGAGGTCGTCGTCGTGGATGACCTCGCCGTTGCGCACGACGCGCCCTCGGGAGTTGCGGGTGACGGTGCCCTCACGGACGTAGGAGCCGGCGATGGCGTTGCGGCGCCCGAGGCGGAAGATCTGGCGGACCTCGATGACGGCGTCCTGCTGCTCCTCGTAGATCGGCTCGAGCAGGCCCTGCACCGCTTGTTCGACGTCCTGGATGATGTCGTAGATCACGTTGTAGACGCGGATCTCGACGCCCTCCTGCTCGGCGAGGCGCTTGGCGCCGGTCTCCGGCTGGACGTTGAAGCCGATGATGACGCCGGTCGAGGCGACCGCGAGCTGGACGTCCGACTCGTTGATCGAGCCGACCGAGGCGTGGATGACCTTGGTGTTGACCTCGTCGACGGAGAGGTCGTCGAGGGTGTCGACGAGCGGCTCGAGGGAGCCCTGAACATCGGCCTTGAGGACGATGTTCATGTCCTTGACGTTGCCCTTGTGGATCTCGCCGAAGAGGGAGTCGAGGGTGACGGCCTCGCGCTCGTCGCCACGGGCGGCGAGTTCGCGTCGCCGGTCCTCGGCCTCGCGCTTGGCGATCTTCTCGCTCTTGCGGACCTCGAAACGTTCGCCGGCGGGCGGGACGTCGGCGAGGCCCATGACCTCGACGGGGGTGGCCGGCCCGGCTTCCTTCACGCGGTTGCCCTCGTGGTCGATCATGGCGCGGACGCGGCCGGAGGTGAGGCCGCAGATGACGGCGTCGCCCTGACGGAGGGTGCCGGTCTGGACGAGGAGCGTGGCGATGACGCCGCGCTGCCGGTCGCTGGCGGACTCGAGGACGATGCCGACGGCGTCGCGGTCCGGATTCGCCTTGGGCTCGTTCAGGTCGGAGACGAGCAGCACGTTCTCGAGCAGCTCGTCGATGCCTGTGCCCTGGAGGGCGGAGATCGGGACGACAACCTGGTCGCCACCGAAGTCCTCGGGGACGAGCTCGACCTCGGTGAGCTGTGTCTTGGCGCGGTCGACGTCGGCGTTGGGCGCGTCGATCTTGTTGATGGCGACGACCATGGGGACGCCGGCGGCGCGGACGTGATCGATGGCCTCGCGCGACTGCGGCATGAGGCCGTCGTCGGCGGCGATGACGATGATGGCGACGTCGGTGACCTGGGCGCCGCGGGCGCGCATCTGGGTGAACGCCTCGTGGCCGGGCGTGTCGATGAAGGTGAGGATGCGGCCGTCTGGCGCGGTCGCCTGGTAGGCGCCGATGTGCTGGGTGATGCCGCCGGCTTCGGACTCGACGACGTTGGCGCGGCGGATGGTGTCGAGCAGGGTGGTCTTGCCGTGGTCGACGTGCCCGAGGACGGCGACGATCGGCGGGCGCGTGACCGCGTCCGGGTCATCTTCCTCGGCGAGGCGCAGCGAGGTGGGGGCGGTGTCGGCGCCTTCCTCGGCGACGGCGGCGTCGGGCGCGCCGGCTTCGCGCTCCTCTTCCTCGGGCTCGAAGCCGAGGTCAGCGGCGACGACGGCCGCGGTGTCGAAGTCCACGACCTGGTTGATCGTGGCCATCACGCCGTTCTTCATCAGCTCTTTGATGACGTCGACGGGTGTGACGCCAAGCGCGTCGGCGAGGTCGCCGACGACGATCGCCTGTGGGAGGCGGACCGTGGTGGTCGGTTGGGTCATCGTGTTCGCTCTCTGGGCCGCTTCCGGCTCGTTCGATCTCGATCCTTACTCGCCTCATTCAGCGCGGTCGGGGCGGTG
>JANQNP010000098.1 GCA_028279505.1 Dehalococcoidia bacterium
GCCGCCGGAGCGGATGATCGCGAACATTGATGTCACATCCGGAACGTGTCAACGAGTCGAACGAGTGTAGGTAGGCCCCGGGCGACGGTCAACGCGGCCGTGCCCTAGATCCGGCCTGGGAATCGGCCTGAGATCTGGCCCGAGATCCGGCCTGCGAGACCCGGAGCGGTCGTGGACTTTCTGGTCGATCTGCTGACCGCTCCGTTCGATGGCCTCAACTGGCTGACCGACCAGATCTTCCTCTTCCTGAACGGCCTGTTCGACCGGTTCGGGATCCCGATCGTGTTCGTCGCGGCGCTGGTGGAGGCGACCGTCGGGCTCGGGGTGATCTTCCCGGGTGTGGCGCTGATGTTCCTCGGTGGGGCCTATTCGGCGGATGATCCGGCGGAGCTCGGGGTGGTGTGGCTGATCGCGGTCGCGGGGACGATGATCGGCGACACGATCTCGTACGCGATCGGGTATCGAGGCGGGCGGCTGCTGGGGAACACGCGGCTGGGGCCGACCCTTCGCGCCGGCGAGGCGCTGATGACGGGGCGCGGGCGCTGGTTCATCCCCTTCTATCACGTGGCGAGCATCACGCGGGCGGTGGGCCCGTTCGGCGCCGGGGCGATCCGGATGCCGTTGCGGATCTGGATGCCGCTGGATTACCTCGGCGCGGCGATCTCGAACACGCTGTGGATCGGCGCGGGGGCCGTGTTCGGCACGGCGGTGCTGACCGAGGATGGCCGGCTCGAGGAGCACCCGGCGCTGCGAATTGGCCTCGCGACGGTCGCGTTCATCTGGTTCTACGCGGTGCAGGGGGCGCTGGCGAAGCGGATGCGGGAGGCCGCTGATCGCGAGCGGCGGGCACGTCCCAGCGAGGAGCCGGCGCCGCCGAGCGAGGGGTGATGGCCCGCGGCGGCGGGGGCGCGCCTGCGGCGCCGGAAGGTGGCGCGCGCTGCGGCTGGGGGACGCGCCTGCGGCTGGGGATGCGCCCGCGGCTGAGGGCCGCGCCTTCGGCGAGAGGGGACGCGCCTGCGGCGCGGGATGGTCCCGCGCTGCACGCGCGACGTGATCTTGAAGTGGAACCCGCCCACCCACCCCATATGCCTGTGGGGCTTCGCCCCACACCCCATTTTCAGGGGCTTCGCCAGGGGGCGGAGGGGTGTCCCGCACGCCGCCTCGCGCCACTTCACGTTCGGAGACGGCTGTGACGGGGAGGGGGTGGGGAATAGAAGAGGAGCCCGGTGGGCGCCGGGCTCCTCTAGAGGGTGCGACCCCGGGTGGAGGGTCGGGGGACGTCTGGATCGATCCTACTCAGTAGACACGTTCGATTGGCCCCAGGCGAGGCCGGGGCGACCCTGCGGCCGCTCTTCCTCGGTCTCCTCGCTGTCCTCGGTCGTCTCGCTGGGCGCGGGGGGCTCGGCGGTGGCGACCGGGGCGGCGGGCTCTTCGTCCGGCACCTCGCGGCCCTCGGTCGGTCCGAGGAGGCGGCGGAGCTCATCGCCCTCGATGGTCTCGTCGACGACGAGGGCGTTGGCGAGCTGGTCGAGCTTGTCGCGGTGCTCGGCGAGGACGGCGCGGCAGCGCTCGTGGGCCTCATCGATGACGCGGCGAACCTCGTCGTCGATCTCCTCGGCGGTGCGCTCCGAGTAGTCGCGCTCCTCGGAGATGTCGCGGCCAAGGAAGACCATCGACTGGCGACGGCCGAAGGTGCGCGGCCCGAGGCGGGTGCTCATGCCCCACTGGGTGACCATGTCACGGGCGAGCTGGGTGACCTTGCCGATGTCGTCGTGCGCACCGGTGGTCATCTCGCCGAAGACGAGCTCCTCGGCGACGTGGCCGCCGAGCATCATCGTCATCATGGCCTCGTAGTAGGAGCGGTCCTGGAGGCGCCGGTCGGTGTCCGGGAGGGAGCGGGTGAAGCCACCCGCCATACCTCGGGAGACGATGGTCACCTTGAAGGGCGGATCCGCCTTCTTGGTGAACCACCCGGCCACGGTGTGGCCGGCCTCGTGGTAGGCGACGATCTTTTTCTCCTCGGGCGTGATGACGCGCGACTTGCGCTCGGGGCCGGCGATGACGCGGTCGACCGCCTCGTTGAACTCGTCCATGCCGACGCGCTTCTTGTTGCGGCGGGCGGCGAGGATGGCGGCCTCGTTGATGAGGTTCGCCAGGTCGGCGCCGGAGAAGCCGGGCGTCTGCTTGGCGATGGTGTCGAGCTTGACCGACGGCTCGAGCGGCTTGCCCTTGGCGTGCACGTCGAGGACGGCGCGGCGGCCCTTGATGTCGGGGAGGTCGAGCGTGACGCGGCGGTCGAAGCGGCCGGGCCGCAGTAGCGCGGGGTCGAGGATGTCGGGCCGGTTGGTGGAGGCGACGACGATGACGTTGCTGTTGGTGTCGAAGCCGTCCATCTCGACGAGGATCTGGTTCAGGGTCTGCTCGCGCTCGTCGTGCGAGCCGCCGAGGCCGGCGCCACGCTGGCGGCCGACGGCGTCGATCTCGTCGATGAAGATGATCGCCGGGGCGTTGCGCTTGGCCTGCTCGAAGAGGTCGCGGACGCGGCTGGCGCCGACGCCGACGAACATCTCGACGAACTCGGAACCGGAGATGGAGAAGAAGGGGACGCCGGCCTCGCCGGAGACGGCGCGGGCGAGCATGGTCTTGCCGGTGCCGGGCGGGCCCACGAGCAGGACGCCGTGGGGGATCCGGGCGCCGACGGCGGCGAACTTCTCCGGGTACTTGAGGAACTCGACGACCTCGGCGAGCTCTTGCTTCGCCTCGTCCTGGCCGGCGACGTCGACGAAGGTGACCGTCGGCGTCTGGCCGGTGAACATGCGCGCCTTGCTCTTGCCGAAGGACATCGCCTGGTTATTGGCGCCGCCGGCCTGGCGCATCATGAAGATCAGGATGCCGCCGAAGATGATGAGCGGCAGGAAGTTCAAGAGCAGCCCGAAGATGTTGCCGAACTGGCTCGGGCTGGTGACTTTGATCTCGACGCCGCCGTCGCCACCGATCGGGACGTTGTTCTCCCGCAGGATCTGCTCCACGGAGGAGGAGGATTCCTTGCGGGCGGTGACCACGTCGCCGTTGTTGAGTTCGACGGTGAGCGAATCGCCACTGACCTCGATCCGGTCAACGTTGCCGTCCTGCGCCTGCGTGATCACGTAGGTGAGGTCCTGCTCGTTGCTGTCGCCCGAGGGGCGGAACAGCATCACGACGACCAGTACGACCGCGACGAGGATCAGCAAATAGACGAAGGAGTTGCGCATCCCGCGAGACCTCATGGGCGCTCCTGCCGTTTCAGCTATCGCGGACGGACCGTTTGCGAGGTTCGCGCGCGAGCCCGGGCGGTGGGAGACCCGGCGGATATCGGTTCGGCCGCCGGGAGAGCGCCGAACGCGTGTGTACTCATGCGTACTACGTCAACGAGTGTAGCACCGGGTGCGGGATTCCCTTGCCGGGAATCGACCTGACAAACGTAGGAAGTTTGACTCACTTCGTACCGGCGGCTTCGGGCCGCGTGAATCGTTCGAAGCGGGGTTGGTAGGACATAACGATCGAAGCGTGGGTGAGTGACGTCGCGGGCGAGGCGCCGGTTCGCTTTGGATCACTTGACTGTGCGATATCGGCGAGACCACCATGCCGACATGGTCACGGCCGCCCGCTCGCGCCGTCCGAGGAGTGCCCAGAAGCCGGGCTGGCGCGTGGAGCGCGCGCTCTGGCGGGAGGGTGCGCGCCGCGTCGCCGGGGTGGACGAGGTGGGGCGGGGGCCGCTCGCCGGGCCGGTGGTGGCCGCGGCGGTGATCCTGCCGCTTCGGCCCTCGGGCGAGGTGTCGCGCGCCTCGTGGATCCGGGACCTGCGCGACTCGAAGCAGCTCACGACGCTGCAGCGGGAGGCGCTGTTTCCGCTGATCGAGCGGCACGCGGACTGGGGGATCGGGGTCGTCTCGGCCCAGATCATCGACCAGATCAACATCCTGCAGGCGACGCGGCTCGCGATGCGTCGCGCGGTCGATGCCCTCGATGCTCCGCCGGACGCGCTGATCGTCGATGGCCGCGAGGTGGTGGCGGGCGCGCCGGTGCAGCGGAGCGTGGTGAAGGCGGACGCGCGGTGCGCCTCGGTGGCGGCGGCGAGCATCCTGGCGAAGGTGACGCGCGACCGGATGATGTGCGAGCTGGACACGCGGTTCCCGGGGTACGGGCTCGCTGAACATAAGGGGTACACGACCGCGGAGCACCAGGAGGCGCTTCAGCGGCTGGGGTACTCGACGATCCACCGGCTGTCGTTCGCCCCGGTTCGCGCCGCGGTGCGCTGAGCGGCGGTGGCTGACCCGCGCCGCCGGCTCGGCGCCGCCGGGGAACGACTCGCGGCCGATCACCTCGAGGAACGCGGGTACCGCGTCCTCGATCGCAACGTCCGTCGCCGCGAGGGCGAGGTCGACCTGATCGCGGTCGACGGCTCGGCGGCGGAGCCGGTGCTCGTCTTCGTTGAGGTGAAGTTGCGCCGTCCTCGGGCGACCGGTGGGGCGCTGGAGTCGCTCTCGCGACATAAGCAACAGCGATTGCAGGCGCTGGCCGAGGTGTACGCGGCGGAGCATCCCGAGCTGCCCTCGGATCTGCGGATCGACCTCGTGGCGATCGACCTGGCGGCGGACGGGTCGGTGGCGGCGCTGGAGCACATCGAGAGCGCCGTCGAGGGCTGAGCGGGGGCTCGCCGGAGCGATCCGGCCTTTACATCTCGTTTTCGATTGACCTCGTGGAGTGGCCGCACGCTGGAGGTCGCCGTGTCGCCGGATCGCGTCGCGGCGCAGCTTCAAGAACCCTCGAACGGAGGCCGATCAATGGCGTTCCCGATCATCGAGCCGGCAGCGAGCGACTATGAACCGGAGCACCGCGGCCTGTACCGGCCGCTGCCCGAGGCGCACACAGGTGCGATCGTGCAGGGCAGCGTCGAGTTTCGCGGCGTGCTCATGGGCGATCCGGACGACTCGCTCGAGCAGATCTATGAGGTGCGGCTCCTCGTGGGGCCGTACTGGCGCGACGTGCAGAACGTGGTTCCGAAGGTGACGATCGACGGGTTCCGCAACAACAACGCGGACGAGGACGACATCGCCGACTGGCGGGTGCGGAACCTGAGCTGGGACACGGTGGGCGAGTTCGGTCCGAGCCAGGACGAGTCGCGGATCCGGCTTCGCTTCGAGGTGTTCGTGCAGGGCGAGCACTCGCAGGTGGTGAACCTCGGTTACTACCTGATGGCGAGCGGGCGGCGGCTGGGCGAGGGCGGGTTGAACGAGCCCGGGCCGGTGCGCCGGCAGGGGTAGCTCGTCCGGCGGCGGTGGCCGTCGCCTTGCCGGCGCCGGGTGGGCGTGGGGCTCCGGTAGGATGACCGCCCTCGCTGGGCGGGCGGTCCGCGGGAGGTGGCGGAGGCGAGCCGTATGGCGAACGAGAGCGCGGGCGTGCACGTGGTGTTCGGCGCGGGGCCGGTTGGCCGCGCGGTCGCGGATGAGCTGGTGGCGCGCGGGCGACAGGTGCGGGTCATCAGCCGGAGCGGGCGGCCGAGCGATGCGCCCTCGGAGGGGTCGATCGAGTGGGCGGTGGCCGACGCGTCGGACCCGGAGGCGACGATCGCGGCGGCTGAGGGCGCGTCGGTCGTCTACTTCGCGCTGAATCCGCCATACCACCGCTGGCCGGAGCTGTTCCCCCCGTTGCAGGCGAACGTGCTGGCCGCCGCGAAGCAGGCCGGCGCGCGGCTGGTGGCGATTGAGAACGTCTACATGTACGGGCCGACCGGCGGGACGCCGATGGTCGAGACCGCGCCGGCCGCCGCGACGACGAAGAAGGGGCGCGTGCGAGCGGCGATGCACGAGCAGCTGATGGCGGCGCATGCCGCCGGCGACGTCGCGGTGGCGGTTGGGCGTGCCTCGGACTTCGTTGGGCCTCGGGTGTTGGAGTCGGGGCTCGGGAGCCGGGCGGTGGGGCCGCTGGTCGCGGGGAAGCGGGCGCAGGTGCTTGGTGACCCGGACCTGCCGCACACGTACACGTACATGCCGGACATCGGCGTGGCGCTCGCGAACCTCGGCGAGCGGGACGAGGCGGTGGGGGAGGTGTGGCACATCCCCTCGGGCGGGACGGTGACGACGCGGGCGTACCTGCAGCTGCTGGCGGATGCCGCGGGGGTGGGCGGGGTGCGGGTGCAGCACGTGTCGAAGCTGATGCTGCGCCTCGTGGGGTTGTTCAACGCGGCGGCGCGGGAGTCGGTCGAGATGGTCTACCAGTTCGAGGAGCCGTTCATCCTCGATCATTCCAAGTACACGGGGGTGTTCGGGGACCACTCGACGCCGCTGCCGGATGCGGCCGCGGCGACGGTGGAGTGGTACCGCGAGCAGGCGGGGTAGCCGCGCTCAGGGTCGTTCGTCCGCGTCCAGAAGGCGGCATCCGGGGAGTCAGTGGATTCCCCGTGTCGCGGGATCGGTGGATCGATCGAGGATCGTCAGGTGCCGCCAACCGGATGGTGGCGCTGTCAGGCGAACCATGACCACTCAGTTCCCCAACGACGTCGTCCTCGATGTCCCGCCCGAGGATCAGCAGCGGTACGCACGGAGTGCGTACCACGAGTACCTCGGGGCCTGGAACGAGGCGGTGCAGGCGCTGGAGGCGGCGCGGCGTACCGGGGACCTCGACGAGGCGGCACGCCTCGCGGAGGAGCTGCGGCACGTGTGGCCGCAGCCGGAGGACGTGGCGGGGGCGGCGTGGATCGCGCCTCGCGACCGGCGGCGACCGCTAGCGTCCGACCAGGGGCTGTAGCGCCCTCGATTGCCACGCTCTCGACTGCCGCGCCCTCGACCTGCGCGCCCGACTGGAGCGCCCGACTGCCGTGCCGGCAGGCGTTGGCGAAACGTATCAGCGGATTCACCTCGTACTTACGCGATTTCTGCGGCGGGGCTCCTAGCCTTGTGCACCTCGGGACAGCGGGGACAACCGGTCCCGGCGAAGAGGGGTGCGTGTTCATGGCGGGACCCGTGGCGGACCACGACTCGGTCCTCGACGTGCCCGAGGACGAGCAGCGCGCCTACGTGCAGAGCGCGTACCGCGAGTATCTGCGCAACTGGATCCGGCTTCGGCGCGCCCTCGAGAAAGCGCGCGCGAGCGGCGACATCGAGTCCGAGGCGCGGCACGCGCGAGAGATTCGCAGTCTGTGGCCACGCCCCGAGGTGATCGCGCGGGCGGCCGGCATCATTCAGCTGTACTACGACTAGGTCTCGGGACCCCGACCAGACCTCGGAACCCGATCAACCTTCGGAACTTCGACTCACCCTCGGCGGGTGTGGCCTCGCGGAAGGTCGCTAGCCGGCGGATTCGCCGTGCTCGGCGTCGAGGGCGCTGCCGACGGCGAGGCGTTCGGCGAGCAGAATCGCCTCGACCATGCTGGTGGCCTGGGCGCGGTTCTGGCCGGCGATGTCGAACGCGGTGCCGTGGTCAACAGAGGTGCGAACGAACGGCAGCCCGAGGTTGACGCTGACGCTCTCCTCGAAGCCGTGGACCTTGATCGGGATGTGGCCCTGGTCGTGGTACATGACGACGACGACGTCATGCAGGCCGTCGATCGCCTGGTTGAAGACGCTGTCGGCGGGGACGGGGCCGCGGGCGTCGATGCCGAGCTCGACCGCGTCGGCGATGGCGGGTGCGATCTCGTCTTCCTCGGTGGTGCCGATCAGGCCGTTGTCGCTGGCGTGCGGGTTGAGGGCGGCGACGCCGATGCGGGGGGCGTCGAAGCCCCAGCGGGTGAAGTGGTCGTGGGTCAGGCGGATCGCCTGGAGGACGTTGGCCCTCGTGACGAAGGCGCAGGCGTCGGCGAGGGAGAGGTGCGTCGAGAGGTGCATGCAGCGGAGTTCGCCGCTGACGAGCATGGTGGCGACGTGCGAGGAGCCGCTCATCCGCTTGAGGACCTCCTGATGGCCGGTGTCGGTGATGCCCGCGCCGCGCCAGCCCTCCTTGTTGACGGGGGCCGTTGCCATGGCGGCGATCTCGCCGCTGATCGCGAGGGCGGCGGCGCGCTCGACCCAGGTGTGGCTGGCACGGGCCGAGTCGAGCGATAGCTCGCCGATTGGGAAGTCGGCGGCGACGCCATCGACCTCGAGGACGTCGATCGCGGCCGGGGTGCTATTGGCCTCGGTGGGGTCCGTGATGCGGCGGACGGTGGCCGAGGAAGCGACGAGGTCGGTGGCTTGCTCGACGGCCCGGGCGTCGCCAACGACGAAGAGGCGGCCACGCTCGTGGACGGCGGGTTGGGCGAGGGCCTTGGCAACGACCTCGGGGCCGACGCCCGAGGGGTCGCCGAGGGTGATGGCGATCAACGGGCGGTCGGGCATGGCTCACCTCCGGTGGGGGTTAGCGGAGCAGAGCGTCGCGACGTGTGCAATCCCCCACCGGAGGTGAGCCATGCCCGACCGCCCGTTGATCGCCATCACCCTCGGCGACCCCTCGGGCGTCGGCCCCGAGGTCGTTGCCAAGGCC
>JANQNP010000109.1 GCA_028279505.1 Dehalococcoidia bacterium
AGCTCCCGCTGGCGGCTGCCGGCGCTGAGGCGCCCGACGATGAGCCGCACGCCGAGGGCAATGGACCGGCACAGGCTGAGCTCGATATGGACACGGAGGCGACCGCCGACGCGGATGACGCCGAAGCGCCCGCGATGGATGACGCATTCGAGGACGAGGACGACGGCGCCGACGAGGTGATCGAGGATGCGCTCGACACCGACGAGGAGTTCGCACCGTTCGAGGACGGCCAAGAGTTCGAGGCGATCGACGACGACCCGGAGCTGGAGATCAGCGACGACCTCGACGATCTCAGTCGCGCCGCCGGGGCCGCGCTCTCCGCGCCGGCGGAGTCGACGGACGGCCCGAGCGCCCTCGACTAGGCCATGGTGACCGTCAGCGTCGTGCTGACGCTGCAGATCCCCGGCGCCCGTTCACTGAAGGACAAGCGCTCCGTCGTGCGCTCGCTCGTGGAGCGGATGCGCGGGCGACTGGATGTGTCGGCGGCGGAGGTCGGGTTCCCCGACGACCTGCGCCGGGCGCAGATCGGGTACGCGGTGGTGTCGGGATCGCCCTCGGTAGCGCGCGGGCTGGCGGAGGACGTGCTGCAGTTCGCGGAGCGAGAGCTGATCGGCAAGGCGGAGATCGTCGACGTGGAGCGCGACGAGCAGATGCTCGGATAACCCTCGGCGGGTCGGGAGCCGTTGGCGGGCGCGGAGCCGGATCGTCCTCGGCAGGCGCCCTGCTGCAGACACACAGACGGCCCCCGAAGGGGCCGTCTGCTCGGTATGAGTACCGCCTCGGGGCCGCTGTGCAGCCGCGGGGTCGGTCGTCCCGGTTACAGCGAGTCTATGACTAGCTGTAGAAGGGGAACTGGGTCTCGATCGCTCGGTTCAGGTCCTTGCGTGCCTCCTGAATGGTAGGCGCGCCGCCTGGCCGTGAGCGGCCGATCAATGCGTTGTAGTACCGCTCGATTCGCATCTTCGCGAGTCCCTTCCGTGGTTAGTCCGCGACCTTCGCTTGACTACCTGTGATTGAGTATCGGCCTCTCACGCGCCTTTCGCAAGTGAAAGTGTGCACAATCACGTGAAATCCATGTAAATTGTCGCCTAACCAGGGCGCCCGCGCCTATCGGGGTTTCCACTAGTCGCAGAAACACCCGTCATCATTGACGATTTCGAACGAATCACGAACGAGATTGAGGTGAGATTGTTCAGCCGGTGACCGGGGAACACAGCAGATCGTAAGGCAACGCGCCGTCAATTCGCGCCCGAATCATCGATCCGGCGGCGAATTCGCCCTTCACGAAGGCCAGCCCGTCGACCTCGGGAGCGTCGCGCACGGTGCGTCCGACGACCACGAGATCGCCGCTCGCTGACTCGACCGGTTCCGCCGACTCCACGAGGACGTCGAACTCCTGGCCGATCACGCTGCGGTTCGCGTCGTGCGAGATCGACTGGGCCAACTCCATGAGCTGGCCGTAACGCTCGACCTTCACCTCCTCGGGCACCTGGTCCGCCATGAGGTCTGCGGGCGTGCCGGCCTGCGGCGAGTAGGTGAACGCGCCGAGGTGTTCGAAGCGCTGCTCCTCGACGAAGTCGAGCAGCTCCTCGAACTCGGCGTCGGTCTCGCCGGGGAAGCCAACGATGAAGGTCGTGCGCAGCACGGCGTTGGGCATCGCCTCGCGGATGTGGGCGATCGACTCGCGCGACTTGTTGACGCTGGGGCGCTTCATCCGCTTCAGCATCGACGGCGCGGCGTGCTGCAGCGGCATGTCGAGGTACGGGACGACGTTGGGGAGCCGCGCCATCGTCTCGGCGAGGCGGCGGGTGACCCGGCCCGGGTAGGCGTACATCAGGCGCATCCACGGCAGGTCCGGGACCGCCTCGGAGAGCTGCTCGAGCAGGACGGCGAGGCCATCGCGGTCGCCGCGGTCTTCGCCGTAGGCAGTGGAGTCCTGGGCGACGAGGACGAGCTCGCGCGCCCCGGCGGCGGCGTGGAACTTCGCCTCGGCGAGCAGGCGGTCGGTCGGGTCGGAGTGCATGCCGCCCTTGATCGTCGGGATGATGCAGAAGGTGCAGGGGCGGTCGCAGCCGTCCGAGATCTTCAGGTAGGCGCTGGGCGCGCCGATGTTGGCGAGCGACGGCTGGGGGATGTCGAAGCTGGTGCTGGCGGCACCGACGTCGGCGGCAACCTCGTCCCACTGCTCGGCGCCGAAGGTGGCATCGACGTTGGGCACCGCCGAGCGGACTTGCTCCTCGGCGATCTCGGTGAGGCAGCCGACGACGTAGAGACGCTGGTCGTCGCGGCGCTGCGCGTCGAGCTCGCGGATCACCTCGATGGACTCGTCCTTGGCGGCGTCGATGAAGCCGCACGTGTTCACGATCAGCAGCTCGGCGTCGTCGGGCGCAGGCGCGGCGAGGTGGCGGCCGGCGCGCAGCGCCTGCTCGAGGCGCATCGAGTCGACGGTGTTCTTCGCACAACCGAGCGTGACGAGGTGGTACTTCACGGGTGCGTCATTCCGCCGGCGGTCCCTGCGAGATCACGAGGGTGACCGTCTCGCCCGAGGCGATCAGGCTGCCCGGCTCCGGCGCTTGCTGGAAGACTTCGCCCTCGCGGGCGGTGGCGCTCGGGCTCTCGACGACCGAGAGCTCGAGGCCGAGGTCCTCGATCAGCGCGATCGCGGTCGCGCGGTCGGCGCCGATGAAGTTGGGAGTGGTGCCGGGGTCGAACGCGGCGATGCCGCCGGTGGCGCTGACCTCGTCACCGCCGCCGCCGGGCAGGTCGGGGAGGCCGGTGCCGCCGCCGAGGCGCGGCGCGACCCAGAGCAGGAGGGCGATCACGAGCACGATGCCGGTGACGATGCCGGCCAGTCGGAGGTCGAACGCCGGGATCGCCGTCGAGGGCATCCTTCGCAGGCCGGGCATCGGGTCGAGGCCCTCGGGGAGCGGGAGCTGGGCGGGCATCGACATCACGGCCTCAGCGGGGTCGAGCCCGAGGTAGTCGGCGTAGCTGCGCATGAAGCCGCGCGCGTAGACGGGCGCCGGGAGCAGCTCGTAGTCGCCGCGCTCGAGCGCGTCGAGGTAGCGGCGGCTGATCCGCGTGTCGCGCTCCACCTCCTCGAGCGAGAGTCGCCGGGAGGTGCGCGCCTCCTCGAGACGTGCGCCGATCGTCCGAGACCGCGGGCGGCCCGGCGGCGCGGACGGGAACTCGATCGGGTCGGGCTGAGTCATCGCACCCTTGGCCGTTCAGCGGGCCGGCGCGGCGTGTCGCCGGGCGCCAGTCCCAAGCCCAGTATGACGGGTACGCGGGGCACGAGGCGGACCGAGGGGTGGAGCGCCCTCGGTCGCGTGGATCGGCTGCTAAGCCTGGGCGGCCTTGAGGCTCTTCACCAGCCGCGACTTGCGGCGCGCGGCCGCGTTGGGGTGGATGATGTTGCGGCGGGCAGCGCGGTCAAGCGCGGCCTGCGCGTCGCGGACGCGATCGGCGGCGTCGGACTCGCCGGCCTCGATCGCTTCGCGTGCCTCACGGACGGCGCGAGCCGCGCGCGTGCGGAACGGCTTGTTGCGGTCACTACGCCGCTGGTTCTGACGAATGCGCTTCCGCGCGGACAGACTGTGGGCCATTGCCCCTCCACGTCGAGCCGACCTGTGTCGAGCGGACGAACATCGTAGCGGTGACCCCATCGAACGTCTATCGTGCGTTGATGGCGAGCGAGCCGCGCCCCGGCGGCGCCCGAACCGCCCTCGGTGGGTTCCGGCGCTTCCTCCAACGTGGTGGCACGCAGACCACGACGAGCATCGTCGGCGCCGCGGGGATCGTCGCGCTCGGCTTCCTCGGATCCCGGTTGCTCGGTCTGCTCCGCTCGGTAGCGATCGCCGACGCGTTCGGCACCGATCCGGAGCTGGGTGCGTACTGGGTGGCGTTCCGGCTGCCCGACCTCGTGTTCCAGCTGCTCGCCGGGGCGACGTTGTCCGCCGCCTTCATCCCCGTGTTCGCGCGGGTGACGATGCACCAGGGTCCGGACCGAGGGTGGCTGCTCGCGTCGCGGGTCTTGAACCTCGTGAGCGTCGCGACCGTCGTGGTGGCGGTCGTCGCGTTCATCCTCGCGCCGTGGCTCGTGCCGTTGCTGGCGCCCGGCCTCGGGGAGACGAGCGGGCGCGAGGCCGAACTCGAGGAGCTGGCGGTCGAGCTGACGCGGCTGATGCTGCTGTCGCCGATCTTCTTCGGGGTCTCCGGGATGCTGATGGGGATCCTGAACGCGCGACAGCACTTCGTCGCGCCGGCGCTCGCGCCGATGGTCTACAACCTGTCGATCATCCTCGGGGCGGTGTTTCTCGCGGAGCGGTGGGGCGTCCACGGGCTGGCGTGGGGCGTGGTGATCGGCAGCGCCGGTCACCTCGTCGTTCAGCTGCCGGCGCTGCGCAGCGTGGGGATGCGCTGGGCGCCCTCGATCGACCTGGGCTCCGAGGCGGTGCGCGAGGTGCTGCGGCTGATGGGGCCGCGAGTGATCGGCCTCGGCGCGTCGCAGGTCAACTTCCTCGTGCTGGTGTTCTTCGCCTCGTTCGTGTCGGACGAGGCGATCAGCGGGGTGAACTACGCGTTCCTGATGATGATGCTGCCCGTCGGCGTGGTGGGGATGGCGGTGGCGACCGCAGCGTTCCCGACGTTCTCCGAGCAGGCGGCGGCGGGTCGCCTCGATGCGCTGCGGAACACCGTCTGGCGGTCGCTGCGCGCGGTGCTGTTCCTGGCGGTGCCGGCCTCGGCGGGGCTGGTCGTGCTCGCGGAGCCGACGGTGCGGCTGCTCCTCGAGCGAGGCGCGTTCGACATCGGGTCGACGGAGCTGGTCGCCGACGCGCTGATGATCTTTGGCCTCGGCGTGTTCGGCCACGCGGGGATCGAGATCCTCAGCCGCGGGTTCTACGCGCTCGAGGACACGCGCACCCCGGTGCAGATCGCGGTGATGGCGATGCTGCTCAACGTGGGGCTGGCGTTTACCCTCGTGGGCCCGTTCGAGCTGCAGGGGTTGGCCGCGGCCGCCTCGATCACGGCGGTACTCGAGTTCCTCGTGCTGGTGTCGCTGCTCCGAGGGCGGATCGGCGGCTTCGACCGCCGCGGGCTCGGCGACTTCGCGCTGCGCCTCGGCCTGGCGACGGCGGTGATGGTGCAAGTGATGGTCGTGATGCGGCTGTTCCTCGGGGCCCTCGATGTGGACCTCGAGAGCATCGCGGGCGCGTTGCTGGTCGTGGTGGCGGTCGGGTCGACGGGGCTGCTGACGTTCGTCGCGGCGGCGGTGACGCTGCTGGGGGACGAGTACCGGCAGGCGCGGGGCGCGCTGCCGTTCTAGGCGTCCGGCGGGGCGAGGCGCCTCGGTTGGGGCAGGCGCCTCGGTCAGGGTGAACCACGCCACCGGGAGCGGGGCGCGCTGGTATACTAGTTCGGCACCCAACTCACAAAGGGAGCGAAACGGAACGCGGGCAACCGCGTGTTTGTTGCGTTGTGCCGCGACCCGGCGGCACGGAGAACGCACAGAGGGAGACCAGATGGCATTCCAGGACCGCGAGCTGACCTGTCGCGACTGTGGTGGGGCGTTCGTCTTCACCGCGGGCGAGCAGGAGTTCTACGCGACCAAGGGCCTCGAGCACGACCCGGTGCGCTGCCCGTCGTGCCGCGCGACCCGGAAGATGATGCGCCCGGAGGACCGCGACTTCGCGCCGGCCTACGGCGTCTACGTCTCGTGGGGTGGCCGCACGCCGCGCCAGCTCCACGTGGCGAGCTGCGCGCAGTGCGCGAGCATGACCGAGGTGCCGTTCCGCCCTCGGGATGACCGCCCGGTGTACTGCTCCGACTGCTACGGCGACCTGCGCCGCAAGCAGGAGGCGCAGGAGGCCGCCGAAGCGAGCGCCGCCGCGGCGCGGATCGCGACCTCGGGCGGCAAGGTGGACGGCGACGCCCTCGAGGGCGACGGGCCGGCGACGCCGGTGGACGAGGAGGCGGCGGCCGCGCTCGCCGCGACCGAGGTGCCGGCCGCCGAGGCGGAGGCCACCGAGACGGCCGCAACGACCGCGGAGTAGCGCGGCAGTCGGAGGCTCGGGCGGAACCTCATTGAGGACCGCTGCGGGTCGGCCTAGACTGACGCACTGAACCGAGAACTGAAGACAGGCGACGACGGAGACGAGTAGCCCCGCAGCCACGGTGCAGCGATGCAGCGCAGCCGTGGACCGCACAGCGAGCCCGGGACGGTGTGAGCCGGGCGCGTGACATGCGGGGCGAAGATCCCTCCCGAGCCGTCGACCGAAGCGCGACCCCTCCCCGGCGGGGGAGAACATGGGGAGCGTGCGTAGGCTCGACCGGAGTGCCCACCGTTAGCAGGGGCAGCGCCATCGGCGACCTGTCGTCTGTGGTGTGGTGAGCGGCGTAGCCCTCGCGATGGTCGCGGGGGCGCGCAACGCGGGTGGTACCGCGGGCAACAGCCCGTCCCGTTTCGGGGCGGGTTTTTTGATGCGTGCAGCAAGCGCGTGCGTTGGAAGGAAACGAGCATGACCACATTCGAGCCGGTCGCGTCGCGTGTCGCGTTCCCGGAGCTCGAGGCGTCGATCCTCGACTTCTGGCGCGAGCACGACATCTTCAAGCGCAGCGTGGAGGAGCGACCCGCCGAGAACGTCTTCTCCTTCTACGAGGGCCCTCCGACCGCGAACGGCAACCCGGGGATCCACCATGTGCTGGCGCGCGCCTTCAAGGATGTGGTCCCGCGCTACCGGACGATGCGGGGCTACCGCGTACCTCGGAAGGGTGGGTGGGACACCCACGGGCTGCCGGTCGAGCTCGAGGTCGAGCGCGAGCTCGGGCTGAGCACGAAGCGCGAGATCGAGGCCTACGGCGTCGAGGCGTTCAACCGGAAGTGTCGCGAGTCGGTGTTCCGCTACGTCAACGAGTGGGAGCGGATGACCGACCGGATCGGCTTCTGGATCGACATGGATGACGCCTACGTCACCTACTCGAACGAGTACATCGAGACCGGCTGGTGGATCTTCAAGCGGCTGTGGGACAGCGACCTGGTGTTCCAGGACTTCCGCGTCACGCCCCACTGCCCGCGCTGCCAGACGAGCCTCTCCAGCCACGAGATCGCGCAGGGGTACGAGGAGGACACCCCGGACCCCGGCGTGACCGTGCGGCTGCGGCTGCCCGCGGACGCGCCGGCCGCCGACTCGCTGCGGCTCACGGATGGCGTGCCCACCTCGTTGCTCGCGTGGACGACGACGCCGTGGACGCTGTCTGGCAACACCGCGCTCGCGGTGTCGCTGGAGGCGGAGTACGCGCTGGTCGAGGTGGTGCGCGAGGGCGAGGCGGCGGAACGCGTCGTGGTGGCGAGCGCCCTCGTGGGGAGCGTGGCCGGCGAGGAAGGCACGGTCCTCGGGACGCTGCCCGGCACGGACCTGGTCGGGCTCGAGTACGAGGCGCTGTACCCGCAGTCGGTGGAGTGGGTGGAGCCGCTCGCGTTCGTCGAGGGGCACACGCAGCGGCTGAAGGAGGGGGACCCGCTCCCGGCGCGGCGGGTGATCGCCTCGGACGAGGTCACCACCGAGGAGGGGACGGGCATCCTGCACGTCGCGCCGGCGTTCGGTGAGGCCGACTACGCGATGGGGCGCGCCGAGGGGTTGATGTTCCTCCAGCCGGTGCGGTCCGACGGCACGATGATCGGCGGCCCAGCAGACGGCGTGTTCGCGAAGGAGGCGGACCCGACGATCACCGACGACCTGCGCGAGCGCGGGCTGCTGTTCAAGGCGGAGACGATCCGCCACACCTACCCGTTCTGCTGGCGCTGCGGCACCGCGGTGCTCTACTTCGCGAAGCCGTCCTGGTACATCCGGACGACAGCGGTGCGGCAGAACCTGGTGGACCACAACCAGGAGATCAACTGGGTCCCGGAGAACATCAAGGACGGTCGCTTCGGCGAGTGGCTCGAGGGCAACATCGACTGGGCCGTCTCGCGCGAGCGGTACTGGGGCACGCCGCTGCCGCTCTGGGTCTGCGAGATCTGCGAGAACATCGATTGCATCGGCTCCTTCGAGGAGCTGCGGTCGCGCGCTCGGGTCGGCACGTTCGAGTCGCTCGAGACGGAGCACGGCTTCGACGCGCACCGGCCCTTCGTCGACGGCGTGCAGCTCGACTGTGTTCAGTGCAACGGGACGATGCGCCGCACGCCCGAGGTGGCGGACGGCTGGTTCGACTCCGGTGCGATGCCATACGCGCAGTGGCACTACCCGTTCGAGAACGAGGCGCTGTTCGACGAGCGGTTCCCGGCGGACTTCATCTGCGAGGCGGTCGACCAGACGCGCGGCTGGTTCTACACGCTGCACGCGCTGGCGACGCTGCTGCACCGAACCGAGGACGTGCCGGAGGGGATCTCCTACCGGAACGTGATCAGCCTCGGGCACATCCTCGACGGCGACGGTCAGAAGATGTCGAAGTCGAAGGGCAACGTCGTCGACCCGTGGGCGGTGCTCGACCACCACGGGGCCGACGCGACGCGCTGGTACATGTACTCGGCGTCGCCACCGGGGAACGCGCGGCGGTTCTCCGAGGACCTGGTCGCGGAGACGACGCGGCGGTTCCTCTCGACGCTGTGGAACACCTACTCGTTCTTCGTGACCTACGCGAACCTCGCGGACTTCGATCCGTCCTCGGAAGCGACGCCGGACGAGGAGCTGACCGAGCTGGACCGCTGGGTGCGGTCTGAGCTGCACCGGACGGTGCAGCAGGTGACGGCGGGCCTCGAGGCGTACGAGCTCGCGGACGCGGCGCGTCCGATCGAGCAGTTCGTCGAGGAGCTCTCGAATTGGTACGTGCGTCGCAGCCGGCGGCGCTTCTGGCGCTCCGGTGACGACGCCGATAGCCGCGTCGCGCTGCGGACGCTCTACGAGTGCCTCGCGACGGTGTCGAAGCTGCTCGCGCCGTTCACGCCGTTCGTCGCCGAGTCGCTGCACCGCAACCTCGCGGCTGGCCAGGTCGACGGCGCGGCGGACTCGGTGCACCTCGAGCGGTGGCCGGAGGTCGACGAAGCCGCGATCGACGAGACGCTGTCCGAGGAGATGGCGGCGGTGCAGCGGATGGTGTCGCTCGGCCGTGCCGCGCGATCGTCGGCGCAGGTGCGGGTGCGCCAACCGCTGGGCACGGCGGCGCTGATCCCGAGGACGGCAACCGAGCGGAGCGCGCTCGACCGGCTCGCGCCGCTGATCGCGGACGAGCTGAACGTGAAGGCGGTGGACGTGCTGGAGGATGCGGGCGACCGCGTCGCGTACACGCTGCGACCGAACCTGCCGGTGCTCGGACCGAAGTTCGGCAAGGAGGTCGGCAAGATCCGCGGCGCCCTTGGCAACGCGGACGCGGCGCCGATCGTGCGCGCGATGCGCGCGGGCGAGCCGGTCCACCTCGATGGGTTCGAACTGGGCGGCGGCGACATCCTCGTCGGGGTCGAAGCCGTCGAGGGCTGGGCCGCCGCGGAGGACAGCGGGTACGTCGCGCTGCTCGACACGACGATCACCGCGGAGCTGCGCTCCGAGGGTGTGGCGCGCGAGCTGGTGCGGCGGCTGCAGGACCTGCGCCGCGAGTCCGGGCTCGACGTGTCGGACCGGATCGAGGTCCGATTCGCCTCGGAGGAGCCGGCGATCGCGCAGGCGTTCGAGGTACACGGCGGCTACATCGCCGAGGAGACGCTGGCGCTCGGGATCGAGCCCGGCGAGGAGGCGGGCTGGGCCTCGGACGCCGCGACGATCGACGGGATGGACGTGACGCTCTCGCTCCGTAAGGCGGCTCGCTAGGCGCGTTCCGCGCTTCGGGCGGGGGCTAAACTCCGGCGATGAGCGGCGAGCCGGGCCTTGGTAACGCACGCCGGATCTGCGTGATCGGGAACGCGGCCACCGGGAAGTCGACCCTCGCGCGGGAGCTGGCGCGGCGACTGGGTCTCCGCTACATCGACTTCGACGAGGCAATCGTTAGGCCCAGCTGGGAGCGCGTGCCTCGCGCGGACCGGTTGGAGCTGTTCGACCGCCTGACCGCCGAGGGCGGCTGGACGATCGACGGGCACCTGCGATCCGATCGAGCCTACGAGCAGCTGATCCTCTCGCGGGCGGATGCGGTGATCTGGCTCGACCTGCCTCGGTGGCGTCAGATGGCCTCGGTGGTTCGCCGGACGCTGTGGAACACGGTGACCCGCAGGCGGGTGTGGGGCGGGAACGTCGAGGGCTGGTCGACGCTGCTGTCGCCGGACCACGCGATCCGCTGGTCGTGGGCGTCGCACCACCGGTTGAAGCGTGACTACGAGCAGCTGTTCGCCGACCCAGCGAACGATCAGCGCACGTTGATCCGCTTTCGCTCCCGAGGCGCGATCAACCGCTGGCTCGCGCACCTCGAACGCGGGGCAGCCGGCTCAGAGCCGCCCGTTCAAGGTCAGGAGTGACGCTGGGCTAGCGCTCGACGCGCTCGGCTTCGCGCTGCCCCTGTTGCGCCTGCTGCTCCTCGCGCCGATCGGCGCGATAGCTGTGGCGGCGCGTGCGGTCGATGTGCGTGCCGTTCTCGTCGATGTCCTCCGGCTGCGGGCGGATCGTGCCCGGCGGCAGGTGGTCTTCCTCGTCCTCGGGGGCGAGCAGGAACCAGCGGAGCACCTTCCACACGGCGGAGACCCAGGAGCGGTCCTCGCGACCGCGCTCGCGGCCGTGGCGCGGCTCCTCGTGGAGGACGTGCGGCACCTCGTTGGCGATCTCCGCGCCGAGGATGAGGATGTTGGCGCTGAGGAAGACCCAGAACAGCAGCACGACGACGCCACCGAGGGCGCCGTACACGACCTCGTAGTTCGCGAAGTTGGTGAGGTAGACGGTGAAGCCGTACTTCAGGCCCTCGAAGGCGATCGCGGCGAAGAGGGCGCCGGGCCAGAGGTAGCGGAAGCGGACGGTGCGGTTCGGCGCGAGCCAGTAGAGCAGCGAGAAGGCGAGGAACGAGAGCATCAGCGTCGTGCTGAAGGTGGCGACCTCCCAGGCCCACTCGAAGTTCGAGGCCAGCGGGAGGTTGTCGGTGCGCTGGCGGATGATCTGCCACGCCGCCGAGAGCACGACGCTGCCAAGCACCGGAAGCCCGAGGATCGGCAGCAGCGCGTAGTCGATCAGCTTGCCGCGCACGGCCGGGCGGGTGCGGCGGGCCTCGAAGGCGACGTTAAGCGCCATGCGGAGCGACGCGGAGAGCGCCCCCGAGGTCCAGATCGCGCCGAGGAGGGCGATCAGCGCGAGTTCGGGTGCGTTGCTGCCGATGCCGGTCACGACGTCCTCGACGTCGCCGGCGGGGAGCGGGAGCGCATCGACGAGGCTGTTGATCACGCGCTCCTGGAGGCTGCTGTCCCGGATGACGAGACCGAAGATCGCGACGGTCAGGATCAGCAGCGGCAGCAGCGAGAAGAGGGTGTAGTAGGAGATCGCGGCGGCCATCTGGGTACCGCGGTCCTCGGCGAAGTTCTTCGCGGACCGGCCGGCCACGCGCAGGATGACGGCCGTCCAGTACCAGGGGGCGATCCGGGTGCCACGTCGCGACTCGGCGGTCGACGATTCGGCCGGCGGCGGCTCGGCTGGTGGCGGGGTCTGGGCGAGGGCGGAATCCGCCACGGAGGCTCCTCGGGGGCACGCGGCCCTCGACTGGGGACGCGCGCTTCGCGATCCTGCAGACGTAGCCCATCACATCAGGATGGGTCCCGCATCAGGGATCGTAGCAATGTCAGGTCGGCCCCAGACTCAGCACGTCGAGTACCGGCGCGTGGTTGTGAAAGTTGGCACGAATGTGCTGACCGCGGGCACCGACGAGCTGAACACCTCGGCGATGGCGAACCTCGTCGACCAGATCGCCGCGATGCGGGCGCAGGGCATCGAGGTGCTGCTCGTCACCTCGGGCGCGATCGCGGCCGGGCGGCACCGCGTGCACGCGAGCAACGGTGTCGGCTCGCTGCATCCTCGGGACGTGCAAGCGCGCCAGGTGTTTGCGGCGGTCGGGCAGGGCCGCCTGATGTCGCTGTGGGACGACCTCTTCGAAGCCCATGACGTCGTGATCGCGCAGGCGCTACTAACCGGCACCGACCTGGCCGACCGGGTGAGCTACCTGAACGCGCGGAACACGTTGACCCGACTCGTCGAGGTCGGCGTGGTGCCGATCGTGAACGAGAACGACGTCGTCTCCGTGGAGGAGATCGACGATCACAACATCGGCGACAACGACCAGCTCTCCGCGCAGGTCGCCAACCTCGTGGATGCCGACCTGCTGCTGCTGCTGACCGACATCGCCGGGCTCTACTCAGCCGACCCGGCGCGCGACGCGAGCGCGCACCTGATCGAGGAGGTGCCGGCGGTCGATGCGGCGATCCTCGAAGCGGCAGCCGGCGCGCCGGGTGCGCGCGGCACCGGCGGGATGGCAACCAAGGTCGAAGCCGCGAAGCTGGCGACCTCGCACGGGAGCCACGTGGTGATCGCGGACGGTCGCGCGCGCGACATCGCGCTGCGCGCGGCCTCGGGCGAACCGATCGGCACGCACTTCCTGCCGACTGGCGACCGCACCGAGAGCCGGCGGCGCTACCTGCTGTCGGGTCTGCAGGTGCGGGGGCGGGTGATCGTGGACGCCGGAGCCGCGCGTGCGTTGCGCACGGGCGGCAAGTCGCTGCTTCCGGCGGGCGTGACCAGCGCCGAGGGCGAGTTCGTCCGCGGCGATGTCGTGCACCTGTTCGGCCCCGAGGGCGAGCACATCGCGACCGGCCTCGCGAACTACGACCGCGCGGAGATCGAGCAGATCCGCGGCAAACATTCTGATCAGATCGTCCTGGTGCTCGGGTACGAGTACTCGGAGGAGATCGTGCACCGGAACAACCTGGTGCTCGTCTAGCAACCGCAGTCTCGGGAGGAACCGGATGGCTACCGCGTTCGACCGCATCACCGAGGAGCAGCGCGCTCTGATCGAGGCGGCGCCCCTCTTCTTCATCGCATCGACCCACCCCGACCTCGAGGACGGCCCGGACGGACAGGGCCCGGTCAACGTGTCGCCGAAGGGCGGCGTGCCGCTGCACGTGCTCGACGACCACCGTGTCGCGTACCTCGACTACGGCGGGAGCGGGAACGAGACCGCGCGGCACGCGGCGGCGTCCGGGCCAGCAACGGTGATGGTGATGTCGATGGACGAGGACGCGGCGATCGTCCGGCTCTACGGCCATGCGACGACGACGCCACTCAACGAGTCGCCGCTCCGCGAGCGCGTGCTGGCGCAGGCGGAGCCGACGACCTCGATCGGCCTGGGGCACCGGCAGGTGGTCGAGGTCGCCGTCGAGTCGACGGCTACGAGCTGCGGGTACGGAGTGCCGCTGCTGGAGCTGAAGGCACAGCGCACCAAGTCGGAGCACGGTCGCCGCTACAAGGAGTAGTCCGTGTGACGGCGACGTTGATCCTCGTCAACGGTCATCCGGGCTCCGGCAAGACGACGCTGGCGCGCTGGCTCGGCGACAAGCTCGGCATCCCCTGCCTGACGAAGGATCTGTTCAAGGAGACGCTCTACGAGCACCTCCCACCGGGGGACCGCGAGGCGTCGCGCGCGCTCGGACGCGCCGCCTACGACCTCGCGTTCGCGGCGGCCGAGGCGGTACTGGCCTCGGGCGGGTCGGTGATCCTCGAGGCGCCGTTGCACCGCGAGTTCTCGCAGCAGCGGCTCGACGCGATCGCCGCGCGGGATGAAGTCGCGATGGTGCAGGTGCTGCTGTCGGCGAGCCCGGACGTGCTGCAGTCGCGCTACCTCGAGCGGCAGGCGTCCGGCGATCGCCACGAGGGCCACGATGCCGGCTTCTCGGTCGAGGAGCTGCGCGCCGTGCTCTCGAGGCCGATCGACGCGCCCGAGGTCGCGAACACCCTGGAGATCGACACGAGCGACTTCGGCGCGGTCGACCGGCCGTTCATCCTCGGATGGGTCGAGCAGCGCCTCGGCTGATCGGGAGCTGCGGCCCACCTCGGAGGGTGCTTCGGCAGGGGGACGACGGGCGACGCCGCCTTGTAGGATCGGCTGCCCCGGCGTCACCCACGAGGAGCACGCATGCCCGACTACAACTTCGAGCGCGAGGCGCGCACCGCCCACTCCGAGCAGTGGGTGATCGAGACGCCCGAGCATTCGATCGGCCGCGTCGACGTGCACTTCACCACCTCGGCGGCGCACGCGACGCTGGCGGTGCACACCTCGGTGGATGACGACGAGGTGCAGCGACTCGTCGCCGAGATCGACGAGCGGATCGTCCTCTCCGGCGACCCGTACCGCGAGGACTTCATCGTCACGGTCTGGCGCGGCGAGGAGGCCGGCGTCTTCGCCGAAGCGGGCGACGAGGATGGGGACTCCGACGATGACGATGACGACGACTCGGACGACGACGACTAACCGGAGCGCGAGGAGATCGCCATGATTCGCGTCGTGATCAGCGGCACGGGCCAGATGGGGACGCTCGTCCTCGACACGGTCGGGGGCGCCGAGGACATGCAACCGGTCGGGGTCCTCGAGCCGATCGCGCCGAAGGGCGACAGCCACACCGTGCTGGCGATGCACGCGGACCCGAACGAGCTGTTCGAGGCGACGCACCCGGACGTGGTGGTGGACTTCACGAACGCCGAGGCGACGCCAGCCCTCGTGGATGCCTGTCTCGCGCACGGGGTGCGACCGGTGATCGGCACGAGCGGGATCACCGAGGAGACGCTGACCAAGCTGCGCCACGGCTGCGCCGAACAGGGTCTGGGCGGGGTCGTGGCGGCGAACTTCGCGATCGGCGCGGTGATGCTGATGTACATGGCGCGACTCGGCGCGCGGTACTTCGAGTCGGCGGAGATCATCGAGCTGCACCACGACGGCAAGGTGGACGCTCCCTCAGGGACCGCGCTGGTGACGGCGCAGCTCATGCGCGAGGCGCGCGAGCACGACTTCACGCACAACGAGCCGGAGCTGACGCACATCGACGACACGCGGGGCGGGAACCTCGGTGGGGTGGGGATCCACTCCGTGCGGTTGCCGGGCCTGGTCGCGCACCAGGAGGTCATCTTCGGCGGGCAGGGGCAGACGCTGTCGCTGCGCCATGACAGCACCGGGCGCGACTCGTTCATGCCGGGGGTGATGCTCGCGATCCGCGAGGTGATGGAGCGCGACCACCTCGTGGAGGGACTCGACCAGCTCGTGGGGCTCACCTAGGCCGTTCCCCAAGTGGCGGCGCTCGCGCGAGGCTTCGCCAACCTCGTAAGATCGTCGGCCGCGCCACGCATGCTGGCGCGACCGCGATTCGAGGAGCCGAGCCGTGCCGAAGGTGGCAGTGATCGGAGCAACGGGCGCCGTGGGGGACGTGTTCCTCCGCGTCGCCGAGCAACGCGAGTTCCCCATCGACGAACTCAAGCTCCTGGCGACCGCGCGGTCCGCGGGAAAGCAGCTCCAGTTCCGAGGCGAGTCGATCACGGTCGAGGAGACGAGCGAGGCGGCGGTCGCCGCCGCCGACGTGGTGTTCTGCTCGGCGACCGCTTCGGCGTCGCTGCAGTGGGGCCCAGTCGTGCGCGCTGCCGGCGGCGTGATGATCGACGACGGCTCGGCCTACCGGATGGAGACGAACGTTCCGCTCGTCGTCCCCGAGGTGAACGGCGACGACCTCGAATGGCACGAGGGCATCGTCTCGATCCCGAACTGCACGACGACGCCGATGGTGCTGGCGCTGCATGCGATGAAGTCGGTGGCGACGCCGGTGCGCGTCACCGCCGCGACGTACCAGGCCGTGACCGGCAGCGGCACCGCCGCCGCCGAGGAGCTGCGCGTCCAGACCGAGGCGATCGGCCGCGGCGAAGCCGTGCCCGCGCCCGAGGTCTACCCGCAGCAGATCGCCCTCAATGTGTTGCCTCACGTCGATGACTTCGCCGACGACGGCTACACGAAAGAAGAGCTGAAGATGCGCAACGAGACGCGCAAGATCCTGCACCAGCCGGATCTGCCGGTCGCGACGACCTGCGTGCGCGTCCCCACGTTCGTCGGGCACGCCGAGGCGGTGCACGCGGAGTTCGACCGGCCGGTCGACCTCGGTGCATTGCACGACGCGCTCGCGGCGCAGGACGGGATCGTGATCGGCGAGGGTCCCGAGGACTACGCGACCCCGCTCGACTCCGAGGGCAACGACCTGACGCACGTCGGCCGGCTGCGCGTCGACCCGACGGTCCCGGACGGTCGCGGCGTCGTCTTCTGGTGCGTGAGCGACAACCTCCGCAAGGGCGCAGCGACCAACGCGATCCAGATCGCTGAGGAACTAATCGCGCGCGATCTGCTCAAGCGTTCCTCGTAGCTCCTCGGCGCGGGCTCAGCGCCGATCCTGAAGTCCTCGTAACGCGGACCGCGCGTCGAGGCACCAACCGGCTTGCTACGATTCCGCCGTCGTCGGGCGCTCCACGAGCCCCGGCCGCGGCTGGGGGAATGTCATGACCGCAGAGTTCGGCCGTCTACTGACGGCGATGATCACACCGATGACTACCGAGGGTGAGGTCGACCTCACCCAGACACAGGAACTTGCACGAGCGCTCGTCGCATCCGGCACCGAGACCATCGTTTCGACCGGCACCACGGGGGAGGCACCCACCCTTAGCGACGACGAGCAGATCGAGGTCTGGCGCGCCGTCAAAGCCGCCGTCGGACCGGACGTCGCGGTCATCGCCGGCGCGACCGACAACAACACCGCCGCCTCCATCACCCGCGCCCGCGCCGCCGCCGACCTCGGCCTCGATGGCCTCCTCCTCACCGTCCCCGCCTACAACAAGCCCACCCAAGCTGGCCTGATCGCCCACTTCACCGCGATCGCCGAAGCCACCGCGCTGCCCTGCATGCTCTACAACGTGCCGAGCCGCACCTCGCTGAACATGACCGCGGAGACGACGCTGCAACTGGCGCAGATCCCAAACGTGGTCGGCATCAAGGAAGCGAGCGCGAGCCTGGAGCAGATCGCGCACATCATCGAGCACGCGCCGGACGGCTTCCGCGTGTGGTCTGGCAACGACGGCGACACGCTGCCGATCCTCGCGGTCGGCGGCTACGGCGTCGTCTCGGTGGCCTCGCACCTCGTTGGGAAGCAGATCGGCGAGATGATGGCCGCCGCGGTCGCCGGCGAGGGGCCGCAAGCCGCTTCGATCCACCGGCGGCTGCTGCCACTGGTCGACGTGCTGTTCTACGAGACCAGCCCAAGCCCGTTGAAGTTCGCGCTCAACCACCTCGGATTCCGGGTCGGGTCACCGCGGTTGCCGCTGGTAGAGGCCTCGGAAGCGGCGCAGGTGCTGGTGCGAAGCGAGCTGGCGCGGCAGCAGATCGACCTGCCGGTACCGGCCACGGCCTAGCCGCTCGATGGCCTTCATCCAGGTCTGCGTGAACGGCGGGCGCCGGCGCGCTGACGCGCCCGGCGTCCCTGAGCAGCCGAACGACGTCGCGATGAGCGCAGCGGAAGCGACGGATGCGGGCGCTGCGGCGGTACACGTCCATGTGCGAAACCTCGAGGGCGCCCAGAGCCTTGATGCAGCAGACGTGGACGCGACGGTCCGGGTGCTGCGGCACATGGTTCAGCAGCCGATCGGCGTGACGACGGCTGAGTGGGTCTCGTCTGGTCAGCAGCGTCTCGAACAGGTGCGGTCGTGGACCGAGCTCCCTGACTTCGCTTCGGTGAACTTCCACGAGGACGGTTGCGAGGAGCTGGCGGAGTTGCTCCTCGAACGTGGGATCGCTGTCGAGGCTGGGCTTTGGACCGCCGACTCAGCTCGGCGGCTCCTCGCAAGCGGCCTCGCCGACCGGTGCGTGCGCTATCTGATCGAGCCGATGGACCAAGTGATCGACGAGGCGCGTGCGACGACAGCTGACATCGAGGCAGCCCTCGACGAGGGCGGCGCCTCGGCGCCGCGACTGCTGCACGGGAATCGCGACACGACGTGGCCGTTGTTGATCGACGCCGTGAGGGTGGGGCACCAGACCCGGATCGGCTTCGAGGACACGCTCGTGCTGCCCGATGGCAGCGCCGCGGCTAGCAACCGCGACCTTGTGGCGGTCGCGATCCGGCTGGCGGAGCGCTTCTTGGGCGAACCGACCTAGATTCTCGGCGGCTACGCGCAGACCGAGTTCGCGATCCGAAACAGATCGGCAAGCTTGAGGTCGTCGGTCGCGCCGGCCACCAGGAAGAACCGCGCGCCGTCCGCCCAGACGACGACTGCAGGCATCTGGCCATCGGGGTCGTCCGGCTCGGGCACTGGCCCTTCGTCGTAGGCGCGCGCCTCGTGGCCGCCGACCGTGACCGCACGAGCGGTTGCACCGTACGACTGTTCAAGGGCGAGTCGTCGCGCTTCCTCGGCGCCGGGGCCCGCCTGCGTGAAGACGAACGCGCCGTAGTGCGCCTCGAGCGTGCGCTCGGACGGCGGGAGGTCGCGCATCTGGTAGTCCATGACGTGGACGCGGAGCGAAGCGAGGGCATGACCAGCGGTGTCGGAAGGCTGAAGTGGCGCGAAGCCGATGTGCTCCTCGGCGTCGCTCCAGTCCTCGATGGTTGCGAAGTGCGGGTTGGCGTTCACGCCGCGTCCCGAATCGCCTCGAAATCCTTCCAGCTGGCGACGGTGGCGCGCCGCGCGCGCTCGTATCCGATGCGGTCGCCGTAGTACCCCCCGAGGAAGCCCGCCAGCCCGCGGACGCCGATCAGCAGGATCACGGCGTACACGATCGTGGCCGGGAGCAGGTTGTCGCGCAGATACGGGATGCCGAGGACGACGCCGAGGCCGCCGATCACCGCGATCAGCACGCCGAGGAAGGCGAAGCTGTTGACGATCGTCGATTCGGTCTTGCGCTGGCGGCGAAGGATCTCAGTGATCTCGTCGGGGACCACATCAACGGTCGCACGGTCCTCGACGAAGTGGTTGTTGCAGTGGGGGCAGCGGTCGGTTTCTCGAGCGACGGGGTGATAGCAGTTGCCGCAGAAGCGCCCCTTCGCTGGCGCCTCGCCACGGCTGACGGCGATCAGGTGTTCCTCGAGCCGCTGGCTGAACAGCGGGCAGTCCGCGGTCACCGGCGGGCGGAACCGCTGCTCCTGCGGTGCCTCCATGCTCATGCGACACCTCGAACCGCGGCCCGTCCGAGGGAGGCTGCAAGTTCTGCGAGTACGCGGTGGACGTGGGCGCGATGGCCGGCGGCTCGCCCGGAGGTCGAGGGCATCACCCAAACGGCCGCGCCCTCGAGGGTGACGGGCTGGCGACCCCAAGTGCCGCTCGCACGCACCTTCGGGAACAGCACGTCGAACGCCCGGGAGCTAGTCAGGCAGATCGCGCGCGGCGACGCACCAGCGATCCGCTGCCGGAACGCGGGCTCCGAGGTGCGCAGCTCCTCGGTGGTGACGTTGGTGCTGTCCGTGATCACCCGCTTCACGACGTCGGTGAAGCCGATCCCGGCACGCTCGGCGAGCGACTGATCGTCCTCGGGACCGGCGGGCTCCTCCAGGAGTGGCGATGCAGAGAGCGCGGGCCAGAAGCCGTTGCCGGGATGGGCGTAGTAGTGGCCGAGTTCGGCTGAGCGCTCACCGGGGTTGATGCCGACGAAGACGAGGTCGAGCCCGGGGACGAGCAAGTCGGGCAGGGTCTGGAGCGTGGGCATCGCGGCGCCTCGTCAGCTGGCGACGTAGGAGAACTCGCCCCGTCCGAGCAGGACGCCGAAGACCAGGATCGCGATCGCGATGAACATCATCAGCGCGGAGAGCATGAACGAAGTGCGGCGCTGATTGTCCAGCGCCCGCTCGTCGCCCTCGCCGGCCACGACGGCGTCGGCGAGGCGCCCGATCCGCCGTCCGATCACGGCGTGGAAGGCGACGAGCCCGACGAAGACGGTGAAGAGCGTCATCTTCGTGATGAAGATCCAACCGAAGCGGAAGGAGGTCATGTCCTCGGTCACCGAGTCCGGCGTGACGTTGTAGAACTGGTAGAGGCCGGTCACCAGCGAGATCACCAGAGCGAGACCGGCCATCATCCCGTAGCGCTGGGTCACGACGCGGGTGACCGCTCGCTTCAGCTGTTCGTCCTCGATGATCCAGGTCGCCGGGACGACGGCGAAGAAGAGCAAGATCTGCGGGCCGACGATCAGGGTCGCCGCGAAGACGTGGAGGATGAGCGACAGGTTGTCCATGCGGGCCTCCCGAGGGCCTAGATGCGACCTCCGAAGATGTCGCGCGTCACGATCGCCTGGTGGCGCTTCGGCCCGACCGAGATCATGTCGACCGGCGCGTCCAACAGCTGCTCGATGCGTCGAACGTACTGCCTCGCCTCGGTCGGCAGGTCGCCGAGATGGCGGACCTCGGAGACGTCTTGTTTCCAACCGGGCAGCTCTTCGTAGATCGGCTTGACGCGGTTCGCGTCCTCGAGGCTCGCCGGCAGCGTGGTCACGCGCTCGTCGTCGAGCTCGTAGGCGACGCAGATCTTGATGCGCTCGAAGGCCGACAGCGAGTCGAGACGGGTCAGGGCGACCGAGGTGACCCCGTTGATCCGCGAGGTATAGCGGGCCAAGACGCCGTCGAACCAGCCCGTGCGCCGCGCGCGGCCGGTGGTGGTGCCGTACTCGCTGGTGCCGGGGACCCCGCCGCCACCCTCGCGGAGGGAGACGCCGTCCTCGTCGTCGAGCTCGGTGGGCATCGGGCCGTTGCCGACCCTCGTCTGGTACGCCTTGTAGACGCCGACGACGCGCTCGATCGCCGTCGGGCCGAGCCCAATGCCGATCGCGGCACCGGCGGCGACCGATGCCGGCACCGAGGAGGTCACGTACGGGTAGGTGCCAGTGTCGAGGTCGAGCAGCGAGCCCTGCGCACCCTCGAGGAGGATCATCTCGCCTCGCCAGTGCGCCTCCTGGACGATCGAGGTGGTGTCGGCCACGTAGGGGCGCAGCTTCTCGCCGAACTCGCGGTAGTCGTTGAGGATCTGGTCGTAGTCGAGGGCGGGCTTCTGGTAGAGGCCGGTGATGACGCGGTTCTTGTAGTCGAGCACCTCGCGGAGCCGCGCCGGGAAGCGCTCGGTGTCGACGACGTCGCCGATCCGAATACCGATGCGAGCGACCTTGTCGTGGAAGGCGGGTCCGGTTCCGGTCCCCGTGGTGCCGATTGCGCTGTCGCCGCGCAGCTCCTCGTCAGCGAGGTCGATCACGGGGTGCCACGGCATGATGACGTGCGCACGGTCGCTGATCACGAGCTTCGAAGTGTCGATCCCGCGCTCGCTCAGCATCGCGATCTCGGCGAGCAGCGTGTCGGGGTCGATCACCACGCCGTTGCCGATCACGCAGGCCTTGTCGCCATAGAAGATGCCGGCCGGCACGAGGTGCAGCGCGAACTTCCCGCGCTCGTTCATGATCGTGTGGCCGGCGTTCGTCCCCGCCGAGTAGCGGCCGATCATCGAGCAGTAGCGCGCGTGGAAGTCCACGACGCGACCTTTGCCCTCGTCGCCCCACTGACCGCCAATAATCACGACTGCAGGCATGAGCATTCCTCGGCGGGTGCGGGGTCAAGAACGGCTGTGACTGTGGGGACCCGCGAGATCATACCGGACGACCGGCGCGGGCTCGACGGGGGACGCTGGTCAGTCGCGCACCTGTTCGCGAGCGGCGACCGCGTCGGCCTGCGCGACCACGAGCCGGGCGGCGCGCATCGCGCGCCGGTCGACCGGTTCGAGGCGGGGGCTCGCCTCGTTGCCGATGAGGACGGTGCCGCTGGACTCGCCGTCGGCGCGCAGCCGCTCCCACTCCCTGAGCACCGCCCGAGCGACGGCGACCTCCGTCGCGTCGGGCGCGAAGAGCGAGTTGACGCCTCGGGCGGACGCCTCGGAGTGAATGGTCGCGCCGGCGGCGCCGAACTCGTGGGCTCGGGTCGCCTCGATGAAGCCGCGGTCACCACCGAAGGAGCCGAGCAGCCAGGGCAGCTCGGCGGCGCGCGCGGCGATGGCGACCATCGCCATCGTGTGGTCGTGCGCGTCGTGGAGGCCGTGGCCAAGGCGCAGGTCGCGGTGCATCCGCGCGGGGTTGATCGCGACGGCCTCGTGACGGTCGACGGCCTCGAGGATGGCGGGCAGCGCCTGCAGGCCAGCGGCGGAGTCGATCTCGGGGATCAGCCGCACGGCGCCGGGCGTCATGTCGTGGCGCAGCTCGTACTTCCGCAACAGCACGTCGGCGTCGCGGGCGTCCTGCGGCGCCTCGGTGCCCGCGAGGACGATCGCGGCCAGCGCCGGGCGCACGGCGCCCTCGAGGTCGGCCTGCAGCTCGCCGCTGCTCGTGGACGAGACCCGCGCGAAGACCGGCCGGCCGGCGCCACCGATGGCGTCGATCACCTCGGCGAGGATCGCGCGCTCGCCGATGCGGTCGGCGCGGGAGACCGGCGACGCCAGGTCGAGCACGACGGCATCCGCGGCGGAGCGACGGGCCTCGGCCATCGCATCCGAGTCGGTGCCCGCGATCACGAGCAGGCTGCGCAGTGCGAGCATGGTGGGTCCTTCGCTGGGTCTCAGACTGTCAGGTCTTCGCCGAAGTCTGCTTCCTCGTCGACGTCCTCGAGGAACTCGAGCACCGCCTCGTTCCAGGCGGCCGGGCGCTGACCCGAGGTGCCGTGGAAGCAGCCGGCGAGCCGCACGATCCGCCGCCGCCGGAGGCCATCCGCGAGGCGGTCGATCCCCGGGAGGATCATCTCGTCGTGCTCGCCGACGATCACGAGCGTCGGGATGTCGAGGCCCGGCAACGACGACGTCAGGTCGGGCCGCGTCTGCATCGCGTGCATGCCGCCGTCGGCGCCCGGGTCACCGGTGGCGGGCCGGCCGCTCGGCGCGGCGCCGGGGCCGGGTGGGCCCTTCGTGGTCGAATCGGAGAGGATCAGCGCGCGCACGTCCTCGGCGTGGTCGACGGTGTACTGGAGGGCGATCTGTCCACCGAACGACATCCCGCCGATCACGGCGCCGTCGACGGCGTCGAGCGCCTCGAGGAGGGCGCGCAGGTCCGAGGCGAGCGCGGGCATGGTGTACGACTCGACGTCGTCGGGAGCGCTGCTCCCGCCGTGGCCGCGGGCGTCCCAGGTGATCAGGCGATGCTCGGCCGAGAGCGCCGCCATCTGGGGCATCCACATCTCGAGGGAGACGCCGAAGCCGTGGGCCAGCACCAGCGGGCGGCCGTCGCTCGGTCCGCGCTCGTCGTAGCGGATGCGGATGCCCTCGGGCGTCTCGATGTGTGGCATGGCGGTCCTCTTCGGCCCGCCTCGGCACGGGCTGGTGACGTTCGCGCCTCGGACTAGGCCTGGCGGCGGACCGCCAGCGGCAGCGTCTGTTCGAGGAAGGTGATGGTACGCGCGACCCTCTCCTCGTCGGGCAGGACGGTCGTGTGCTTCTCGATCTTCTGGAGCGCGAGCACGACGGAGAGCTGCTGGGCCTCAGCGCGGCGGATGTCGCGGAAGACGCCGTTGGTCGTGTAGCCGTCGAGGACGGCCTCGGTGCGGTCCCAGCCGAAGAAGAAGGCGAACGAAGCGATGTCGAAGGCGGGCGGGACGATCGCGGCGTCACCGAAGTCGATCACGCCGGTCAGCCGGCCGTCCTCGACGAAGAGGTGGTTGCCGTTGAGATCGGTGTGGCTGAGCGCGAACTGGGTGCGCGGCTCCTCGTAGCGCGTCAGGCTGTCGCGCAGCGCGGCGATCGTCGAGAGCAGCATCGGCGCAGCATGCAACACCGGATGGGTGGTGAGCGGGCGGCCGTCGAACGGCCATAGATCCGGCCACCAGCGCGAGAGCATGCCGGCGCGGTGATCGGTCTCCGTGCCGCGCAGCTCGTTCGCGCGATCCTCGAGGCGTCCGTAGCCCTCGACGGGGAGTCCGTGCAGCGTCGCCAGGAAGCGCCCGAGGTCGGTCGCGGCGGCCTCTGGGATCGTGTCGCCGGCGGGCTCCCCGGGCGTCCACTCGGTCACCATCCAGTCGAACCGCCCGTCGGTCGGGTCCGCGCCGTCGTGTGTCGCGCGCGTGGCGATCGACCGAGGCGAGGGCACCTCGGCGGCGGTCAGGCCCTCGAGGATGGCGTGGCGGGCGGCGTAGATGGTCGGCTCGTCGCGGTAGCGCTCCTGGCGCGCCTCGACAGGGATCTCGACGAGCACGCAGTACGGACCGCCGCGCGCGTCGACGCGCCAGCCGACCGAGGTCTGTCCCTGACCGACGATGCGCAGGTCGTCCGGGTCCTCGCCGGTGGCGGCGTGGACGATCCGCGCCACGGTCGGCGCATCGGCCATCGTTCCGAGCCCGGGCATGGTCAGCCGTGCAGCAGCGCGTCGAGGCGGTCGGCGTCCGCGGTGGGGCCGACGACGGCAATCGAGAAGACCCCGGGTCCGATCACGCGGTTCGCGACGCGCTGGACGTCCTCGGCGGTGACGGCGCGAAGCGCGGCGACGGTGTCGTCGGGCGGCTCGATCTCGCCGTCCATCAGGAGCTGGTTGCCGTAGCGCTGGCCGAGCGACATCGGCGTCTCGAGGCCGAGCCGGAAGCTGCCGGCGGCGTAATCCTTGGTGCGCTGCAGCTCCTCGTCGCCCATCGGTTCGTCGACGAGCTTGCGCAGCTCGACGAGGATCACCTCGATCGCCTCTTCCTGGTGCTCGCGGGTGACGCCGGCGCTGACAGTGAGCGAGCCGGTGTCGGAGTAACGGGCGCCGCCGGCCGAGACCGAGTAGGCGAGCCCTCGACGCTCGCGCACCTCCTGGAAGAGCCGGGAGGACATGCCGCGGCCGAGGGCGGTGTTCATGATGTCGAAGGCGTAGCGGTCCGGATCCTTGCGCGCCATGCCGTGCATGGAGAGCGCGACGTTCGTCTGCTCAAGGTCGCGCGGGTCGAGCTGGATGTAGGCCTCGGGGCGGTCGGTCAGCGAGTCGGGTGGCGCGGGCGGGGATCCCTGGGGGAGGTCGCCAAACGCCTCGGTAGCCCAGCCCACCACTTCGTCGTGCTCGACGTTGCCGGAGACGGAGAGCACGGAGTTCTCGGCGGTGTAGAAGCCGGTCATGTGCTCCGTGAAGTCCGGGCGGTGCATCTCCTCGACGGTCTCGACCGAGCCGGCGACGGGCCAGCCGATCGGCTGGTCGCCGTAGACCGCGCGCCCGAGGAGCTCGCCGACGAAGGCGCCGGGGTTGTCGTGCGCGCGCTTGATCTCCTGCTGGACGACGGTGCGCTCGCGGTCGATCTCCTCGGTCTCCAGCAGCGAGTGCTGGATCATGTCGCCGAGGATCTCGATCCCCGTCTCGGCGCGCTCGTACGGCAGGTTGTTCCAGTAGCAGGTCAGCTCTTTGGTGGTGTAGGCGTTGAGGCTGCCGCCGGCGCCCTCGATCGCCTGCGAGATCTGCGTGGCCTCGGGGCGCGTCTCGGTGCCCTTGAAGAGCATGTGCTCGATGTAGTGGGAGAGGCCGTTGGTCCTCGGTTGCTCGTTGCGCGAGCCGACGCGGACGAAGAACGCGGAGGCGGCTGACTGCGCCGTCGGGACGCTGGTGGTCAACACGCGGAGGCCGCTGTCGAGCGTCGTCAGTTGCCAGCCTTGTGCCACGTGGACTCCCCGCTCACGATGCCGTGCGTCGCGTTGGTTGCTCGTTGCGTCGCGAGACGTGCGGACGGCCTAACGCACTCTGAGTAAGATACCGGCAGAACGTACACACCATGATCCGGCGGCTTGACCCTGGCAGGGGCGCCGGCGAAAGGACTCAGCGTGGAAGACAGCGCGATCAACGGGCGGATCCTCAACGTCAACCTGACGACGGGGGAGATCGAGCCCGAGGAGATCCCGGAAGAGATGTACCGCGCCCACCTCGGGGGCTACGGTCTCGGCTCCCGGCTCCTCTTCGACCGCATCCCCGCGGGCGCCGATCCCCTCGGTCCCGACAACGTCCTCGGATTCTTCCCCGGCATCCTCACCGGGACGCCGCTCTTCGGTCAGCGCTTCCAAGTCGTCGCGAAGTCGCCGAAGAACAACGGCTGGGGTGACGCCAACTGTGGAGGCGACTTCGGCCCGATGCTCAAGTTCGTCGGCTTCGACGGCATCCTCTTCAGCGGCCAGGCCGACTCGCCGAAGTACCTCTACATCGAGGACGACACGATCGAGCTGCGCGACGCGTCCCAGTACTGGGGCGGCCTCGCGATCGACGTCGAGGACCAGATGAAGGAGGAGCTCGGCAAGAAGATCAGCGTCGCGCTGATCGGACCGGCCGGCGAGAACCTCAGCATCATGTCCGGCGTCGCGAACGAGCGCGGCCGGCTGGCGGCACGCTCCGGCGTGGGCGCCGTGATGGGCTCGAAAAAGCTCAAGGCCGTAGTCGTGAAGCCGACCAAGAAGATCATGGCCCAGAACAAAGAGGTCATCCTCACGGTCAAGGACAGCCTGCAGGGCTTCAACCAGGGCGCGAAGCAGTTCTTCACGACCTTCGGCACGACCGGTATCACCGCGAACTCCGCGATCAACGGCGACGCGCCGGTCCTCAACTGGGGCGGCGTCGGCGTCGTGAACCTCGTCGACAACATGGACATGGCCGGGATGAACGGCCCCGTCGTCAACGAGAGCATGGAGAAGAAGTACGCCTGCTGGCACTGCCCGGTCGCCTGTGGCGCCGAGTCGGTCGACGGCAGCGACCGCGGCGAGTTCGCCTTCCCGAAGCACACCCACCGCCCCGAGTACGAGACGATGGGCGCCTTCGGCGTGATGAACGGCGTCAACGACACCGACGCGATGATCGCGGTCAACCACTGGTGCAACCAGTACGGCCTCGACACGATCTCGACCGGCGCGGCGATCTCGTTCGCGACCGAGTGCTTCGAGAACGGCCTCCTCACCAAGGAGGACACCGACGGCATCGAGCTGTCGTGGGGCAACGCGAGCAGCATGGTCCAGGCGCTCCACCAGATCGGGAAGCGCGAGGGCGCCCTGGGTGAGTTGCTCGCCGACGGGACGACAGTCGCGGCCGAGAAGATGGGCGACGCGGCGAAGGAGTTCGTGACGGCGATCGATGGCGAAGAGCCGCCGATGCACGACCCGAAGCTCGACGTCGGATTCGCGTCCTCGTACGCGCTCGACCCGACGCCGGCGCGTCACACCATCTGGTCGCCGGGCAAGTCCTCGAAGTTCCCGACGATGCCGGCGCAGCCCGAGGACAAGAAGGGCGCCGAGGGCTGGGCGCCGATCAGCAAGGCGGCGCACGAGCAGGCGCACGTCATGAACTCGGCCGGCATGTGCTACTTCATCTACACGATGTCCCCGACCGACCGGATCCCCGAGTGGATCAACCTCGTGACGGGCTGGGACACCACCTACGAGGAGCTGAACGAGGTGGGCGAGCGCATCGCCAACCTGCGGATGGCCTTCGCGGTGAAGCACGGCAACAACCCTGCCGCGCGCGAGGTCCCCGGTCGCATCCTCGGCAACCCGCCACAGACGGCGGGCCCGCACGAGGGCTACACGATCGACCTCGAGACGATGAAGAACGAGTGGTTCGACCTCGCCGGGTGGGACCGCGAGACGAGCGCCCCGAGCCGAGAGAAGCTCGAGTCGCTCGGCCTGAAGGACGTGGCGGAGGCGCTGGGCGTCTAACCTCGAACGCCTCGACCGCACGAACGGCCCGCCTGACGGCGGGCCGTTCTGCGTTTGGGGGTAGGGCGGCGGTTTGTATATCTGATCATGGCGCTGATTGATATACTCGGCGCATGACGAAACGACTGGTCGACATCGACGACCGCCTGCTCGACGAAGCGCGACTGCTGACGGGCGCGCGGACGATGAAGGAAGCCGTCAACGCCGCGCTCCGGGAGCTGATCGACGCCGAGCTGCGACGTCGACATCTGCGAAGACTCGAGACGGGCGAGGGCACCGACCTGGCGGACGATGACGTCATGCGGAGAGCGTGGCAGTAGCGCCGCTCTACCTCGCCGACAAGAGCGCCCTGTCGCGACTCACGATTCCGGCCGTCCGCGATCGGCTTGGCCCGCTGCTCATCAACGGTCTCGTCGCGACCTGCCCGATCATCGATCTGGAGGTCCTGTACAGCGCCCGCTCCCTCGTCGACTACGAGGGGATGCGGCTCGAGCGCCGCGCGCTGCCATCGTTCCCGATCACACCGGCGGTGACCGACCGAAGCCTGGAGGTGCAGTACGAACTCGCGAAACGAGGACAGCACCGGATCTCGCTGCCGGACCTGCTGATCGCCGCGGTGGCGGAGCTCAACGATCTGGCGGTCATCCACTACGCCGCCGACTACGACCGCATCGCGGCGATCACCGGGCAGCCGGTCGAATGGGTCGCTCCGCGCGGCTCGCTCTAGCGGCAGCGACGCCCGGGATCAGCGTCGGACGCCGCCTCGTCAGGTTTCGTTCGACAGTTTTTGGAGGCGACCCGTAGACTCGTCAAAACACGGGCCTCCCCGCCCCTCCGACAGGATGTAATGACGAAGTACGTCTTCATCACGGGAGGAGTGGTCAGCTCCGTTGGCAAGGGCATTGTCAGCGCGTCGCTTGGCCGCATCCTCAAGGCACGCGGCGTCCGCGTCTCCATTCTCAAGCTCGACCCGTACCTCAACGTCGATCCCGGCACGATGTCGCCGTACCAGCACGGCGAGGTCTTCGTCACCGACGACGGCGCCGAGACCGACCTGGACCTCGGTCACTACGAGCGCTTCCTCGACGACGCGCTGACGGCGGCGAACTCCTCGTCCAGCGGGCAGGTGTACGAGGAGGTGATCCGCAAGGAGCGCCGCGGCGACTACCTGGGCGGCACGATCCAGGCGATCCCGCACGTCACGAACGAGATCAAGCGCCGGATCCGCCAGGCCGGTCAGGCCCTCGAGGCGGACGTCGTGCTCGTCGAGGTGGGCGGCACGGTCGGCGACATGGAGGGGCAGCCGTTCCTCGAGGCGATCAGCCAGATGCGCTACGCGGCTGAGCCGGAGGACACGCTCTCGATCCACGTCACGTTGCTGCCGCACCTCGGCGCGACGGGGGAGCAGAAGACCAAGCCGACCCAGCACTCCGTCCGCGAGCTGCGCGCCTTCGGCATCCAGCCGGATGTGATCGTCGCGCGCTCCGACCGGCCGGTCGCGGAGGCGCTGCGCGAGAAGATGGCGCTGTTCTGCAACGTGCAGCGCGACGCGGTGATCCCCCTCGAGACGTCCGACTCGATCTACGAAGTGCCGCTGGTCCTCGAAGCGGCCGGGCTCGGCCGGATCGCGGCCGAGCAGCTCGCGATCGGCGACCAGGAGCCGGACCTCGGCGAGTGGCGCTCGTTCGTCGAGCGGCTGCAACGGCCGGAGCGGCGGGCGCGCATCGCGATCGTCGGCAAGTACGTCGAGCTGCACGACGCCTACCTCTCGATCCGCGAAGCCCTCGTGCATGCCGGCGTCCATCACGGCGCCGACATCGACTTCGACTGGGTGCACTCCGAGGACCTCGAGGTGCGGCCGGCCGAGGAGGTGATCGGCCAGGTCGACGGGATCCTGCTCTGCCCCGGGTTCGGCGACCGCGGGATGGAAGGCAAGATCAACGCCGTCCGCTACGCGCGCGAGGAGCAGATCCCCTACCTCGGCGACTGCCTCGGACTGCAGATGCTGGTCGTCGAGTTCGCGCGCAACGTCGCCGGACTGCCGGAGGCAAACACCACCGAGGCTGACCCGAAGACACCGTTCCCGGTGATCTCACTGCTGTCGGAGCAGCGAGAAGTGCACGACATGGGCGGCACGATGCGCCTCGGCGGGTACGACTGCCAGCTCGTCGAGGGCACGAAGGCCGCCGAGTGCTACGGCGCCGACGTGATCCGCGAGCGGCACCGGCACCGCTACGAGGTGAACAACCAGTTCCTCCCGCAGCTCGAACAACACGGGCTCCGGGTCTCGGGCCGGATGTCGGACGCCGGGCTCGTCGAGATCGTCGAACTCACCGACCACCCGTGGATGGTCGCCTCGCAGTTCCACCCCGAATTCACGAGCCGGCCGAACCGGCCCAACCCGCTCTTTCGCGGGTTCGTCGGCGCAGCGCTCGAGCACGCATCGAGGCGGCAAAACCCGGTGAAGACCAACGGAGCCTCGACACCGACGACCCCTGAACCCGCGCCGGAACCGGCTGCGGCCAGCCCCGCGGTGAACTAGCAGCTGGTGCACTCGCACTCGGGTTCGGTCGGCCGGTGACCCTCGCTCGCTTCATCCACGTGATCGCGTTGCTGTACCTCGTCGCCGGGGTCGGCAACACGCTCGTGCCGATCTGGCGGGCGTGGTTCCTCGATGAGATCGAGGCCAAGTCGCTACTACTGACCGAGGCGCAGCGGAACTACACGACGTGGCTGCTGCCGGGGATCATCGCCACCGGGATCACGGGCTACCTCTACGCCGGCGTGCTGGAGCTGAACGTCGTGACGACGGGCTGGCTGGTCGCGATGCAGGTGCTGTGGTTGGTGCAGATCTTCATCCTCGTGCCGTTGTTGGGCCTCGGACTGCGGCGCGTGCGCTTCCTGGCGCTGCAGTCGGCCAAGGACGGCAAGGTTTCGGACGAGCTGCGCGACGCGATGGCCGACAACGCGCCGCTCGTCTTCAGTACGCTGCTCGCGATCACCATCGTCATCATGACGTGGCTCCCCATCTTCAGACCGTTCTAGACCCCTCGGAGGGCCGGTATGCGCATCTTCATGGACACCGCGAACATCGAGGACATTCGCCGCGGCGTCGCGATGGGCGTCGTCGACGGCGTGACGACGAACCCGTCGCTCGTCGCCAAGGAGGGCATCGAGTACCGCGATCGCGTGCTCGAGATCTGCGAGGTGGTGCAGGGCCCGGTGTCGGCGGAGTGCATCTCCGAGGCCGCCGACGACCTCGTCGAGGAGGCGCGGCGGATCGCGGCCTGGAACGAGCACGTCGTCGTGAAGATCCCGATGACCGAGGCCGGGCTCGCCGCGATCAAGCGCGTCAGCGCCGAGGGCATCAAGGTCAACACGACTCTGATCTTCTCGCCGAACCAGGCGCTCCTCGCCGCGCGCGCCGGAGCGACCTACGTTTCGCCGTTCATCGGCCGCCTGAACGACGCCGGCCACGACGGCATGGCGGTCGTCCGCGAGAGCGTCCAGATCTTCGAGGCGTTCCACCTCCCGACGCAGGTCCTCGCGGCGAGCATTCGCCTGCCGCGCGACGTGACGGACGCCGCGCTGGCCGGCTCACACGTGGCGACGATCCCCGCCAACGTGCTGTTCGAGATGGTCAAGCACCCGCTCACCGACTCCGGGATCGAGCGGTTCCTCGCGGATGCGAAGAAGTACACGCCGGTCTAACCACCGCGCCGCAATCGGCGGTTCATGCCCGGTCCGGGTAGTCCCCGACTTGTGGACCGGCACTAGAATTCGCTAGAATACGAGCGGTCGCGGCTCCGCGACGCTCTACTTTCATTCCCGAAAGCACCACAATCTATGACGAGTACCTCGCGTGGGCGCGACGGCGCGTCCACGGGTCAACGTGACAACCGCGGCGAGGGCCGGCGCCGGCGACGCTCACGAAACAACCGGCCCCCTCGCGACTGGGATCGCGATGATGAGCCTCAGGCCCCCACCGATCCCAACGTCCCGCCCGTCAACATCGCCGAGCTGGACGACCTCCCCCGCGAGAAGCTGATCGACCTCGCGACCGAGACCTTCGAGGTCGACAACGCCGGCGGAATGCCCCGCAACGAGATCATCTACCGGATCCTTCAGAGCCAGGCCCGACGCAACGGCACTATCTACTCCGGCGGCGTGATCAACATCGTCGATGACGGCTTCGGCTTCCTGCGCGGCGATTCGCTCCGCCCCGGCCCGAACGACGTCTACGTCTCCCAGTCCCAGATCCGCCGCTTCGGCCTGCGCTCCGGCGACTACGTCACCGGCCAGGTGCGGCAGCCGAAGGATTCTGAGAAGTACTACGGCCTGCTCCGCGTCGAGACCGTCAACGGCGTCGATCCCGAGGTCGCCAAGCGGCGCCCGGACTTCGACAGCCTGACCGCGATCTTCCCGAACAAGATGCTCCGCCTGTCGACGACGCCCGAGGAGATCAGCCAGCGCATGGTCGACCTCTTCGCGCCGATCGGGCGGGGCCAACGAGGGCTGATCGTCTCCCCGCCGAAGGCCGGCAAGACGATGCTGCTCCAGTCGCTGGCGCACGGCATCACCGCCAACCACCCGGACGTCCACCTGATGGTCTTCCTGATCGGCGAGCGGCCCGAGGAAGTCACCGACATGAAGCGCAAGGTGCGCGGCGAGGTGATCGCCTCCACCTTCGACGAGCCGGTTGAGGATCACACCCGCGTCACCGAGGCCGCCCTCGAGCGCGCGAAGCGCCTCGTGGAGAGCGGCACCGACGTGGTGATCCTGATGGACTCGATCACGCGGCTGACCCGCGCCTACAACACGAACATGCCGACCAGCGGTCGCACGCTGTCCGGTGGTATCGACCCGATCGCCCTCTACCCGCCCAAGCGCTTCTTCGGCGCGGCTCGCAACACCGAGGAGGGCGGCTCGCTCACGATCATCGCGACCTGCCTGATCGAGACCGGCTCGCGCATGGACGACGTCATCTTCGAGGAGTTCAAGGGCACTGGGAACATGGAGCTGCGGCTCGTCCGGCGCCTCGCTGAGAAGCGCGTCTACCCCGCGATCGACGTCCTCGGATCCAGCACCCGCCGCGAAGACCTGCTCTTCGAGGAGGACGAGCTCAAGCAGATCTGGCTGCTCCGCCGGATGGCCTCGATGCTCGAGGAAGACAGCGGCGACGCCGCGGAGCGCGTGCTGGAGCGCCTCTCACGCACCGATTCGAATGACGAGTTCCTGACTTCGCTGAAGGCAGGCTCGGTCTAAACCGGCTATCGCGGTAACACTTTGCTGACGATTCTCAGCTAGGTAGCGTGCTAGCATGACGCCGATCCGCGGACCTCGGTCCGTCGTCGGTCTACCAGTTCCGGGGCCGCCAGCACCTCGGGACCCATGGCGGGGTAGCGGAGGCGTGACCGATCCGGGGAACGATCCAGCCGTCGCGCCCTGAGGGCCGTGGCCGCGACGCCCGCCGTCGTGAGCTCCACCCCCGACCCGAACGTGGGCTATCCACCCGACCGCTGATCCACGCCGGCATCTTTGCCTCGATCTTCGCGCTGGTCGCGGTGATCGGCCTCTTCCCGGTGAAATCCGGCGACGCTGCGCTCGACCCCCGGCTGAACGTCGCGCAGCTCTCGTTCCCCGGGCTCGCCGCCTCGGCACCGCTGGTCGCCCAGACCGAGTTCAGCGCCGCGCCGCAGCCGCTGACCGTGCGCGCGCCCGATGTCTCGGAGGGCACGCTCCTCGGAGCCGACGACGTCACGGCCGCGGAGCTCGAGGGCCGCGAACTGGCGGCGGAGAATTCCTCGATCGAGGTCGAGGACGCCGAGACCCAGTCGGCGCGGCGGGTCGCCATGTATCAGAACTACGTGGTCCAGGAGGGCGACACGCTCACCTCGATCGCCTCGGACTTCGGTCTCGACACCGACTACATCGTCTGGAACAACGCCGACATCGAGAACCCGAACCGTCTCAGCCCGGGCGTCCAGGTCATCGTTCCGTACGTGCCCGGCATCGTGCACGCGGTCGAGTTCGACGAGACGCTGACCGACATCGCGAGGCGCTACGACGCCGACACCACTGACATCCTCAACTTCGAAGCGAACTCGCTGTCCGACCCCAACGAACTCCAGGCGGACAAGCTGATCTTCGTGCCCTACGGCCGCATCGTCCCGATCGCGGCTCCATCAATCCGCCCGGGCGCGAACGCAGCGCCACCGCCGATCACCAGTGGCGAATGGCAGTGGCCGGCCAACGTGGCCGGGACGCTCACCTCGAGGTTCGGGCCGGGTCACTGGCTCGGGATCGACATCGCCATGCCCGTCGGCAACGAGATCGTCGCCTCGCGTTCCGGCGTCGTCACCTTCGCCGGCGGCGACCCGTGGGTCTCGTACGGCTACTACATCAAGATCGACCACGGCGACGGTTGGGAGACCACCTACGCCCATCTCCGCGAGATCCCCGAGGGCATGAGCAACGGGGTGTTCGTGAACCGCGGCGACTTCATCGCGTTCAGCGGGAACAGCGGGAACTCGACCGGGCCGCACCTGCACTTCGAAACGCGCTGGCACAACGAGCCACTCGATCCGCTCGAGCAGCTGCAGTAGGTCAGACCGACCCACCTTCGCCACGTCGCAGCCAACCGGTCGCGGGCGAGGCCCTCGAGCCTCGGTCGCTAGCCGCGCGACTCGAGCAGCGCGATGCGTCGCGTGTCACCGAGGTTGCGGCGGTTCACCGTCAGGCGTGACACCGCCTCTTCTGGCTCGGTCCCGATCGCCTCGAGGAATGCGCCCAGCTCCTCGGAGGCACCGCTCGAGGCCGGCTGGTACCCCACCGGAATGACCATCTTCGGCTCGAGGGCGCGCGCCACGCGCGCCGCGCCCGCCGGGTCGAGCCCACCGGGCAGGGCAATTGGCAGGATGAGGATGTCGACGCCCGAGAGGGCATCCGACTGCGCAGCCGTCGGTGGCTGTCCGAGCCCACCGAGGTGCGCGAAGCTCATCTCCTCCGCCTGACAGACGTAGATCGTCGTCGCCTCGGGGGTCGCGTCCTCGTCGCCTTCGGGAGTGGGCCAGAGTGCGCGGACGCCCTCGATCTGGACGCTGAGGATCTCGTACTCACCGGGGCCGTCTACCACCACGGGATCGCCCTTGATCCCCTTCACGTGGTTGTGATGCGGCTGCTCCTTGCGACTGACCGTGGCGATGTCGCCGGACGGGCGCGCCATGTCGATGCCGCCGGAGCGATCGGTCGGGTCCATGACGAGCGCCGCATGCCGAGTCCGCACGCGGACGGCCGCACGACCCAGCCAGGTGATGTCCACGCGCGCTCCGAGTCTCGGGGAGGAGTCCTAGGGAAGGAAGCCGAATCGTATCGAGGCAACCCGCCACGAACCAGTGTTCATGGGCGGATCCGGCAGCCTGCGGGCGCCGCTAGACGGGCTCCGAGGGGATCGCCAGCACCTCGGGCGCGTCGGGTGCCTCGAACGCTCGCATCGCGCGCGGGTGGGCGAGCGCGATCGCCGCGTTGTGTGCCCAGCCGGTGGCGTTCACGAGGCAGACGAGCACGTGATCGTCGCGGACGCCCTTCGCGTTGCCATCGAGTTCGACCTCCGGGTCCTCCTCGACGAGGTTCAGCGTCGGCGGGATCTTGCCTCGATGCATCGCCTCCAGCATCACGGCCAGCGTCAGCGGGCCGGAGGCGCCGAGCAGGTGCCCGGTGTGGCCCTTCAGCGCCGGCGAGTAGAGGTGGTGGCGCGTCGACGCGCCGAAGATCCGGCGCACGCCGAGTGCCTCGGAGCGATCGCCCTCGACGCTGCCGGCGGCGTGGAGCGCGATCACGTCGACCTCGGCCTGGATCCGCCCGCTCGACACGAGCGCGAGCTGCAGCGCCTGACCGATCTGCCCGGCGTCCATCGCCGGTGTCCCGCCGGTACCCGGCGAGAAGGTCATCCCGTGGCCCTCGATCTCCGCGAGGATGGTCGCGCCGCGCGCCTCTGCGACCTCCATCGCCTCGAGCGCGACGATCGCCGCACCCTCCCCGAGGACGAAGCCGTCGCGCCCGGTGTCGAGCGGCCGCGACGACCCGGTCGGGTCGTCGTTCCGCGCCGAGAGCGCGCCCGTCCCCTGGAACGCCGCGAGCGTCAGCGGGGTGATCGGCGCCTCGGCGCCGCCGGCGAGCGCGACCAGCGCCTCGCCGCGCTGGATCATCGAGGCGGCCTCGATGATCGCGTTCAGGCCCCCGGCCGAGCGGTTCTCAACCTGGAGCACCGGCCCGCTCACCCCGAGTAACGAGGCGATGCGGTCCGCCGGCGCGTGCGGCCGCGCGTGCGGTGCGAGCGTCGCCGCCGCACCGTCGATGTCGCCGGCGATGATCGCGCGGGCGCCCTCGAGCAGCAGATCTTCCTCGGGACGTTCGGACGCAGTGACGACGGCGACCTGGCCGCGGTTCTCCGGGGTGAAGCTGAGCCCCGCACCCTGCACCGCGGAGAGCGCGGCGCTCACCGCGAAGCGCGAGCGCAGGTCGAGGGCGTCCCAGTAGGCCTCATCGAAGCGGGTGTCGCGCTCGAGGGCGTCGGGGACCTCGGCGGCGATGCGGGTGGCGAAGCCAGACGCGTCGAAGCGGGTGATCGGACCGACGCCGGATCGCCCGTCCTCGATCGCCTGCCAGAGCTCGCCGGTGGTGCGCCCGAGCGAGCACACCACCCCCACCCCGGTGATGACGACACGTCGTGGTTCGGAGTCGGAGCCCTCGGAGTTGACCATGACCTAGGTATACCCGAGGCCGGCGCTAGCGGGCGGGCACCAGCTCCGCCTCGCGAACGTCGTGCGTCGCGCCGCAACACGGCGACGACCATTCGAGGACCGTCGCACCCCAGGTCAGGCCGGCGCCGATCGTGCTCAGGAGCACTCGATCACCGGCGTGGAGCCGCCCCTCGGCCTCGGCTTCGGCCAGCGCGATCGGGATCGTCGCACTCGATGTGTTCCCGTAGCGGTCGATCGTGACCATCATCCGATCGCGGGGCAGGCCGAGGCTGTCGGCGACAGCGGTCATGATGCGCAGGTTCGCCTGGTGCGGGACGAACAGGTCGACGTCCTCCACCGTCAGCCCCGAGGCCGCGAGCGCCGCGCGGCAAGACTGCCGCATCTCCTCGACGGCCGCGCGGAACAGCGCGCGACCGTTCATCACGATGTGCGCCTCCTGCTCGAGCGGCCCTCGAGGTGCGGCGGGGCCGCCGGCGTAGACGACGTCGGCGCGCGCGCCGTCCGAGCGCATCACGAACGGGCCGATCGCGCCGTGCTCCTCGGGAGCGGCGGGCTCCAGCAGGGAGGCGCCGGCGCCGTCGCCGAACAGCACGCAGGTGTTGCGGTCCGACCAGTCGAGGAGCCGCGTGATCGCCTCGGTACCCACGACCACGACGCGGTTGGCGGCGCCGGTGGCGATGTACTGCGACCCGATGCTGAGGCCGGTCAGGTAGCTCGCGCAGGCGGCGTTCACATCGAACGAGGAGGCGCGCTCCGCGCCGATCGCCTCCTGGATCCGCGTCGCGACCGCCGGGAACATCCCGTCGGGCGAGCAGGTCCCCGCGATCACGAGATCGATCTCGAGCGGGTCGACGTCCGCCGCCTCGAGCATCCGCCGCGCTGCCTCGACCCCGAGGGTGCTCGCCGCCTCCTCGGGAGCGGCGATCCGGCGTTCGCGGATCCCGGTGCGCGCCGTGATCCACTCGTCGCTGGTGTCGACGAGGCATTCGAGGTCAGCGTTCGTCATGACGCGATCGGGAAGATACGCGCCACTGGCGGTGATTCGGGCCGTGCGTGTCATGTGCGATCCGTCCGCATTCGGTGCCCGTCGTCGGCGGCGGGTACCGAACCGGACCGGACTCTAACAAGAAATGCGGGCTTCTTGGCATAACAACAGCTCAAACGACCGTCCGGGGAAACCATCGTTGACCCCTTTTCAGCACCCCCGTACAATCGAGTTCGTCGATTAGCACTCTCCACCCGAGAGTGCTAACGGAGGAAATAGTGCTTACTGACCGGCGATCCGCGATCCTCGGACTGGTGATCGACGAGTACATCTCGACGGCCACCCCCGTCAGTTCGCGTGCCCTCGTAAATCGCCACGGACTCGGCGTTTCCTCGGCCACGATCCGCAACGAACTCGCGCGCCTGGAGGAGGACGGGTACATCACCCATCCCTACACCTCGGCGGGCCGGGTGCCCTCGGACCGTGGTTACCGGCACTACGTCGAGGTGCTGATGGCGGAGGAGCCGGTCGGCGCCGACGAGCAGCGCACGATCGAGCACCAGCTGCACCAGGTGCGCGGCGGCCTCGACGAGTGGCTCAGCCTGACGGCGACGATCCTCGCGACGGCGGTGGACAGCGTCGCTGTGGTGACGCGCCCGCGCGCCGACGACGCGCGACTCAAGCACGCGCAGCTCGTCGAGCTGCAGAACGAGCTGGCGCTGCTGGTCGCCGTCATGGACGACGGCCGCGTGCGCCAGACGATGCTGACCCTCGCCAGCCCCCTGACGCAGGCCCAGCTGAACGCGCGCGCCGAACAGCTCAACCAGCTCCTCGCGGGCGCCGACCGCGCTGCGGCCGTCGAGGCGGCGAGCAACCAGGACGACCCGGACGACGAGCGCATCCTGCTCGCGATCGCGGATCTGATCGGCGAACAGCGCGTCGCCGAGGAGACCTACCTCGACGGCCTCCAGATCGTCCTCCAGCAACCCGAGTTCACGGACGTCGAGCGGCTGCGCGTCGCCGTCGACCGGCTGAACGCCTACGACGTGCGCGGGCTCGTCGAGCAGGCCAGCTCCGATGACATCGGCGAGACGCGCGTCCTCATCGGTGAGGAGCACGGGGACGAGGCGATGCGCGACTGGAGCGTGGTCGTCGCGAGCTATGGCGACGGCGAGACGCACGGCTCCGTGGCCGTGCTCGGTCCAACCCGGATGCACTACCAGCGCTCGATCCCGCGCGTGCGCTACGTGGCCTCGCTGATGAGTTCGCTGCTACACGACGTGCGCTAGCCGACACGACTGGAATCGACTTGATGAGCGATGAACCGCTGCAGGATGAGAACGCCTCGGAAGAGAGCGCCGGCGACGCCGTCGCGGCTGCCGATCCGCCGAGCGTCGCCGACCTCGAGGCGAAGATCGCGGAGCTAGAGCAGGCCCAGGCACGGGCGCTGGCCGACTACCGCAACCTCGAACGCCGCACCTCCGAGGGCCGCGCCGAGCTCCGCCGCCTGACGACCGCCTCGGCGGTCATCAATCTGCTCCCGATCTACGACGACCTGAATCGCGCGATCGAGGCCGTCGAAGATGACATTGCGGAGCACGACTGGGTTTCCGGCATCAGCCTGATCCGCGACAAGTTCCGAGGCGTGCTCGACGCCACCGGGGCCAGCGAGATCGAAGCCCTCGGCAAGCCGTTCGACCCGCGCATGCACGAGGCGATGGGCTACGCGGCCGGACCGGAGGGCCAGATCGTCCACGTGATGCAGTCCGGCTGGGCGATCGACGAACACGTCGTGCGCCCGGCGATGGTGATGGTCGGGAACGGCGACGGCCCCGAGGCAGCCACGGACGAAGCCAGGTAACGACACCAACGCGACCGCGGCGCCGGCGCGCCCGTCGCTCAACGAGCTAGCGAACGCACCACCAAAGGACCGGTCCCCATGAGCAAGGTCATCGGCATCGACCTCGGCACCACGAACTCCGCGATGGCGGTGATGGAAGCCGGGAAGCCCCAGGTCATCCCGAACGTCGAGGGCGGGCGCACGACGCCGTCCGTCGTCGCCACTGGCAAGGACGAGGAACGCCTCGTCGGCACCGTCGCCAAGCGCCAGGCAGTGACGAACGCCGCGAACACGCTGTACTCGGTGAAGCGCCTGATGGGCCGCCGCTTCGAGGACGAAGAGGTGCAGCGCTTCAAGGACGTCGCCGGCTTCGAGATCGTCAAGCTCGCCAACGGCGACGCGGGCGTGAAGATGGGCGACCGCGAGTTCAGCCCGCCCGAGGTCAGTGCCATGATCCTCCAGAAGCTGAAGGCGGACGCCGAGGCCTACCTCGGCGAGGAGGTCACCGAGGCGGTGATCACCGTCCCCGCGTACTTCAGCGACTCCCAGCGCCAGGCCACGCGCGACGCCGGCCGCATCGCCGGCCTCGAGGTGCTGCGCATCATCAACGAGCCGACCGCCGCGTCGCTCGCCTACGGCCTCGAGAAGGAGGGCGAGGAGCTGATCGCGGTCTACGACCTCGGTGGCGGCACCTTCGATATCTCGATCCTCGAGCTGGGCGAGGGGACCTTCCAGGTGCGCGCCACGAACGGCGACACCTTCCTCGGTGGTGACGACTTCGACGACGTGATCATCAACCACCTGGTCGACGAGTTCCTCAAGGACCAGGGCGTCGACCTCTCGCAGGACCGGACGGCGCTGCAGCGCCTGAAGGAGGCGGCCGAGAAGGCGAAGATCGAGCTCTCCTCGGCGCAGACGACCGAGGTGAACCTGCCGTTCATCACCGCCGACGCCTCTGGGCCGAAACACCTCGTCACCAACATCACGCGCGCACAGCTCGAGCAGCTCGTCGGCGACCTCGTCGACCGTTCGCTCAAGCCGTGCGAGCAGGCGCTCGCCGACGCGGGCATCGACGCATCGCGGATCGACGAGGTCGTGCTCGTCGGCGGGATGACGCGCATGCCGCTCGTCCAGCAGAAGGTCGAGGAGTTCTTCAAGAAGGAGCCCCACAAGGGCGTGAACCCGGATGAGGTCGTCGCGATCGGCGCGGCGATCCAGGCGGGCGTGCTCAAGGGCGACGTCAAGGACGTCCTGCTGCTCGACGTCACGCCGCTGACGCTGGGCATCGAAACCCTCGGTGGCGTCATGACGCCGCTGATCGAGCGCAACACCACGATCCCGACGAGCCAGTCGCAGGTCTTCTCGACGGCGGCCGACAACCAGCCGTCGGTGGAGATCCACGTCATGCAGGGCGAGCGCTCGATGGCCTCCGACAACAAGTCGCTGGCGCGCTTCATCCTCGATGGCATCCTGCCCGCCCCTCGAGGGGTGCCGCAGGTCGAGGTGAGCTTCGACATCGACGCGAACGGCATCGTGACCGTCTCGGCGAAGGACCAGGCCACCGGCAAGGAGCAGCACGTCACCATCCAGGCGAGCTCCGGCCTTGATGACGCCGAGGTCGAGCGGCTCCAAAAGGAGGCGGAGCAGTTCGCCAGCGAGGACCAGGAGAAGCGCGAAGCGGTCGAGGTGCGCAACACCGGCGACTCGCTTGCCTACTCCGCCGAGAAGATGCTCAAGGACAACGAGGAGTCGGTCACCGACGAGCTGAAGGCGCCGGTGGAGACCGCGATCAGCGAGCTGCGCGAAGCCCTGAACGGCGACGACGTGGCCGAGATCAGGTCGAAGACCGACGCGCTCTCCGAGGCGATGCAGGGCATCGGTCAGGCGATCTACGGCCAGGCCGACGCCGCCGCCAGCGCGGAGACGGTCTCCGAGGATGGCGCGACCAGTGGCGCGGCCCCGGAGGAGGACGACGGCGAAGAGGCGAGCACGATCGAGGGCGAGTTCCGCGAGGTCTAGTCGCGAGTCATGAACCAGCACTTCGACTTCGAGCAGGTCTACAACTTCCGCGACATGGGCGGGTACCGCGCCGCGGACGGTCGCACCGTGCGCTGGCGCCGGCTGTTCCGGTCGGGCGAGCCGCTGCGGATGTCCGCGGCCGAAGCGGACGAGCTCCGCGCGGAGGCGCCGATCGCGACGGTGATCGACCTACGCAGCGAGGGTGAAGCGGACCACCCGCGCGGCCTCGGTCCGTTGATCGACGAGCGGGTGACGCGACACCACTTCCCGATGGGCGACCCGCGCTCCAAGTACGAAGCGCGGTCGAGCGGAGAGTGGGATCCCAGGTACCCCGCCCTGATGGAGGAGCGCGGTTCTGTCTGGGCGACGGCGGTCGGCATCCTCGCGGACGAGGACGCCTACCCGGCGATGTTCCACTGCGTCACCGGCAAGGACCGCACGGGCGTGCTCGGCGCGCTGATCCTCGATGTGCTCGGGGTCGACGAGTCGACCATCCTCGAGGACTTCGGGCTCAGCCAGCGCGGGATGGACCGGCTGATCGCCGACCTCCGCGCGCGCGGCAAGATCACCGAGGACAATCCACCGAACCCGGCGCTCGGCGTGCCGGTGCCGGCGATGGAGCTGATGCTCGACTCGCTGCGCCAGAACCACGGGAGCGCCGCCAACTTCCTCGCGAAGCACGGCGTCGACGACGACACCCTGCAACGACTGACCGACCTGCTGCTCGAATAGCCGCGCAACGAGGGCGTATTCGAGGGCGTTCGCTGACAATGAGGCACACGATCGCACTGCTAGACTTGATCCCGACGCGGTCCCACTTCGCCGGGACCACCCCCGCAACACCCGGATGCCGATGACCACTCAGCAAGACCCGTACTCAGTGCTTGGCGTGACGCGCGATGCCTCCGCGGAGGACATCAAGCGCGCCTTCCGCAAGCTGGCGATGGAGTACCACCCCGACCGCAACCAGGACGACGGCGCGGAAGAGCGCTTCAAGTCCGTGAACGCGGCCTACGAGGTCCTCTCCGACCCGGAGAAGCGCGCGCGCTTCGACCGCTTCGGTCAGACCGACGGCGGCAACGGTCAGGGCTTCGCCGGCTTCGAGTCGATGGGTGGCTTCGGCGACATCTTCGACGCCTTCTTCCGCGGTACCGCCGCGCGCCGCGCTGGCCCGCAGCGTGGCGCCGACCTCGAGGCCCGGCTCACGATCGACTTCGAGGAGTCGATCTTCGGCGCCGAGAAGGAGATCACGTTCCACCGCACCGAGAACTGCAAGGACTGTCGGGGCTCCGGCCAGCGCGGCGGCGCCGCGCGTGACACCTGCGAGGCCTGCGACGGCACCGGCGAGATCCGGCGCGTGCAGCAGTCGCTCTTCGGCCAGTACGTGAACGTCGCCGCCTGCCCCACCTGCGAGGGCGAGGGCAGCGTCGTCACAGACGCCTGCACCACCTGCAAGGGCAAGGGCCAGCAGCGCATCCGCGTCTCCCAGCACATCAAGGTGCCCGCCGGCGTCGAGGGTGGATCGCAGATCCGCTTCGCCGGCGAGGGGGACGCCGGCGCCCGCGGTGGCCCGAACGGCAACCTGTACATCGAGCTCCAGGTCGAACCGCACGAGGTCTTCACCCGCGCCGACCGCGACCTCGTCTACGAGCTCCCGCTAAACATCGCGCAGGCGGCGCTCGGCACCACGGTCGAGATCCCGACGATCGACGGCGACGAGATCGAGCTGGAGCTGAAGCCCGGAACCCAGCACGGCGAGCTGCACACCGTGAAGGACCGAGGCGTCCCGCACCTCCGCGGCTCCGGCCGCGGCAACATGCTCGTCCGCACGCACGTCGTGACGCCGCAGAAGCTCTCGGATGACCAGAAGGAGCTGCTCGCGCAGCTTGCAGAGTCGCTCGGCACGCCCGAGGTGCCTGACGACAGCTCCATCTTCGACCGTATCCGCGGCGCGTTCGGCTAGCGCCTCCTCGACGGCGCGATCACCCGGGACGAGGTCATGGCGGGCGAACGCTGGACCGAGGTGACCGTCCACGTCGCCCCGGCCGACGCTGACCTCGTGAGCACCATCCTCGCCGACGTGACCGGCCAGCCGGCCTCGATCGAACCGCAGATCCGCCGCATCGAGCACGTCGACTTCGGCTACGAGGAGATCGACGCACCGGTCACCGTCCGCGGCTACGCAGAGGCGGCGCTCCCGGCGGAGCGTCGCGCCGCGATCGAGGTGGCGCTCGCGCGGCTCCGCCTCGACACACCGCTCGAGCCGCCCAGCTTCCGTGAGCTCGACCCGACCGACTGGGCCGAGGAGTGGAAGCGCTTCTACGACGTGCAGCACGTCGGCGACAGGCTGGTGATTCGCCCCTCCTGGCTCGAGTACGACGCCCGCGAGGGTGAGGTGGTCCTCGACCTCGACCCGGGCGCCGCCTTCGGCACCGGGCAGCACGAGACGACCCGATTGTGCCTCGGTGCGATCGAGCGCCAGCTCCGGGCCGGCGCGGAGGTGATCGACCTCGGCTGCGGCTCGGGCATCCTCGCGATCGCCGCGGCGCGGCTCGGGGCGGGGCGCGTCCACGCCGTCGACATCGACCCGGAGGCGATCCGCGTCACCAACGAGAACGCGGCGGCGAACGCCGTCGCCGACCAGATCGAGGCGTCGCCCGGCTCGCTGGGCGACGCCTGGCCCTGGCCGGACGACCCGCCGAGGGACGTCGACCTCCTCGTCGCCAACATCTCCTCGGGGATCGTGCTGCAGCTGCTGCCGGAGATGGCGGCGGCACTCAGCGCGAACGGTCGCGCCGTCCTCAGCGGGTTCCTAGCGAAGGACGACGCGGAGATCGAGACGGCGGTCGGCGTGGCCGGACTGGTCGTGCTTGAGAGGATCGCCGAGGGCGACTGGGCCTGCCTGGTGGCCGCGCGGGTCTAGTTCGGCGCCGCGCCGTCGTCAGCAGCGGCGCCGGTCTCCGCACTAGCTCCACCGGCAAAGTCGACGGTCGTCCAGGTCTTCGGGTCGACGTTCACGCCGTAGATCGATAGCTCCCAGTGCAGGTGTGGTCCGGTCGACAGGCCCGTCGAGCCCATCTCGCCGATCACGGTCCCGCCGGCGACCTCCTGATCGACCTCGACGAGGAATGCCTGGAGGTGGTGGTAGCCCGTCTTCACGCCAGCGCCGTGATCGATGATCACCGTGTTCCCGCGGATCGGCATCTCGCCCACCCACGACACCCGCCCGGCCGCCGACGCCTGAATCGGCGTGCCTGCCAGGTTCGCGATGTCCGTGCCCGAGTGGAGTCCACCCACCGGCCCGCCGTTGATCGACCGTCCCTGGCCGAACGCGGTCGTCTCGATTCCCAGCGCCGGCACCCGGAACAGCCCCTCCCACCGCCGAGGCCGGTCGAACGCCAGGAACTGCTCGGTCCGGAGCTGGGCCTCGAGGACGGCTGCCTCCGGGGTCAGCACGGCGCCCTGCTCCTCGGTCAACTCGAGGTAATCGATCGGCCGCTCGACCGCCGCCACCTCGAACGGGACGCGCTGCTCCTCGAGCATCGTCCCGAAGTCGTCGCGAATCGTGAGCGTCAACTCACTCGGGCCGATCGCCGCGTTCAGCGGCACCCCGATCACCGCGAGGAAAGAGCCGTCGCCCTCGGCGAGCAGCGGGTAGGACAGCCCCTGCGCGACGATCGAGCCGCTCCCCGCCTCGGGTGCGTGCACCCGCACCGCGAAGGTCTCGCCGATCCCGACCGTCGAGGAGCTGAGCGCCAACCGAGGCGGCGCCTCCGTGGGGGCGGCTGTGGGCGACACCTCGGGGGTGCTGGTCGGATCAGCGGCGGTCGGGGTCGCGGCGACGGTCGTCGCGGCGGGAGACGGGGATACGGGTGTGTGTGCCTCGGAGGTCGCGGAGCCTTCGGGAGTGGGGGTGGGCGAACTGGCTTCCGGCGACGCCGCTGGCGTCGAGCCCTCTGGGCCGGCGACGGCGAACGACACGCCGTCGCTCTGTTCGACGCGCCCTCGATCGACCAGGAACGCCGCCGTCGCGGCAACGAGGAGTGCCAGGACGACGGCGGTCGCGGACCAGCGCACGAGCGCGCGACCCGTGGAATCACGGGCCGGCGCGCCGCTCGGGTCGGGACCGGTCGTCACGGCTGCTGAGAACCTTCGAAGCTGTGTGGGAGACGTCACCCATCGTACGACGCGGGAACTTCATCATCCCGCCTGACGTTTCGTGATTGGCTATACTCCCGTGACCACGGTGGCCAGACCGGTTGCCTCGCTCCAGATCGATGGTTCACGGATTCGCCACGTGGCTGCTAGCCGGACACGTTGGGCGAAGCGACGTTCGACAGACCGCGGGGAGGTCGCGTGGAAGATCCCAAACTCGTAGCCGAGCGCATCCTCGACAACGTCGAGCGCGTCATCATCGGTAAGGAGCACGAGGCCCGCCTCGCGCTGATCACGCTGCTCTGTCGGGGTCACCTGCTGATCGAGGACGTGCCCGGCGTCGGCAAGACGATGCTCGCGAGGGCGCTCGCGCGCTCCGTCGGGTGCGGCTTCGCACGCATCCAGTTCACGCCCGACCTGCTGCCGTCCGACGTGACCGGCGTCTCCGTCTACCGCCAGGAGACCGGCGGATTCGAGTTCCGCCCCGGCCCGATCATGAACGAGGTGGTGCTCGCCGACGAGGTGAACCGCGCCACGCCAAAGACCCAGTCCGCGCTCCTCGAGGCGATGGAGGAGGACCAGGTCACGGTCGACGGGATCACCCACCGGCTGCCGGAGCCGTTCATGGTGATGGCGACCCAGAACCCGATCGAATACGAGGGCACCTTCCCGCTGCCGGAGGCGCAGCTCGACCGCTTCATGCTCCGCATCCACCTCGGCTACCCGTCGCCCACTGACGAGGTGCTGGTGATGGACGCCCAGCAGAGCCGGCACCCGATCGAGGAGCTGCCAGAGGTCACGACCCGCGGCGAGGTGATCGAGCTGCAGAACGCGGTACGCGAGATCTACGTCGACCCGCTGATCAAGCAGTACATCGTCAGCCTGGTGAACGCGACGCGGGAGCACGAGAGCGTCTACCTCGGCTCGTCGCCGCGCGGCTCGCTCGCGCTGATGCGCGTCTCGCAGGCGTTCGCGATGCTCGACGGCCGCGACTTCGTCCAGCCGGACGACATCAAGATGCTGGCCTACGCGACGCTCGGTCACCGTGTGATCGTGAGCCCCGGCGCCCGCGTCCGCGAGATCGACAGCGCCCAGATCGTCGACGAGGCGATCGAGCGCGTGCCGGTGCCGGGCGTCCGCGCGCGCGGCGGCGCGTGAGCGACCACCGGATGAGATCGGTGGAGCTGCCCTCGTGAGGCTGTTCGGCCGAGCAGTCGCGCTGGGGCGCCGCTACCCGAGCGCCGCGATCGCGCTCAGCCTCGGCCTGATTTGCGCCATCCTCGGATTCGCGACCGGCTTCTGGCTGCTGTTCCGACTCTCGTACATCGTCGCCTTCGCCGTCCCGCTGCTGTACCTGTGGACCCGCTCGATGGCGAACGGCCTTGAGGTGGAGGTGATCCGCCGCACCCACCGCGTCACTCAGGGGCAATCACTCGAGGGCCGGGTGATCGTCCGCTCGCGCTCGCGCGTCCCGAAGCTCTGGCTCGAGGTCGAGGATCAGTCCTCGGTGCCCGGCCACGCAGCGAAGCGCGTCGTCACGCTCGGCCCGCGCGGGATCGACGCGTGGAACTACGCGACCCCCGCGCGCGTGCGCGGGCTCTACGAGCTGGGACCGCTACGCGTCGTCGCGACGGACCCGTTCGGCTTCTTCCGCATGGAGCGCGTCTTCGGCCAGACCGCGTCGATCCTCGTGTACCCGAATGCGCCCGAGCTGCCGAACTTCTACATCCCGCCGGCGAACCTGCCCGGCGAAGGTCGTTTCCGCCGCCGCACCCACAACGTCACGCCGAATGTTTCCGGCATCCGCGACTACGCGCCCGGGGATTCCTATAACCGCATCCACTGGCCCGCCACGGCGCGCGCCGGGCGACCGATGGTGAAGCAGTTCGAGCTGGACCCGGCTTCCGACATCTGGATCATCCTCGACCTCGAGCGATCGCAGCACGTGGGCGAGGGGGAAGACGGCACCGAGGAAGCCGCCGTCCAGGTCTGCGCCTCGATCGCGCGCTACTTCATCAACGCGAACCGCTCCGTCGGTCTGATCTCGTTCGGCGACGACCTGCGGATCGACGATCCCGACCGCGGCCAGAACCATTACACGCGCATCCTCGAATCGCTCGCACTCGCGCGGGCGACCGGCGACGTGCCGCTGACGAACCTGATCATCGAGGAGTCGCGCCGCTTCGGCCGCCACACCACCGTGGTGGTCGTGACGCCGTCGACCGAGACCGAGTGGGCGCTGACGCTGACCGGCCTCTCCGCCCGCGGCGTGAAGGTGGCGAGCGTGCTGCTCGAGGCCGACACGTACGGCCACGCGCCGAGCACCCTCGATGTCTACGGCACGCTGGCGGCGGGTGGTGTCTACACCTACACCGTGAAGCGCGAAGACGACCTCGGCCGGGCGCTCGGCGCCGGGGCCGAGCTGGCGATTCGCGAACGTGAGGGCGCGCGCCCATGACCGCCGCCGTCCAGTGGGACGAGATCTACCGCGCCTCCGAGCACGACCCGTTCGAGCGCCGTCGCGGCATCCTCGGGCTGATCGGAAACACCGAGCGCTGGCTCAACCTCGCCCTGCTGTTCGTCGCGCTGATGGCGATGACCAACTCACTCGAGCGCGCGAACTGGGTCGACGAGATGCCGTCGCTCACCGCCGCCGCCGTCTTCGGGCTGGCGAGCGGCTGGGTGTTGTCCCAGATCCCGATCCGCGCCTGGCTGCTGCAGGTCGCCGGCGTCGCGCTCGGCCTCGTCTGGGTGTTCGCGATCGTCATGGCGAACATGGAGCTCGCCGACCCGCTGCTCGGTACCGGGATCGAGGCGCGCTGGTCGGAGATGTGGCTGCGGCTCCGTGACTGGGGCTCGGCGCTCCTCGAGGGCGGCGTCTCCAGCGACCCGTTGCCGTTCGTGCTCATGCTCGTGTTCGCCACCTGGGCGGTCGCGTACCTCGCCGCCTGGGCAGTCGTCCGCTGGCGGAACGCCTGGGTCGCGCTGATCCCACCGGGCTTCGTCCTGCTCACCAACATCTCCTACCTGCCCGGCCAGCCGTCGCTCCAGTTCGTCGTCTTCCTCTTCGCCGCCGTCCTGCTCGTCCTCCAACTCCACTTCGCAAAGGCGCTCGCGCGCTGGCGCCAGGACCGCATCGCCTGGCCCGACCTGATGTCGATCGAGGTCGCGTTCGCCGGCGTCTGGATCGCGCTGGCGCTGATCGTGAGCGCCTGGCTGATCCCCACCGCCAACAATTGGGGCCCGGTCGCCGATCTCTGGAACCGCGCCGTCGCGCCGGTCTCCGACCGGTTTGAAGGCCTCGGGCGCGTCTTCATCGGCGTCTCGTCAAAGCGCGACATCCCGGTCCATGGCTTCGGCGAGGTGCTGCCGCTCCAGGGCCAGGTCTCGCTCAGCTCCGCGCCGCTGATGGAGGTCGGGTCCGACGAGCTCGGCAACCTGCGCGGCGCCGTCTACGACGAGTACACCGGCACTGGCTGGCTCAACACCGGCATCACCGCGCAGCCGCTCCTCGGCACGACCGTCGAGGCCGCGGCGTTCGGCACGCCGCTCACGCAGGCGCAGCTCCGCCGGCCAGTGACGGTGACCGTCACCGTCGTCGGCCCGGTTCCCGACCGACGGCTGCTCGCCCTCGGTGACCCGATCGCCTCAGACGTGCCGGGGTCGCTGCTGTTCGGCGCCGGCCCGGCCGACATTGTCGGCCTCGCGCCGGACGACCGTCTCGAGGAAGGCGTGACGTACGTCGTGGTCGGCGGCGTCTCCGCCGCCGCGATCGACACGCTCCTCGCCAGCGGCACGAACTACCCGGCGGGCATCGCGGAGCGGTACACCCAGCTCCCGGACGACCTGCCGCCGGAGATCGCGGAGCTGACCGCCAGCATCGCCGGCGGGCTGCACCCGTACGCGGCCGCGCAGGCGATCGAGGCGTACCTGCGCGACAACTTCGCCTACTCGACCGAGGTCTCCGACCCGCCGCCGCTCCGCGACGCCGTCGACTACTTCCTCTTCGACGCGCAGGCCGGCTACTTCGACCATCACGCGACGACGATGGCGGTCATGCTGCGCACCCTCGGCATCCCGACGCGGATGGCGGCCGGCTTCGCGCTCGACGAGGAGAGCTTCGACAACATCTCGAAGACGTACGTGCTCTCCGAGCAGGACGCCTGGGCCTGGCCCGAGGTCTACTTCGCGGGCCTCGGCTGGGTCGAGTTCAACCCGACCCCGGGACGCGACCTGGTCATCCGCCCAGGCGACGACGCCGTCCTTCGCAGCCAGCTCGACACGCCGCTGGGCGCCAGTCCGATCGACGAGGAGCTGCTCCTCGCCGAACTCGACGACCTCTTCGCCGCCGAGGCCGCCGACGGCGCCGAGCTGGGCCCCGTCGCCGAGGTCGACACCGGCTCCGGCCTCGGCGCGATCGTGGTCCAGGTGCTCACGTTCCTCGTCATCGGCGCGGTCGTCGTGTTCGCAGGCCTCCTCGGCGTGCGGTTCATCTGGGAGTACCCGGTGCGCGAGCTCGGCCCGACCGAACGGCGCTGGGCGAAGCTCCAGCGCCTGACGGGCTGGACCGGCATCGAGCCGCGCGCGACCCGTACGCCGATCGAGTGGGCTCGCGAGGTGGCGACCGTCGTCGGCGCGGCCGACGGCTTCGAGGCGGTCGCCCGCGACTACACGCGCGTTCGCTACGGCAGCGGGGAGCCCGAGCGTTCCGAGGACGAAGCCGCGGCGCTCCACGAGCACTACCGCGAGGCGCGGAACCAGCTCTGGCGGCAGATCGCCCGTCGCTTCGTGCCGTGGCGTCGCCGCCGGTCAGCGGTCGCTGAATCCACCTCGGTCGGCGACGTCCGGATCTAGCGGGTCGACCGCGCTGAGCTGCCGGATCAGCTCCAGCAACTCGACGGCCTGTTCGAGCGACAGCTCATCGTCAAGCTCGTCGAGCGCCGCCAGCAATGCCGCGCGCGCCTGTTCGGCGGTCAGCACATCGCCCGGTTCGTCGCTCGCTGCCCCGCTGTTGCTGCCGCCCGGCTCGCCCGGCTGATTGGAGTCGCTCCCGCCCGGTTCCCCGCCGTCCGGATCGGTGGTCGGATCGTCCTCGGAGGGCCCGGGTGTGTCGCCGGGCTCATCACCCGGCTGGTCCTCGGGCGGTTGATCGTCCGAAGGCTCGTCGCCCGGCTGCTGATCGCCGGGGCCCGGCCCCGGCTGGTCGCCGCCCGGCCCTGGGCTCCCGTCCGGCGCCGGCGCGTTCGGGTCCGGCTGGTCGGTGGGCGGCGGGTTGAACACCGGCGGCGGCTCGAGCCGCGCCAGCACGAACTCCAGGTTCGCCTTGGCGTCGGCGTCGTCCGGGTCGAGGCGCAGCACGTCGATGTAGTGGCGGCGCGCCTCCTCGAGCGCCCCGCGCTCGACGGCGTGGTTCCCGAGGGCGTACTGCAGGATCGAGGCCAGCTCGTCTTCCTCGGCGCGACCGAGCGCGTCAGCCGACGCCACCGAGGCCTCCTCGAACCGTCGGAGCTGGTGCAGCGTGTTGCCGACGTTATAGCCGACGGCCGGCTCGCCCGGCACGGCCAGCAGCGCGTCGCGGTAGTCGGTCAGCGCGTCATCGTAGCGCTCGAGGTCGTACGCCTCGTTGCCGTCCTCGACGTGCTGGTAGAGCTGCGAGCCACCGCACGCCCCCAACGCTAGCGCACCCAGCATCGCGGCGGCGCCCAGGTGGCGGCGGGTCAGCGTGCGCCTGCCACTCCACTCACCGAGGAGCACCGGCACGACCAGCAGCACCAGCGCGGGCACGAGGAACCACTGGAACCGCTCGATCGGCTGACGCCCGGTGTCGTCGCCGAATGCGCTCTGGCGGAGTCGCTGTACCTCGATCGCCAAGCCGGCGATTGCGTCCAGCTCGCGGAAGTCGCCGCCGGTGGCGGTCGCGATCGCGCGCAGGGTCTCGCGATCGGCGCGGCTTGCGCCGACCTCAGGCTCGTCGCCCGGGATCGTCGCGCCGGCGTCCGTCCCGACCGCGACCGTGAAGATCGGAATCTCGGCCTCCGCCGCGCGCGCCGCCGCGGGGAGCGCGGCCTCGCCCAGGTCCTCCCCGTCCGACACAACGACGATCACGCGACTCTCCGCCGCGTCGGGTACCTCGAGGAGCGCGACCGCGTCGTCGATCGCCCCGCCGAGGTCGGTCCCCCGTCCCACCAACTCGGAGTCACGCTGCGCCTGGTTCACCAGCTGATCAAGCACCTCGAGGTCCAGCGTCAGCGGCGACCGCTCGAACGCGCGCCCGGAGAAGATGACGAGCCCGACGCGGTCGCTCCGCAGGTGCGTGAGGAAGTCGCCAATCCCGTCGGCGGCCGCGACCGCGCGGGACGGCAAGACGTCGCCCGCCGTCATCGACCGCGAGACATCGAGGGCGATCGCAACGTCGATGCCGCGTTGCTCGGCCGGCGCCTCCTCGGAGCCCCACTGCGGTCGGGCGAGCGCGACCACGATCAGGATCACGGCCGCGCCGAGCAGCCAGGTGCGAAGCCGTCGCCGTCGCTCGCCACGCCCGAGGCGCAGCTCGGGAGCGCCGCCGTAGTCGCGGTCCGCCGCCACACGTCGCCGAGCCTCGAACCGCCACAGCCACCACAGCGGGCCAATCAGCAGCAACAGCGTCAGCGACCACGGCTCACCGAACGAGATACCCAGCATCATGGGTACCGCCTCAACCAGGTCGCGCGGAGCGCGCTCTCGCCGAGCAGCAGCCCGAGCGCGCCGAGCAGGAACCACGGCGCGTACTCGCGGAACGCGATGAAACGTCGCTCGCCGACGCGGGACCGCTCCAGCTCGCCGATATCGGCGTAGGCCTCGGCCAGCTCCTCGCGGCTGCGCGCGTTGTAGTACTCCGCGTCGGTCGACTGGGCGATCGCGCGCAGCGACACCTCGTTGACCTGGATCTGCCCCTGGAAGGCGCCGCTCAGGAACCCGATCGTGTAGACCCGAACATCGAGGGCGGCGGCAAGCTGGGCGGCGATCTCGGGCTGGATGGCGCCCGCGTTGTTCTGGCCGTCGGTCAGCAGGACGACCACGCGGCTGCGCGCCGGCGAGTCCTCGACCAGCGACACCGCCTCGCTCAGCCCGAGACCGATCGCGGTGCCGTCGTCGATCAGCCCCGGCGCCAACCCGTCGACCCGCCGCTGGATCGCCGTCACATCGTGCGTCAGCGGGGACAGGGCCAGCGCCCGCGACTGGAAGATCACGAGGCCGACCCGATCACCCTCGAGCGTCTCGACGAACGCGTTGACGACGTCCTGCGCCTCGCTCAACCGAGTCGCGCCGGGCTCGCCCCGCGTCGGCGTCGTCATCGAGCTCGACACGTCGAGGGCGATCACGATGTCGATGCCCTCGGAGGGGACTTGCGTCACCGCGAGCCCCTCGCGCGGTCGCGCCAGCGCGACCACGGCGAGCGCGACGGCGGCCCAGCGCAGCGCCGCCGGGAGCCAGCGCAGCCGCAGCCGCCAGGTCGGCCGGTTCACCTCGCGGATCGCCTCCAGCGATCCGATCGCGAGGTCCGCGGGCCGGCGACGGCGCGCGATCTGGAGCAAGGCGAGTAACGCGACGACCGGCAGCAGCCAGAGCAGCAACGGCGACGCGAACGTCATGCGCTCACCGCCTCGGGCACGTCGTGGCGGCGCGGACGCGACAGCTCGACGATCTCGTAGGCCACCGTCAGGTCGTGGTCGGCCGACGCGGGGTCGGGACGAGCGCGCGCGTAGACGGCAGCGTCGCACCGTTCGAGCAGGCCACCGACGAGGCGCGCCTGCCAGCGCCCCACGCCGGCGTCGTCGTACCGCTCCCGCAGCTCCGCGGTCGTCAACGCGGTCGCTGTGAAGCCGAAGCGCTCT
>JANQNP010000123.1 GCA_028279505.1 Dehalococcoidia bacterium
GCGACGGAGCAGCCGATGGAGCGCATCGAGCGCGACACCGACCGCGACTTCTACATGTCGGCCGACGAGGCGCAAGAGTACGGCTTGATCGACGAGGTGTTGGCGAAGCCCGAGTAACGCACTCGAGCGACGTCAACCGGACAGACCGGGGGATCGATGGCTGGATCCACGCGCAGCAATCGGGTGCAGTACAACTGCTCCTTCTGCGGGAAGAGCCAGGATCAGGTCAAGCGCCTGATTGCCGGCCCCGGTTCCGTCTACATCTGCAACGAATGCGTCGATCTCTGCCAGGAGATCATCTCGGAGGAGACCCAGACCGGCGGGAAGACCGGAGCGGCCACGGGCGAGCGCAAGGTGCGCACGCCGCAGGAGCTGGTGAGCCAGCTCGACGAGTACATCGTCGGGCAGGACCACACGAAGCGCGTGCTCTCGGTGGCCGTTTACAACCACTTCAAGCGCGTCGATGCGCCGGTGCAGACCGACGTCACCCTCGAGAAGTCGAACATCCTGCTGATCGGCCCGACCGGGACCGGGAAGACCGAGTTCGCGCGCACCCTCGCGCGGGTGCTGGACGTGCCGTTCTCGATCGCGGACGCGACCGCCCTCACCGAGGCCGGCTACGTCGGCGAGGACGTCGAGAACATCCTGCTGCACCTGATCCAGTCGGCGGACTTCGACATCCAGCGCGCTGAGCGCGGGATCGTCTACATCGACGAGATCGACAAGATCGCTCGGAAGAGCGACAACCCCTCGATCACCCGCGACGTCTCCGGTGAAGGCGTGCAGCAGGCGCTGCTCAAGATCATCGAGGGGTCGGTGGCGAGCGTGCCGCCGCAGGGTGGCCGCAAGCACCCGCACCAGGACTTCATCCAGATCGACACCTCGAACATCCTGTTCATCTGCGGTGGGGCGTTCGAGGGCCTGGAGCAGGTCGTTGGCAAGCGCACCGGTAAGGGATCCCGCTCGCTGGGGTTCGCCGGCACCGACAAGACCACCGCCGAGCTAGAAGCAGAACGCCAGAGCATCATCAGCGACGTCACGCACGACGACCTGCTGCAGTTCGGTCTGATCCCGGAGTTCGTCGGCCGGCTGCCGGTCGTATCCGTCCTGGACCCGCTCGACGTCGACATGATGATGATGATCCTCACCGAGCCGAAGAACGCGGTCGCCCGCCAGTTCCAGCGGTTGTTCTCGATGGACGACGTGGAGCTGATCTTCAGCGAAGAGGCGCGTCGCGCGATCGCCGAGGAAGCGCTCGGTCAGCGCACCGGCGCGCGTGGTCTGCGCACGGTGGTCGAGGAGCTGCTGCTCGACGTGATGTTCGAGCTGCCGTCCCGGGACGACGTGCGGAAGTGCGTCATCTCCGGCGAGACGGTCACGCAGCGGCGCCGGCCGCTGCTGGCGACCGACTCCGGCCAGCCGGTGCTCACCGCCGAACCCGACGAGGAAGCGGCCGAGACCGTGCAGGAGTCCGCGTAGCCGTCGCTCGCCGCCAGGCGACCTCCGGTCCCGGTGATATCCTCGCGCCTTGATTCGCGCGCCCGCCGGCGCGTCCGGATCGCGGGGGACCTCGCATGACCGCGTCGACCGACACCCGTACCGCCTCGGGCGGCCGCGTCGCCAAGCAGCGGCTCGATGACCTGCTGGTCGTCCGCGGCCTGGCGGCGGATCGCGACCAGGCGCGCGCGCTGGTGATGGCGCGCGAGGTGTTGGTCGACGGACAGGTGGCGCTCCGGGCCGCGGAGGCGCTGCGCGAGGACGTCCCGCTCGACCTCAAGCGCGCCGCTCCGTTCGTCAGCCGCGGTGGGGAGAAGCTGGCACACGCCCTCGAGCGGACGGGCGTGGCCGTCGAGGGGCGGCGTTGCCTCGATGTTGGCGCATCCACCGGCGGGTTCACCGACTGCCTGCTACAGCGGGGCGCGGCGCACGTGGTGGCGGTGGACGTCGCCTACGGGGAGCTGATGCCCAGCCTGCGCGACGACAAGCGCGTGACGGTGGTGGAGCGCACGAACGCGCGTGACCTCGAGCCGCTCGAGGAGCCGGCGGAGATCGCGACGATCGATGTGTCGTTCATCTCGCTGACCACGGTCCTGCCGGCGGTGGTGCGGTCGCTGACCGCTGGCGCGGACATCCTGGCGCTGGTGAAGCCGCAGTTCGAGGCCGAGCGTGAGGCCGTCGAGGACGGCGGGGTCGTGCACGCCTCGGAGGAGCATGCGCGCGTGGTCGGGCGCGTCGCGGCCTGGGCGAGCGACCACGACCTGCGCGTGCGCGGCGTCGTGCGGTCGCCGCTGATCGGGCCGGCCGGCAACCGGGAGTTCTTCCTCTGGCTCCGCACGGCGGAGGCAGAGGGATGAGCGAGCTGACGCCGCCGCAACGGATCGCCGTCTGCTTCAACGCGGCGGTCAGCGGCGCCGGCGGGCTCGCACGCGAGCTGTCGGCGCAGATCGAGGAGGCGGGGCGGACGGCGACGCTTGGCGCCCTGCCCGATCCGCAGGCCGGCGATGCCGCGGAGTTCCGCGCACACCTCGAAGAGGCCGATCTGCTGATCTGCGTCGGTGGCGACGGGACGGTGCTTCACGCCTCGGAACACGCGGCCGCCACCGAGACGCCGGTGTTCGGCGTGCGGATGGGGCGCCTCGGGTTCCTGAGCGAGGTCACGAGCGACGAGGCGTCGAGTTCGGTCGCACGGGTGCTGGAGGGCGCCGGGCGGCTCGAGCGCCGTTCGACCGTGCGCGCGCAGGTGAACGGCGAGGCGCCGCACTACGCGCTGAACGATGCGGTGATCGGGCGGGCCAGCCTCGGTCGGACGATCTCGGTCGGTGCGCGCGTCGATGGGGTGTTGCTGGCGGAGTACCGCGCCGACGCGGTCATCATCGCGACCGCGACCGGCTCCACGGGCTACTCGCTCTCCGTCGGCGGGCCGATCCTGCCGCCGGAGTCCGAGGAGATCATCCTCGTGCCGGTTGCGCCGCACCTGACCAGTGCGAACGCCCTCGTACTGCCGACCTCGAGCGAGATCAGTCTCTACGTGGAGCGTGGCTACGAGGCGATGTTCACGGTCGACGGGCTGCGCGAGCGCGCGGTCGACTCCGGGTCGACGGTGACGATCGCGCACGGTGACCGGCACGTGGACTTCGTGCGGCTCGGTGGTCCCGCGCAGTTCTACGCCAACGTGGCGGAACGCCTCGGTTGGTTGCGCTCCGACCACGTGCTCGACACGCCTGACGCGTAGCGCCGCAGCGGTCGCACTACACTCCTCGCAGCCGCCCGGCTGGGCCGGCTGTTGGGACGGTCCCCATGCGTCAGATGACCCTCGTCGGCTTCCTCCAGGCTCAGAACTGCACCACGATCCCCGCGTCCTGGCGCCACCCGGAGGCGCGCACCGACTCGATGTCGCCGGAGTACTACCGGCACATCGGGCGTGTGCTCGAACGTGGGAAGTTTGACCTCGGGTTCTTCGACGACCGGCTGGCGATGCCAGACCTCTACACGGGCGACCACGCGCACACGGTGGAGCACGGGATCCGCTGCGTGAAGATGGACCCGGTGACTGTGCTGATGGCGATGGCGATGGCGACGACCCACCTCGGGCTCGGCGCGACCTACTCGACGAGCTACTACGAGCCGTTCCACGTCGCGCGGGTGTTCGCGACGCTGGACCTGATGACGGAGGGCCGCGCCGCCTGGAACGTCGTCACCTCGTTGAACGACAACGAGGCGAAGAACATGGGCCGGCTGGAGCACCCGGCGCACGACGCGCGCTACGACCTGGCGGACGAGTTCGTCGAGGTGGTACTCGGGCACTGGAACAGCTGGGAGGACGACGCGATCGTCCTCGACCGGGCGAAGGGGGTGTTCGCCGAGCCCTCGAAGGTGCACCGGCTCGACTACGAGGGCGAGCACTACCGCTCGCGGGGGCCGTTCACGGTGCCGCGGTCGCCGCAGGGTCACCCGGTGGTAATCCAGGCCGGGCAGAGCGCACGCGGGCGAGAGTTCGCCGCGCGCTGGGGCGAGCTGATCTTCGCCGGCTACGGGACGATCGAGCACGGTCGCGAGCAGTACGCGGCGCTGAAGGAACAGGCCGCCTCGAAGGGGCGCGACCCCGACCAGATGAAGATCGCGTCGCTGGCGTACCCGGTGGTGGCCGAGACGCGCGAGGAGGCGCTGGAGAAGAAGGCGGCGTACGACGAGCTGCCCAACGAGGTGGACCAGCTCTCACTGCTGTCCGAGGCGCTGAACTTCGATTTCGCCTCGAAAGAGATGGACGAGCCGTTTAGCGACGAGGAGCTGGAGGGGCTCCAGGGGTTGCTGGCGATCCGCGACGGCGTCCTGCGCCGCTCCGGGATCAAGAACCCGACGGTGCGCGACTTTGTCCGCGTCAGTGGCCGCGGGCGCGTTGGCGACCAGTGGGTGGGGAGCGCTTCGGAGATCGCGGATCAGATGGAGGCGTGGTTCACCGAGCCGGCCTCGGACGGGTTCGTGATCGGGGCGACGCACATCCCGGGGGCGTTCGAGGATTTCGTGGACCTCGTAGTGCCCGAACTGCAGCGGCGCGGGTTGTTCCGCGAGGAGTACACCGGCACGACGCTGCGCGACCACCTGGGGTTACGGATGCCGGTGGCCTCGAGGTAGCACGTCAGGCGGGGAGCACGGCCTCCGCTATCATCACGTTCGCTATCGCTGACGTGGTGCCAGCTCACCTGGCGGGGGACGAGATGCGGCACGACCTGTCCGGGAACTGGCGCGATCACTACGACGCCCGCGTCGTCTCGCCCGAGGGGGCGGCCGCCCTCGTCGAGTCGGGTGACCACATCTGGATTCCGCCCGGCCACGCTGCGCCCTCGATCCTCGAGGCGCTCGCCGCGCGGACGGGTGACCTCGAGGACGTGGAGATCCGCGGGCTGGGCGTGCCCGACGGTGGGCTGTTCTCGGCCGAGGCGGCGCAGTCGTTCCGCTACCAGGATCAGTTCGGGAACGCGTTCAGCCGCGGACCGCTCGAGGCGCGGACGATCGACTATCACCCGTACTGGCTCGTCGGCGCGCACCAGTCGCTCGACGCGGGTCGCGAAGAGGCATGGCCGGTCGACAACATCCTGATCACCGTCTCCGAGCCGAACGAGGCCGGGTTCGTGTCGGTCGGTTGCAGCGTGTGGGACAGCGTCACCACCTCGAGGCGAGCGAAGCGTGTGATCGCCGCCGTCAATCCGCATACGCAACACACCCACGGCGAGACGGTCCTGCACGTCTCCGAGATCGACGCCTTCGTGCCTGACGACCGACCGTTCGCACCGCCTCCCGTCGAGTACGACGAGGCCACGGATGAGGCGATCGCGCACCATACGAACGAGCTGATCGAGGACGGCGACACGGTGCAGGTCGGGATCGGCTCGCACACCTACGGGATGCTCCAGCACGGCCTGTTCGACGGGAAGCAGGAGCTCTCGTACTTCGGCGAGCTGACGGTTCGGGGCATCGTGCCGATGGTCGAGCAAGGCGTTTTCACGGGCCGCGGTAGCCAGCTGCACCCGGGCAAGTTCGTGGCGACGGTCATCGGCAACACGCCCGAGGAGCGCGCGGCTGTCTACGGCAATCACGCGTTCGAGCTGTACGGCACCGAGTACCTGCTGGACCCACGGAACATCGCGAAGAACGACCGGATCGTGGCGATCAACGGCGGGCTCGGGCTGGATCTGAGCGGCCAGACCGCGGTCTACACGATTGGCCCTCGTATCTACGCGGGGCTCGGTGGTCACCTGGCGTTCGCTCTCGGCGCCTACCTGTCGCCGCGCGGCCGCTACGTCTGCGTGCTGCCCTCGACGGCGGCGAACGGCACCGTCTCGACGATCACACCGCGGTTCGAGGCGGGACAGGTGGTCTCGGTGCCGCGTGAGATCGCTGATACGGTCGTGACCGAGCATGGCATCGCGCGGCTCCTCGGGAAGAGCGTGCGGCAGCGTGCCGAGGAGCTGATCAGCGTCGCCCACCCCGACCATCGGGGTGAGCTGCGGCAGGCCGCGCAGCGACTGTTCTACCCGTAGCGCGCATCCACAGACAGGAAGTTCCGATGTCGATTGACGCACGCCTCGAAGAGCTCGGGATCGAGCTGCCGCCGGTGCCCGATCCGGCGGGTAACTACGTGCACGCGGTGGAGACCGGCAATCTGCTGTTCCTCGCAGGGAAGGGACCACGCGGGTCGACGGGCAAGGTCGGGGCCGAGGTGTCGGTTGAGGAGGCGTACGCGGCGGCGCGGGACACCGGGCTGACGTTGATCGCGGTGATGAAGTCGGAGCTGGGCTCGCTCGATCGTGTCGCGCGGATCGTGAAGGTCCTCGGGATGGTGAACGCGGTGCCGGAGTTCGGGCAGCAGCCGCAGGTGATCAACGGTTGCTCTGACCTCTTCGTCGAGGTGTTCGGCGACGCCGGCCGGCACGCGCGGTCGGCGGTGGGGATGGGTTCGCTGCCGAGCCAGATCACCGTCGAGATCGAGTGCATCGTGGAGGTCACCGACTGATCACGGCGGCTCCACCGTCTATCCTGTCTCGATGACGAGCGACGTTGATTCGAGGGCGCTGGCGCCGCCGACGGTTGTCCCGGCGACGGTTCAGGATGCCTCGGGGATTCACAAGCTGGTGAACTACTGGGCGGCCGACGGGCAGATGCTGCCGCGAACGCTCGCCGAGACGTACGAGAACCTGCGCGACTTCTTCGTGATCCGCGAGGGCGACCAGGTGATCGCGTGCGCGGCGCTGCACATCATGTGGGCCGACATGGCGGAGCTGAAGTCGCTGGCCGTCGACCCGGACATCCAGTCGCGGGGGCACGGGAGCGCGCTCGTCGCGGCCTGCGTCGAGGAGGGGCGACGGCTGGGGATGGAGCGGCTGTTCGCGCTCAGTTACCGGCCGGGCTTCTTCGAGCGGCTGGGCTGGCAGCAGGCGGACGTGATGAACCTGCCGCGCAAGGTCTGGAACGAGTGCTACCGCTGCCCGAAGTTCCCGGGTTGCGACGAGATCGCGCTGACGTTTGACCTCGACTGACCCGCCTGCGAACCCGAGCGAGCCGGAGATTCCCGAGGTCGCCTCGTCCGAGCTGATCTTCGAGAACAAGATCATCCGCCTCGACCGCGACATGGTCCGCTTCCAGGACGGGCACGAGGCCGAGCGCGTCGTCGTGCGACATCCGGGCGCGGTGGCGCTGATCGTGATGGAGGCAGACGGCCGCTGGCTGCTGATCCGGCAGTACCGGCACCCGGCGGGACAACCGCTCCTCGAGATCCCCGCCGGCACGCGCGAGGACGGCGAGCCGCCCGAGGAGACGGCCGCGCGCGAGGTACGCGAGGAGACGGGCTACGCCGCCGGGTCGATCGTGCGCCTCGGTGGGGCGTGGATGGCGCCGGGGTTCGTCAGCGAATACATCGACTTCTACCTCGCGACTGACCTCGAAGAGTCGCCGCTCCCGCAGGACGATGACGAGTACATCAGCCCGCCGGAACGGATGACGGAGGCGGAGGTCGAGGCGGCGATCGCGAGCGGCGCGATCAGCGACGCGAAGACGATGGTGGCGCTGACGCTGCTGCGCCTGCACCGCTCTGGCTGAGGTGGGGGCCATCACTTGACCGTGTTGGGCCACCGGCGAATAGTCTCGTAGGGCGATCCTTACACCGGCGGTTGGGCCCCTGGATGGCAGGCGACACGTATGGCACAGGCGACCGCGCAACCGGCTGATTCACTCGACCGTCGGTACGGTCAGACCCAGCGCAACGATCGATGGTGGGTGGAGCCGCTCCTCACCGGTGGCGGCCTGCTGATCTTCGTCATCTATTCGGCGATCTCGGCGGTGCTCGGCGAGCAGTGGGCGTTCGAGACCGAGAACCACCTGCTGCTCTCGCCGTTCTTCGAGCCGTTGATCACGCCGGGCTGGCTCCCGGACTTCATCTCGCCGGCGCTGTTCATCCTCTGGGCGCCGATCGGGTTTCGGACGACCTGCTACTACTACCGGCGGACCTACTACCGCGCCTACTTCCTCAGCCCGCCGGCGTGCGCCGTGCGCGAGCCGGCGGGGAGCTATTCCGGCGAGGGCACGTTCCCGCTGATCCTTCAGAACGTGCACCGTTACTTCATGTACGCGGCGCTGGTCTTCGTCCCGATCCTGTGGTGGGGCGCGATCAAGTCGTTCCACCTGCCGGGCGAGGGGTTCGGCATCGGCGTCGGGTCGATCGTGCTCACGCTGAACGCCTTCTTCCTGATGATGTACACCTTCGGCTGCCACTCGCTGCGCCACTGGGTGGGCGGTGGTTTGAACTCATTCTCGAAATCCTCGCCGCGGCTGCTGCGCCGGCGGTTGTGGGACTTCGTGACGATCGCCAACGAGAAGCACCGCCGCTGGGCGTGGACGAGCCTGATCTGGGTGGGGTTCACCGACCTCTACGTCCACCTGGTCGCGAACGGTGTGGTCACCGACCTCAACACGTGGTCCAACCCGATCTAGCGATGGGTCCAACCCGATCGAACCCGACGATCGCACAGCTCCGAGGACGTGACTGATGGCCGACTACGAGACGCATGAGTACGACGTACTCGTGATCGGGGCCGGCGGGGCCGGGCTGCGCGCGGCCGTGGAGGCGTCCGCGCAGGGCGCGACGACCGGCCTCGTCTGCAAGTCACTCCTCGGTAAGGCGCACACGGTGATGGCGGAGGGCGGCATGGCCGCCGCGATGGGCAACGTGTGGCCGGAGGACAACTGGCAGGTCCATTTCCGCGACACGATGCGCGGCGGCAAGATGCTGAACAACTGGCGGATGGCGCAGATCCACGCGCAGGAGTCGCCGGACCGCGTCGCGGAACTCGAGGAGTGGGGCGCCCTCTTCGACCGCACCGACGACGGGCGGATCTCACAGCGCGACTTCGGTGGGCACCGCTACGCGCGCCTCGCGCACATCGGTGACCGGACCGGCCTCGAGATGATCCGCACGCTGCAGCAGCACGCGGTGCACCGCGGCCTCGACGTCTACCAGGAGTGCACGGTCAACCGGCTGGTGAAGGATGGCGACCGTGTCTCGGGCGCCGTCGCCTACTGGCGGGAGAGCGGCAAGCCGCTGCTCTTCCGCGCGAAGGCGATCGTGCTCGCGACGGGCGGGCTCGGGAAGATCTGGTCGATCACCTCGAACTCATGGGAGGGCACCGGCGACGGACACGCACTGGCGATGTACGCGGGCGCCGAGATGATCGACATGGAGTGCGTGCAGTTCCACCCGACGGGGATGGTCTGGCCGCCGAGCGTGCGCGGGATCCTCGTGACCGAGGGCGTGCGCGGCGACGGCGGGACGCTGCGCAACTCCACCGGCAAGCGGTTCATGTTCGAATACATCCCACCGATGTTCGCTTCCGAGACTGCCGACACCGAGGCCGAAGCCGACCAGTGGTACAACGATAAGACTGTGCGCCGGACGCCGGATCTGCTGCCCCGTGACGAGGTGGCTCGGGCGATCAACGCCGAGGTGAAGGCGGGCCGTGGCAGCCCCCACGGCGGCGTGTTCCTCGATATCGCGACGCGACGCGACTCCGAGTACATCCAGCGGCGACTGCCCTCGATGTACCACCAGTTCAAGCAGCTGGCCGGTGTGGACATCACGGCGGAACCGATGGAGGTCGGGCCGACGGCGCACTACGCGATGGGCGGGGTGCGCGTCGATCCGGAAACCCAGGCATCGTCGGTGCCGGGGCTGTTCGCGGCCGGCGAGGTCGCGGGCGGGATGCACGGGTCGAACCGCCTCGGTGGGAACTCGCTCTCCGACCTGGTGGTGTTCGGCCGCCGGGCCGGTCTCGGCGCCGCCGAATACGCGGCGGGCCTCGATGAGTTGCCGGCCACGGACGGTGGCGAGGTGGATGAGGCGCTGGCGCGGATCCGCGCGCCGTTCGAGGGCGAGGGCAAGGAGAACCCGTACACGTTGCACCGCGCGCTGCAAGACTCGATGCAGGAGAAGGTCGGCATCATCCGCACCGAGTCGGAGATGCTCGAAGCCCTCGATGACATTGCCGAGCTGAAGGAGCGTGCCGCCAACGTCACGGTCGAGGGCAACGTGCAGTACAACCCCGGCTGGCACCTCGCGCTGGACCTCGAGCATCTGCTGACCTCGGCGGAGGCGATCACGAAGGGCGCGCTCGAGCGCAAGGAGAGCCGCGGCGGTCACACGCGCGAGGACTTCCCGGGGCCCTCGGACGAGTTCGGGAAGGTCAACGTGGTGGGCACGCTCAACGAGGAGGGCACCGTCGACGTTCGCCAGGAGCCGCTTCCCGAGATGCCCGCCGAGCTGCAGCGCCTCTTCGAGGAGGACTAGGTATGCCGAACGCACATCTCCGCGTCTGGCGCGGTGACGAGGACGGCGACTACGTCGAGTACGACGTGGAGTACGAGGAGGGCATGGTCGTCCTCGATGTCGTGCACCGGCTCCAGGCGACGCAGGCGCCAGACCTAGCGGTCCGCTGGAACTGCAAGGCTGGGAAGTGCGGGTCGTGCAGCGCCGAGGTGAACGGCTCGCCGAAGCTGCAGTGCATGCAGCGGATGGAGCAATACCCCGAAGGCGAGACGATTTCGATCGCGCCGCTGAAGACGTTCCCCCTGATCCGCGACCTGGTGACGGACGTGACCTGGAACTACGAGGTCGCGAAGACGATCCCGGAGATCACGCTGCGCGAGCGCGAGGCCGACGGGACGCATCGGATGGCCCAGATCGACGTCGACCGGGGCCAGGAGTTTCGGAAGTGCATCGAGTGCTTCATCTGCCAGGATGTCTGCCACGTGATCCGCGATCACCCCGAGAACATGGATGACTTCGCCGGTCCTCGGTTCTTCGTGCGGCTCGCCGAGGTGTCGATGCACCCGCTCGACACCAACCCCAAGGAAGCCACCGTGCAGCACGGCTTCGGGCTGGAGTACTGCAACATCACGAAGTGCTGCACGGACGTCTGCCCCGAGGGCATCCACATCACGGACAACGCGATCATTCCGCTGAAGGAGCGACGCGCCGACGTGCACTACGACCCGTTGCGCGCCCTCGGACGGAAGCTGTTCGGCGGCCGGAGCTAGTCGCTAGGCGACGTAGAGCGATGGCTCCTCGCTGACGCGACGGGCGACGCGCTCGCTGACCTCGGAGGTGAGCGCGTAGCGCGTCGAGCGGCCGGCGCCGAGGCGCGTGAGGAAGCCGCTCTCGACCTGCATCCGTAGCTTCTCGACCGCGGTGCTCTGGGACGCGCCGATCAGCTTCGCGTACGCGGAGGAGGTGATCGGGCCGAGGTTCAGCAGGTACCAGGACAGCAACACCGAGGACTGGTCCGTGCCCTCGGCGTCGCTGCTCTCCTCGGTCGTGCGGACGAGCCAGACGACCGACTGCTGGAGCTGGTCGACGGCGCGTCGCAGTTGCCGGGTGTGGTACTCCACGAACGGGCTGGCATCGACCGCCTCGCGGAACGCCGGACCCTGCGTCGCGCGGAGCGCGTCGAAGTACGCGTCCCCCGAAGCGTGGATCGCCGAACTCACAGACAGCATCCGCTCGACCGACCACCCGGTGAGGTCAAGGACCATGTCGGCGAGCAGCCGGGCGGTACGGCCGTTGCCGTTCTCGAACGGGTGGATCGAGACGAACGCGAAGTGCGTCAGCGCCGCCGCGACCGGTCCCGGCTCGTCCTCGGTCCATCGCTGGACGTCCTCGACGTACCCGCGCATCAGCCGGTTCACGTCGTCCGCTCGCGGTGGCTGGTAGAGGATGGCGCCGCGACCTCGGTCGGCTCGGATCGTCACCTCGGGCCCGCCGGGACGCCGGTAGTTGCCGCGCGAGGCGGCCCCCGGCTCCGTCGCGCCCTTCTGCAGCACCGAGTTCAGCGCGCGCACGGTGCCGCCGTCGATCACCATCGAGCGGTCGTCGGTGAGCTGGTACGCGAGGTCATAGGCCTGCGCGAGGTTGTAGATCTCGAGCTGCTGCTGGTCCGTTGGCGCTAGCGTGCCCTCGACGATCGAGGCTGCCCGCTCACCCTCCACCTCGTTGCCCTCGATGGCGGTCGACCCGCGGGTCGAGAAGATCCGCGCCTGCCGCGCGAAGTAGCTCTCGAGGCCTCCCGGGATCAGCGCGCGTACGGCGTACCGCTCCGCGTCGATCGCGTTCAGGTCCTCTTTGCACTCGTCGGACAGCGTGTAGTCGAGTTGCAGACGCATTGGTCGAGCCTTCCTGCTGGAAGGATAATCGATTAATCGACTGACCCGCAAGATTAATCTTCTGATGTGTGAGATTAATCGATCAATTTGCCAGAATCCCAAAGATCCTGACCACGTCCGCTTCCTACGGCCTGGTCATCTCCTCGGGCTTGATCCACTCCGCGAACTGGTCGTCCGACATCAGGCCGAGAGCGGCGCCAGCCTCGCGGAGGGTTGAGTTCTCCTCGTAGGCCTTCTTCGCGATCTTGGCGGCGTTGTCGTAGCCGATGTGCGGGTTGAGGGCGGTGACGAGCATCAGCGAGGACTCCATCAGCTCACGGATGCGGGTCCCGTTGGCCTCGATGCCGACGACGCAGTTCTCGGTGAAGGAGACCGAGGCGTCGGCGAGGAGGCGGATGCTCTGCAGGTTGTTGTAGGCGATCACCGGCTTGAAGACGTTGAGTTCGAAGTGGCCGGTGGCGCCGCCGACGGCGACGGCCATATCGTTCCCGATCACCTGCGCGCAGACCATCGTGACGGCCTCCGACTGGGTGGGGTTCACCTTGCCCGGCATGATCGAGGAGCCGGGCTCGTTCGCGGGGAGGATCAGCTCGCCGAGGCCGGCTCGGGGGCCGCTGCCGAGCATGCGGATGTCATTCGCGATCTTCATCAGCGAGACGGCGACGACCTTGAGCTGGCCGGCGAGCTCGACCTGGGCGTCGTGCGCGGCGAGCGACTCGAACTTGTTCGGCGCCGTGACGAACGGGAGACCGGTGTAGTCGGCGATCGCCTTCGCGACGCGGTCCGCGAACTCGGGGTGGGAGTTGAGGCCGGTGCCGACGGCGGTGCCGCCGAGGGCGAGTTCGTAGAGCCTCGGAAGGGTGCCCTCGAGGCGGGCGATGCCGTTGTCGAGCTGCTGCACGTAGCCGGAGAACTCCTGGCCCAGGGTCAGCGGGACGGCGTCCATCAGGTGAGTGCGGCCGATCTTGACGACAGCGTCGAACTCCTCGGACTTGGCGCGGAGCGCGTCGCGGAGCGTCGCGAGCGCGGGGAGCAGCTCGTGGACGACCTGCTCGGCGGTCGCGACGCTCATGGCGCCGGGGAACGTGTCGTTCGAGGACTGCGACATGTTCACGTGGTCGTTGGGGTGGACGGGGTCCTTGGACCCGCGCTCGCCGCCGAGGGCTTCGATGGCCACGTTGGAGATCACCTCGTTGGTGTTCATGTTCGTCTGGGTGCCGGACCCGGTCTGCCAGACGACGAGCGGGAAGTGGTCGTCGAGGTCGCCTGAGATCACGCGCTCAGCGGCGTCGCGGATGGCACCGCCGAGGTTCGCGTCGAGCTTGCCGAGGTCCTCGTTCACGCGCGCACTGGCGCTCTTGACGATGCCGAAGCCGCGGATCAGCGGGCGCGGCATGCGCTCGGTGCCGATCTTGAAGTTCTGGAGCGAGCGCTGGGTCTGCGCGCCCCAGTAGCGGTCGGCGGCGACCTCGATGGTGCCCATACTGTCGGATTCGGTGCGCGTGCCAGCGTCCGTCATCGCGGTGCCTCCGTCATTGGCCCTGTGCGCGGCCTCGCTGTATCTCGGCCTCGCTCTGTCTCGAGTATGCGCCCGTCTACCCGGCTGGCGTGGCCTCGACGAGTTCCTTGACGGCGTCGCCGGCGGCCTGCATCGCCTGCAGCTCGTCGTCGGAGAGCGCGATGTCGTAGACCTGCTGGATGCCGCCCGCGCCGAGGCGGAGCGGCGCGCCGACGTAGGCGTCGGTGATGCCGTACTCGCCCTGGAGGAAGGCACAGGCCGGGAGGATGCGCTGCTCGTCGAGGAGGATCGAATCGACCATCTCGATCGTGGCGGCGGCCGGGGCGACGAAGGCGCTGCCGGTCTTG
>JANQNP010000130.1 GCA_028279505.1 Dehalococcoidia bacterium
CGGCCGTTTGCGATCGAGGTCGGTGCGTTGGCTACGAGCCGGCGACGTCCTGGCCGACGGTGACGGTGTAGCCGTCGGGGTCCTTCATCGCGAAGTCGAGCATGCCGTAGGGCTGCTCGGTCAGCTCCTGGCTGATCTTCGCGCCCTTGCGCTTCGCGGAGGTGTAGAGCTTCTTCACGTCCTCGTCGACGCGGAAGTAGAGGTCGACAACGCGCTGCGCCTTGCGGGCGGAGATCGCCTCGGCGACGGTCTTGGTCGGGGGCTTGCCCTTCATGGCGTCGCCGCCGTCGCTGATCATCATCGCGACGCCAGCGTCGTTGGCGAGACGGACGAAGGTGGGCTTCTTCTTGTCGGGCATCGCCATCTCGACCTTGAGGCCGAGCATGCGCGAGTACCACTCGGCGGCGCGGGCGACGTTCTTGACTCGGATGTGGGGGTCGGCGTGTTGAATCGTGGCGGCCATCTGTGCGGGGGTCCCTCCGGACTGGGTCGGAAACGCTTTCGCGGATCACCGTAGCACCGGGCGCGACTAACACCCACACCGGCGATGCTGGGCGTCTACCGATACTCCGAGGGGCGGGTGCGCTGCCCCATTCGGGACGTGATTCGTCGGGATCTCCCTGCCGTCGGGCGGGTCGGTTGAGTCCTACACTCGGTGCTGAAGCCGAGATCGAGGTGCCCGATGCCGCTGCTCCGGATCATCCCCGCGATCCTCTCGTTCGTGGTCGCCGCGCTCTTCCTCAGCCGGGCGATGAAGCGCCTGGTGGGGGTCGCCGCGTTCCTCGTGGGCGCCGCGATCGCGGCGGCGGCCGGCGTGATGCTGGTCGGCAGTCTGCTCTGGTCGTTCATCCGGCACCTCCGAGGGCTCGACGACTCCGAGATCTAGCTCAACTCGCCTCAGTTCGACCCCACTCCCCGAGACGGGGACGGCCGCATTTAGCCGTTCCCGCCTAGACTGCGCACATGAGCAGTCCTTCACCACGGCGCGGTAGATCGGGCTCGGGCGCGCCGCCGCCTGGCGTGCAGAGCGACCTCTTCGAGGACGGCGACGGGCCGAAGACGCCCTCGTTGCCAGCGGGCGCGCCGCTCGCGGCGCGGATGCGGCCACGCTCCCTCGAGGAGTTCGTGGGACAGGAGGAGGTGATCGGCGCGGACCGTCCGCTGCGGCGGATGATCGACGCGGACGACCTCACCTCGATCGTGCTCTGGGGACCTCCGGGGGCGGGCAAGACGACGCTCGCCTCGATCGTCGCGTCGCACACGCAGCGGTACTTCGCGGAGCTGTCGGCGGTCTCCTCGGGCGTCGCGGACGTGCGCAAGCTGATCGAAGAGGCGCGCGAGCGCGAGCGCATCTCGGGTCGCCGGACGATCCTCTTCATCGACGAGTTGCACCGGTTCAATCGCGCGCAGCAGGACGCGCTGCTCCCCCATGTCGAGGCTGGCACTGTCACGCTGATCGGCGCGACGACCGAGAACCCGTCGTTCTACGTGGTCGGCCCGCTGCTCTCGCGCTGCCGCGTCTTCCGCCTCGAGCTGCTGCAGGCCGAGGATCTGATCGAGATCGTGCAGCACGCCGTCGCCGACAACGAGCGCGGACTTGGCGCACATCACGTCGTGGTCGACGACGACGCGTTGCGCGTCGTACCGGAGCTGGCGGCGGGCGACGCGCGGACGGCGCTCAACCTCGTGGAGCTGACCGCGCGGATCACGAAGCCGGGCGAAGACGGCGTCCGTCACGTGACGCGCGAAGCCCTCGAGGGCGCCGCGCAGCATCCGACGATGCTCTACGACCGGATGGGCGACGCCCACTACGACACGGTGTCGGCGTTCATCAAGACGCTGCGCGACTCCGACCCGGATGGGGCGCTCTACTGGCTCGCTCGCATGCTGGAGGCCGGGGAGGATCCGCTGTTCGTGGTGCGCCGCCTCGTGATCCTCGCCGCCGAGGACGTTGGCCTCGCCGACCCGCAGGCGCTGCCGCTGGCGGTCGCGTGCCAGCAGGCGGTGCACTTCCTCGGGATGCCGGAAGCCCGGCTGCCGCTCGCGGAGACGACCGTGTACCTGGCGCGGGCGCCGAAGTCGAACTCGGCGTACGCGGCGTACGGTCGCGCGCAGGCGGATGCCGAGCGCACGCGCAACGACGCGGTGCCGATGCACCTCCGCAACGCGGCGACCGGGCTGATGAAGGAGCTGGGCTACGGCGCGGGATACCAGTACGCACACGACCAGCCAGGCCACGTCGTGCCCGACCAGACGCACCGCCCGCCCTCGGTGGAGGGGAACGTGTACTACGTGCCGGGGGAGCTGGGGGCGGAGCCGCACATCGATCGGGGCGGTGCGGCCGCCGAGTAGCTGTCGCGAGTATCGATCACCGGCGCGGACGCAGAAGCGCGCCCGCGCGGGCGCGCTTCGGGTGGGCTGTCGCTCGATCGAGGTGGGCTACTCCACGATGAACTCGGACACCATGCCGAGTTCGTAGTGAGCTGCGATGTTGCAGATCAGCAGATAGCGTCCGGCCTCGAGGTTGAAGGTTGCCGAGCGCTCTTCGCCGCCATCGAAGTCGTCGATCTCGCCGATGATGTCGAGCTCGGACTCGGGGATCACCGCGTCAACGACCGAGAATGAGTCGGGCGCCGCGTCGCTGCGGACGATCAGCAGCTCGTGCGGCTGTGTGCCGGCGTTCTCGACCTCGAACGTGATCGCGCCGGCGTCGGCGGTAGCCGGACCGTCGATCGCGAACTCGGTCAGCTTGAACTCGACCGTCGATTCACTGCCGCCCAGCGCTTCGGTCACGGCGGCCGTGCTGGTCCCCCCGTCCTCCGGGGTGTCCTCGTCGTCGTCACCGCCACAGGCGACCAGGGTGAGCGCTGCGACCGCGATCGCGGCGAACACGGTCAGTCTTCGGATCGGTTGCATCTGTCCCTCCAGATTGTGCTTCCCGTCACAAGGAAACGGTATCTCGGAACAGCTGGGGCTTCGGTCTCATTCGGATCGCAAGTTCGGCGGGCATCGGCGTTGTTATCATGCCGCCGCACGCAACGGGGGTGGCATGACTCTGGAGACGCGGACGCAGCCGACGGTCGAGCAGTACCAGGCCTACAAGGAGCGCTTCAACAACTGGGGGCGCTGGGGCGACGACGATCAGCTCGGCACCCTGAACCACATCACCGACGAGGCGCGACGCGACGCCACGTCGCTGGTGCGAAACGGCCGGACCGTCTCCCTCGCCAACCCGATCGCCACCGAGGGGGTGATCAGCGGGCCTCGGAACCCGCGTCCGGCCGACCACCGGATGACGGTGGGGCCGTCGTCCTCGGGTGACTACATCGGCGTCTCGTACCACGGGTTCGTGAACACGCACATCGACGCGCTGTGTCACATCTTCACCGGCGAGAACGGGCAACTCTACAACGGGCGCGACGCGAAGCTGGTGACCGAGGAGCGCGCATATACCAACTCGGTCGACTACTGGCGCGATGGGATCGTGACGCGCGGCGTGCTCTACGACATCCCCGCGATGCGCGGCACCGACCACGTCACGCTCGACGACCCGGTCGAGGGCTGGCACCTCCAGGAGTGGGCCGAGCGGCAGCGCATCGTGCCGCGCGCCGGCGACGCCGTGCTGATCCGCTCGGGGGCGGAGCCGTTCTACCGGCTGAACCCAAACCATGAGTTCGGCGGCGTGCCGTCGAAGAACCCGGGCGTCGGCGTCTCCGTGATCGAGTTCCTGTACGAGACCGACGCTGCGCTGCTGGGTTGGGACCTCCAGGAGGCGGCCGGCCAGGAGGAGTACGGCCGGATTCCGATCCATGAGGTCGTGATCCCGCACATGGGCATGCCGCTGTTGGACAACGCGAACTTCGAGGCGCTCGCCGAGATGTGCGCCGAACACGGGCGCTACGAGTTCCTGCTCGTGATCGCGCCGCTGATCGTGATCGGTGGCACCGGCTCGCCGGTCAACCCGATCGCCACCTTCTAGCGCACCTCCGTGACCTCCGAGGACGCGGCACAGGCCGCGATCGAAGCGGCGATCACCGGCGTCGGGCGTCCGCTCGAGGGCGTGCGCGTGCTCTCGATGGAGCAGGCGGCGGCGCTGCCGTTCGCGACGCGCCACCTCGCGGACCTCGGGGCGGAGGTGATCCGCGTCGAGGCGCCCAACCGCGCGCCGGTGGTCGTGGGCGTCGACCTCTTCCGCAACAAACAGCGCGTCGCCCTCGACCTCTCGCAGGACGCAGGTCCCGAGGCTTTTCGTCGGATCGCGGCGACCTGCGACGTGGTTGCGCACAACTACACGCCGCGGGTGATGCGCAAGTTCGGCATCGACTACCCGGGCATCAAGGCCGTCCGCGACGACGTCATCTACCTCTCGCTCACCGGCTTCGGCACCACCGGTCCGTGGGGCGAGCGGCCGCTCTTCGGGCCCGGCGCGGAAGCGGTCTCCGGCCAGAACCACCTGATCGGCGAGGCGGACGCCTGGCCAGGGCGACCCGGCACGATCGTCTACGCCGACAACATCTGCGGCCTGCACGCGCTCTCCGCGATCCTTGCCGCGCTCGAACGCAGAGGGCGCACCGGCGAGGGCCAGCACATCGACATCTCGCTCTACGAAACGGCGATCAGCCAGATCGGCGCGACCGTCGCCGAGCGCTCGTTCGGCGGCGCCGAGCCGCAGCGTGCGGGCAACCTCGATGGGCGGTTCGCACTGCACGAGGTGTTCGACGCCACCGGCGGCGCCCGCCACGTCGCGGTCACCGCCTCCGCGGATCAGCTCGCCGCGCTCGCGGGCGCGGTCGGCCTCGAGGGGGAGCCGACCACCGAGGCGATCGCCGCCGCGATCGGCGCACGCACCGCAGAGGAAGTGGCCGAGGCGCTGCAGTCGGTCGGCGTCGCCGCCTCCGTCGTCGCTGATTCGTCCGACCACGTCAGCGACGAGCACCTCTGGGCGCGTTCCTACTTCGGCCTCCTCGACCTCGATCTGCCGGGTCTGATCGGCACGTTCCCACAGGCAGGCCCCACCTGGGGCAGCGGCCCGCCCGCGCCCGAGCACCCACAGCGCATCGGCGGCTCCACCCGCGCCGTGCTCCTCGATGTCGGCTACGACACCTCCGAGGTCGATCAGCTCTTCGCCGACGGCGTCGCCGTCGAGTCAGAGGAGATGCCGCCGGCGAGAGGCGCTGCGCCCGCGGATGAGCGACTCCGGATCGACCGCGGCGAACTCTCCCGCACCGCCGCGCCTGAGGACGTCGAACGCCGCTGGCACGCCGCGCGAAATGGCAGCGGTTCGTGAGCCCCCGCGCGCTCGACATCGCCACCGGCGTCTCGGGCGCGTATGCGACGAAGCTCCTCGCCGAGGTCGGGTGGGACGTCGTGAAGGTCGAGCCAGCGGGCGGCGACCCGCTCCGCGCCCAGGGCTCCCGCTGGGGCGGTGGCAAGGGTGGCGCCTTCGCCTTCGTGAACTACGGCAAGCGCAGCGTCCAGCTCGAGGAGCGTGCCCAGCTCGACGCCCTCGCATCGGCCGCCGACATCGTCGTCGGCGACTTCTCGCCCGCTGGAGCCGCGGCGAGCGGTATCGAGCGCGAGGCCTTCGCTTCGCTCGCCCCGAAGGCGGCGGTCGCCTCCGTGACGCCGTTCGGACTGCGCGGCCCGCGCGCCGGCTGGGCCGCCTCGGACCTCGTCGTCCAGGCGGCGAGCGGTCTCATGTTCCTCACCGGCGAGTGGGACCAGCCACCGATGCAGCTGCCGCCGTATGCGACTGCGATGACCGGAGGGCTGGCGGCCGCGGGAGCCGCGATCGCCTCGAAGCTGGCCGTGGACAGCGGCGCGCCGATTCGGCGCGTGGACGTCGCTCAGGTCGAGGCGATGGCGGCGCTGACCTACTCGCCGACCTCGAACTACTCGCTCTTCGGCGAGGTCGCCCGCCGCGAGCAGCGCATCAAGCAGGCGCTGCGCATGGTGCCCGCCTCGGACCGGTTCGTGTACTGCGCGCCAGGCGCCGTCGCCAACGTGCGGATGGAGGGCGTCGCGCAGCTTCTCGATGAGCCGCGGCTTGCCGAGGAGCGCTTCCAGACTGCCGAGGGCCGCATGCAGAACTGGGACGAGTACCTCGAGCTCTTCGTCCCGCCGTTCCTGCGCCAGACCGCACAGGAGTGGTTCGAGCAGGCCGAGGCGCTGCACCTGACGTTCGCGCTCGTGCAGACCGTCGATGACCTGTTCTCATGCCCACAGCTGGCGGCACGGGAGCTGATGCGCGAGGTGCCGGGGCCGGAGGGCGAGTCGGTTGCGATCCCGGGGCGTCCGTTCCGCCTCGAAGATGGTCCGCCCTCGGCGATGCGGCCGGCGCCCGCGGCGCCAGGCCAGGACACCGCGGAGGTGCTCGCGGAGTGGCTCGGCTAGTCGCCCGCCACTAGCGAACGAGGCACCCGCGCTGGCTACAATCGCCGCCGACGTCGCAGCCCGACTGGAGATCTCATGACGACCGTGAACCGTTTCGCCGAGAACGTGATCACCGCGTTCCTCGACGGCCCCGACAACGCGAACATCCCGAACGCGATCCACTCGACCGAGGGCGCGAAGGACTACGGCTACAAGGCGGCGCTCGTCGGTGGCGTGACCGTCTGGGGCTGGGCGACGCCGACGATCCTCGAGGTGCTCGGCGAGCGCTGGCTCGAGGATGGCTGGGCGCACGTTCGCTTCCGCCGGCCGACCTACCCGGGCGACGAGATCACCGTTCGCGTCGACGAACCGGATGAGAACGGCGCGCACGAGTTCCGCATGACCAAGGCCGACGGCGAGAACACCCTCGTGGGGACGGTTGGCCTCGGGACGGCGCCCTGGCTCGGTGAACTCGCTCAGTCGGAGCGCACCGTCGCTGAGCCGGTCCCGCCGGAGCTTCCGCAGATGACGCTCGACCTCGCCAAGGCGGCCGGGGACATCCGAGCGATGGGCACCGAGATCAGCGCCGACGAGGCGCGCGAGTACGCCGTTGAGAAGCAGCGCACGACGAACCAGCTCTTCCTCGGAGAGCAGCCGCGAGTCCACCCGGGCTGGATCGCTGGCCGTCCGATCCGCCTCCTGCATCACACGTTCGACTACGGTCCGGCGATCCACGCGCAGAGCCACATTCAGCACCTCGCGCCGTTCGAGTCGGGGCAGACGATCACGCAGACTGGACGCATCGTCGATGCGTATGAGCGCAAGGGCCATCACTACGCCGTCGTCGACTGCGTGCTGGCCGGCGAGGATGGCACGCCGCTGACGCGGATCCGACACACGACGATCTTTCAGGTCGCCAAGCGCGACAACGCCGACTAGGCGGCGCCGGTGTCCGAGGCTGCTCCACCCCCGGCTGGCGCGCTGCACGGCATCCAGGTGCTCGATGTGAGCACCTCGATGGCGGGGGCCTGGTGCTCGAGGATGTTCGCGGACTTCGGCGCTGACGTCAGCGTGGTGGAGGCGCCCTCGGGGCATCCGCTCCGCGAGCGCGAGCCGCAGACCGAGGACGGCCGGTCGGTTGCCGCCGAGCACGCGCTGGCGAACAAGCGCTCGCTGTCGCTCGACCTCGAGGCGGAGCCAGGCCGCGAGCTGCTACGCGACCTCGTCACGCAGGTCGACGTACTGATCGAGAGCTTCGCGCCTGGGACGCTCGAGGGCTGGGGGCTCGACTACGAGACGCTGAGGGCGATCCACCCCGAGCTGGTGGTCGTCTCGCTGACGCCACATGGGCAAGACGGCGCCTACGCGTCGCTCCCCGGGAACAGCCTGACCGCCTCGGCCCGCTCGGGCTGGGCGTCGATTAACGGCTTCGCTGGCCAGCCGCCGCTCCAGACGTCGCAGTACCAGGGGGATTACTGCAGCGGGGTGCTGGCCTACGGCGCGGCGGTCGCCGCGCTCCACGAGCGGGCCGACGTTGGGCAGCCCGGTCAGCACATCGACATCTCCGAGTTCGAGGTGATGGCCTCCACCTTCTCGCCGGCGGCGCTGAGGGCGCAGTACTCGGGGGAGAACCCGCCTCGCAAGGAGACGATGGACGTGACCGCTGGCCCGGTGCCCGTAGCCGATGGCCACTTTGCGCTGACGCTGAGCCGCGCCCACTTCTACCGCGACGCGATGAACGTCCTCGGTCTGCCCGACCTCGCCGAGGATGAGCAGCTCCAGGAGGGCTGGTACCGCAACTCGCACCGCGAGCTGTGGGTCGATCGCGTCCACGACGCGATGGCCGGGTGGAGCCGCCAGGACCTCTTCGATGAGCTCGGGGTGCGGCGGGTCGTCGCCGGCCCGGTGCTCGCGATGGAGGAGCTCCGCGAGAACGATCATCTCCGTGATCGCGGATTCTGGGTGCGGCCGGACGGCCACTCCCACGACGGCGAACCTGCGGAGAGCGACATCGAGCACTCCGAGTACAGCGAGTACACGGGAGCGCCCGCGAAGCTGTCCGCGTCGCCGTGGCGACTCCAGCGCCGCGCGCCGCGCGTCGGCGAGCACACGATCGAACTCCTCGGCGAGTACGACATCGAGGAAGAGCGGGTGCGACACCTGATCGAGACGGGCGTACTGGCCTCCGAGGTCGCGCCGTCCGCTGGAGCGCCGCGATGAGCGGGCCGCTCACCGGAGTGCGGGGCATCGTGCTGACCCAGGCGTGGGCCGGCACCTACTGCACCGAGCTGCTGGCGATGGCCGGAGCGGACATCATCCAGCTCGAGGTGCGGAAGCGCCCGGACTCGTGGCGCGGCACCTACACCACACCGATGATGGACGCCGTCGCCGAGGTGCCGACGGCCGAGCACCCGTGGAACGTGAACCCGCACTTCAACTCGGTGAACCTCGGCAAGCGCTCGTTCACCGTCGACCTCTCGACGCCGGAGGGACTGGAACTCTATCGCTCGCTCGTCCCCTATGCAGACGTCGTCGCCGAGAACTTCTCGCCGCGGGTGATGGGCAACCTCGGGCTCTCGTACGAGGAGCTCAAGGCGATCAAGCCGGACATCATCATGGCGAGCCTCTCCGCCTACGGGCACGAGGGGCCATGGGCGAACGTCCCCGGGATCGGCGGGACGATCGAACCCACCTCGGGGATGTCGGCGCTGTTCGGCTACCCGGACGGGCCACCAATGAACTCTGGTCAGATGTACCCGGACGCGGTCGCGGGCCTCTACGGCTTCGCTTCGATCGTGACGGCGCTTTACCACCGGGATCGCACCGGCGAAGGACAGTACATCGACCTCTCGATGCAGGAGGCGAACCTCGCGAACATCGGGGACGCCGCGATGCAGCACGCCCTCCTCGGCGAGCAGCGACCGCGCCTCGGGAACCGCGATCTCACCTCCGCGCCGCACGGCATCTACGAGGCCCAACCGGGTGCCGAGGGCGAGCGGCGCTGGGTGGCGATCGCGGCGGAGAACGACGCGCAGTGGTCCGCGCTCTGCGCGGTCTCGGCGCGCGGCTGGGAGGGCGATCCGCTCTTCGCCGACAATGCGGCGCGGAAGCAGCACGAGGACGATCTCGACCGTGCGATCGCGGAGTGGACCGCGTCCGAGGATCGCGACGCTCTCGCGGACCGCGTGCTCGCGGCCGGCGGGCTGGCAGCGCCGGTGCTCGACGCGCTCGAGGTGGCGGAGGATCCGGTCCTCCGCGAGCGGGGCGTGATCGTCGAGCTCGACCATCCGGAGGCGGGCCGTTGGCCGCAGGTCGGCGCGCCGTTCCACTTTTCGAGGACGCCCGCACGTGTTGAGCGCCCGGCGCCGACTCAGGGGCAGCACTCGCGCGAGGTGTTCCGCGAGTTCCTCGGGATGAGGGACGAGCGCTACGAGGAGCTCGTCGCCAAGAACATCACCGGTGAAGGTCCACCGGCCTAGGCCACTCTGACGATCGGTCCAGCACGAGGAGAGGCGCGATGAGCGATTACGAGCAGATCCGGTACGAGATCGACGATCGCGTCGCACGCGTGATCCTCGACCGGCCGAAGTACCGCAACGCGCAGAGCCGGCTGCTCCGTGAGGAGATGGACGACGCCTTCGACCGCGCGGTCGATGACCTCGATGTGCGGGTGATCGTGCTGTCGGGTGCCGGTGAGTCCTTCTCGGCGGGCCACGACCTCGGGACGCCGGAGGAGAAGGCGGACCAGGAGGAACGGCCGTACGAGGAGGGGCTGCGCGGCCTCTTCGAGCGTTCGACCTCGATGAACGTCGACAACACGTTGCGCTGGCGTGAGCTGCCGAAGCCGACGATCGCGATGGTGCACGGCTACTGCATCTTCGGCGGATGGATGATCGCCTCCGCGATGGATCTCGTGTTCGCGGCCGAGGACGCGATGTTCCTCGGTTCGAACTTCCAGTACTTCTCGACGCCGTGGGACATCCATCCTCGGAAGGTGAAGGAGCTGCTCTACGAGAGCCGCTTTATCGACGGGAACGAGGCGCACGACCTCGGCTTCGTGAACCGCGTGTACCCGGCCGACCAGCTCGAGGCGGAGACGATGGCGTACGCCCACCGCGTCGCCCAGAACGACCCGTTCCAGCTGCGGATGACCAAGCTCGCCGTGAACCAAGCACAGGAGGCGCAGGGCTTCACCGAGGCGATCCGCGCCGCTCACCCGCTTTACCTGCTCAGCTCGCAGGGCGAGCGCGACCCCGGCTACGCAGTCGACAAGCCCGAAGGCCGGCGCCGACCGATGGTGCAGCGTGCCGTCGAGCACTACGAGCTCTATCGCAAGGACAACGGCGCCGAGTAGGGGCGCCGCGCACCCCTGGTTTGATTAGCGATCGCCGGCACCTCAGCTTCGAAGGACCGAAGCCGAGGAGCCGCCCTTGCCACAGTTCCCCCACGAGTTCCCGCCCGAAGTCAACGAGCGGCTCAGACGGCTGATTCGGGAGCCGGTGCGCGGAGTCGCACCGGGGGTGGTCGGGGAGCGTCGCGCCACCCCTCGGGCGGTGCCGCGCTCGGCGCTGCCGGTCTGGGTCCAACAGCGGCTGCGCGAGCAGGATCGAGCGTTGCCGTTCCGGCCCGAGCCGCGCCCGACACCGACGCCACTCCCGCGACCCAGCCCAACCGCACCGCCTGCCCGGGCGTCACTGTTACTGGGTGAGGCGCCGTTCGAACCTCCGACCCGCCCGGAGCGGCTGCGTGCCATCCTCGACAGCCCCGTCCGCGGGGTAGGCGCGGGCGTCGCGTCATCGGAGCCGTCGCGACCGCGGCGGGAGCCAGTGCTCGCGCCCGATCCGTTCGGCGACGACCCGTTCTTCGACGACCAGATCACGCAGGACGAGCGAGCCGCGCGCAGCGACGCGCCCTCGGTGTTCCGAGCGCTCCGCGAGGAAGAGCGGCTGTTCGACGAGGGTCTCGAGCGCGACGTGAACTCCTCGGTGGGTTCGGAGTCGGCGCTGGAGCGGGCGAAGAACTTGCTGCGCCTACAGGACGCTGCCGACGCCGAGGAGGCGGCCGAACGACCTCCATTGCTGGAACCTCCGGAGCGCGTGCCCGGCCTCCTGCCAACTGAGATCCTCGGCGTTCCAGTCACCATAGATCGCGGCTCGGTTCTCCTCGCGTTCAACGAGATGTCGGGACGTCCGATGACGGGGTCCCAGCAGGCGCTCCTTGCGGCCATTCCCGTCGCGGAGCGGGAGCCGATCGACGAGATCGCGAGGCAACTATGGATCGAGGAGCGAGGACGGGAGCTCGCCGACCATCGCGAGCGAGTGTTTGGCGTTCCCCAACACAATCCGGCGTTCACGGATTGGGTCAAGATCTTCGAGCTTGCCACTGGACAGCCGCACCCGGATGTTGGCGGATTCGGCACGCTCGCCCGCGATCTCATCCGCCTTCGCAGCGGATTCGACACGCTCGATGACCTCACCTCGACGGGCCGCCACGGAGCGATCCTCGTCTACGAGCCGGCGATCTCCAGTCCGGCGGAGCGCGAGAGGCTCAATGATCTGCTCAGCCGCGAGTACGTCGACGAGCGAGCTCGGTTCGAGGCCGTCCGGGAGGAGTTCCCACTGGTCGAGTTCATCGTCGAGGGTGACGGTCTCGGTACGGCGCTCCGGGAAGGTCTCGAGAGCCAGGGAATCGTCGGGGATGTTGCTGCGAACTTCGTAGACAAGGCGCTATCTCCGGTCACTTACCTGGGTCCGGTGGGTGCCGCGTCGATCGTCCCAGGCGGTATCGCCAGCAACGTCTACGAAGAACTGCGAGATGCTGGCATGTCGCCCGAGGAGGCGCTCGCAGCTGGCGTTGCCATCGAAAACTCTAAGGCGGTGCCTGACAGCCTCAGTTCAACCAGAGGGATCGCCTGGGCCTATCTCCGAGAGCGCCTGGGTGGGCGACTCGACGACTTCGGCGACGAGTGGGGTCTCGTGCTCCCTCGCTCGTTACTGCAGACCCCTAGGGCCGGTGGTGGACTTGCTGGCGGCGGCGGAGGGAGCTCCGGGTCTGACGACTCAAGGGGAGCCGGGGCTGGTTTGGGAGGCGGCGGTAGCGGGAGCTTCTGACCGTCGGATCGGGCCGTCCACCAGCCTAGCGATCGTCAGCCCCTGTCCGTCCGAAGACGCTTCTGGCGAGCCGCAAAGGAGCTTGCGACGCTCGGCGCAGCCAACGCCAGAGCAACACGTACTCGATCGTGAGTCGACCGCCTTCGCCTTCGTGCCCCCATCGACCCGGTCGCAGCCAACGGCCGAGGTGCGGGTTCTCGTCGATGAAGCTCCAGTTCGCCTTCCGATCGAGGAACTGGACAGCGATCGTGAAGGCCGCGAGCGCGACGAGAAACGCGATCAGCACGAACCCTGTGAGGTCACCGAGCACCAACACACCGACGACAAGTGGGACGCCGACGAGGAGCCAGATCAGCCACCGCGCGAGACTGTACCGCTGCCACGGCTCCAGCCTTCGAAACCAGTCCCACATGCCTCGCAGTCTAACCGCCCGCTAACCGGTCTCGTGTGGCTACCGAGGTTTGCCCGCCGCCGAGGGCGTTACGTCAGCAGCTCACCGCCGAACGCCACCCGGCCGCGGCCGGGTGGCTCGTAGATGACGTGGACGTGCGTGCGGTCGCGGCTCGTCGCTTCGGCGACGGCGGCGGCGAGGGCCGCCGCCTCCAGCTCGAGGGCTGCGACCGGTTCGAGGTCGGCGTGGAGCACGGTGACGATCGCGGATGGGGTGCCCTCGAAGGCGTCGCCGTTCTCCGCGTAGTCGTCGGGGCCGAGTTCGCGGAGGCGGACCCAGGTGCCGTTCGGCTCGGATTCGAGGGCGTGGCCGGCGGCGTCGGCGATGCGGCGGGCGAGGCCGGCGCGCTGCGCCGGCGGGAGCGGCGGTCCGGTCAGCTCGACCGTGAGGATCGGCATGCGAGTCTCCTCGGGAGCTGGCCGCCCGGACGTCGGCGCTACGAACCGACCGGGGCGGTGGCGGTGAGGCCGGCGGCGGCCATCTCCTTGACCTCCTCGGGGCTGTAACCGGCAAGCTCGGTCAGGACCTCGGTGTTGTGCTCGCCGAAGGCGGGCGCGGCGCCGACGTGGGTCGCCGGGCGGCGGGCGAAGCGCCAGGCCGGCAGCGTGGTGCGCTGCACGCCGGTGACGCTGTGGTCGTAGGTCGTGAAGGCGCCCCGCGCCTCGAGGTGGGCGTCGCTCGTTAGGTCGAGTGGCGTCAGTACCTGCGAGGCGGCGACACCGGCGGCCTGCAGCGCCTCGGCGGCCTCGTCCGGGTCGCGGTCGCGCGCCCACTCGGCGATCACGGCGTCGATCGCTTCCTGCCCGGCGCGCCGGCCCTCGGCGCTGGCGTAGGCGACATCGTCGAGGCGGGTGTCGTTCAGCACCGAGCGGAGACCGTCCCAGGCGGCGTCGCTGTCGACCGCGATGGCGAGCCAGGTGTCGACCTCCTCGCCCATCAGCTCCTCGCCGAGGCCGAGGCGTGGCCGCGGCTCCGTGTCGTGGGTGCGGTAGACGTTGTGCGGAGCGAACTGGAGGTCGCGGTTGCCGATCCGGGTCGGGATCGGCTCGCCGACGCCCTCGGCGACGATGTACTCACCGACGAGGCCAACGATGCCGTCGCGCTGTGGCACGACGATGTAGCACCCCTCGCCGGTGCGCTCGCGGCGCTGGAGGGCGACACCGACGGCGCCGGCCGTGGTGGTACCGGAGACCGGGTCGCCGTAGGAGATGCCGCTCTTGTGCGGCGGTCCGCCCTCGTAGCCCTGCAGCGCGACGAGGCCGCCCATCTGCTCGATCGTCGGGCCGTAGCCGATGCGGTGGGCGTCCGGACCGTCGTGGCCGAAGCCGGGCATCGAGACGTAGATCAGGCGTGGGTTGATCGCCTTCAGGTCGGCGTAACCGAGGCCGAGGCGATCGGCGACGCCGGAGCTCCAGTTCTCAACGAAGATGTCGGCGCCGGCCACGAGCCGCTTGATCGCCTCGACACCCTCGGGCTGCTGGATGTTGATCACGAGGCCGCGCTTGTTGCGGTTGTACTCGTTGAAGTAGGAGCTGCGGTTCACGCTGTCGGCGTCGAACTGACCGCCGAGGCCGCGCACCGAGTCGGGGAATGCCGGGCCCTCGATCTTGATCGTGTCGGCGCCCTGGTCGGCGAGGAAGCGGCAGGCGAAGGGTCCGGCCCACACCTGCGTGACGTCGACGAGGCGGAGCTCGGCGAGCGGGGCGTCCACCTCGGTCGTCGACGGTGCCGGCGCGGCTTCCGAGGGCGGCGTCACGGTCGAGGCGGCCTCGGCGCGGATCGCATCGCTGTGCTCGCCGACGAGCGGCGCGCGCTGGTGCCGCCCGCGGTCGCCGTCGAACGAGATCGGGCCACTCGGCAGCGGGTGCGTGCCAAGCACCGGGTGCTCGACCTCGTGCCAGAAGCCAGTCTCGACAAGGCCCGGCCATTCGAGGAGTTCGCGCGGCGAGGGGATGAGCGCGAACGGGGCGCGGTGCTGCTCGGCGATCTCGAAGATCTCGCGCGAGGTGTGCTGCTGGGTCCACTCGGGGACGAGCACCTGGAGGACCGCGTCGGCCTCGGGTGACCAGGAGACGCCGAACAGCGGGTCATCCTTCAGCTCCGGGTGACCGATGCAGTCGTAGACCGACGGGCCCTGGCGCGGCATCCCGGCGACGCCGATGTAGCCGTCCTTCGAGGGGTGGATGCCCCAGGTGGCGCGGCCGAGGTTGCCGCCGCGCGTCGCTTCGCTCCCGCGGGTGAGGGCGGCGGGCCCGGCGCCCTCGAGGGTCGCGTTCTGGACCTCCTGGATCGAGATGTCGATGCGGTCGCCGACGCCGCTGTGCGCGGCGGCGTAGAGGCCGAGCGCGGTGGCGGAGAAACCGTGCAGGCCGCCCTGGAGGTAGGCCTGGTGGCCGGCGGTCTTCAGCGGCTCGCGCTCCGGGTCGCCACAGAGCGCCATCTCGCCGCCGGCGGCCGCCGCCGTGAGGGCGGTCGCGCGCCAGTGCGCGCGTGGCCCGGTCTGCCCGTAGGGGGTGATCTGCGTGACGACGAGGCCCGGGTGTCGCTCGCTCAGTGCCTCGAGGTCGATGCCGCGTGCCGCCAGCTCGCCGGGCGCGTACGACTCGATCACGGCGTCGGCGCCGGCGATCAGCGACTCCAACGTCTCGCGGTCCTCGGTGGTGTCGAGGTCGAGCGTGATCGACCGCTTCCCGGCGTGGTAGTAGGCGGCGAGGATGCTCGCGTCCGGGTTGCCGGCGTCGTCGCCGAGGTGGGGCGGGAGGTGCCGGATCGCGTGGCCCTCGGGCGGTTCGACGAGAATGACGTCGGCGCCGTAGACGCCGAGCAGGCGCGCCGCGAAGGCGCCTCCGACGTCAGCGCTGAGGTCGATCACGCGCACGCCCTCGAGCATCGGGTTCTCCTCGGTCATCGCGCTGGTTATGAGCAGGCGGATGGTAGCAAGGGCGGGTCGCGCCCGGCGGCGCGGCAGCGTACGTACAGGCGAAGGCCGGTGGGCGTGCCTCGGCCGGGTTAGCCGCCGCCCAGTGGGGGTACCAGGTAGATCTCGGTGTCGGCCTGGACCGGCTCGGTGAGGCCGCTCTGTTCGAGGATCGAGCCGTCGATCGCGATGGCCATCGTCGGCCGCAGGCCGTGGTCATCGAGGATGCGGTCGATCAGCTCCGGATGCGACTCGCCGATCGAGGCGAAGACGGCACGCAGGGTGTCGCCCTCGGCCTCGATCCGGTCGCAGCCGCCGCAGAGCGCGCGCAGTGGGGCCGGGACATGTAGCACCGCCATGTCGGCCGCCCGCCCCTAGTCGCCCGCCGCCTCGAGGCGTTCGAGCTCCTCGAGGATCAGCGCCGGCGTCGCCGGCAGTGAGCGCACGCGGACGCCGACGGCGTCGTAGATCGCGTTGGCGATCGCCCCCAGCGGCGGAATGATCGGGATCTCGCCGACCCCGCGCACGCCATAGGGATGGCCCGGGTTCGGAACCTCGACGAGTTGCGTGTCGATCATCGGGACGTCGTTCGCGACCGGGATCCGGTAGTCGAGGAACGAGGCGTTCGCCATCGAACCGTCGGGGTTGTAGTAGTAGTCCTCGTGGAGCGCCATGCCGATCCCCTGGACGGCGCCGCCCTGGATCTGGCCTTCGACGTACGCCGGGTGGATCGCCTTGCCGACGTCCTGGATAGCGGTGTAGCGCAGCACCGTCACCTTGCCGGTGTCGCGATCGACCTCGACGTCCGCGATGTGTGCTCCGAAGCAGGCACCGACCTTGCCGACGCTCGTGGAGACGACATCAGCCTGGCCCTGGATGTTGCCGCCGCTGCCAGGGAGCCGCGCGGCGGCCTCCTTGAAGCTGATCAGCTTGTCGTCGGGGCCGTGCACGCTGGCGTCGGAAGGGTCGTAGCTGACCTCGTGTTCCGAGACGCCCCAGAGTGTGGCGACGCGCTGTTCGAGCTGCTTACGGATATCGAGCGCCGCCTCGTGCACCGCCCAGCCGGTGGCGAAGGTGGTGCGGCTGCCGGCGGTGGCGGCGGTGAACCCGATCGTGTCGGTGTCACCCACGAGGGAATTGACGTCCTCGTACGGGATGCCAAGCGTCTCGGCGAACTGCATGGCGAGGGAGGCGCGCTGTCCGCCGATGTCGACGGAGCCGGTCGTCAGGGTGACCGTGCCGTCGGAATGGACGTTGGCGTAGGCGCTCGACTCGGCGCCGCCGTTCGGCCAGTAGCCCATCGCGACACCGCGACCGACGTCCGGATCCTGGATCTCGGCGCGGTAGTGCGGATGCGCCAGGGTGGCGGCGATCACCTCGTGAGCCGCGATCGATCCGTGGGTGGCGCCGTCGCTGCGCGGATCGCCCTCGGTGACCGCGTTCTTGTTGCGCAACTCCATCGGGTCGATGTCGAGCAACTCGGCGAGTTCGTCGAGGATCGCTTCGATCGGATAGCTCGCGCCGGGAGCGCCCGGCGCGCGGTACGCGGCGGTCTTCGGGCGATTGAGCACGACATCCAGGCCGATCGTCCGCTGATGGGGGATGAGGTAGGGGCCGAGCGCGGCGCGCGCGCCGCCGGCGATCGAGGCGCCCGGGTAGGCCCCAGCCATGTACTCGAGGCGGATGTCGGTGGCGACGATGGTGCCGTCGCGCTTGGCGCCTAACTTGACGTAACTCCGAATCCCGGAGGTCGGACCGCTCGCCTCCAACACCTCTGTGCGGTTCATCGTGAGCTGGACGGGGCGGCCGCTCTTCTTCGACAGCAGCGCGGCAAGCGGCTCGAGGTAGAGCGCGAGCTTCGCGCCGAAGCCGCCGCCGATCTCGGCGGGGATCACGCGTATGTCGCCGAGCGGGACATCGAGCACGCGGGCGAGCGCCAGGCGCACACCGAACGGGCCTTGGGTGCTCGTCCAGACGGTGAGCTTGCCGTCCTCGTTCCACATCGCGGTGCCGTTGTGCGGCTCGATGTAGCCCTGGTGCGCCATCCCGGTCTCGTAGACCCGCTCGAGGACGACCTCCGCTTCCGCGAAGCCGAGGTCGACATCGCCCATGCCCAGCTCGACCGTGCGGGCGACGTTCGGTGACTGCCCGGGCTCGCCGTCGAACAGGCCATCGATCTCGTTGGCGAGCCCATCGTCGTGCAGCTCCGGCGCGTCGGGGGCGAGCGCGTCGTCGAGCGTGACGAGCGCCGGGAGTACCTCGTAGTCGACCTCGATCAGCTCGAGCGCTTCCTCGGCGGTGTGCGCGTCGATGGCCGCGACGGCCGCGACCGGATGACCCTGGAACAGCACCTTGCGGCGCGCCATCAGCCGCTCGACGTCCCACTGGGTGGGCTCCGGTCCGCGGATCGTCTGCATGATCGGGTCAGCGGGCTCCGGGAAGTCCTCGAAGGTGACGACCGCGTGCACCCCGGGAAGCGCGAGCGCCTGTGACGCGTCGACGCGCGTGATCAGGGCGTGGGCGTGGGGGCTGCGCTTCACGCGCCCGGTGAGCATGCCGTTCAGCCGGATGTCGGCGCCGTAGAGGGCGCGACCGGTCACCTTGTCGACGCCGTCGGGCCGAACAGGGTTCGTGCCGATCACGGAGTACGGGCGCTCGGCCGTCGTCATCGAGGCGGGGTCCTTTCGTGACCGTCAGTTGCTGCTCGCAGCATAGCGTCCCACAGAGGCGTGCTCGGGCCACGCCAGTACAGACGACAATGGCCGCTCTGCACGGGCGGCCGTTGTGACCGGGGCGCGCGGGTGGCGCTACGAGGCGATGCCGAAGTCGAGCTTGGCGGCGTGGTCCATGAACACCTGCAGGCTCGGGTGGTAGCGGAAGAAGAAATCGGCCTTGAAGCCGTCCTCCTGGCCCGCCCTCGGTCAGTCGCCCGCGGCCTCGAGGCGTTCAAGTTCCTCGAGGATCAGCGCCGGGCTGGCGGGGAGTGAGTGGATACGCACGCCGACGGCGTCGTAGATCGCATTCGCGATCGCCGCCAGCGGCGGGACGATCGGGACCTCACCGACCCCGCGCACGCCGTAGGGGTGGCCGGGGTTCGGGATCTCGACGAGCACGGTGTCGATCATCGGGACGTCGTTCGTGACCGGCATCCGGTAGTCGAGGAATGAGGCGTTCGCCATCGATCCGTCGTCGTTGTAGAAGTAGTCCTCGTTCAGCGCCATGCCGATGCCCTGGACCGCGCCGCCTTGGACCTGACCCTCGACGTAGGCCGGGTGGATCGCCTTGCCGACGTCTTGGATCGCCGTGTAGCGGAGCACCGTCACCTTGCCGGTCTCGCGATCGACCTCGACGTCCGCGATGTGGGCGCCGAAGCAGGCGCCGACCTTGCCGACGGTCGTCGAGACGACGTCGGCCTGGCCCTGGATGTTGCCGCCGCTACCGGGGAGGCGCTCGGCGGCCTCCTTGAAGGTCATCAGCTTGCCGTCCGGGCCGTGCAGGCTCGCGTCGGCCGGGTCGTAGCTGACCGCGTCACGCGGCACGTCCCACAGCGTGGCGACGCGCTCCTCGAGCTGCTTGCGGATGTCGAGGGCGGCCTCGTAGACCGCCCAGCCGGTCGCGAAGGTGGTGCGGCTGCCGCCGGTGTTGCCGGTGAAGCCGATCGTGTCGGTGTCGCCGACGAGGGAGTTTACGTCCTCGTAGGCGATGCCCATCGTCTCGGCGAACTGCATCGCGAGCGCGGCGCGCTGGCCGCCGATGTCGACCGAGCCGGTGGTCAGCGTGACGGTACCGTCGGCGTGCACGTTCGCGTAGGCGCTCGACTCGCCGCCGCCGTTCTGCCAGAAGCCCATGGCGACGCCGCGGCCGACGTCCGGCTTCGTGATCTCCGCGCGGTAGTGCGGGTGCGCGGTGGTCGCCGCGACGACCTCGCGCGCGGCGACCGAGCCGTGCGTGGCGCCGTCGCTGCGCGGGTCGCCCTCGGTGACCGCGTTCTTGTCGCGCAGCTCCATCGGGTCCATGTCGAGCAGCTCGGCCAGCTCGTCGAGCACCGCCTCGACCGCGTAGGCCGAGGCCGGCGCTCCGGGCGCGCGGTAGGCGGCGGTTTTCGGGCGGTTGAGCACGACATCGAGGCCAATGATCCGCTGGTGCGGCACGAGGTACGGCCCGAGCGCGCAGCGCGCGCCGCCGGCGACCGGCGAGCCGGGGTAGGCACCGGCCATGTACTCGAGCCGGATGTCGGCGGCGACGAGCGTGCCGTCGCGCTTCGCGCCGAGCTTGATGAAGCTGCGCGTCCCGGAGGTGGGGCCGGTCGCCTCGAGCACCTCGGCGCGGTTCATCGTGAGCTGCACCGGGCGGCCGCTCTTCCTCGAGAGCAGCGCCGCGAGCGGCTCCAGGTAGATCACGTTCTTCGCGCCGAAGCCGCCGCCGATCTCGGCGGGGATCACGCGCAGGTCGCCGAGCGGGATGTCGAGCACGCGCGCCATGTTCATGCGCACGCCGAAGGCGCCCTGCGTGCTCGTCCAGACGGTGAGCTTGCCATCGCTGTTCCAGACGGCGGTGCCGTTGTGCGGCTCGATGTAGCCCTGGTGCGCCATCCCGGTCTCGTAGACGCGCTCGAGCACGACCTCCGCCTCGGCGAAGCCCTCCTCGAGGTTGCCGAAGCCCATCTCCATCGTGCGGGCGACGTTCGGGGACTCGCCCTCGGCCGGTTCGAGCAGGCCGTCGACGAGGTCGGCGAGGCCGTCGTCGTGCAGCGCCGGCGCGTCGGGCGCCAGCGCGTCGTCGAGGCTCACGACCGCCGGCAGCACGTCGTAGTCGACCTCGATTAGCTCGAGCGCGTCCTCGGCAAGGTGCGGGTCGGTCGCGCAGATCGCCGCGACGGGGTGGCCCTTGAACAGCACCTTGCGGCGCGCGAGTAGGCGCTCGACGTCCCACTGTGCGGGCATCGGGCCGCGGATCGTCTGCATGATCGGCTCGGCCGGCGGTGGGAAGTCCTCGAAGGTCACGACCGCGTGGACGCCAGGGAGCGCGAGCGCCTTGGAGGCGTCGATGCGCTTGATGATCGCGTGCGCGTGCGGGCTGCGCTTCACGCGCCCGTAGAGCATCCCGTTCAGTCGCACGTCGGCACCGTAGATCGCGCGGCCGGTCACCTTCTCGACGCCGTCCGGACGCACGGGGTTGGTCCCGATCACGGTCAGGGGGCGTTCGACGGTCGTCATCGGCGCAGATCCTCTCGGCAGGCGGGCGTCGCTGGCAGGGTCAGGGCGCATGATAGCGCGCGCGGCGACCGGGTCGCGTTGCGCCCTCGTGAGCCCCGACCGCGTTAACGACAACGGCCGCCCAGTCGGGCGGCCGTTGTGCTGGTCTCGAGCCGGGTCGCTACGAGGCGATGTCGAAGTCCAGCTTCGCGGCGTTGTCCATGAACACCTGGAGGCTGGGGTTGTAGCGGAAGAAGAAGTCGGCCTTGAAGCCGTCCTCCATCAGATTCTTGTGGATCTCCTCATCGAGGCGGAGGTCCAGGGTGTTCAGCGTCCACTCACCGGTGGCGCGGCCTTCGGCCTTGATGTTCTCGAGCATGCCGGTCCAGATCTCCGGCGGCATCTCGATCACGACGTCGGCGTCGCGGAGCTCGTCGTCGCTGATCTCCTTGATGTCGCGAATGTCGAGCACGTCGAAGTTGCAGCTGATGTTCGAGTCGCCGCACTTGAAGGCGATCACCGCGTTGAGGCGGCCGAACTTCTTGTAGCCCTCGTCATCCTTGGTGATGTCAGCGAGCGCCTGGTACCAGTCGGTCGAGGGAAAGGTGAGGGTGCCGGTGGTCACGATGTTGTTCCTCCGTGGTCTTCGTTAGAAATCGATTGGATCGCCGGGGTCATCGACCACGTCGAACGGTGTCATCTTCGCCAGGTGCCGCATGGGCTCGGCCTCCGGCGTCTTCGCCATCTGGTCCTCGACCATCCGCTTGTACATCGGGTCGAGCGCCCGGATCGCGTCGAGCTCGCTGTGCGCGAGCGCGAACGCGGTCGGGACCTTGTGGATCGCCTCCGCCCCGCAGAGCTTGCACGTCGTCGGCTCGGGCGTGCGGTTCGGGCGCACGAGCACCTCGAACCGGCCGTCGCACTCGTCGCAGCGGTAGGCGAACAGCGGCATCGCGGCTAGCCCGCCGCCGCCGCGGCGTCGGGGTCGAGCATCATCTGGAACGGCG
>JANQNP010000002.1 GCA_028279505.1 Dehalococcoidia bacterium
CTAGGCCGGCGAACAACGCCGGAGGCGGGGCCGTCTCACACGGCACACGTTAGGCTCGGCGAAGCAGCGATTACGCGATCCCGAGCCCGGTAACGCTGCCCGCTACCCGCGATCACGACCGGCTACCCACTCGCGGATTCCGCCTGTCCCACCAAGGGCGACCCTGAGATCCACGCGAAATGAACGGGGGAGCGGCTCGCCGTCCCGAAGGGCCGGCCACGGGCCGGAGGCGAGTCGCGACCCCTTCATTTCGCGTAAGGGCGGGTGGGCGGGCTTTCCGAAACGAAACAGCCGCGGGCGTCAGCCCGCGTCCCCAGTGCGTGGCTCGCCACCAGCGAGGCGCCTCGACCCATCGAGGCTGCGCTTCGAGCTGCCTGCAGCGCCCTCGCCGTCCGTCGATGATCGAGGAAACAAGGACGCGACGTGTCCACGTATCGCCACCTGAAATCGAACGCCCACAACCAGGCTCAGGGCTTCATCAGCCTGCTCAACTGGCAAGGGAATCTCCACGTCATCGACCACCTGATGCTGGCGGCACGGGACAGCGGTGCACGACGGTTGGTCGCGGACATCGAGGCGGCGAGGGTCGAACCGCTGGCGATGGCGACCCCACCGATCCTTGAATCAATCCGACGCAACTTCCGGACGTGGGGGCTTGGAACCGCGAGCGCGGAGGACTCAGTCGTCCGTTCGACTCAGTTGATCGTCGACGTACAACTGCCGCAGGACGGATCCACGCTGGCGCGCGCGATCGCGCGGATCCGCGTTGCTGTCACCGGTCACGATCCACGTGCCCGCTTGACCTGCACAGTCACATACGAAGACGACCGAGGCCGCTCGGTCAGCAAGACCGTTGTCCGCGAGTACTCCGCGGGAATCCTGGGCGGCTAGCCCCCCACAGCCCCCAGCACCCGGTCGGTGTACTCATTCGCAAACGTCCCGCGACCATCGAGGCGTGCGCGCGCCGCCTGGTACGCGTCCCACTGCGGGTAAAGCGGAGCCAGGCTGCGATGCGTCTGGAAGTGCAGCTTCCCCCAGTGAGGCCGCCCCTCGTACTCCGTCATGATCGTCTCGACCGCCTCGAAGTACGGCTGGAACTCCTGGTGCTTCAGCATGTGAATCGCGATCGACGTCGTCGGCCGCCCCTCTGCCGTGCTCAGCGGAATGTCGTCCGGCGCCACCCACCGCATCTCGATCGGCATCACCACCCCGAACCCGCTCCGATCGATCAGCACGCGCACCCGCTCGAACGCCTCCCGCGCATGCTCGCTCGGGATGAAGTACTCCATCTCGTAGAACGGGATCTTCCGTTCCGAGGTGAACACCTTGTACGACCGCTCCACGTACTCGCCGCGCGCTCCCTCGAGGAGACTGCGCAGCTTCATCCGCAGCCCCGGCACGCGCAGCAGCTTCGTCGCGTGCGCCATGTAGCGGTGCCCGACGATCTCGTCGGTCACGAACTCCCGCCATCGAGGTAGCGGCGTCGCCTCATCGGTCGTCCGGTTGTTGCGCTTCGTCAGCGCGTTGTCCGAGCCGGGGAACCAGAAGAACTCAAAGTGCTCGTTCTCCTCGAGGTAGCTGTCCATGTTCGCGAACAGATCGTCCGCCGAGACCAGCACCTCCTGCGCCCGCAGGTTGAACGCCGGCTCCACCTCCAGCGTCACCGTCGAGATCAACCCCGCCGCGCCCACCCCCACGCGCGCCGCCTGGAACAGCTCGCGCTCGTGGTCCATCGAGCACTCGACCACCTCGCCGTCGCCCGTGATCACCCGCAGCGCCCGCACCTGCGTCGCGATGCTCCCCACGTCCTTCCCGGTCCCGTGCGTCCCCGTCGACATCGCCCCCGAGATCGACTGGTACGCCACGTCCCCCAGGTTCGTCATCGAGTACCCGAGGTCCCACAGCTGAGGATTCAGCTCCTTCAACCGGATCCCCGACTGCACCGTCACCAGGTGTCGCGCCGGCTCGCTCCGCTCGGGATCGCGATCCGTCGTCGACTCGATCACCCGGTTGTACTGCGTCAGATCGAGGAGATGCCCATCCGTCAGCGCGATCGACGTGAACGAGTGCCCCGACCCGACCGCCTTCACCCGCTCCCCCTGTTGCGCCGCCCGCCGCACCACCGCCAGCAGCTCATCCTCCGTCCGAGGTTGATGAATCTGCAGCGGCGCCGCCGACTGATTGCCAGCCCAGTTCGTCCACCGCGCCCGCTTCACCTCGGCCATCGGACCCCCCTCCGTGGACCCGAGAGCATCGCACGCCCCGCCCAGAGCGGCGACCGGTTCAAGCCCACCGACGGCACGAGGCCGTCGGGCTGACGATCTGCCGAACCTCACTCGATAGTCACGACATGACACGCCAACAACCGTCACCGTTCGACAACGGCATGGGCCTGCTCGGTGCCGGCCTGTTAGGCCAGTTCACTGGCGGACGGTACCGCGCGCAGTGGTTCTATCTCATTGCCGCGGGCCTGATTCTCCTGTGCCTGCCGCTGATCCTGACGGGCGTGTCCGAAGCCTGGATCTACGTCGGCTTCGGACTGCCGTTCCTGTGGCTCGACTGGCGCCACGACGCGGTCTGGGAGCTGAGTCTCGCCTTCACCTCATGGGCGAATGTTCAGCCAGACGAGGTGGTGCAACTCCGATCGGCCATCCCAGTGCGGCGCTTCGCCGCGATCGAAATCGTCGCAACGGACGCGGGAATCCGGTGGGCCTCCAGAGCGCTCTCCGACTCCGCCACCACGCTCGGCCTGACGGGTCGAACAGCAATCGACTTCCACGAGATCGCCCGCGTCGAACGCACCGGGAATGCGATCCGCATCTGGACCCGAACTGACTCGTATCCCGTCAGCATTCACATCCGGGAGTCGAAGCGAGGGAGCACGATCAACGAGTGGATGGCCTTCCTCAAGGACAAGTGCCCTGAGGCCGAGGTCTCAGTCCGGGAGCCAGAGGTGGTCAGGAACTCTCCACTGTTGAAGCCCCTGATCGGGGGTGTCATCGTGCTCTCGATTCTCGTCCCGTGGATCATCTTCCTCACCATCGAGATGCGCAGCTAAGGACCGGTTAGTCGTGACCGGCGCCCACCGGGTCCAGCAAGTCGACAGCCAGGACCAGCCACCGAGGATCGCACCAAACCGGAACGGTCAGAAGAGCCCCGCAGGGGCCGAAGGGGCTAGTTGATGACGGTGATGTTTGTGACGTCGATGACTCGGCCGGAACCCGACGGATCAGCGATCGTCACCGTGGGGCTCGGGTCGCTGTCGCTGCTCCAGTAGAGGAGGAACTGATCCGGCTGGCTATCGAACGACTCGCGCTCGACATCGATTGAATCCCCGAACGCGCCCACGATGCTGATCCGGTTCCAATCCTCGATGCCCGCCTTCTCCATCAGGCCACCGAGGAGCACGCCGGTACGCTCCCGCCCCTCGACCGCGAGGTCGACCGTCGTCACGCCGAACCCGTTCCCGTCGAGCATGTCCTGCACCGAGAACGTCGCGGCAAGCCCGCCAAACCGGTCGGCCACCAGGATCTGCGCGGCCACGCTACCCACATCTGGCGGCGTGTAATCGTCAAGATCGAGGTCCCCGTCGAGCGCATCACTGACGATGTCGTCGATCGCCCGCTGAAGATCCGAATCAATCGAGCCTCGACGACCATCCTCAAACCCCGGCGAGCCCACGAACCCCTCGAAGTCGCCCAACCGATCGTCGTCATCGAAGATCCCGAACAGGATCGCGACGATCATCGCCAGCGCCGAGCCCAGCCAGAGCCACGGCGACCGCCCACTCATCAGGTCGGACATGCCATCGCCCCTTCGCCCTGAGCCTGGTCAGACGCGAAGAGCATAGACCCGCGCCAACACCCGAGTTGTGAAAGGAGGCAAAGAGACCCGAGCGTCGACGCCTCAGCCAACCGCCGCTCGGAGACGGCGACAGCCCCCAAGAAGGGGTCGAAGACCCCTCACTCGACGAAGATGTCGACTGACGGGCGAACCTCGGCGCACGCCGCGATCGCGTCGTGCACCTTGTGCGACTTGAACGCCTCGATCAGCTCCCCGTCGACGTCCGAGCGGTCGTCCACCGACACGTACGCCTCCTGCCGGAGCTGGTAATCGAACCGAGGCGCCCACTTGCGGCTCCCGAGGCGTGCCGTCCTCGAGCAGTTGTCGACCATGTACGACACCCCGCGCGCGTGCATGTACGGGTTCAGCGAATCGACCGCCTCGATCACCGACTCGTTCGCGATCTCCGAGTACGGGTGATCGTGATCCATCAGCACATCGATCTGCGCCATCATCGTCGCCACATAGACGCCGGCCGTGAACGGGTCGAGCGGGATCTCATCCTCGACGCGATCGGCGCGCACGCCCTGTCCCGTCTTCCACATCTCCGTCTGGTCGATGTTCCCCATCGGCGCGCGCTTCAGGCGGTCCCCGGCGAGGTTCACGCTCCGGATCTCGTTCCCCGACGACACCTCGTCATATATCTCCTCGAGGATCGAGCGAGACGCCGGGTAGGATGCCGCGTAGGCGCGCTCGAACACCGGGCGCTCGTCGGCGCCCAGCTGGTCGTAGACCGCCTTGATCCCCTGCTTCGAGATCGTCTTCGAGATCGGCCCGGTGATCGCCTCCGTCGAGTGGGCGAACGCATCGTCGTGCGACATCCCCTCCTCGATGTAACGGCGGTACAGGCTCTCCGCGATCCCGTGCACCGCACCGAGGAGAATCCCCCGCTCGCCGAAGATGTCGGACTTGAACTCGGACTCCAGCGTCGTCTGGAAGCTGTACGGCGACCCCAGCGCCACCGACCAGCCCAGCGCCTGGTCCGTCGCCTTGCCGTCGATGTCCTGCTCGATCGCGAACGACGCGTTGATCCCCGCCCCGTTCACCTGCTCGCCCTGCACGTAGAGGCGACGCACCGAGGGCCCCATCCCCTTCGGGCACACGCCAACCACGTTGATGTTGTCCGGGAACGAATCGCCCACGTTGTGTAGGTGCCCCAGCAGGTACCCGTGCGAGAGCCCCAGCGTCGCGCCCGGCCGGATCGCCTCGAACACCTGCGGGTACAACTCCGACTGTGCCGCGTCCGAGATCAGCAGCAGCACCATGTCCGACTCACGGATCACCTCGAACATCTCGCCGAGCGTGCCGTTCTCCTTGGTGAACCCCTCCGCCTCCGCGAGGGCGATCGACGACGACCCATCGCGCAGCCCGATCTTCACCGTGATGTCGGTCCCCTCGAGGGAGTCCCGAAGGTTCATCGCCTGCGCGGGCCCCTGCGACCCCCAGCCGATCACCCCGATCTGCGAGATGCCCTCGAACGCCTGCGGCAGCAGCTCGAAGAGGTTCCGCCCACCGCGCACGATCTGCTCGCTCACCCCGCCACCGAGGTCGAGCGTCTCGACCGGGAACACCTTCGACTCGAAGCTCAGGTTGAGTGGCATGAAGTACTCCTCGCCGTCGATCCGGCTGTCGTCACAGGGCGCGCGAATGAGAACGTCGACGTCTGGGGAGCGCGCGGGTGACAAGTATCGCGATGCGCGCGGTTCGGTCCAACCCACACCGCGCGGACGAGCGAGCTACGAGGCGGCGTCAGCCCTCGAGGCGTCGCGCTCCGCCTCGGATCGCCCGCTCGCGAACGCGATGCGGAACAACACCGCCGAGAGCAGCAGGATCACCGCGGCCCCGCCGTAGAGCCCGCGCAACGTCGCGAGGCTCGCGAACGACAGCCCGATCAGCGGCCCGATCGCACTCCCGAGGTCCAAGAACGTCGCATAGCTGCTCATCACCGCCGACCGCCGCTCCGGCGGCGCCAGGTCCCCCGCCGTCGCCGACAACCCAACCGTCAGCGCCGTCGCCGCCACGAACGCGACCAGCACTCCGAGCAGCACCATCGGGAACGTGGACGCCGTCGCGAGCAGCAGCAGCCCAACGGCCCCGAGGGCAAACCCACCGCTGGTCACCCGCACCCGCCCGAACCGATCGCTCAGGTGCCCCAGCAGCGGTGCCAGCGGCAATCCGAGGCTCCACTGACCGCCCAGCAACCACCCGGTCGCCGTAGCCACCCCGAGCGTGAAGCCGAGGAAGGCGATCTGGTTGCCGAACAACTCGTCGAGGAAGAAGCCCAGCGACGCCGTGACCAGACCGGAGAAGACGAGCCCGGTGATCAGACCGCCGCTCCCCGTCACCAGCAGCCGTCGGTCGGCCAGCACCGCGATCAAACCCGCCATCGTCTGCGCGCTGCCGTCTGCGGTCGCCGTCTGCGCCTGTCGCTGTCCGCGGCTCGTCGCCCACCACAGCGCCCCGGCCGTGGCCATCGTCGCCGCGAAGATCGTCAACGTGGAGCGGTGCCCGATCGCGTCGGTCAGTGTTCCCCCAACGAGCGCGCCCCCGACGCTACCCATCCGCACGATCGCGGAGTACGCCCCCATCAGCAGCCCGCGGTTGTCGTCGGTCGCCTCGTCGAGGACCGCCCAGAACCCACCGAGGCGCAGCAACGACCAGCACGTCCCCCAGGCGAGCCGAGCCACGAGAAGCACGACGAACGCCGTCGCCCACCCGTAGGTCAGCGTCACCACGACGGACAGCCCGAGCGCAAACGTGAACGGCGCGCGCGGCCCCAGTCGGTCGAACGCGAACGCCGCCACCGAGTTGGTGAACAACCGCACCAGCCGGTTTGCCGACAGCAGCACTCCGACTGCGGGGACAGAGAGCGACCACGCCTCAGGACGCGACGGCATCACCGCATACAGCATCGAGTCGCCCAGCAGCGTCGCCGCCACGGCCAGCGCCACGGCAATCACCGGCAGCGGCACCTGACCAATCGAGGGCGAGCGGCGCTCAGCCGCCGCGGTCATCTCCATCGCGCGACCTTAACAAGAACCGAACACGCCGCTGAGTGAGCAGACAGACGCTGGATCAGGACGGCGCTGCCCGCGAGCAGTCCCGCCTCCTGCGAGCAGTCCCACAGGGAACGAGACGTTCGGCCATGGTCCCCAGGCGCCTGCGCACTAGCGTGAACGCATGGGATTGATGAAACACGTCGTGAACCCGCTCACGGCGCTGCTGCTCCGGTCCCCGCTCCACCGCCTCATGCCGGGGGTCATGCTCATCACCGTCACCGGGCGCAAGACCGGCCGTCGCTACACCACGCCGGTCCAGTTCGCCCGCGCCGCCGACACCGTCTACGTCCTCACCGCCGCCGGTCGCACCTGGTGGCGCAACGCGCGCGACGGCGCGCCCGTCACGCTCCGCCTCCGAGGTGAGCCGCGCACCGGCTCCGCCGTCGCCTTCCCCGCCAGCGCCGAGATCGCCGCCCCCGCCCTCGCCGCCTTCCGAGGCACCTCGCTCGAACGAGGGATGGGCCGCCTCGGCGCGAAGGCGGTCATCGTCGCCATCGACCTCGACGTGCGCTCACCCCGCTGACCGAGCGCAACGAGCCCCAGACCCCCGCACCGGGCTGAGGCCGTGAAGCCGGGATTCTGATAGAAATCGAGCCCGACCCACGTGCGCCCCGGAGGACACGCATGCCCGACCCCGACCCCAACTCCCCCAGCCCGCTGCTCGTCACCACCGACTGGCTCGCCGAGCGCCTCGACAACCCCGACTTCGTCCTGATCGACGCCGGCGAGGCCGTCGCCTACCGCCGCGCCCACATCCCCGGCGCCGTCGGCCTCCCGCACCCCTACCTCAAAGGCCGCGCCAACCGCGCCCTCGTCATGCCCCCCGGGGAGTTCGAACCGCTCGCCCAGAAGTGGGGGCTCTCCAACGACCAGGAAGTGATCGTCTACGACGACAACGCCTCGCTGCACGCCGCGCGCACCTGGTGGGTCCTCCGCTACCACGGCCACCGCAACGTCCGCGTCGTGGACGGCGGCTTCAACGCCTGGCTCGACGAAGGCAGGCCGCTCACGTCGCGCGCGCCGCGCCCCGAGCCCGGCAACTTCACCTCCAACGTCGACACCTCCACCGTCTGCATGATGGACGAGCTCAAAGAACTCGCCGCCAACGGCAGCGGCCCCCAGATCTGGGACACCCGCAGCGACGGCGAGTGGGACGGTTCCGAGGACCGCGGCAACAAGCGCACCGGCCGCGTCCCCGGCGCCAAGCACCTCGAGTGGCGCCACCTCATGCAGGGGCCGCCCGCCCGCCGCTTCAAGCCGCTCGACGACATCCGCTCCCAGCTCGAGGACGCGGGCATCGACACCACGGCCCCGGCGATCACCTACTGCCAGGCCGGCATCCGAGGCGCGTTCGCACCGTTCATCTTCGCCCTGCTCGGCAACGAGCAGGCTCGGAACTACGACGGCTCGATGGGTGAGTGGGCGAACCAGGAAGACACGCCGCTCGTACTCGAGTGACCACCACCCCGGCGTCCAGCGACGCGGGCGGGCTATTCGTCGAGCGCACCCACCTCCCGTTCGTCGTCGGCGCCTTCGTCATCGCGCTGCTCGGCGGCTTCTCGCTCGCGCTCGCGCTCCCGATCGACGCCCTGATCAAAGGCGTCAGCCTCAGCTGGGTCGAACACGCCCAGGTCCACGGCCACCTCCAGGCCGTCGGCTTCGCCGGCTTCTTCATCGTCGGCGTCAGCTACCGCATCAGCCCGCGCTTCACCGCGAGCCCGCTCGCACATCCGAGGCTCGTCGCACCGTCCTTCTACCTGCTCGGCGCGGGCGTGCTCGCCCGCTTCGTCGGCCAGCCCGTCGCCAACCTCGAGCCCTTCGGCGCCCTCATGGCGGCGAGCGGCTGGCTCGAGCTCGCCGGCGTCGCCTGCTTCGCCCTGATCACCCTCACCACCATCAGCTCGGCCCGGCTCCGAGGCGACCCCACCGCCCTCCTCTTCTCGGCGGGCGCCGTCTGGTTCCTCGTCGCCGCCCTGCTCAACGCCGTCTGGCTGACCGAGCTCTGGCTCGACGACCGCACCATCCTCGCCGGCGACCGCGGCGCTGCGATCCTCCTCCCGCTCTTCTTCGGCGTGCACCTGAGCTTCATCTTCGGCGTCGCCCTGCGAACCTTCCCCGTGTTCTTCGCCGCTACGAGGTCGTCCCTCCGCCCGCAGCAGGCGGCGATCGCCCTCGCCCAGCTCGGCCTCCTCCTCGCGACCGTCGCCGCCGTGGTCGACGTGGCAGCCGGCCCGCGCCCCTGGCTCCTCGAGGCCAGCGGCCTCACCCTCGTCGGCATCGCCCTGATCTGGCTCACCCTGTTCACCGGCTGGTGGCGCAGCCCGATCCGGCTCCGCCCCGGCTCGCAGCCGTTCGCGCTCACGCTCCAGCTCGCCATGGTCTGGTGCGTCGTCGCCGCCGCGCTCCTGATCGGCGCCTCGATCAGCGCCGTCGGCGACGGTCGGGCCGTCGAGTTCGCCACCTTCGACGCCGTCCGCCACGTCATCGGCCTCGGCGTCGTCACCACCGCCATCGTCGGCATGGCGCAGCTCATCCTCCCCGAGTTCGCCGGCGAGCGGCTCCGCCGCCCGCCCGGTGCCTGGCGCGGTACCGGCCTCGCGCTCGCCCTCGCCGCCGCCACCGCCCTCCGCGCCAGCGCCCGACTCTTCGAGGACCAACTATCCTTCGAGGCCTTCCACTGGCTGATGTCCATCGCCGGCACGCTCGCCCTCGCCGTGATCGTCATCCTCGCCTACTACTTCTGGCGCGCCCTCCGAGGCATGCGCGACATCATCCAGTTCACCGAAGAGCGCGTCCGCAACGTCGCACCGGGCCGCCGCGCGCCCCCGATCGACCCGAGGAGCTAGCCATGAGCCGCGGCGCCCGCCTGCAGATCGGCAACGTCGAGGTCTGGGCGCTGCCCGACGGCGCCGCGGATCTAGGCGCTCAGGCCGCCCACCCGATCGAGGGCGAACCACCGATCGATTGGCCGCCGATCGCCGAACGAAACCCGGATTCCGTCCACGGCCCGGACCACCACTGGCGCATCCACAACAACTGCTACCTGATCCGCTCCGCCGGCCGCGCGATCGTCGTCGACCTCGGGGTCGGCGTAGGCCCCTACCCGCCATACCAGCGGATGCACGGCCGCCTCCCCACCGCCCTCGCCGACGTCGACACCACCTTCGAGGACGTCGACACCGTCTTCTTCACCCACTGCCATCCCGACCACGTCGCCTGGAGCATGGTCGAGGACGAAGGCCGCCCCCGTTTCCCCAGCGCCCGCTACCTCCTCCACGAAAAGGACTGGCAGGAGTTCACCGGCCGCGACCCGGTGCCGCGTTATGTCGAGCGTTTCGTCCGCCCGCTCGACACCCTCGAGGTCCTCGACCTCCTCCCCGGCGAAACCGCCCTCACCCCCGAGGTCACCGCCATCGAGGCCCCTGGCCACACCCCCGGCCACATGGCCGTCGTCATCTCCTCGAATGGCGAACAAGCCATCATCAGCGGCGACGTCTTCAACCACCCCATCTACGTCACAGAGCCCTGGCGCGAGTTCGTCGCTGACCTCGATCGCCGCCAGGGCATCGCCACCCGCGAAACTCTCCTCGACCGCATCGAAGCCGAAGGCATGACCCTCATCGCCGAGCACTTCCCCGAACCCGGCTTCGGCCACGTCATCCGCGCCGAAGGCAAACGCTGGTTCCGCGCGCTGTAGACTCCGCGCATGGCGCCCGCCGAACGTCGCCGCATCGTCATCCTCAACGGCGCATCGAGCGCCGGGAAAAGTTCGATCGGCCGCGCCCTCCAGGAGATGCTCGAGCCAACACCGCTGCTCCTGCAGATGGACTTCTTCACCCCGATGCTGCCCATCCGCGGCCACATCGCCATGCCACACGACCAGCGCACCAACGAGAACTCCGACTGGCCGCACGCACCGCTCCGCTGGATCTTCCCCGAGCGCGAAGGCGACCCCATCCGCATCGAGGCGAACGCCCTCGCCCACCAGCTCATCCGGGGAATGTTCGGCTCCGCCGCCGCCCTCGCCGACGCCGGCAGCGACGTCATCCTTGACTTCGTCCTCATGGAGGACCACTGGATCGACGGCCTGATCGAAGCCATGGCGGACCACGACGCCACATTCATCGCCATCGACTGCGCCCTCGACGAACTCGACCGCCGCGAGCGAGCGCGCGGCGACCGGCCGATCGGCCTGGCTCGCGCCCAGGCCGCCCTCGTCCACCGACACGGCATCTATGACCTTCGGATCGACAGCACGAACACGTCTGCACAAGAAAACGCCACGACAATCGCCGCCGCCCTCGAGGCGGTCGCGGAACCACGTGCGCTAGCGCAGCTCCGGGCGGCGCGCCCTTAGCCGCCGAGTGCCGGCGTCAGAGCCCCACGCTCGACGACCTACCGCACGACGGCGCTCACTCGTTGCCGACGGCGCGTCGCCGCCACACGAGGTACCCGCCACCACCGGCCAGCGCGAGCGCCGCCACGATCACGAACAGGAACGGGTTGAACCCACCCCCGTCGTCGTCATCGTCGCCGTCCACCGCCGGCGTCGTGGTCGCATCCGCCGAGGCCGTCGCGTCGTTCGATGGCGCCGGAGTCGTCGCGTTCGCCTCCGGCGTCGAAGCGGCCGGTGGGGCCTCCGGCTCCGGCGGCGGCACCGCCGCCGTCGTCGCGATCGACGCCGTGACCGGCTCCCAGCCAGGCCCCGACACCTCGATCACCACCGGCAACCCCTCGGTCAGCGGCCGCACCCCGAACGTCGCCGTGCCGTCCTCCCGCACGAGGGCGCTCGAGTCGACTGAGCCGTCCGGCGCCGTCACCCGCACCGTCGCGCCGCCCGCCGGCTCGCCAAGCTGGTTGCTGACCGACACAGTCACCTCGGTCCACGCGTCAACTGGAAGCGACGCGGGCACGCCGTCGACCGACAGCGGGAGGCCCGCCGTCGCCGGAACACTCTCCTCGCCGTAGATCAGCGACCCCTGCGGCACGTTCCCGACGAGCGAGAGCGAGCCGTCGGTCGCGTCGTCTGCCTCGAACGTGAACGCTGTGAACTCAGGTCCCGCCTCGCCGGGCGTCTCGAACCGGATCGTCGCCGGCCCGCTACCGGTGCCAAACACCTCCAGCTCGTAGTCGCCGACCGGGAGGATGTAGTTCACCGGCTCGTCGCCCGGCTCACCGTCGACGAACCCGCCGAAGATCTCGCCATGGAACTCGCCGTCGTCGTCGTACCCCAGGCGCGCGCCGTTCGAGTCCGTGTAGAGCAGGTTCACCGGCGAGTAGACGCTCGTCACCGTCGCCGCGGCGCTCCACCGCGTCTCCGTGCAGCGCGAGAAGAAGCTCCACGCCTCACCGCTGCTGGGCCGCGGCGGCGTCGGCCAGCCCCAGAACGTCAGCTGCGTCTCCGCCTCCGACGCGCCCTGCCGTCCCGGCAGCGTCGGCCCACGAGGTGGCACCGCAAACCGAGGCGGTGGCGTCCCGTCTGGGTCGTTGCGACTCACCCGGTCCTGCCCGTCGTAGCCCTCGAACCACTGGCGGAACGTCGGCAGCTCCGGCGGCACCGGGCTGCCCTGACCAACGAACCCCACTGGGTTCCCGTCCAGCACGAACCCCTGGATCGTCTGCTGCACCGACGTGTCGAACTCCAACATCGCATCGAGGATCACGTCCGTCGTATCACGATCGGACGAGCGGTAGAACAGGATCCCGGCCGCGCTCCCGTCCGCCGCCTGGATCGGCGCGTACGGCGCCAGGTTGAAGCCACGCTCGGCGATCGACATCAGGAACGCCAGCTGCCCCACCGCCGCGGTCTGGTTCGCCACCCCCGTCCGCGTCTGCGTCGTCCGCAGGATGATCGCCAGCTCGTCGGCCAGCGTGATGCCGTCCGGCAACCCGCTCACCCCCGCGCTCAGCGTCGTCGAGGTGACGTCGGACTCGCTCTCGCGATCCGAGTCCGGGATCCGCGCCTCCATCGAGTACGTCCCGGCCTGCGTCCCCGCCAGCAGGTAGAACTCCACCGTCCCGTCGCCGTCCGTGATCCCCATGATCGGATCGTCCTCGTCGAACGAGATGTAGCCCGACCCGTGGCTCGGCAGCTCAGTCGGCCACACGCGGCGCCCGTCGTCGCGGCAGACCAGCGCCCACGGCGGGAACGTCCAGCCCTCGAGCTCGATCTCCTGGTTCGGCACCGGGTCGCGATCCTGGTTCAGCACCGTGACCGTGATCAGGCGGCGGTTCCCACTCCCGCTCTCGATCTCCAGCTCGAGGTCCAGCGTCGTGTCGACCTCGAAGTCCGCGTCGTCGATGTCCGCGGTCAGGCTCACCGCCAGCCGGCGGGGCGTCACCGCGCCGCCGGAGATCGCGGCGTCCTCGTGCGGGATCGGCGTTCGAGGTTCGACCGTGTAGCTGCCCTCGGGCAGGGTGATCTCGTACCGGCCCGCGCCATCGGTCGTCGCCGTGAACGATCGCTCGCCGCGCCACACCTTCACCCGCACGTCGGGCAGCGGCGTGTCCTCGCGATCCTCGCTGATCACCCCGCTCAGCTCCCAGCCGCGCAGCTCGAAGTCCGCGGTCGCCTCATCCTCCAGCTCGACGTTCTCGTTCGCCGGCTCGAACTGCTGGAACTGCGCCGTGCCCGGCTCGTATGCGTTGGCATAGTCCCGAGGAGTGACCACGTAGTCGCCCTGCGGCACGTCGATCTCGTAGTCGCCGTTCTCGTCGGTCACGACCTCCTCGTCGGTGTCGTCGCCGCCAACCACCGTCAGCAGGATCCCCTCCACCGGCTCACCGTCGGTGTTCGTCACCCGCCCGCTGATCGTCCCGGACCCGGCGATGTACACCGCCTTCCACGCCGCCGCCTCCAGGCACCGGATCGCCCCGCACGCCCCGCGCTGGTAGACCCCCAGCTGCCGGTAGCCCACCCCGGACACCTCGAACCGGCAGGTCGTCTCACTCGTCCCGCAGCCCTCGATCGGCGCACCCGGCACCCACGACCACGTGATCGTCGTCCCCGAGGGGAAGTCGGTCGTCGCCTCCACGACGTCGCCCTGCCGGAACTGCGGGATCCCGTTCGGACCCGACTCCGCCTCGCCGTCGACCACCGAGAACGACACGCCACCAACGCCCGACAGCATGTCGCAGGCGTAGCCGTTGTCCACGGCTCCGCGCCACACGAGGTTCCAGAACGGCGGATTGCGATCGCCGGAGAACGGCACCTGCGCCGCCAGATAGTCGCGGCAGTCCCCGCTGACCACCTCCAGCGGCTCCTCCGCGGTTTGCGCGTGAACCGCGCCCGTCCCGGGAAGCTGCGTCGCCAGCAGCACCACCGCTGCGATCACTCCAAGAATCAGCCCGAACCCAGGCTGCGGCCGCGCCCGCATGCGTCCCTCCTCCGGAACCGGCCGATGCTAAGCGAAGCAGCCCTCAGGTTCGCCCGTCACGATTCGCGTCGTAATCGCGAGGCGAGCCGGCTCGCAATCCCCGGCCGCGGCTCGGGCGGCACGAACCCCGGCGACCCGTCCTCGCCGTTCAGCACGTCCACCCCCGCCAGCACCCCTCGCAACTCCCCCAGCACCGCCGCGCTCAGCGGCGGCCGCCCGAACGACTCGAGGTTGTCGCGCAGATGGTCCGGGTTCCCCGTCCCCACGAGGACCGTCGACACCCCCGGCTCGGCGAGCACGAACCGGTACGCGAGATCGGGCAGCGTCGGCGCCGTCTCCCCCACGTGTCGCTCCAGCGTCGCCAGCTCCGCGCGCACATCGACCGACTCCGGCAGCGCCCCCGCGGAAGCCCGCTCCCGCAGATGCGCCGTCACCGTCTCCAGGTCGCGCAGCGCCTGGCGCACGGCGAACATGTCCATGACCCCAACGTTCGCCGCTCGCGCCGGCGCCAGCACCCGCTCCCGCGCCGACTGGTTCAGCAGGTTGAAGCCCACCATCACCACGTCCCAGCAGTCGTCGGCGATCGCCTGCTGCAACATCGCGTGCCCGCGATCGCCCCGGAACCCCTCCGTCACCCCAACCCAATGCAGCGTCCCGGCCCGTCGCTGCCGCTCCAGCACCGGCAGCAGCTCGTCCCGCACCCGCTCGTAGTCGCCCGGATCCACCCCGTGCACCTGCACCACGTCGATGTAGTCGGTGTCCAGCGCCCCCAGCCGCACCTTCAGCGCCAGCTCCAGCTCCTCCGGCGTCCGGATCCGCCCGTCGACCCGGTAGTTCACCTTCGTCGCGATCACCACGTCCTCGCGCGCCTTCGAGGACTGCGCAATCCCCTGTGCGACCGCCGCCTCCGTCCGGTACATCTCCGCCGTGTCGACCAGGTTCACCCCGGCGTCGATCGCCTGCGCCACCATCGCCGCCGCGTGATCGACCCCCTCGCGCAGCCCCGCCCGGCTGAAGCCGCCCGCCCCGAATCCCATCACCGTCACCTCGAGCCCGGTGCGACCCAGCACCCGCCGCTCCAGCGGCGGTGGCCCCGGCGACTGCGACTCCCGAGGCGCTCGTCCGGGTTCGTTGCCTTCGACCACGGCTGCCTCCCCTACGCTGTCCATCAGCCTACTCAGCGAAGGAAGCCCGCACCGAAGGAGCGCGGACCGTGCCGTCCGAGGCCGTCACCACCCGCGAGCGCAGCGACGACGGAGTAGAAGTCCGCGAATCCCCGATCCAGGGCCTCGGCGTCTTCGCCCTCCGCGCCTTCGCCCCCGGCGACCTCATCCGCGTCGTCAACGTCCTCCGCGAGATCACCGACGACGCCCCGCTCCGCCCCGAGGACGGCGAGCGCCGCGAGCACTGCGCCTACCCCGACGGCAAAGTCGTCCTCTACGGCCTCCCCGACCGCCACCTCAACCACAGCTGCGACCCCAACGCCTGGGAGCGCTACACCAACGGCCGCGCCGAAATCGTCGCTCGCCGCCCCATCGCCCCCGGCGACGAGATCCGCGTCGACTACCTCATCAACAACAGCGGCGGCGAAAGCTGGCCCTGCAACTGTGCCGCCCCCCGCTGCCGCGGCCGCACCGGCGTCAGCTACTTCACCCTCCCCCTCGACCAGCAGCGCGAGTACCTCCCCCTCCTCGCCACCTGGTTCATCGCCCGCCACCCCGAGCAGGTCGCAGCCCTCCGACGCGGATAGCCGACGCCCCTGGGCGCCGCGCGGCGCCGCAGCGCCGTCGCCGGGGCTAGCGGCTCGAAGGAGCGACCGTCGCGCTGTGCAGTCCTTAATCAGAAACACGCCTCGGGACCGCACTTGCCGTCAGCCGAGGCGATACCTGAATTGGGTGATCCTCGAGAGCGCTCTCGGAGTTACGATCAGTTCGTCCGCCCGATCGCTGCAGGGGAACGACGTTGCCCGAGAAGATAGCCGTGGTGTTCGGCGCGGGGGCATCTTACGACGTCGACACGGGGAGCACGCCTGAGACCAACCCCGAGTGGCAGCCGCCGCTTGTCCGTGACCTCTTCTCACCCCGGTTCTACGGGCTCCGCGCCATCTATCCGGGCGCAGACTTCCTAGCGCAGAGCCTCCACCCTCTGGCGGTCGCCGGGGCGATCAATGTCGAAGAGCGCCTCCGTCTTCTAGCAGACAGCCATGACCCGACGACGAGACGCAACTACCTGCAGATCCCACCCTATTTGCGTGATGTGATGGCCGCGGTCGGGACTCTGCGTAGATACGGGACGAGCCGCGCCCAGCCGGGGTACGTGATCCGTCCCGGCGCGTATAGCGCGCTGATCCAGACGCTCTTGGTCGATCGGCACCAGCAGAGCGAGGACCCGTCTGCTGCTGGATCCACGACCTCAGTCTGTTTCGTCAACCTCAACTACGACACGATGCTGGAGGCAGCGCTTACTGGGTACGATCCGGCGGTCTACTCGTTCGATTCGCTCGCCGAATACACTAGCCTCGATCGGCAAGCGATCGTTCTGAAGCCGCACGGCTCGGTGAATTGGTGGCTTCCGATTCTCGGTGATCGGCAGCCGAGCTGGAGCGCCGCAGTCGCGCAAGACGGAATGCTGGACCGGCTTCGCGACTCGATCCAACTCGCGGACGCCGATCGGAACTACCACGCCGAGATCGTCTCCGCACACGGGGCCAGAGTGATCGATGATCACAGAATCTCCCGGTGGGTGTATCCGCGAATCACCGCTCCGCTCGCGGGGAAGGGCGCCCACGACCTGCTGTGCCCCTCGTACCAGCTCGAAGTCTCAAAGCCCGTTCTCCGTGCGACCCGCCGGATAGTCTTCATTGGCACAAGTGGATGGGACTCCGATGTCCTCGGCTTCGTCGCACAGCACCTGCCAAGCGAAGCAGTCGCACGCTTCGTGTTTGGAAATGGGGATCGACGCCCAAGTATCCAGGCGCGGAACCGAATCGTCGAAGCGATACCGGCTTTGCGAAACGGGATTTGTCGGGACGAACAGGATGTCCCTACCGACACCTATTTCGGCGGGTTCAGCAACTACGTGTCGAAGCCCCTGCTACTAAGGTTCGCTACAGAGCCTTGGAACGAGGCCGTTGAGGCCACCTCCCCAAACAAGCCCGCGGGCTACGTTTCCTTGAGCAGCTAGCCGGGGGGACGCCTCCACGTCAGTTCAGGGCCCTGGCCGGTGTCGCCCGGTTCGTCGCTCTTGCGCATTGCGTGCCCCCTCGGTCGTTCCTACCATCGACCCACGCAGCGACCCGCAAGGATCGAGGCGTGCCCTGCTCCGGAGGGGTCGCATAGAGGCCTAGTGCGGGCGCCTGCTAAGCGCTTATCCCTTCACGGGGATCGTGGGTTCGAATCCCACCCCCTCCGCCAGCACACCCCGCCACCGCATGCGCTCCGATCACAGTTCCGAGGCGACCCAACCCCATGGCCACCTTCCACATCTGGACCCTCGGCTGTCAGATGAACCAGGCGGACTCGCTCAAGCTCGCTGCCGGCCTCGAACAGCTCGGCTACCACCAAGCACCCTCCGAGGACGACGCCGACCTCTACGTCATCAACACCTGCTCGGTCCGCCAGCACGCCGAGGACCGCGCCTACTCCAAGCTCGGCGTCCTCCGGAAGCAGCGCAGCGACGGTCGCAACCTCCAGATCGCCGTCATGGGCTGCATGGTCGGCCCCAGGACCGACGACCTCGAACGCCGCTTCCCCTACGTCGACGCCTGGGCCCGCCCCCAGCAGTTCGACCCGATCCTTGAGCTGGCCTCCGAGGAGCGCGACCCGTCCGAGGGCGAACTCGGCGCGCTGCTACCGCTCACCACCGTCCAGATGGATCGCACCTTCGGCGTCCCCGACGGCCCCACCGCCTACGTCCCCGTCATCCACGGCTGCGACAAGTTCTGCACCTACTGCATCGTCCCGCTCCGCCGCGGCCGCGAAGAGTCCCGCCCCAGCGCCGACGTCCTCGCCGAGGTCCAACACCTCGCTAACCACGGTGTCCGCGAAGTCACCCTGCTCGGCCAGACCGTCGAGGCCTACGGCCACGACCTCGAGCACGAAGACGCCGACCTCGCCACCCTCTTCGAGGGCATCGAAGCCATCGACGGCATCGCCCGCACCCGCTTCCTCACCTCGTACCCCAAGGACATGACCGACCGCATCATCGACGCCGTCGCCGACCTCCCCAAGGTCTGCGAGCACTTCAACATCCCGGTCCAGTCCGGCTCCAACTCCATGCTCGACCGCATGCGTCGCGGCTACCGCGTCGAAGACTTCGAGGACTGCGTCGCCCGCATCCGCTCCCGCATGCCCGACGCCGCCATCGCCACCGACGTCATCGTCGGCTGCCCCGGCGAAACCGAAGCCGAGTTCCAGGCCACCGTCGACCTCCTCGAGCGCACCGGCTTCGACATCATCCACGTCGCCGCCTACTCTCCCCGCCCCGGCACCTACGCCTACCGCAAGCTCGAAGACGACGTCCCCCGCGAGGTCAAGAAGGAACGCCTCCACATCATCGAAGAGATCCACGCCGCCTCCTCCCAGCGCATCAACCAGCGCCTCCTCGGCCAGACCGTCGAAGTCCTCGTCGAACGCGAAGCCGACAACCGCTCCACCGGCCGCACCCGCCATGGCCAGCTCGTCCACTTCGACGCCACCAACCGCATCGGCGACCTCCTCGACGTCACCATCGACGAAGTCACCTCCTGGTCCCTCCGCGGCCGAGAAGCCAACACCCTCGCCCTCCCCCTGGTCTAAGACCTCGTTCCCCTCCCCCACCGCGAAGCGGTGAAGAGCGGGGCGTGGGGCGCAGCCCCACATTCTTG
>JANQNP010000001.1 GCA_028279505.1 Dehalococcoidia bacterium
TAATCGTCTCCTTGGTGGTTAGAGCGCGGCGGACCCACCCGTTCTCATTCCGAACACGGAAGTGAAACGTCGTAGCGCTGACGATACTGCCCGGGTGACCGGGTGCGGAAAATAGGCCACCGCCAGGACCTATGCGGGCCACTCCATCGGAGTGGCCCGTTGTGCGTGCGATTGATCCCCGAGCCGAGCCGGATGGCCGGCGGGGCGAACCCCGAGGGTTGAACCACCGCCGCGTGCTATGCTGCGGCCGTCCGAAACCCCCGAAACACGTGGCGTTTCCGCCACGGAAGGCAGACACGAGTTTGACGAACGAGAGCACTTCCCCCGACTCGTCGGCGACGCCGGCAACCGACCCCGCTGCGGAAGCAGCACCATCCGAACCCACGGCAGACGCGACACCTCCCGCAGCCGAACCAGCGGCTGCCCCGGCCGAGACCGCGCCGGCTGAAGCGGCCGTCGCCGTGGCTGATCCGCCGGCCGCTCCCGCGGCCCCCGAACCGACGGACGAGATGGACATGGCCGCGCTCCTCGAGAGCGTCGGCGCGGGCGAACTGCGCCCGCTGCGCCGGGGTGAGGTCGTCGAGGGCAGCGTGATGGCGATCGAGCGCGACAGCGTCCTCGTTGACATCGGCTTCAAGTCCGAAGGGGTCGTGCCCGTCCAGGAGATGCTCTCCATGGGCGCGGACCCGCTCTCCAAGCTCAGCATCGGCGAGAACGTCCTCGTCTTCGTCATCCAGCCCGAAACCGCCGCCGGCCAGGTCGGCCTCTCCATCGACCGCGCGCGTGGCGAGCAGGGCTGGCGCGTCCTGCAGGAGCGCTTCGAGAGCGGCGACGTGTTCGAGGCCGAGATCACCGGCTTCAACAAGGGCGGCCTTCTCGCGAACGTCGAGGGCGTCAACGCCTTCATCCCGATGTCGCAGGTCGTCGGCGCCAAGCCCGGCTCAGACGGCGCTAACCCGCTCTCCGCTCAGGTCGGCCGCGAGCTGCAGCTCAAGGTCATCGAGATCAACCGCCGCCGCAACCGCGTCATCCTCTCCGAGCGCGCTGCGCTCCAGGAGTGGCGCGCCGAGCAGAAGGACCGCCTCCTCGAGGAGCTCGCCGAGGGCGAGATCCGCACCGGCAAAGTCGCATCGATCCGCAACTTCGGTGTCTTCGTGGACCTCGGCGGCGCCGACGGCCTCGTGCACCTCTCCGAGCTCTCCTGGGACCGCAACGCCCAGCCGGAGGAGCTCTTCAAGATCGGCGACGAGGTGAACGTCTACGTTCTCCGCGTCGACAAGGAGAACAAGAAGATCGCCCTCTCGATCCGGCGCGCGGCGCCGGAGCAGTGGGAGCAGATGATCACCCAGTACGCCGTCGGCGACGTCGTCCCGGGTGTGATCACCAAGCTCGTCCCCTTCGGAGCCTTCGCCCGTCTCCCTGGCCCGGTGGAGGGCTTGGTCCACGTCTCCGAGATCGTCGAGCGCCGCATCGGTCACCCCGAAGAGGTCCTCGAGGATGGCGACGTCGTGCCGCTGAAGATCGTTCGCATCGAGCATGATCGTCACCGCCTTGGCCTCTCCCTCCGCGAAGCCCGCCGCGAGGCGGAGCTCCGTGGCTGGCAGTTCGACGGCGACGGCCGCGTGATCAGCATCAGCGACGAAGCCAAGGAGAAGTTCGAGGCGGAGACGACCGCGATCGAAGCTCGCTACGAGTCCCGTCGCGAGGCCGACACCGCTCAGGCCGCAGCGCGCCGCGAGCAAGCGGCGGCAAGCGCCTCGAGCGGTGGTGGAGGCGGCGGTGGTGGCCAATCGGCCGCCCCCGAGGTCGACACGGGTCCGGTGCTCACGGCGATGCAGGCCGCGATGCAAGCCGCGCAGGCGGCCCAGCAGGAGACGAGCGAGCCGGCCGCGGCTACCGAGCCGGCACCTGCTGCCGAGGTCGTTGAGGCGCCGCCCGCCGCCGAGGCGGAGACCACTGAGCCAGCGGCCGAAGCTGCGCCGGAACCGGCGGCCGAGACGACCGAAACCCCTGCGGAACCAGAGGCGTCCGAGGACGCTGCGGAGACGCAGTCCTAGCGGCCTTCATCGTCCAGCCCTGTCGCTCAATCATGGCAACGAGACTGCCCCCGCGAGGGGGCAGTTCTTGATCTGGATTCGTCAGGATCTCGCCACATTGGGCGCGTCGCTGATCCGGGTTCCACCGCACTGACGCCAGGGCGCCAGTTCTCAATAATGAGAGTGGTCCGGGAACGGCCCGCGGCGACCGGCGAGCTACCGCTCCGTCCGATATGACGAGAGTGGTTGATCCATTCTCGTTGCTCAAATTGCGCTGTGATAGCCTTGTTTTCGGATATGACGGAGGCCCGGATGGCTGACCGATTCGACAAGTTCACCGAACGTGCCCGCCGCGTCCTGACGCTCGCTCAGGAAGAGGCGCAGCGCTTCAATCACAACTACATCGGGACCGAGCACTTGCTGCTCGGCCTGGTGCGTGAGGGCGACGGCGTAGCCGCCAAAGTCCTTTCGAATCTCGGCGTCGAGCTGAACAAGGTTCGCTCCGCGGTCGAGTTCATCATCGGTCGTGGCGACCGCCAGTCGACTGGCGAAATCGGCCTCACCCCTCGTGCCAAGAAAGTCATCGAACTGGCCGTCGACGAGGCGCGCCGGCTGTCGCACTCCTACATCGGTACCGAGCACCTGCTCCTCGGCCTCGTCCGCGAGGGCGAGGGCATTGCGGCGGGTGTCCTCGAGAGCCTCGGGGTGAACCTCGAGCGCGTCCGAGGTGAGACGACCCGCATCCTGGCTCAGAACCAGCCGCAGGGGCAGCAGGCGGCCGCGGCCGGCCAGCGCTCCGCACGCACTCCGACGCTCGACCAGCTCGGCGTCGACCTCACGGCGATGGCCCGCGCCGGCCAGCTCGACCCGATCGTTGGGCGCGACAGCGAGATCGAGCGGGTCGTCCAGATCCTCTCGCGCCGAACGAAGAACAACCCGGTGCTGATCGGCGAGCCCGGCGTCGGTAAGACCGCGATCGCGGAGGGCCTTGCCCACCGGATCGTCGCTGGCGAGGTGCCGGACACGCTCCTCGGCAAGCGCATGCTCACGCTAGACATCGGCCTGCTCGTCGCCGGGACCAAGTACCGGGGCGAGTTTGAAGAGCGCCTCAAGAAGGTGATCGAGGAGATCAAGTCCTCCGCCAACTGCGTACTGTTCATCGACGAGCTGCACATGCTCGTCGGCGCCGGCGCTGCCGAAGGCGCGGTCGACGCGGCCAACATCCTCAAGCCGGCGCTCGCCCGAGGTGAGATTCAGGCCGTCGGTGCGACCACCCTCGACGAGTACCGCAAGCACATCGAGCGTGACGCGGCGCTGGAGCGCCGCTTCCAGCCGGTGCAGGTCGACGAGCCGTCGGTCGACGACACGATCCAGATCCTCACCGGCGTGCGCGCCGCGTACGAGGAGCACCACAAGCTGAAGATCTCGGACGAGGCCGTGAGAGCCGCGGCCGAGCTGTCGTCGCGCTACGTGGCTGATCGCTTCCTTCCCGACAAGGCGATCGACCTCATCGACGAGGCGTCCGCCCGTGTCCGGATCCGTCGCCACGCGACGCCGCCATCCGTCCGCGAAGTGACGAAGGGCCTCGAGGCGCTGCGTCGCGAGAAAGACCAGGCGATCGCCAACCAGCAGTACGAGTTCGCCGCGGAGCTCCGCGAGCGAGAGGTACGGCTGCAGTCCCAGCTCGAAGAGCTCGAGACCGAGATGGAGACCGCCCGCGAGGCCGAACAGGCCGTCGTGAGTGAAGACGACATCCGCGACGTGATCTCGCAGTGGACCGGCGTCCCGCTCACGCGGATCGCCGCCGAGGAGTCCCAGCGGCTCCTCGAGATGGAGTCCTACCTGAAGGACAAGGTGATCGGCCAGGAAGAGGCCGTCGCGGCCGTCTCCAAGGCCGTGCGTCGCGCCAGCGCCGGTCTGAAGGACCCGAAGCGCCCGATCGGCGTGTTCATGTTCCTCGGGCCGACCGGCGTCGGGAAGACGTACCTGGCTCAGATGCTCGGCGAGTTCATGTTCGGGTCGAAGGACAACATCGTCCGCATCGATATGTCCGAGTTCATGGAGAAGCACACCGTCTCGCGACTGGTCGGCTCGCCTCCGGGCTACGTCGGCTACGACGACGGCGGTCAGCTCACGGACCTGGTGCGGCGGCGCAACTACTGCCTGATCCTCCTCGACGAGATCGAGAAGGCGCACCCGGACGTCTTCAACATGCTGTTGCAGATCTTCGACGACGGGCACCTGTCCGACGCGAAGGGCCGCAAGGTCGACTTCCGCAACACCATCATCATCATGACGTCCAACGTCGGGTCTGACCTGATCCGCAAGGACTCGCGGGTCGGGTTCGCGACCAACGCCGACGAAGAGAAGACGGCCGAGGACCGCTACCGACGGATGAAGGACCGCGTCGAGGAGGAGATGAAGCGGGTATTCCGACCTGAGTTCATCAACCGCATCGATCAGCACGTGGTGTTCCACGCGCTGGGTCAGGACCACATCCGCCAGATCGTGGACCTGCAGCTCAACGACCTGCGGGACAACCTCCGCGACAAGGCGATGCACCTCGAGGTCACCCCGGCGCTGCTCGACTACCTCGGCAAAGAGGGCTTCGACGAGGTCTTTGGTGCGCGGCCGCTTCGCCGCGTCATCCAGAACCAGGTCGAGGACCCGATGTCCGACGCGATGCTCGACTCCACCTACCAGGAGGGCGACACGCTCCGCGTCGATTACGTCGACGAGGAGATCAAGATCGAGCGGATCGAGGGCTCCTCGGAGCCACCCGAGCCGCCGGAGCCCGCCGAGCCAGCGGAGCCGGCGCTGACCTCGTAGGTCACGCCCGAGACGAGAACCAGAACGGGCCCCGGCAGGGGCCCGTTCTTCGCGTCGAGGCCGCGACGATCGTGCTCGCTAGTCCCAGCGCGCCCCGCTCCACCGTTCGAGCGGATCGGCGTGACGCCGCGAGGCGATGCTCAGCAGCAGTCCGATCATTGCGCAGGCCGCCAGCATCGAGGAGCCGCCGAGCGAGATCATCGGGAGCGGTATGCCGGTGGCGGGGAAGAGCCTCACGTTGACGGCCACGTGCAAGAGCGCCTGCACGACCAGCAGGGCGGTCAGACCCACTCCGAGGAGTTGACCGAAACGATCGGACGCGGATTCTGCGATCGCCAGCCCGCGCCAGGCGATCACCCCGAACGCCAGCAGCACCGTCAATGTCCCGAGGAGACCGAGCTGCTCGCCGATCTGCGCCAGCGCGAAGTCCGAGTTTCGTGTCGATAGCCCGTCGAGGGCGGAGCCGCCGAGTTCGAGGCCGCGCCCGGTTACGCCACCACCTCCCAGGGCGACCTCGACCTGGCGGAGCGTGAAGCCGCTGCCAAGTGGATCGCGGTCCGGATCGAGGAAGACCGCCAGCCGCTCGCGCTGGTAGCCGGGCACCGCGAGAGCGAAGGCGAGCGGGATGAATGCGACCACGCTGGCGGCGATCGCCCAGAGTCCGCGAGCGGATACCGGCCAGGCGATCATCATCGCGAGCCATGCTGCCCCGAGGACCAGCGCACTCCCGAGGTCGGGCTCCACCAGGATCAGCCCAGCCGGGATGAGGAAGGCGACCAGCAGCACCGCGACCCCTCGTGGGGTGGCGTCGCGTGACGAGGCGGCCGCAGCGATTGCCAGCACAGTCGTGAGCCGGGCGAACTCCGAGGGCTGCAGGCTGTAGCCGCCAAGCAGGAACCAGCGACGGGCACCGAACTCGGTCGAGCCGGCGACGAGGACGAGCGCGAGCATTCCGATCCCGAGGATCAACAGGGGCGCCCAGAGGAGCCTGAGCAACCGGTAGTCGACGCGGGCGCTCACGATCAGCACGACCAGGCCAACGGCGAGGAACGCGCTCTGACGAGCGACCTCGGCGGAGACGCCGCCGTCGGTCGTCTGCGTGGCACCTTGGAGCGAGAGCAGTCCGATCGCGCCGATCACGAGCGTGGCCGAGACCAGCAGTGGATCGCCGATCAGGCGGTGGGGATGTGCTGCCGCTCGTCGCGCCCATTGCGTCATTGCGGGGCTCGTCACAGTCACTCTGGCACCGCCGCGGCGAGCTCGGGAGGGGCAACGAGGCCGAAGTAGTGCTCAAACATTGCACGGGCAACCGGTCCTGCGTGCGTCGAGCCAACGCCGTGCTCCACGTAGATGGCGACAGCGATCTCGGGTTCCTCGAAGGGCGCGAAGCCGATGTACCAGCCATGGGTGTCGAACTCGCCGTCGGGGTACGGCGTGCCGAACTCCGCGGTCCCAGTCTTGCCGCCGATCGTCACGCCGTCGGGCTGGCCGCGCCACGCCGTGCCACCCGGCCCGGCGGTGATGCGCATCGCTTCGCGGATCACTGCCAGCGAATCGCCGCCGTTCTCGAGGCGGTCCCGGGCCGTCCGAGGCGTCTCGATGAAGTGCCCGTCAGCATGCACGCCGCGAACCAGCCGCGGTTCGAGGACGTCGCCATCGTTGGCGATGGCGGCGGTCAGCACCGCCATCTGCATCGGTGAAACGGTCAGGTACCCCTGGCCGATCCCGAAGGTGTACGTGTCGCCGAGGAACCACGGGTCGCCGATCGTTTCGGTCTTCCAGTCCTCATCCGGCACGAGCCCACCGACCTCCCCGGGGAGGTCCAGGCCGGTCGGTGTGCCGAGGCCGATCTGCCGTGCGTAGTCGGCCAGGCGCGTCGCTCCGAGTCCCTCGAAGTGGGTGACGCCACCGCTGCGGTAGCCGCCCGACAGGTAGTAGAAGTAGACGTCCGAGGAGCGCGCGAGGCCCCAATACATGTCGGTTGTGCCGTGGGCGGCCCAGTCACGGAAGACGTATGTCACCGATGGATCGAACTCATCCTGGATCGTGATCGCGCCGGTGCTGGTGATTCTGGTTTCCGGCGTCGCGACGCCTTCCTCGAGCGCGGCGTAGGCGACGAGGGTCTTGAAGGTGGAGCCCGGCGGGTGGGCTTCCATGTACGTGCGGTCGACTAGCGGACGTGTTGGGTCTGTCAGTAGCGCCCGCAGCGCACGCTCGTTGGCGCCGTTGAGGATGTTCGGGTCGAACGAGGGCAGCGACACCTGTGCGAGGACCTCGCCGGTCCGGACGTCGAGAGCGACGGCCGCTGCGACGCGGGTCGGTGGGTCGCGATCGGGGGCCTCGGGTGGGAGTCCGGCCTCGATCGCCTCGGCGAGGGCGTCGGCGGTGACCTGCTGCAGCCCTAGGTCGATCGACAGCTCGAGGTCGGCGCCGGGCTGTGCGGCGAAGTTGCTCAGCCGGTCGCGGGCGCGTCCCGTGGGGTCCGAGACCACGAGGCCCCGTGCCGGCTGTCCGCGTAGCGTCTCTTCGTAGATCGCTTCGAGGCCGCTCTGTCCGACGATCGAGTTCAGGGCGTAGCCGTCGTCGAGGTAGCGCTCTACCTCGGCCTCGTCGATCGCGCCGACGTGACCGACGAGGTGGGCGACCAGCTCGCCGCCGGCGTAGATGCGCTGCGGTACGGCGGTGACCTCGACGCCCGGAATCGTGGCAAGCGCGGCCCGGAGGCGGATCGCCTCGGGTGCGCTGCCGAGGGCGCGCACCTCGACGGGTGCTGTCGGATCGACCGTCGCGAGACCCTCCTGCGTGGCCGCCTCGAGGTCGGCGACTGCGATGCCGGACTCGCGCTCGATGGCGACGAGGGCGGTCCGACGGTCGGTGTCGTCAGCGGGGAGGTCGGCGGGGACAAGCCGGAGGACGTAGGCTGCCTCGTTGGAGACGAGCGGGATGCCGTTGCGGTCGTAGATCAGGCCACGCGCGGCCTCGGACTGGACGATACGGGGCTGCTCGCCGCTGGCGAGCGGTGGCGCCGGCGTCGGGTCGAGGAGCTGCATGCGGATCAGCTGGGCGCCGAGCAGCAGGAACACGGCCACCGCGCCGAGTCGCAGGAGGAGGAAGCGGCGGGCCTCGATTGAACCCGGAATCATTGGCGGATCACGCGAACAGGCCTGCCGGGCGGCGCCGGAAGGGGGAGGTGGCCGCGACGGTCAGTACGGCGAGTAGCGCCGTGGCGATCGCGGCGAGGGCGAGCGATCGCGCTTCCTCGATCAGTGAGGCGCTCGAAGCGGAGGCGAGGGCGAGCAGCAGAGCGTAGCCGAGCGCGCCGGCTGCGGCGGCTGCCGCCGCACGGCCAAGGCGGGCGGGTAGGCCTCGGTTCCTTGGCGAGACCGCGTCGAGGAGCATGGCGAGACCGACGGTTGGAAGCATCGCGAGCAGGAACCAGCCGCTCCGCTCGATCGAGACGAGGCCGAGGACGAGCGCGCTGGCGAGCGCGATCGGCCAGGTTTCGTGGGGTTGGCGAGTGACTGCCCACGCGGCGATGACGGCGCTCGCGACGACGGGGGCTGCCCACGGGTCGGTGGTGAATCTGGGGATCACTGCGGCTTGGAGGAGTGCGGCACTGGTGCCGAGCATGAGCTGGAACATGATCATGGGGCGGGATCCGGCTCGGGGGTGGCGGGGCGGAAGCTGGTGAGCACGAGGACCTGCTCCAGGCGCTGGAGGTCGCTCAGCGGCTCGACGGCGATGGTCTGGAAGAGGGCCTGGGGGCTCGATTCGACGGCGGTGACGCGGCCGGCGACGAGGCCCGGGGGGAGGCGGCCGCCGAGGGCGGAGGTGACGAGGATGTCGCCGACGGCGACGTCGGCGCCGCGCTCGACCAGTTCTAGCGCGAGGCGGTCGTTGGTGCCGACGAGGGCGCCGAGGGTGCGCGAGGACTGGACCATGACGGCGACGGCGGTGTCGTCGTCGGTGAGGAGGCGGAGCCAGGCGCGGGAGGATTCGACCTCAGCGATGGTTCCGATCAAGGTGCCGCCGGGGCCGAGTACCGGCTGGCCAGGGAGGACGCCGACATCGGCGCCTCGGCCGATGAGGACGGCGGCGCGGCCGGGGGCCGGGTCGCGGAACCAGATCGGGGCGACCAGGGCGTCGGTGGGATCCCAGCGGGCGCCCTCGAACAGGGCGGCGGCGGCCTCGCTGACGGTCTGCTGTTCGCGGAGGGTGGCGAGCTCGCGCTGGAGGCGCTCGACCTCGAGGCGGAGCGAGGCGTTGTCGGCGGAGAGCTGGTCGACCTCGCCGGCGCGGAGGACGACGTTGCCGACGGGGCGGGCTAGGTCGCCGAGGAAGGTGACCGCGGGGGCGAGGACGGCTCGTCCTTGCTCTTCGACCGGGCCGGCGGGCGGCAGGGTGGAGGCGCCGAGCAGCAGCAGCGCGGTGACGAAGAGCGCGGAGAACCAGGCGGCGCTCCGGCTACCGGCCATCGTCTAGATCGCCGGTGGGTGGTGCGGCTGCCGCGGGCGGCGAGGGTGGTGGGGGCTCACCGGGGCGGCCGCCGGGTTGCGATCGCGGACTGGACACGCTCGAGGGTTTCGGCCTCCTCGAGGGCTTCGGCGCAGCCGCGGACGACGGTGCGGAGCGGGTCCTCGGTGACGTAGACGGGGAAGCGGGTCTCCATCGCGAGGCGGCGGTCGAGGCCGCGGAGGAGGGCGCCGCCGCCGGTCATCGCGATGCCGTGGAGCATCAGGTCGGCGACGAGTTCGGGCGGGGTGGTCTCGATGGTGCCGCGGACGGTGCGGATGATCTCGTTGGTGACGGGGGAGAGGGCGTCGCGCAGCTCGATGGTGGAGACCTCGACGGCCTTCGGGAGGCCGGTGGCGAGGTCGCGACCGCGCAGGTCGACGAGTTCCTCGTCATCGAGGGCGAAGGCGGAGCCGGCGTCGATCTTGACCTGCTCGGCGGTGCGCTCGCCGATCAGCATGTTGTGGACCTGGCGGGCGTACTCGATGATCGCTGAGTCCATCGCGTCGCCGGCGGCGCGGACGGAGGTCGCCTGGACGATGCCGCCGAGGGCGATCACTGCGACCTCGGTGGTGCCGCCGCCGATGTCGACGACCATCGTGCCGGAGGCGTCCATCACGCGGAGACGACCGCCGATGGCGGCTGCCATCGGTTCCTCGATCAGGTAGGCGGCGCGCGCACCGGCGGCGATGGCGGCGTCGTGCACGGCGCGCTTCTCGACCTCGGTCGCCCCGGACGGGATGCCGACGACGACGCGCGGACGGGGGATGCCGAGGCCGAAGCGCTCGTGCACCGAGCGGATGAAGTGCTGGAGCATGCGCTCGGTGACGCCGAAGTCGGAGATCACGCCGTCCTTCAGGGGGCGGACGGCGACGATGGTCGAGGGGGTGCGGCCGACCATGCGCTTCGCCTCGTCGCCGATGGCGAGGATGCGCTTGGTGACCTTGTCGATCGCGACGACCGAGGGCTCGTCGATGACGATGCCTCGGCCGCGCACGCTGACGAGCGTGTTGGCGGTCCCGAGATCGATCCCGATGTCGTGGGAGAACATCCCGAGGAAGGACGAGAGCGGGTTGATCACCGAGAGGTGCTCTCAGACGGGGAGTGACCGCGTTGACCGCTGGGGAGAACGGTCTTCCGGAGTATACGCCTGTGCAGTTCCGCCTATCAACGCGGGGCGAGGGATCGATCAGCGGGTGTTAAGTGGCCTCGACGATGCCTCGCAGGACATAATCGACGATTCTGCGCGGCCCGATCTCGGGCATCAGTCATCTAGGTCCGCCGAATACAGGGACGCGTTGCGAACACCGCCTCGGGCTCACGGGCTTCCTCGCGGGCATGGGCAGCTCGACGGGCGCGATGGTGGCAGCGCAGGTGCTCGCCGTAGGGGCCGCTGTAGGTCTTGCCGAGCGGGCGCTTACCGCCGCTCTGACAGACCGCCCGCGCTCCTCTCTTGCAGCCGTCGATCGCGCACTCCACCGAGGGTGATTCGTTGCCGCACGTCGAGCATAGGAGGAAGGTTCGATTCTCCTCGTCGCCCGTGATCAGGTAGCGGGTCACGGTCTCGGAGAGCCACGTTGGGCAGTGAACCGAGCTCTTCGAGGCCGCTACCGTTAGAATCCCGACATGCTTTTGCGGTCGCTGCTTGTCGTTGGTTCTCTTCTCCTTGCCGGCGTTGCCTGCTCCGACGATTCCCGGGTGGATGACTTGGAACTCCGAGTCGAGGCCCTGGAGGAGCGGGCGACGCCCGCACCATTGACCGTCGTCAACAAGCAGGTGACCCGCATTTCGCGAGTCGGTGGGACGCAGGTTTGCATCGACTTCGTCGGATTCGGCCGCGAACGGACGACATGCGTCACTTCCTGGGAGACCGATCACGCTGACGTATGCTTCGAGGAGGCCAAGATCGGCGAGCCACTCCCCGACTCCTGCCGCTAGCTCGCTCGCGCCGGCATCTCACCGAATAGGTCCAGCGCGTTCCCTGGCGCGCCGCGGCGGCGGCGTTCGGTGAGAGTCACAGGCACTCGCCACGGAAGCGCGCTGATCCCCGGTGGTCGGTGGCCGCGGCGCTCGAAGCGGCGCCAGCGGGCGAACAACTCATCATAGAGCTCCGACGGGTAGCCGCTGACGGGCGCCATGCGCTCGGTGTGGTACGCCTGCTCCCAGCGCTCCGATCGCGTTGACGCGACGTAGGGCGGGTCGCAGTAGAACAGCGGCCGCGGCTGGTCGAATCTCTGGATGACCTCGATCGCCGGCGAGCACTCGATGTGCACCCGGCGGGACCGCTCGGCGACGTCGTAGAGCCGCTCGAGGGCCCCGAAGTCCTGAGGTGGCGATCACGAACGGCTGAAGGCGTGCTTCTGGTAACGCGAACCGGCACCGTGACTGACCCGCCTCGAGCGGCCTTGTCAGGAGAGGATGAAGGTGCGTCGCGCCCGTTCCACCGGATCCGCCGCCCGACACTGTGGCCACGTCCAGCTCGGCGCGCGAGAATCGGGTCAGGCGGAGCGCTTCGACGAGCTCGTCCGTGCGCTCGCGGAGGACGGTGAAGAAGTTGGCCACCTCGCCATCAAGGTCGTTCTAGACCTCGATCGTCGTCGGGCCATCTGGAGCAGCACACTCGCGGCGCCGGCGAGCAGTTCGGTATACGCCTCGTGCTCCGGGAAGCGGCCGATGATCGACGAGCCGATCACCCACTTCCCCCCGTAGTAGTGCAGCTCCGGGCGCTCGATGGGGTTCACACGTCACCCCGAGGTCTCAGGCGAGGAGACTCCGGGTTGCGGTGGGTAGCCGTACACAAGCATCATCCGGCGGCGAAGCGGGGACACCGATGGCCACAGCGAGAAAGCGCGAAGGAACCGATGAGTATCGGCTCATAGAATCAGACCCGGGAGAACCGGCGGCTGCTCCCGATTCCGAGCCGGCGAGGCGCGAAGAGGCCTCGCGCGAGCGGCCTCGACCCGCCGAGCCTCGACCCGAGACCGACGACTCTGAAACGTCAGCCCGAGAGGATGAGTGAGCTAGTTCTCGAGCAGCTCCACAACGATGATGGCCGCCGCCTGCGCCGCCGTCATCCAGAACAGCACCCTCAGCCAGATGCTCTTCCAACGCGAGACATCCAGCATGAGCTGAAAGTCGTCGATAAGCGTCTCCAGAGCCGCTCCGTCGAGGCTGCCTTTCGCCCGTTCGACTGGATTGAGTTCGGCTCTCGCGAAGTTGGCGACCTGAATCCCCGTCCGAAACTTGCGAGGACGGTATGCCTGCCACGCGATGAACCACGTGGCACCGACGAGCACGAGTAGACCGATCAACGTTGCCCAATGCAGCTGCGACAGATTCCCGAACACGCCGCTCGCGGTGACCACGAGAACGCTGAGACTGAACAGCGTCATAGCCTTCGCATCCTGCGCCTCCGTCCCGCTGACCACCTCGTTCAGTCGCTTGCGAGCCTCTTCGAGTAGGAACTCCCGACTCTCTGGGGTGAGATCGTCGGCCCACCCCAGCCTCTTCAACGGGTCGTCGCGATTCGACTGCTGCATGATCGACTCCGAACTCCGATTGCGTGATGATAGGTACGACGGCGCCGCATGCGGGCTCGGCCGACCGTTGAGCGAGCCTCATGCCACCGCCCTGACCCGGCGCGAGGCCGGCCGTCCCGCGTGCCGCAGATTCGCCGACGCCGAGGGCTTCGGGACGTAGAACACCGTCCCGCAGTTCGGGCAGTACACGTCCTCGGCGTGAGGCCGGAGCGCTTCCGGATCACGTCGCGGGCAGGGGCACGAGGTGATCCGAGCCAGCCCCGCTCGAGGACGGTCGATAGCTCACGGCCGCAACGCCGCGGGGCCCCCGCGCACTCCTGCATCCCAGCCGACTTCGGGAAGTCCGCCCGCTGGCGCCCCGTGGCATGGGGAGCCGATCGGCCGGTGTTAGGTGGCGTCGGCGATGCCGCGGAGGACGTAGCCGACGATCCAGGCGGCGCTGGCGGCGAGGCCGCCGACGGCGAGCGTTTCGCCGGCGGAGCGCCAGATGCGGCCGCCGAGCGTGATGCCCTTGGCGGCGCCGACGCCGACGAAGGCGAGGGCGGTGAGGATGGCGCTCCAGAGGAAGGGGCGGGCCAGCTCGGTCACGAACTCGTCGAAGAAGAACGGGAGCAGCGGGATGGCGCCGACGACGAGGAAGGCGACGAACGTGGCGCTGGCGGCGGAGAGCGGGTTCGGCCCGCTCAGCGCGAGGCCGTGCTCCTCCTGGATCATCGTGTCGACCCAGCGTTCGCGGT